>JANQSN010000058.1 GCA_028284045.1 Alphaproteobacteria bacterium | reverse complement strand
CGCGCACACCGCTCTCTCACCTCGACCAAGACCAACTACAACACGCCATATCGAAACAAATCGCCCCTTTCGCAGAGGAATCCGAAAGCGGGAATCTCCCTGGCCCTGTCGGCGAACGTACAGTCGGAGGGAGATCTCCGCCATCTCCGCCTTCGCGGAGATGGCGCGGGAACCGGGTATGCCGGCGGACCTTCAGGTGCGGCACCTCAGGAGGCCAGACGCTCCTCCACCGCGGCGTTGCGGATCGCCTTCTGAAGCTTCTCGAAGGCCCGCACCTCGATCTGGCGTACCCGCTCGCGGCTGATGCCGTATTCCTGGCTCAGCTCCTCCAGCGTCGTCGGATTGTCGCGCAGCCGCCGCTCGGTCAGGATGTGCCGCTCGCGGTCGTTCAGCGTGCCCAGCGCATCGCGCAGCAGCTTGCGCCGCTTGGTCAGCTCCTGGCGGTCGGCAAGCTGGGTTTCCTGGCTCTCCTGCTCGTCGACCAGCCAGTCCTGCCACTCGCCTTCGCCGTCGGCGCGCAAGGGCGCGTTCAGCGAGTGGTCGGGGCTGGCCAGGCGCCGGTTCATGGTGACGACGTCGTGCTCGGGCACGTCCAGGCGCTGGGCGATCTTCTGCACCGTCTCCGGCGGCAGGTCGCCCTCTTCGATCGCCTGCATCTGGCCCTTCAGCTTGCGCAGGTTGAAGAACAGCTTCTTCTGCGCCGCCGTGGTGCCCATCTTCACCAGCGACCAGCTATGCAGGATGTATTCCTGGATGGCGGCGCGGATCCACCACATGGCGTAGGTCGCCAGGCGGAAGCCGCGGTCGGGGTCGAAGCGCTTGACAGCCTGCATCATCCCGACATTGCCTTCGGAGATCAGTTCGGCCAGCGGCAGCCCGTAGCCGCGATAGCCCATGGCGATGCGGGCGACCAGCCGAAGATGGCTGGTCACCAGCTTGTGCGCCGCGGCGGTGTCGTCATGCTCGCGCCAGGACTTGGCGAGCATGTACTCCTCCTGCTGCTCCAGCATCGGAAACTTGCGGATTTCCTGCAGGAAGCGGGAGAGGTTGCTCTCGGCGTCGAGCGTGGGGACGGCAGGGACCGAAGGCATTAGTCGACTCTCATTCTAGGTTACCGGCCGGCGGGGATACGCCGGAGATCGGCGCCGCCCCATCAACCAACCGCAGCCATGCGCCGCGGCTTGTCCAACTGGCCTCAGTGAATACCATACTCAGCTACTCAGGTATAGACGCACCCAGCGCTTCCAGATGGTGCGCCAGGGCGGCCATGTCCATGGGCAGCGCGCTGGTGAACCGCATCGCCCGCCCGTCGTCGGGATGGCGGAACCCGATCTCCGCGGCGTGCAGCGCCTGGCGGCCGATCGATCCCTCCAGCGCCCGCCCGTCGCGCCCGCGCGGCCGCCGGCCATAGATCGGATCGCCCAGTACCGGATGGCCGATCGACGCCAGATGCACGCGGATCTGATGCGTCCGCCCGGTGTCGAGGCGCAGCGCCAGTTCCGCCGCCTGACCGGCGAAGCCGCGCACCAACCGGTAACGCGTCACCGCCGGCTTTCCGTCGCGCCGCCGGACCGCCATGCGCTTGCGGTCGCCGGTCGACCGGCCGATCGGCGCATCGATCACGCCCTCGCCCGGGCGCGGCACCCCGCGCACCAGCGCCGTATAGCCGCGCCACAGGCTGCGGTCGGCGAACTGCCCGGCCAGGCCGCGATGGGCCTGGTCGGTCTTGGCGACGACCATCAGCCCGCTCGTCTCCTTGTCGAGACGATGCACGATCCCTGGCCGGACCACGCCGCCGATCCCCGACAGCGAGCCCCCGCAATGCGCCAACAGCGCATTCACCAGCGTGCCGTCGCCATGCCCGGCCGCCGGATGGACCACCAGTCCGGCCGGCTTGTCGATGACCAGCAGAGCGTCGTCCTCATAGACCACCGCGAGATCGAGCGCCTGCGGCGCCGGCACCGCAGGCTGAGGATCGGGAACCATGATGTCGAAAATTTGGCCCGCCCGGACCTTCAGCGCCGGATCGCCGACCGCCGCGCCGGCGCTGGCCACCGCCCCCTCGGCGATCAGCGCCTTCAGCCGGCTGCGCGAGAGCTGGGGCACGGCGGCCGCCAGCATCTGGTCGAGGCGCCGGCCGGCCGTCGCCGCCTCGACGACGACGCGGAGCGGCTCGTCCTCACAGGGCATGCCCCTGCTTGACGGCCCGCGGGCGGGTCTGTCAACACCGGCCCGCGGCGGCAGACGGCTCGGTTGGGGGTAGGCGGTGATGGCGAGCGGTATCGGCCTGAAGGGTCTGAAGATCATTGTGATCGCCATGGGCGTCCTGCTGATCGCCGGCTTCGTTTTGCTGGTGGCGGCGCTGGGCCAGCGCATCGCCGACCTCTACGGCAACGAGGGGCCGGAGGCGGCGCCCTACGCCCTGGATCTCGCCCTAGCCCCCTTGGAACGCGTCCGCACCATGGCCGGGGTCGGCGACCGGCTGGCCCTCCTGATCGAGCGGCCCGACGGATCGACCCGCGTGATCGTCGTCGACCCCGCCGCCGGCCGGATCGTCGGCACCATCGGCACCGCCGCGCCCTGACCGGCGGCACGCCCGCCCGCCCCTCAGGCTTGCAATCGCGGGGCGCTTCCTGCTACTCAACCGCCTCTTGGCCTTCAGGTCCCCTTCGTCTAGAGGCCTAGGACACCGCCCTCTCACGGCGGCAACAGGGGTTCGAATCCCCTAGGGGACGCCAAACGTTCCGGTTTCGCGAAGCGCAATCGAGCGTCCAGTGGACGGTCGATAGGGTGGTTTCCCGAGCGCGACAGCGCGAGGGTCTTGCCGAGTGTCCGGCTTAGGGGCGATGCGCCTCACAGACGGTCCCGCTCATCCCTCGCCGCCACCCCACCGAGCAACCCCTCCACCGCCGCCTCCATGGCGTCGATCGCGCCGGCCAACTTTGCCACGAACGCCCGCGATGTCAGCGATGGCGTGGCGTAGCCCGGTGTCAGGATGGAGACGCTGTTGCCGACGCGCGGGCGGAAGCGGCGGATCGCCAGGTCGCCGGCCGTCTGGCTCTGCATCAGGTGGCTATAGGCCGTGATCATGTCGCAGACCATGTAGCAAAAACCCGCGGCCACGAATTGCAGGCCGGGCAGGAAGGTGCGCAACTCCAGGCGCCGGTTGAACCGGCGATTGGTCGACGCAAAGGCGGCCGCGGTCTGGATCGCCGTGGCGTGCTCGGCGAACAGGGCGGCCATCGGCTTGCCGTCGAGGTCGTCCGGCGTGACCGCCGGCAGCGCCGCCAGCGGGTCGTCCGCCGGCAGGATGCACACGCATTCCAGGTCGAAGTCGATCTGATCGATCGACGCCCGCCGCTCCGGCGTCTCGGCGAACCCGATATCGTATTGCTGGGAGGCGATCAGGTCCTCGATCACGTCCGACGACCGCATGATCAGCGCGACCTCCAGGTCCTCCTTATCCTTCAGGAAGTCCGTCAAGAGACGCGGCAGGAACAAGCCCGACGCCGCGGGGTGACAGGCGATCCTGAGCGTGCCCGCCTCCAGCGCGCGGATCCGGCTGACCGTCCGCTCGGTGCGCTCCAGCCGGTCCAGGATCGCCTCGCATTCGTCCAGGAAGAAGCGGGCCTCCGGCGTCGGCGCCAACCTGCCCTGCTCGCGCACGAACAGGCTGAACCCCAGCTCGCTCTCCAGCGTCGCGATCATGGTGCTGACGGCGGGTTGCGTCCGCCGGACGGTGCGCGCCGCCTGCGAGATCGAGCCGCTGCGCATCACCTCGCGGAAGGTGATCATCTGGCGGACGGAAACGTTCATGGCCGTCATAATCGCGATTTATGGAGCAAGAGATATTTTGACTTTGGATTTATAGGCAAAGTCCAGTGAAATTTCTTGATGCGCGCGGTGCCGAGAGCCCGACGCGGGAGAGGGCATGGACACGCTGGCGAAATACCTGCTGACGACGTTGATCGGCATCGTGGCCTTGGGCCAGTTCGTCCAAGTAATCACCCGATATGTCCTGCAAGTGCCGGTGATGGGGCTGGAGGAGACGATGCTCTACCCCACGCTCTGGCTCTACATCCTGGGCGCGGTCAACGCCTCGCGCGAGAACACCCATATCCGCGCCAACGTCCTGGAGATCTTCGTCAAGACCGACCGCGGCCATACCATCCTGGCGATCATCGGCGAGGTCATCAGCCTGGTGGTCGGGTTGTGGCTGTTGAGCTGGGCCTGGACCTACACCGAATACGCCTGGCGGACCTGGCGCGAGAGCCCGACCCTCTACATCCCCACCTTCTATGCCGATATCGCGCTGGTGACCGGCCTGGCGCTGATGATGGTCTACACCACGCTGCACCTCATCGGGCATATCCGCCGCCTGCGGTCCGGAGCGCCGGCATGATCGAGGTCGCCCTCCTGGCCATCGCCGCACTGGTGGTGACGCTGACGCTGGGCGTGCCGCTGCCCTTCTGCTTCGGCTCGGCGCTGATGGTCATGTATTTCGTCGGCGACGTGACCATGCGCGGCATGATGCTGTGGGGCTTCCAGCAGCTCGGCAACCCGGTCCTGCTGGCCATCCCGCTGTTCGTGCTGGCCGGCACGATCATGTCGCAGAGCGGCATCGCCGCCTCGCTCCTGGGCTTCGTCAACGCCTTCATCGGCCATGTCCGCGGCGGCCTGGGCGTGGTGGCGGCCGTCTCCTGCGCGGTGATCGGCGCAATCTCCGGATCCGGCCTGACCGGCATCGCCGCCATCGGCCCGCTCTTGATCCCGGAGATGGCCAAGCGCGGCTATCCGCGCGAGTACGCCACCGCGCTGATCGCCAACTCCTCGATCCTCGGCCTCCTGATCCCGCCCTCGGTCACCATGATCGTCTATGGCTGGGTAACCGACACCTCGATCCTCGCCTGCTTCCTGGCGACGCTGGCCCCCGGCCTGCTGATCATGACGTGCTTCTCGCTGATCAATCTGTGGATGAGCCGGAAGTTCGACCTGGTCCTGGACGACAAGCCGACCCTGTCCGCGCTGTCGGGCCATGTGGTGCGCCGCGGCTGGCACGCCTTCCCCGCGCTGTTGATGCCGATCCTCATCCTCGGCGGCATCTACGGCGGCGTGATGACGCCGACGGAGGCCGCCGCGGTCGCGGTGATCTACGCCATTCCCGTCGGCTTCCTGATCTACAAGGGCTTGAAGCTGCCGAACTTCCTGGCCGCCGGCAAGGAAGCCGCCACCGCGGTCGGCGCGATCATGATGATGATCCTGTTCTCCATGATCCTCAGCCAGATGTTCGTCTACGAGAGCATCCCGCAGCGGTTGGTGGAGGGCATCTTCACCATCACCGAGAACAAGGTCGTCCTGCTGATCCTCATCAACATCCTGTTGTTCCTGGTGGGGATGGTGGTGAACGACGTGACGGCCATCATCCTGATCGCGCCCTTGCTGCTGCCGCTGATGGAGGCGATCGGGGTCAGCCCCGTGCAGTTCGCTGCGATCATGGGCGTCAACACCGCCATGGGCGGCGTCACCCCGCCCTATGCGTCGATCCTCTATCTCGGCGCGCGCATCGGCAACGTGAAGGTCACCAAGGTCATCCCGCCCGCCATGGTGCTGATCGCGCTGGGCTATGTGCCGGTGGTGTTCCTGACCTCGCTGTGGCCGGACCTGTCGCTCTTCCTGCCCCGGCTCTTCGGCTACGACGTTTCGCCATGAGCCATCCCGTCCCTGCTCCCACTCCAACAACCAAGACTCGGAGGAGACCCATGAGACATACGCTGATGGCCACCGCTGCCATCGCCGTGGCGGCATTCACGCCAGCCCTCGACGCGGCGGAACTGCGGATGAGCCATGTCCGCCCGCAGGACGCCACCATCGATGTCGAGCTGCGCGCCTTCGCCGACGCGGTGGCCGAGGCCACCGGCGGCGACGTCACCGTCAACATCTTCCCGGCCTCCGCGCTCGGCGACTACACCACGGTGCAGGAGCGCATCTCCTTCGGCGCCATCGACATGGCGACCCAGCCGGCCGCCACCGCCGCCGACCGCCGCATGCAGATCAGCTCCTTCCCCTATCTCGCCGATAGCTGGGCCCAGGCCCGCGCCATCTACGGCCCCGGCGGCATCGTGCGCGAGGTGATGGCGGAGCTATACGCCGAGCAGAGCATCACCATGCTCGCCGCCTATCCGGTCTATTTCGGCGGCATCTCGCTGAATACCGAGGCGGTCAGCCCCGGCGACCCGACCGTCGACAACGGCATCAAGGTGCGCGTGCCGGGCATCCGCAGCTTCCAGCTCACCGCGGAGGCGCTGGGCTACATCCCCTCGCCCATCCCGTTCTCCGAGGCTTTCACGGCGGTGGAGACCGGCGTGGTGGACGGCGTGATCGGCTCCGGGGCGGAGGGCTACTACGCCTCCTTCCGCGACGTCACTGAGACCTACATCCCGGCCAACACGCATTTCGAGGTTTGGTACATGATCATTGCCGACGAGTCGCTAGCCGGGCTCGACGACGCGGACCGGACGGCGCTGACGGCGGCGGCCGAGGCGTTCGAGGCGACCCGCTGGGAGGTTGCGGAGGCCGATCAGGCCGGCAACGAGCAACGGCTGGTGGACGAGCTGGGCACCGCCTTGGTGTCGCTGTCCGCCGACGAGCTGGCCGCCATGTCGGCCGCCGTGCGCGAAACCGTCTGGCCGGAGATCCTGGAGGATATCGGCGCGGACTGGGGCCAGGCGATCCTCGACCAGGTCGCCGCGGCCGGGAACTGAGCGGCCTCCCCGGGCGGTGACCGCGCCGCCCGGGGACCCGCCCGGCTTTCTCGAAAGACGACCATGGCAACCGACTACGCCATCATCGGCGGCGGTGTGGTCGGCCTGTCGGTCGCCTGGGGCCTGCTGAAGCGCGGCCGAACGGTCACGGTCCTGGACGGCGGCGATGGCGGCCTGCGCGCCAGCCGGGGCAATTTCGGACTGGTCTGGGTCCAGTCCAAGGGCATGCAGCAGCCGTGCTACGCCCGCTGGAGCCAACGCTCGGCCGCCGCCTGGGCGGACTTCGCCGCGGAGCTGACCGACGCCACCGGCCACGACCTGGGGCTTGAGCAGAACGGCGGCTACGACCTGCACTTCTCGGAGGAGACGCTGCAGGACACGGTCGCCCGATATGCGGTCCTGAAGAAGGCGCTCGGCGGCTACTACCCCTACGAGGTGCTGGGCCACAACGCGCTCCGGAAGGAGGAGCCGCAGATCGGGCCCAAGGTGGTGGGCGCCATCCTCCATCATCAGGACGGCCACGCGAACCCGCTGCGGCTGCTGATGGCGCTCGCCGACGATGTCCGCCGCCTGGGCGGCATCGTGCACACCGGCAAGACGGTCATCGCGGCGACGCCGGGTCCCGTCTTCCGGGTGCAGTGCGACGACGGCACCACGGTCGCGGCGGACCGGCTGATCCTGTCGGCCGGCCTGGGCGCCATGACGCTCGGCCCAGCGCTGGGGTTCAAGGCGCCGATCCGGCCGCAGCGCGGCCAGGTGCTGATCACCGAGAAGCTGCCGAAGCTGATCAACCGCCCCTCGCTGATCGCCCGGCAAGTGGACGAAGGCGGCATCCAGATCGGCGCCACCAACGAAGAGGTCGGCATGGACGACCGGGTGACGGTGCCGGGCCTGGCCGGCCTGGCGGCGCGGGCCGTCGCCGCCTATCCGGTGCTGGCCAAGGCCCAACTGGTGCGGAGCTGGGGGGCGCTCAGGGTCATGTCCCCCGACGGACTGCCGATCTACCAGGAAAGCCCGACGATGCCCGGCGCCTTCCTGGTCACCTGCCACAGCGGCGTGACGCTGGCGGCGGCGCATGCCCGGTTCCTGCCCGATTGGCTGGAGGGGTCGGCCCCGGGCTTCGACTTGGAGGTTTTCAGTGAAGACCGCTTCGCCGTTTCGTGAGCTGGACCCCACCCCGGACCGGGTGCGGGTCTGGTTCGACGGCGTGCCGCTGGCCCTGCCGCGCGGCGACAACTTGGCCGCCGCCCTCTTGGCCGCCGGGGTCGGCGTGTTCCGCAGGACGCCCGCCTCGGGTGCTCCCCGCGCGCCCTATTGCATGATGGGCGCCTGCTTCGACTGCCTGGTCGCGGTCGACGGCGTGGTCCGTCAGGCCTGCATGCTGGCGGTGGAAGACGGCCAACGGATCGCCCGCCCCGATCGCCTGGACAACGGCGATGGCGAGGAGTGACCTGATCGTCATCGGCGCCGGTCCCGCCGGGCTGGCGGCCGCGGCCACCGCGGCCGGGGCCGGCCTCACGGTCACGCTGCTGGACGAGCAGCCGCGCCCCGGCGGCCAGATCTACCGGGACGTCGACCGGGTTGCCGGCCGGCGGGGCGACATTCTCGGCAAGGAGTACACGGACGGAGCCCGCCTGACCGCCGGCATCCGGCGCCCCGGCATTGAGCACCTCGACGGTGCGGTGGTCTGGGCCGTGTCGGAGGGCGGCCAGGTCGCCTTCACCCGCCGGGGCCAGGCCGCCCAGGCGCGCGCGCCGCGGGTGATCCTGGCCACCGGCGCGCTGGAACGCCCGATGCCGCTGCCGGGCTGGACCCTGCCGGGCGTGATGACGGCGGGGGCGGCGCAAATCCTGCTGAAGCAGTCCGGCATCCTGGCGGCGCGCGCCGTTCTGGTGGGGTCGGGCCCCCTGCTCTACCTGATCGCCGCACAGATGGTGCGGGCCGGCGCGCCGCCGCTGGCGCTGGTGGAAACCCAGACGCGCGGCGACTTCCTGCGCGGCCTGCGTCACCTGGGCGGGGCGCTCAGCGGCTGGCCCTATCTCGCCAAAGGCGCGGCGATGCTGGCGGCGATCACCCGGGCGCGGGTCCCGCGCCACACCGCGGCCAGCGACATCGCGGTCGCCGGGGACGGCCGGGCGGAGGCCGTGACCTTCGTCAGCGGCGGGACCCGCCACCGCATCGCCTGCGACACCGTCCTCCTGCATCACGGGGTGGTGCCCAACAGCCAAGCCGCCCGCTGCCTCGACATCGCCCACCGTTGGGACAGGCGCCAGCACGGCTTCGTCCCGGTGGTCGATGCCTGGGGCGGCACGGCCGTGGACGGCATCTTCATCGCCGGCGACAGTGCCGGCATCGGCGGGGCTGGCGTGGCGGAACAGGCCGGACGGCTGGCCGCGTTGAAGGTGGCAGAGGAGTTGGGGCACCTGACGGCGGCGGAACGCGACCAGCAGGCCGCGCCGCTGCGCCGGCGGATGGCCCGCCAGGCGGCGGTGCGCCCCTTCCTCGATGCGGCCTACCCGCCCTATGCCGGCGCCCTGTCGCCGGCCGACACGACGCTGGTGTGCCGCTGCGAGGAGGTGACGGCCGGCGATATCCGCCGCTATGCCGCCTTGGGCTGCCTCGGCCCCAACCAGGCCAAGGCGTTCGGGCGGGCGGGCATGGGGCCGTGCCAGGGCCGCTATTGCGGGCTGACGGTGACCGCGCTATTGGCGGGGGCCAACGCCCAGACCCCCGACGAAACCGGCTACTACCGCATCCGGGCGCCGCTGAAGCCGGTGACCCTGGGCGAGCTGGCGGCGTTGGACGACCCCGCCGCTGCCGCCCCATCCCCCGCCGCCGAATAGGAGAAACCCCGTGATCGAGCGGATCGAGACCGGCCAGCGCATGAGCAAGATCGTCAAGCACAACGGCGTGGCCTATCTGTGCGGCCAGGTGGGCGACGGCGCGACGGTCGCCGAGCAGACCCGCGACTGCCTGGCGCGGGTGGACGCGCTGCTGGCGCAGGCCGGATCGTCGCGCGAGCGGATGCTGCAGGTGATCATCTGGCTGGCCGACATGGCCGACTTCGCAGAGATGAACGCGGTCTGGGACGCCTGGGTGCCGGCGGGCCACGCCCCGGCGCGCGCCTGCGGCGAGGCCCGACTGGCCCGTCCGGACCTGAGGGTCGAGATCATCGTCACCGCCGCCTGCTGAGGCGGGTGGGCCGTCGCTCTTAGGCGAACAGGTCGCCGTCGTCGAAGGTCAGGCGGGCGATGCTGTTCAGGGTATCGACATCGCCGGTCGGATTGTGGGTGACCTGCCAGTTGCCCGACCCGAAGCGCACGACTGAGAAATCCGCCAGCGCGCCGTCGAAGTCCGCGGTGTCGAACCCGCTGCCGCCGAGCAGCCGGTCGCTGCCGGCGCTGAACAGGAAGAGGTCATCGCCGGCATTGCCGAACACCCGGTCGTTACCCTCGCCGCCGTCCAGGGTGTCGTTGCCCGACCCGCCCGACAGGCGGTCGTTACCCTCGGCACCCGACAGGACGTCACGGCCGCTGCCGCCGTCCAGCCGGTCGGCCCCGCTGCCGCCGTCGACGATGTCGTTGCCGGAACCGGCCAGCACCCAGTCGTTGCCGGCCCCACCGAAGACCGCGTCATCGCCGCGGCTGGCGAAGATGCGATCGTTCCCGTCCCGGCCGTGGATCGTGTCGTTGCCCGAGCCGCCGCGCACGAAATCCCGGCCGGCCCCGCCGTCGATGAGGTCGTCGCCGCGGCCGCCCAGGATGTAGTCGCGGCCCTCCCCGCCGGCCAGGCGGTCGTCCTCGCGGCCGCCGAAGATGACGTCGTTGCCGCCCCGGCCATAGATCTCATTGGGCGAATAGTAGCTTCGGAACAGGAAATCCCGGCCCTCGGTGCCTTGGACCGCATAGCCGGCAAACGGGTCGAGAACGGTGACCGCGACGGTCGCGGTCGCGTCCAGCGCCCCGTCCGACACGGTGTAGGTGAAGCTGTCGGCGCCGACGAACCCGTCCGCCGGGGCATAGGTCAGCGATCCGTCGACCTCGATCGACACGGTCCCCGACTGCGGCTGGGTGACGTCAAGGATGGCGAGGTCGTCGCCATCCACATCCCCGTCATTGCCGAGCAGAGAGGCTGCCGCCAGGGTGGTGCTCTGGTTGCCGACGACGGCAACCACGTCGTCGCCGGCCGTCGGCGCATCGTTCACCGGCGTGATCGTCAGGTCGAAGCCGTCCGATGCCGTCAGCGCCCCGTCGCTGGCCACCAGGGCAATCGCCAGCACGCCGTTGAAGTCCGCCGGCGGCTGTCCCGAGAAGCGGCCCGTGGCAGGATCGAAGGCCAGCCAGCCCGGCAATGGGGAGCCGTCCGCCAGCGTTGCCGATAAGGTCAACGCATCGCCGTCGACATCCGCGAAGGTGTCCGCGGGGATCGTGAAACCGACCGCGGTGTCTTCCGCCACGCTCCGGTCCACCAACCCGTTCACCAGCACGGGCGCATCGTTGACGGCGGCCAGGTCCAGGGTGACGGTCGCCTGGGCGGTCTGCCCGGCATCGTCGACGATCGTGTAGACGAAGGAGGCCGCGCCGGTGACGTTCGCGTCCGGCGTGAATTCGATCGCCCCGGCCCCGTTCACGGCGACCGCGCCGTTGACCGCATCGCCGACGGCGCCTAGCCGGGCGTCGCCGGTATCATTGGCCAACAGCGTCGCCGGATCGATGACGACCACCGTGTCCTCGGTGCCGGCGATGCCGGTATCGTCGACGGCGACCAGCGGGGCCGCCTCGACGCCGCCGCGGACATTGACGATCACCGTGGCCGTATCGGTGCCGCCATTGCCGTCGCTGATGGTGTAGGTGAAGCGGTCGGTGGCCGTCCGCCCGGCCTCGACGTCCTCGAACTGGCCGTCGGGGTCGTAGGTGAAGGTGCCGTCGCCGTTGTCGGTCACCCGTCCCCGCGTGCCGGTCGTATCGATGCCGACCACCGACAGGACGTCCCCCGGATTGCCGTCGGTGTCGTTGTCCAGCGCGTCGTCGATGGTGATGGCGGTCGCCTTGTCCGTGGTGGCGACGTCGTCCTCAGCGTTGGGATCGGTGTTGAAGACGACCTCGCCGGCGGCGGTCAGCACCCGCTCGATGTTCTTGACCTGCAGCGTCTGCGGGATGGCGTCGAGCACCAGGCGGAAGACGTCGCCGACCAACTCGAACCCGACTGCCTGGGTGATGCCGCTCAGGTCCAGCGTGTCGGTGCCGTCGCCGCCGTCCAGCAGGCCGGCGAAGCCGGTCCCGGCGGTGTAGGTGAAGATGTCGTCGCCGGAACCCGCAACGAACGCCTCGAAATTGGCGAGCGTGTTGGTGTAGGTGCGCACCTCCGACTGCTCGACGAACGCGTAGGACGCCAGGGCCAGGCCGTCGGCGCCGAGAACCGATCGCACGAACGCCGGATCCAGATGGAAGTAGCGATCGGCGAAGCTCGGGTTCTCGATCTTGAAGATGTCCTCCGCCGTCATGCCGAGGGCCTGGCCGGGGATGTTGTTGCCGACCTGCTTGGTGACGGCGGCCCGGTCGGCGAGGGTCCCGCCGGTATCCGCCTGATCCGCATAGACGCGAACGGAGAAATGGTAGTCGGCTTCGAGCGTCTGGGCGTCGAGGTCGAAGCGCAGACCCTGCGTGTTGGCGGAGAAGTCCAGCCGGTCGCCGTCGCCGGCCCCACCATCCAGGATGTTGTTGCCGACATCGCCGTAGACGGTGTCGTCGCCGGCGCCCGCATCGGCGTCATCGTCGCCGCTGCCCACCAGGATCGCGTCGTTGCCGTCCTGGCCGCGGATCAGGTCGTCGCCGGCATCGCCGACCAGCACATTGTCCTGGCCGTCGCCCCAGATCTCGTCGTCGCCGCGGCCGCCGGTGACGTTCTCCACCTGGCTGACGCCGTTCTCGAAGTAGATTTCCGTGAGCGAGTCCGGCAGGTCCCGGTCGCGGTCTGCGGCATCGTCGGCGATGTCTTCATCGTCGTCGGGGATGAACCGGGCCTCGCCGCGGCCGCCCGTGCCGTCGAGCCTCTGGTCGAGCCGGACGATGGCGCGGCCGATCGACTCCGGATCGATGGTCGTCGACCCCCGGCCATCAGGGCGCAGGAACTGGAACGACAGCGTGTCGCGCCCCGCCCCGCCGAAGACATCGGTGCCGCCGTTGAAGATATCGCCGTCGCCGTAGCCGACCAGGAAGATGTCGTCGCCCGCGCCGCCATAGAGGTTATCGTCGCCGGTGCCGGCGATCAGGATGTCGTCCCCGCCTTCGCCGTAGAGATCGTCGTCGCCGGCCCGGCCGATCAGCACATTGTCGAATTCGTCGCCGTAGATGTCGTCGTTGTAGCGGGTGCCGAAGACGTTCTCGATCTCGAACAGCTTGATGCCGCGCGCCTGGAAGTCCGACGCGCGGCCCGTGTCATAGGACAGGTACACGCGCACGCCGTCCCGCTGGATCGGGTTGAGCTGGCTGACTTCGCCGTCGCCGAAGTCGACGGCGTCCTGGTACTCGCGCTCGACGATCGTGCCATCCTGGAGGGTGACCTCGAAGACGTGCTCCCCGCCATAGATCTGCTGCTCGCCGGGAAACTGCCGGTCGGGCTCGTAGTCCAGCGCGAAGAACAGGTCGGCGCCGTCGCCACCATAGGCGTAGCTGATCTCCCCCTCGTCGAAGACATTGGCGACCAGGTCGATGATGTCGTTGCCGTCGCCGCCGTACAGGAACTCCGCCCCGAAATGCCCGACCAGGTGGTCGTCGCCGGCGCCGCCGTCCAGCACCTGGACCGGGTAGGGTTCGTCGAAGGTGATTGCCTGGGGATCGCTGTCGAACCGCAGCGCCAGGTAGTCGTCACCGGCGCCGCCTTGAATCTCCAGGATCTCGCGGCCGCCCAGGATGACGTCGCGCCGCGCGGTGCCGATGACGATCTCGATCCCGCTGACCAACTGACCGTCGTCCAGCGGGCCGACGAAGTCCGGCCGCGGATCGTTCCGGGGATCGCTGTCGTCGAACCAGGGCGGCAGCGGATCGGCGTTCAAGATCTGGCCCGGGCGCACGAACAGGTCGCGCGTATCGGGCAGATCGGCCTCGGTGTCGAAATGCTCCAACACCGGCACCTGGGACCCGGCGCGCCATTCCAGACCGGTCAGGTCGAGCGTCCAGAACCCTTCGGCCTCGGACAGATCGATCGTGTCCAGCCCGGCGCCGCCATGCACCTCATGCGATCCGAACAGCCGGAAGGTGTCGTCGCCGTTGCCGCCGAACAGGGCGTTGCCGTCGGCGGAGACATCGCGGTTGCCCTCGACATCGATGCCCCAGCCGACGCCGACGAAGGTGTCCGCGCCGTCGCCGCCGTGGAACTCGACCGGCGTCTCCGACTCCGCGGCGATGAAGGTGTCGCCGCCGACCGTGCCGACGATCGCCTCGACATTGGTGTAGCGATCGACCGACGTGGCCCCGGTGGCGTCGACGATGCGCAGAACCGTACCGAGACCGCCGTTCACCGTGATCGACCCGCCGGCCATGGTCTGGTTGAGGTCGAGCCCGGGGCCGAAATCGATCCCGGTGAAGATGACCTCGGCATGCCGCGGGTTCATCGACCCGAAGATGCCCAACTCCTCATAGGCGGCGTAGTTGATCAGGTCGTTGCCCGCCCCGCCGTCGATGAAGTTGCCGGCATCCATGTGCTGGGCGTCGAGCGCGACGTAGAACACGTCGTCATCGTCGCCGCCGAAGGCCCGGTCGCGGCCGCTGTCGATGATGATGGCGTCCTTGCCGGCGCCGCCGTCGACCTGGTTGCCCTCGGCCCCGGACCCAACACCGCGCAAGACGTCGCCGCCGTCCTCGCCCAGCAGGATGTTGTCGACGAAGCGGTTGCCGAAGACGATTTCTTCGAAGCGGGAGCCGATGACGTTTTCGACGTTGGTCACCGCGTCGGTGAGGTAGAGGCCGAGGTCGTTCGCCTCCGCCGCCGTCTTGTCGAGGAAGAGCTGCGCGCCGCGGGTGGCGTCCGAGCCGAAGGGGAAGCGGGCGCCCGTCACGTCGGTGATGACGATCGGCGCGCTGAGATCGACGAAGGACGCGGTGTCGATTCCCGGCCCGCCGTCCAAGGTGTCGGTGCCGTCGCCGCCGACCAGATAGTCGTTGCCCTCACCGCCCTTGAGGTCGTCGTCGCCGTCGCCGCCGCTCAGGAAATCGTCCAGCTTGTAGCCGACCAGCAGGTTCGCCTGATCCACCACGCCGGAGCCGGGCGCGTCGGACGTATTGCCGATCAGGAAGTCGCGCAAGGGAACCTGGCCGGCGTTCCCGGCGTCGTCGCGGTCGCCGAACAGATCCGGATTGTCCGCCGAGGCGGCCTGATAGCCGCGTAGGAAGATCTCCATGTTGAGGATCGGCAGGGTGGCGAAGGCGATCTTGGTGTCGCTGTCGTAGTAGACGCGGTCGGTGCCGTCGGCGCCGCCGTCACCGACCTGCGGCAGATGCGCGATATCGGCGAATTGCAGGACCTCGCCGCCGACGGTCTCGGTGCCCTGGGTGATGAGGTACTCGCCGATGCCGTTCAGGTAGTAGACGGTCGTATTGCCATAGGCGGTGATCCGGTCGTCACCGCCGCCGCCGATGATGAGGTTGACGCTGTCGGCCAACTCGTCGACCCCGTCGTGGGTCAGAACGTCGTTGCCGCCACCGCCGAAGATCAGGTCGGAGCCGATGCCGCCGACGATCTCCTGCGCGAACAGGTTGCCGAAGACGAACCCGCCGGTCTCCGCCGCCTGGAACGTTCCGGTCCCGTTGTAGCGGGTCCAGAACGCCTCGTTCTGCGGGTCCAGGCCGAAGATGCGGTACTCGAACGGAAAGCCCTGATCGGCCCCGGCGGAGCTGGCGACGAACCCGTTGGTCAGCGTCAGCGTGCCGAGGAACGCCGACAGATCGTCGGCAAACGCCGGGTCGGGCAGGCTGAAGTCGAGGCTGGCGACGAAATCGTTGAAGTCGTCCAGAACCCGGGTCAGCGGGTCGAGCACCGAGATGTCCGGCAACAGCCCGAGGACCTTGTCCGCGACCTCGTCGAGCAGGGACTGAAGGCCCGTCGCCTCAAGGATCGGGTCGACGACCGGGGCGACGAAGAAATCGTAGACCGCGTCGACGGCATCCAGAATGCTCTCGATCGGCTCGGCGACGGTGCGCAGCGCCTCCAGCGGCTCCGCGATGCCGTCCAGGGCATCGACGATCCCGCCGAACTGGTCGCCGACCCGATCCAGAACGTCGAAGTCGAAGCCCGGCGGCCGCAAGAGATCGAGGGTCTCGGAGAGCTTCTGCACCGGCCCGTCCGTCGCGGCGATCAGGCCGATCAGGAACTGATTGCCCTCCGCCACCGTCAGCGCCAGGCTTTCCTGGATGGCGGTAATGTCGTCCGGGTCGCCGTCCAGCGGCGCGCTCTCCAGCTTGGTCAGCGCGGTCTGCGCCAAAGCGACACGATCGCGCGTGTCTTCCAACACAAGCTCGGAGACCTTCAGGTCCAGCTCGATGATGTTGACCGCCGTGGTGACCTTCTCCAGGTACTTGCGGATGGTGTCGGCCCGGTCGAACAGGGTGTCGATATCTTCGGCCAGCACCTCGATCGACTTGTCGACCTGCTTGATGATCTTGCGAAACGCCTTCGCCGGGGTCGACAGGGGGCCGATCTTGCCGACCACCGCCAGGGCAAGATCCAGCGTGTCGACGATGTTGTCGGTGAGGGCGATCGCGTCCTTGATCTTGCCCACCGCCTTCAGCGTCCGGGCGGTGTTGCGCCCGATATCGTTGACCGCATCGAGGCCGTCGCGGATCTGATTGAGCTGGGATTCAGCCGTCACTAGATTGATCTGGAACGCGGTGAGATCGGAACTGGACATGTCGCCTCCGGACCAAGGGGGGCGCGGCTCTTCTGCGGCGCGCTCGTCCCCACCGGCGTCCATCTCCGTCGACGGCCCGCCGCAAGCGGACCGGCTGGAAGACGCCCTTGTGCCCGGAAGGCTACTACTCACCCCTCGCTGGACGGTACTGGTCCGAAGTCCAGTACCGTCAGATCTCGCAAGATCTTACTTTTTTGGTAAATGATGCTTTTCAATACAATGGAGCACGCCGACTTGCGATGGTCCGGCGAGACGGCGGATGGGGTCGATTGTTTCGAGATCGGGCGCGATCAGCACAATGCGATTGTTACAAGTTCTTCTTGCCGCGTGCCTCGCGATGGTGGCGGCCGACCGGTCGCTGGCCAACGAGGTTCTGTTGACCGGCGAGCACGCGATCACCGTGGACGACGACCGCCCGGCCTTCGCCGACCCCGACTACGACGACGGCGACTGGGCGCGGATCGCCGTCCCGTCCAGCCTGCGGGTGTCGGGGTTCACGCCGCGCACCGATGTCTTCTGGTATCGCCTGCGCTTCGACGTGCCGGCCGATTGGGCGTCCAACACCCCGGCGGTCCGACTGGGCATCATCGACCGCGCCGACGAGACCTACCTCAACGGCGTGCGCATCGGCGGGCATGGCCGGGTCGGCCCCAGGCTGTCCGACTGGCACGTCTATCCGCCGATCCTGCCGCGGCTCTACCCCTTCGATCCGGATCTCCTGGTGGTCGGCGGCGAGAACGTCGTGGCGGTGCGCGTCGCGCGCGAACCCTATATCGACGACGGCGGCATCATCGTCGGCCCGGTCGCGCTCGTCGACATGGCCAGCGCGTTGCCGGAATACCTCATCCTTCGCCAGAAATTCCTGAGCATCAATTATGTCTTGTTTGGCGTTGAAACCTTTCTTCTTGTATCGCTCATTTTTGCTTTGTACATGAAGAGACGCAGTCGAGTCGTTTTTCTGTTTTTTCTTGTCTATTTGCCTTTCTATATCCACACCTTGGAGAGGCGCGACATCCTGAGTCTGCTCGGCTTCGAGCATCCGGCCCTGCAATTCGCTGCCAATGTGATCGGCGCCCTGACACTGCCGGCGCTGATCGCCTTCGTGGCGCATGCGCTGGCCAACCCGGTCGGGCGGCTCGGGCGGTTCCTGCAGTTCGCGTCCGTCGCGGCACTGATCAGTGTCCCCCTGACCGGCGTTGCGCCGCTGGACTGGTGGGCGATGGAAAGCGGCCTTGTCTGGCACGCGCTGTTCCTGATCAGCCTCGTCCTCGTCGTCGTCTGGTCGGTCCGGGCGCTGATCCGCGGCCAGCCTCACGCCATCGCGCTGTCCGTCGGGCTGTCGGCACTGGCGGCCTCGATGTTCGGCGACATCGTCCTGCCCGCCAATTTCGTCGAGGCGGCGTACGGCTTCCGCCTGGGCGAGGTCGGCGTCCTGGCCTTCCTGCTGTCCATGGCCTTCATCGTCGCCCAGACCATCCTGCAGACCGACCGGGCCTTGCGGCGGGCCAATACCGACGTGCTGACCGCGCATGAGCAGGAACGCGAGCGGCTGGCCCGCGACATCCACGACAGCATCGGCCAGTGGCTGACCACCATCAAACTGCGGCTGGAGCTGCTCGGCGCCGACACCGCCGGCGACCCGCCCGGTGCCGGCGGCCGGGTCAAGGAGCTGGTCTCCGACGTCGATCACGCCATCGAGGACACCCGCCGCGTCGCCCAGGACCTGTCACCGGTGTTCCTGGAGGAACAAGGCCTGCCTGCGGCCATGCGGACTTTGAGCGAGCGGGCGGCCCGGCGCGGCCGGATCGCCGTCGACATCCAGGTTCCGCCGGCGATCGACCTGCCGAAGACCCAGCGCGATCATCTCTACCGGGTCTTTCAGGAGGCGCTGAACAACGCCGCCAGCCACGCCGAGGCCAGCCGGATTGCCATCACCCTCGACCGGGACAAGACCCATGTCGTCCTCACGGTCAGCGACGACGGCCGGGGCCTGCCGTCCGACCCAACGACGACGGCGGCAAAGCCCACCGGCCTGGGACTGAAGACGATGCGGGACCGGGCACGCTTGCTCGGCGGTCGCCTCGACGTCGGACCCGGTGCGAATGGCGGCACCACGGTTCGCCTCAGCTTTCCCGCCTAGAGGGACCACGATGCCGATCCGCCTGATCATCGCCGACGACCACACCATGTTCGTGGAAGCGCTGCGCCATCTCCTAGGGCGGTCCGACGACATTCGGGTGATCGCCACCACGGACAATGGCGACGACCTGCTGCATCTGATCGACGCCCACGCCCCGGACATCGCCCTGGTGGACATCTCGATGCCCGGACCGGGGATCCGCGCGATCGCCCGAAGCGTCGACGGACGCGCCGGCGCCACCAAGCTGATCGCGCTGACCATGCATCTGGAACCGGCGATGGCAGAGTCGCTGATCGATCAGGGCTTCTCCGGCTACGTCATCAAGGACGCAGCGTTCGACGAGCTGTTGGTTGCCATTCGCCGCGCCGTCGACGGCCGCACCTTCGTCTCCGCCGCCATCCAGGCGATGGACAAGGTCACCGCCGGCGACCCGGCCGGGTTGACGCCGCGGGAGCTGGAATGCCTCAAGAGCGCCGCCGACGGCCTGTCCAACCGGCTGATCGCCGCCCGCCTGCAGATCAGCGTGCGCACGGTGAAGTACCACTTCGAAAACATCTTGCGGAAGCTGGACGCGAACCGCCGCGGCGAAGCGGTCGCCATCGGGCGGCGGCGCAACATCATCTGAACCTGGACCAAGCGCGCGGCGTCGGTCGCGCACGCAAGACGGATCGCCCGCCGGCCCGTCGACAATCGACGCACAAAACCGTCAACGAAAATTAACCAAACCAAACGGCAAACCGCCCCCGGTTTCCCGCACTCCTGCCGCCGACGCTCTGGCGCATCTGCAGGAGGAACAGGCGATGGCGCGGCAGCTTGGAACGGCGGCACTGGGTTTGGCGAGCGAGACGGGTGTTCCGCCGATCGGCGGGGTCGACGCGTCGGTGCTGCAGTTTCCGGCCTTCTCGGCCGGCGAGGCGCTGCGCATCGCGCCGCAGACGGGGTCGTCCGAGCCGATCCAGACCTGGGCGCTGGGTCTCGACGTCTACATCCCCCAGCCGTCCGGGACCTTCGCCAGCCTGCTGCAGACCGGCGACGGCGACGGCGATCTGTTCTTGCGCGACAACGGCGACGGCACCGCCGGGATCGGCATCGGCGGCGTCTATAGCGGGTCGATCGCGTTCGACGCCTGGACCCGGATCGTCGTCACCGTGACGCAAGACGGCGCCAACACCATCCTCAGCACCTATGTCGACGGCGCGCCGGTCGGCACCCAGGACCTCGGCGCCACGACGCGCTGGTCCATCGACCCCGCCACCGGCCTGAAGCTGTTCAACGACAATGACGGCGAGACCGCGGCCGGCGCGGTGTCGTCGGTCTTCTTCACGACCGAGGTGCCGAGCCCGACGGAGATCGCCGGGATCCTGGCGACCGTGCCGACGCCCAACGCCGGCGGCTTCTTCCCGGCCCAGCCCTCGCCGACCGCCGTGGAGATCAACTTCACCAATGACGACGTGACGCCGCGCTACGGCACGGGCGATGTGTTCCTCGACGGCTTCGGCTTCCGCAGCCCAGCGGTGATCAACGACAGCGCCATCGCGCTCGCCTCGCAATTCGCCATCGCTGGGCCAGGCGGCGCGGACATCCCCGTCCTCGACTACGCCGCCTACACGCCCGACGAGGGCATCCTGGTCGAACTGCCGGCGAGCGCGGGCGACCTCTCCAGCTACACGGCCGTCTGGGACATCCGCTTCGACCAGATCCCGGGCTTCCAGTCGCTGCTGCAGACCGATGTCGGCCAGAGCGGCGACGGCGAGCTGTTCATCCGCGGCGACGGCGGCATCGGCATCAACGGCGACTATGACGGAACCGTCTTGGCGGAGACCTGGCACCGCATCGCCATCACGGTCGAGGACCAGGGCGACGGCACCGCCCTCCTGTCGAAATATCTCGACGGCGCGTTCCTCGACAGCCAGACCGTCAGCGCCGACCGCTTCACGCTGTCGGGCGCCGACGGCTTCCTGCTGCTGGCCGACGAGAACCGGGAGACGTCGGAAGGCTACCTCGCCCATTTCGCGCTGTCGGAGACGGTGCTGGATGCGGCGGCCATCGCCGCGCTGGGCGGTGCCGACGGCGCGGGCCCGAGCGCCGGCGCGCCCGCCCTGACCAATCAGATCGGCTTCGACAACTACCAGCCGACGGTCGACGCCGGCTTCCAGTCGGTCGCGGTGATCGATGTCGCGGGCGCGGCCCCGATCCAGGACAACATCAACGACCTGCTGATCACCGAGGGCGGGGCGCCGACGGAAATCGACCTGGCCGCCGCCTTCGGCCCCGGCGCCACCAACTTCGTCGTCACCGCCGCCGACGGCAGCATCGTCGACGCGCAGATCACCGGGTCGACACTGACGCTGGCCGGCCTCGACCTCGGCCATTCCGACATCACCGTGACCGCGGAAGGGCCGACCGGCGCGGCGCTGGCGGAGAATTTCCGCGCCATCGTCGCCGGCGAGAACGCCTATGTCTTCGCCGTGATGCCGGACACCCAGGACTACACGTCCAATCCCGGCATCGCAGAAACCTTCGCCAACATGACCGACTGGCTGGTGCGGCAGAAGGACAGCCTGGCCATCCAGCACATGATCCATGTCGGCGACATCGTTCAGTTCGGCTCCACCAGCCAATGGCAGATCGCCGAGGACGCCCTGGAGCGGCTGGACGGGGAGCTGTCCTACACGCTGGCCGTCGGCAACCACGACCAGCAGCGCCCCGGTTTCTCCTCCGCCTTCAGCTTCGAGACCGATATCGACACCTATTTCACGCCGGAGCAGGTGGGCGCCACCGCCGCCCAGGGCGGCGGGCTCTATGACGGCTTCGACGTCGGCGCGGATACCTTCAACAACGGCAACACCTACGCGGACTCGATCCGCAACCACTACACCACGCTGACCACGCCGGACGGCACCGACTGGCTGATCCTGAACCTCGAATTCGGCATGCCGGACGACGTCCTGCGCTGGGCGTCGGAGGTGGTGGAGGCCCATCTCGACCACCGGGTGATCGTCAACACCCATTCCTGGAATGGCGGCGACGGCCGCATCACGCCGACCACCCAGCCGCTCAACACCGACAATGGCGGCTGGGGCTACGACATCCGCGACAACCCGCGCAACGTGAACGACGGCGAGGATGCCTGGCGCGAGTTCGCCTCGAAGTACCCGAACATCGCCTTCACCTTCAACGGCCACAACTTCATGGGCGGGGCGGAGACTGTCGTCAGCTACGGCGCCGGCGGCAACCCGGTCCACCAGATCTTCGTCAACTACCAGAACGGCGCCTGGTCCGGGGTGGAGGGCGTCGGCACCAATGGCGGCAACGGCGCGCTGCGCCTGGTGGTGATCGACCCGGACAACGACCGGATCACCACCCACACCAAGCTGGTGGAGCTGGACAGCTTCTACGAGGCGTTCCCCGATCACCAGGAGGTGTTCGAGGGCGTGGACCTCGGCACACCGGAGCAGATCGCCATCGCCAAGGCCGGCGAAACCCAGATCGTCACCGGCGACGGCATCGCCGCCACCGTCACCCTCGACCCGTCCGGAACCCTCGGCGACACGACCGGCGCGGTCTTCGAGTGGTTCACCGCCGATGGCGAGAAGCTAAGCCAGAAGGATGATGACGGGGCGGCCAGCGCGACGGATGACGTCGACGACGATGATGATGACGACGACGAGGACGACCGCGACGAGGACGGGGCGGGTAGCGCGCAGAGCGATGCGGCGGCCGACAGCCCCGCCCTGTCCGTCGAACTGAAGACCGGCACCCACCGCCTGACGCTCAAGGTGACCGACAAAGACGGCAACGTCTCCACCGACGAGAAAGTCGTGATCGTCGAGGCGCCGGACGCGCTTTTGACGGAGACCTTCGACGACGGCGACCTGGCGGGCTGGAGCGCGCCGGCGCCCGATCTCTCCGACATCGTCCAGCTCGGCACCGATATCGGCTTCGCCCTGCCCGCCATCGATCAGGGCTCGCAGCAGATCGCCCTGAACCTGACCTTCGACAGCCATTGGCGGCCGTTCGACGCCCAGACCGGGACCGTGTCCGTCCGCTTCGACGGCGGCGCGCCGACGGACATCCTGCGCTACGACAGCACCACCACCGACGACACCGCGCAGCGCAACGAGACCCTCTCCATCGACTTCCTGGCCCCGGCCTCGGCGAGCGAGATCGAGGTCTTCTGGCGCTACGACGACGCCGACAACGACTGGTACTGGGCGATCGACAACGTCACGCTGAGCGCGCCGGACGTCTCCGGCGGCACCGTGCTGCTGGCGGAGACTTTCGACGGCCTGGCCGGCACGCTGCAGCCCGCGGTGGACGAGACCATCGATCCGTCGACCCTCGGCTGGACCCATGACGGCCCCACCGGCTGGAGCCGGACGGTCGATCCGGCCTCGCCGGCGGGCACCACCGAATGGCGCGGCTGGTCCTTCACCACGCCGGAGTTCTGGACCGCCGCCGACCAGCAGGCGCGCGGCGAATTCACCAAAGGCACCGGCGTGATCGCCGTGGCCGACGGCGACGAGTGGGACGACTTCAACGGCGGGGCCGGCGGCAACACCGACAGCCTGGACACCACGCTGGGCACCCCGGCGCTGTCGCTGCTGGGCGTCGGCGGCGGCCAGACGGCGGGGGCCGCGGCGGACATCGTGCGCATCGACCCGCTGACCGGCGACGAAGGTCTGCTGGTCACCCCGTCGGCCACCGGCCAGATCACCGACTACACGCTGATCTTCGACATCCTGGCCAGCCCGACCACGGCCACCTTCACCTCGCTGTTCCAGACCGACGTGACCAACAGCGGCGACGGCGAGATCTATCTGCGCAACGACGGCACCACGGCCAGCATCGGCATCTCCGGCGACTATGACGGCGCCTTGGCCTATGGCGATTGGGGCCGGATCGCCCTGGTCTTCGAGACCGACGGCACCGGCCAGCAGACCCTGTCGAAGTATCTCGACGGTGTCTTCCTGGACAGCCAGGTGGTCGATGCCGACGTCTCCGACGGCTCGCGCTGGACGATCGACGCCGATCAGGGCTTCCTGTTGTTCTCCGAGGCGAGCGGGTTCACCTCGGAGATCTTCGCCAACGCCGTCCACTGGACGCCGGAGGCGCTGGACGGCGGCGCCATCGCCGCGCTGGGCGGCGTCGATGTCGACGGCCCGGTGGACGCGCCGGCCAACCCGGACGCAGTCCAGTTCAACTTCGACAACGCGCTCGACAGCGTCGACTACGGCACCGCCGGCCTGGCGCCGGTCAGCCTGGCCGATGCCGGTGCCACCTCCTACCTGGTCAAGGGCTCGATCTTCGGCAATCCCGACGGCTTGGGCGAGGCGGCGCTCTACCAGCAGTCCAACGGCGCCGACGAGATCCTGGTCTGGACGGGCGCGGGCTCTGAGAGCTGGACCAACTACGTCTTCGACATGGTGGTGGAGCCAGCCGACAACGACACCATCGGAGCCGTCTTCTACTACCAGGATGCCGACACCCATTACCGGCTGACCCTGAACCAGCAGGCCGACGAGCGGATCCTGACGCGCGTCGAGAACGGCGGGGAAACGGTGCTGGCGTCCGAGACCGGCGCCTACCGCCATTTCGCGCCGCAGGACCTGCGCATCGCGGTGCTGAACGGCGAGATCACCATAACGCTGGACGACGAGATGCTGTTCGGCGGACCGGTGACCGACGCCGACCCGCTGGCCGGCGGCACGATCGGCGTGCTGTCGCAGTTCATGGACCGGGTGGCGTTCGACAACATCTCGGTCAACCCGATCGCGCTGGCGGCGCGCGCCCTGACCGCCGAGCCGGCGGGCCGCTGGGCCGCCGACCTGGACGGCGACGGCACCGCGACCGTCACCCTGACCGCGGCGGCGAGCCTGTCGGCCGCCGGCGTGGCGACCTACGAATGGCTGGTGGACGACGAGGTGGTGGCGACCGGCGAGACGGCCGCGCTCGACCTCGACCCCGGCGAGACCACGGTGACGCTGCGCATCACCGACGCCAACGATGCGCAGTCGCAAGACCGGATCACCGTCACCGTTGCCGACCACCGCGCGATCCTGGTCGCCGACGACTTCGCGGACGGCGATGCGGCCGGCTGGACCATCGTCGACGAGGGCACGATCGACGGTCCGTCGGACTGGCAGGTGGTGGACGGCGCGCTGGTGCAGGCGACCAACATCCGCTCCGACCAGCAGGGCACCGGCAGCGCGGCCTACGCGGAAGGCGGCGACGGGCCGTACATCCTGCGCGACGGCACCTATGCGCTGTGGGGCGACCCGGCGGCGCTTGCCTGGACCGACTACGCCATCGAGGCGACGATCACGCCGAACGACGACGACGGCATCGGGCTCTTGTTCCGCTACACCGACGCCGACAACTACTACAAGCTGGAGGCGGACGCCGAGACCGGGCTGGTCATGCTGACCCGCCATCTCGACGGCCGCGAGAGCATCCTCGCCCGCGGGTACATGGAATACACGCCGGGCGAGGCCCAGCACTGGCGCATCGAGGTCCAGGACGGCGTCATCGCCCCCTATATCGACGGCAAGCAAGTCTTCGGCACCGAGATCGAGGACCGCAACCTGCCGGCGGGCACCATCGGCCTCTACGGCTGGGGGTCGGAGGGGCTGACCTTCGACGACGTCGTCGTCACCGATCTGGGCTTCGTGCCGCCGCCCCCGCCGGACCTGGAGGTGCTGCTGATCGACGCCGACACCAACAGCGTGATCGCGACGCTCGACCCCGACGGCACGGAGATCCTGGCCAGCCAGTTCGTCGGCAAGGATGTGACCATCGCCGCCTTCGTGCCCGACGACAGCCCGTTCGCCGGCGCGGTGGAGAGCATGCGCCTCGACCTCAACGACGGCGACCGCACGCGGGTGGAGAGCATCGAGCCCTACTCGCTCTACAGCGACCTCTTCCGCTTCGGCCGAGAGATCTATTGGGGCCGGGAGGGCATCCTGGAGGCGGAGAACACCATCTCCTTCGACCTCTACAGCGGCAATTTCGCCCGGGGCACGCTGATCGACACGGTCACGCGCAGCTTCACCGTCGTCGACGACGTCCAACCGACGGCCGAGGACCTGCAGATCTTCCTGGTCGACTCGCGCAGCGACGCGGTGATCGCCGAGCTGACCGACGGCGCGGAGATCGATCGCGACCTGATCGCCCGCAAGAAGCTGTCGATCGCCGCGGTGGTCGAGGAGGACAGCTTCCTCTTCGACATCACCGACAGCATGCGGCTGACGCTGAACGACCGGTTCAGCAAGGTGGAGAATATCGAACCCTACAGCCTGTTCGGCGACTTCTCCTACTACGGCGAGGAGAACTATTTCGGGCGGCGCAACATCCTGGAGGATGGCGAGAACACCATCGAATTCGAGATCTTCACCGACAACTGGCTGCGCGGCGACGACCTGGGCACGGTCTCGCTGACCTTCAACGTGGTCGACTCGCTGGTGTAGCGACCGCCCTTGCATCGATCGACATTCATGACTTCCCTCCCCCTCGATGGGGGAGGGTCAGGGTGGGGGTGATGTCGCCGCACGACTCCAGCGCCTGGGAGGCGCCCATCCAATGGCGCCGTCGAAAGGTGCTTCTTGATCCGGCTTCTCCATCGACCAGCATCACCCCCACCCAACCCTCCCCCATCGAGGGGGAGGGCTTAAGCGGGCAGCGGCGATGAATGTCGATTCAGCCTGAAGCCCGGCCGCCCTCTACAGCCGCCGCCGCAGGATCTCGGCGAGTTCGGCGTCGGTCAGCACCAGCGGGTTGGTCTTCATGCTGCCGCCGCGGCTGCCGGCGACGATGGCCGGGATGTCCGCTTCGGTAACCCCGTAGGCACCCAGCGGCGCCAGCGCCAGATCGCCGACCCAGGCGCGCAGCACGTCGGGCAGGCTCTCCCCATCAGGGCTGAGAAGCCGGGCAACCCGGGCGTACTTGGCGCGCGCCGGGTGGTCCGGCGCCCGCGCGGCCAACGCGTCGAGGTTCGCCGCCGTTGCCTCGGCCACCAGCGTCCCGCACACCACCCCGTGCGGGATCGGGAACTGGGCACCGAGCGGCGAGGCGAGGCCGTGCACCGCCCCCAGCCCGGCCTGCGCGAGCACGATGCCCGAGGTCAGCGCGGCATAGGCCAGCCGGTCACGCCCGGGCGCCGCCGCCGGGCCCTCGCCGCGCCAGGCAGCAAAGAAGCCGTCGGCGAACGCCTCCAGCCCCGACCAGGCGAGCGCATCGGTCAGCGGGTTGGCGTTGGCGGAGGCGTAGCCCTCCACCAATTGCGTGAACGCATCCATGCCGTTGGCGGCGATCTGCGGCTTCGGGCAGCCGGCCAGGAAATCGGGATCGACGATGGCGACCTCGGCCACCAGCCGATCGTCGCGGAACGACTTCTTGAAGCCATCCGGCCCGGTCCGGCTCAGCACGGCGTTCTTGGTCGCCTCGCTGCCGGTGCCGGCGGTGGTCGGCACGGCGATGAACGGCAGGGCCGGGCCGTCATAGGCGCGGCCCGCCCCAACCCCCTCCAGATAGTCCATGACCGAGGCGCCGGTGGGCAAGAGACCGGCGATCGCCTTGGCGGCGTCCAGCGCGCTGCCGCCGCCGATGCCGACGACGACGTCCGGCGGGGCCGACCGGTGCGCGGCGACCGCCGCGTCGACCAGGTCCGGCGACGGTTCGCCGGGAACGGCCAGATCGGTCCAGTCGATGCCCGCCGCCGCCAGGTCCGCCACCAGCGGCGGCCAATGGCCACTCGCCCGCAGCGCGTGCGCCCCGGTCACCAGCAGCGCCCGCCGCCCGAACCGCCGCACCTCGCCGGCCAGGCCGCGGCGCGACCCGGCGCCGAAGACGATGCGCGGCAGCCGGGCGATGGTGAAGGACAGGCCGGTCATGGAGCTGGGCAGAGGACGCGATAGGGCACCCCCCGCCGCGGCTCGGCCATCATCTCCGCCACCGTGTCCCGCCAGGCGAGATAGTGCGGCGTCTGCTTATGGCGGGCGGCGTCCGCCTCGCTGTCATAGGCCTCGTAGAGCACGAATTTCGACGGGTCGGCGGGATCCTGCAGCACGTCGAAGCGGCGATTGCCGGGCTCGCCCACGGATCCTTCATGATTGCGCCGGGTCGCCGCGACGAAGTCGTCGATGCATTCCGGCTTCACCCAGACATGAACCATCGTCACCTGCATGGCGCCCTGGCCTCCCCGTCATCGCCGCCGAACGCGGCACCGGTTTTCCGCTGACCGGAGATTAGCCCGGATTTCACGCGACGGCGCAGCCGTGATCCGTGCATCGGCGGACCGATCCGGGCCGGCCTAACGAAGTTTTAAGGCGGTGCTGGCGATGATCGGCCGTCCGGGCGGCTTCGCCCGATCGCGAGGGCGTTCGTGCGGTCGTCAGATCCCGCCGTTGGGACGCCCCAGCGCCGCCGGGTCCGACAACGTGATCGACGGCGTGCACATGGCCAACTTCGCTCCTGTTCCGATTATCGGCGGCGATGCCGTCGGTCGATCCGATCGGCGCCGGTTGCCGCCGCTCGGCATTCGATCGCGGGTCATCTTCCTGTGTCTCGTCGTCGCCTTGTTGATCGCCCATGTCGTCTTCCTGGCGACCAACCGGCATCTATCCGAACATTCAATAGCCGAACTCTTTCTCAGTAAATATAGCTTTATTGAAACAACACTAGAGATACACTTTCGAGAAGAAGGTGAAGTATTATCGTCTCTTGCAGAATCACTGTCTGCAGATGATTATACAGCGGACACGATCGTAATTGCGCGCAATTTCCAGCAACGGGAGGGTGGCGGCGAATATATCTCGGACGAGTATAGACGATATCTACACTCCCATCTCTTAAGCGATTGGGAGAGCATGTCCGACTCGGCGTCTATCTCAGTCTTACATTTCCACATCGGCGCCAGCCCGCAGAGCTTCCTGAGAATGCACGATCCGGCGCGCTTCGGCGACGACAGCGGGCAAACTCGGCCGCTCATCGCCGACGCCATCACCAGCGGCGAGGTCGTCGAAGGGTTCGAGATCGGCCATGGCGCACCGGCCCTGCGCGCCGCGACCCCCATCCTCGACGCTCAGGGCGCGACGGTCGGCGTCATCGAGCTTGGCGTGTCGCTCGACCATATGGTGGAAGAGCTGGACGAGACGCTGGAGATCGGTTTCGCGGTCCTGCTGGATGCAGCGGCCGTCTCCGCGATCGTTGCCCCTGACAGGATCGGCGAGCATGTCGGCGAGGCAGTCGCTGACTGCGGGTGCTACCTCGCCGCCATCAGCCGACCGGGTCTCGACCCCCTGATCGACGCGGTCGGGGGACAGGCCATCACGTCCAGCGAGCACGGGCTGAAGGTGGTGGACGCCGCGGGCGCCAGTTTCCTCGTCACCGATGTGCCCTTGCGCGACTATCGCGGCACGCAGGATGCCGACCAGCCGCCGGTCGGCCACATCATCACCTGGATGGACGTGTCGGCAACGCTCGCCGACCATCGCCAAGAGCACGTGACGACGGCGATCATCGCGTTGACCTCTTTCCTGTCCCTGGTCTTGATCGTCTACATGTCGATCCGCTTCGGCCAGGCTCAGCTCCAAAGAGAGATCGAAGAGCACAGTCGGCAGGTCGTCGCGGCGAACCGCACGGCCAATGCCGCCCGCGAGGCCGCGGAGACGGCGAACACCGCCAAATCGGCCTTCCTGGCCAGCATGAGCCATGAGATCCGCACGCCGATGAACGGCGTCATCGGCATGACGGCGCTCTTGCTGGACACCCCGCTTGACGACGATCAGCGCGAGATGGCCGAGACCATTCGCGATTCCGGCGAACACCTCCTGGCGTTGATCAACGACATCCTCGATTTCTCGAAGATCGAGGCGGGGCGCCTGGAACTCGACGACACGGAGTTCGATCTCATCGCGGTGGTCGAGAGCGTGATGGAGATCCTGGCGCCGCGGGCGGAGGCCAAGGGTCTCGCCTTGGCGCAGTTCGTCGGTCCGGGCGTTCCGGGGATGCTGTCCGGGGACGGCAACCGGCTGCGGCAGATCCTGCTGAACCTGGTCGGCAACGCCGTCAAGTTCACGTCGGAGGGCGGGGTCACGCTGTCGGTCACCCTGCTGGGCCGCACCACCCAGGATGCCGCGCTCCGGTTCGAGATCGAGGATACCGGAATCGGCATCCCGCCCGACCGACTGGGCGAGCTGTTCCGCGAGTTCTCCCAGGTCGACGTCTCCGCGGACCGGCGGGCAGAAGGCACCGGCCTGGGACTGGCGATCTGTGCGCGCCTGGCAGAGATGATGTGCGGGGAAATCGGCGTGGACAGCGAACCGGGCGTCGGCAGCCTGTTCTGGTTCGAGGTGCTGCTCCCCGCGCTCGGCCCCAGCGGGCGATGCCAGCCGCCGAAGCTGTCCAGCGACCCGATGACCGCCTTGATCATCGATCCGGCGACCACCGCAGCCCGTGCGCTGGCCCGCCAACTCAACCTGTGGGGCTTCGACGCCAAGACGGCCGCGACGGCGGAGGCGCTGCCGGAAGACTTCGAGACGACCGGCCCCGACCTGTTGATCGTCGCGGAAGGGCAGGACGGCGACCCTGTCCTCGCCGCCCGCCGCCTGGTCTGGGACAAACAGGGTTCCGAGACCCACAGCGTCCTGTTGGTCTCCCGCGCCACCGCGCGACAGCGGACGGTTCGACCGGCCGGCTACGAGGCGCTGCTGACCCGTCCCATTCGCCTGTCTTCCCTGCTCGACCTCTTGAACCGGCTGTTCGGCGAAGCGTTGCACGAAGCGGTGCTCGAAGTCGTCGCCATGCCGGTCGGCAAGCCGGCGCCATCGGCGGTCAGCCTGAACACGCTGGTCGCGGAGGACAATCCGGTCAATCAGTCGGTCGCCCGCCGGCTGCTGGAGCGGGACGGCCACCGCGTCGCGCTGGTCGACAACGGACAAGCCGCCGTCGACGCGGTCGCCGCCGGCACCTTCGACCTGGTCTTCATGGACATCCAGATGCCGGTGATGGGCGGGCTGGAGGCAACGCGGGCGATCCGCCGCCTGCCCGGCCCGGCCGCCCGGGTGCCGGTCATCGCGCTGACCGCCAACACGGTCGTCGGCTTCGATGGTGTCTGCCGCGACGCCGGCATGACCGACTATCTCGGCAAGCCGATCAACCGAAAGCAATTGGCGCGCGTGCTGGCGACCTATACGGCCGACGCCTCGGCCAAGGCGGAGGATCCGCCGCCCGCCGCATCGCCCGCCGCCGACGCCGCGGACGCACCGGCCGCCGCGGTAGACGAAGGGCTGCTCGACGAGACGGTGATCGACGAGTTCGTCGATACCCTGGGGGCGTCCGCGCTGGCCGACATGCTGGCGGTACTGGCGGCCGATGCCGCGGAGCGCGTGGTCCGCCTGGAGGCTGCGGTGGAGGCCGGCGACTGTGTCGCGGTCGACCACGACGCCCATGCCATGAAATCCGCGGCCGGCACGCTGGGATTGGCCGCCCTGCAGCAGCGCTGCGCCGCCGTCGAGCGCGCCGGCAAGGGCGCCGATCACGCGGAAGCCGACCGGCTGATCCGCGGCCTCGCGGCGCTGGTGGACCGCTCCGTGGTCGCGCTGAAGGACCGGCTCGCGGCCTGAGCCCCGAGCAGGCTGCTAAGAAGTACCCTCCCAACGTCGTTCCCGCGCAAGCGGGAACCTCTAATCGATTGAAACATAAAGATTCCCGCCTTCGCGGGAATGACGTTCAGGGCTAGATCTGGCGTTCTTCAGCAACCCGCCAGATCGGTCCGGCGGTGTCGTCCGGCGGCTCAGGTGGCCGCGAAGCGCTCCGCCCAGGCGATGAAGTCGGGCGGCGACAGCGGCTCGCTGTAGTGATAGCCCTGGACGATGTCGGCGCCGAGATCGCGCACGATCGACAGGCTCTCCGAATCCTCCACCCCTTCGACCACGGTGACCAAGCCCAGCGCATGGGCCAGGCTGATCGTCGCCTTGACGATTTGCCGGGCATCGGTGTCGTTGGCGATCTCGCGCACGAAGGACTGGTCGACCTTGAGCTCGGAAAACGGCATGCGGTGCAGCCCGACCAACGTCGAGTAGCCGGTGCCGAAATCGTCCAGCGCCAGGCCGTAGCCGCGGATCCTCAGCCGCGACAGCACGCCGATGACATCCGGGGTGTCGGTCAGCGGCGAGGATTCGGTGATCTCCAGGACGATGTGCTCCGGGTGAAGCCCGGCCTCGGCGGTCACCGCCTCGACCTCCTGGACGAAGCCGGACACCGTGACCAGCGACGGGGGCACGTTGACGGAGACGCGGATGTCGGGCCGCGACTGGCCCATCGCCTGGCACCACCGCGCCGCCCCGCGCATCACGGCCGTCGTGATGGCGCCGAGCCGCCCTTCCTGCTCCGCCAGCGGGACGAAGCTGGCCGGGGAGACGATGCCACGATCGGCATGGCGCCAGCGCGCCAGCGCCTCCGCACCAACCAACCGCCCGGTCGCCTGCTCGATCTGCGGCTGGAAGAAGGGCTGGAAGGCCTGCTCGCCGATCGCCCGGTCGATATCGGCGACGGTCAGCGGCAGCATGCGGCGCGGCACCGTCGACAGGGCGCGCTGCAAGGTCGGCACGCGGATCGGCTTGGGCAGGACGGTTCGGACGTTGAGCCCCAGCCGGCGCCCCAGATTGGCGGTGGTGCGCAGGATGCGGACGTCGCAGCCGCTCATCAGGATGACGTCGTTGACCTGCTCCAGCCCGGCCGCGTGCTCCAGCACGTCGATGCCGGTGCCGGTGCCGAGATTGAGGTCGACGAGGACGACATCCGGCGACAGATCGGCCAGCTGCGCCTTGCCGGCCGCGACATCCGTCGCCACCGAGACGTCGAAGTCGAGGCGGCGTGCCACCGTTTCGATGAAGCACGCCACCGTCGGGTCGTCGTCGATGATCAGAAGCCGCGGCTTGGCGACCGCGATGCCGTCAAGCGGGGCAGCCGGTCGGTCGACGAGGTCCGCCACGGGGTCCTCCAGCGCGACCGATAAATCGGCGGATTGGTGCATGGTTTGCGTGCCCTGCCCCGGCCGGCGACGGCCGATTCCCAGCGAATGCAGCCTCCTCACCCTATCGTCGGCGTCATGAAGAAAGCGTTAGCCGGCTCACCAACGCGGGCGGCCTGGTGACGCCTTCCGGGGATGGCTACCGCAGCGCCTCGCGCAGCGCGGCCGCGCCGAACAGCGGGGCGCAAACCGCGGCGACCAGGGCAACGGCGCCCAGCAGCAGGAGATGCGGGCGCACCGCCAGCCCCGACACGGCCGCCTCCACCGCCCCGCCGGCGAAGATCAGGACGGGCACGTTGAGCGGCAGGATCATCAGCGGCGTCAGCAGCGCGCCGCGGCGGCTGCCCAGCGTGATCGCCGAGCCCAGCGTGCCCAGCAGGCTCAGCGCCGGCGAGCCGACGATCAGGGTGACCATCAAGGTGGTGAAGGCCGGCGCGGGCAGGTTCAGCCAGATCGCCGCCAGCGGCGCGGCGACCACGATCGGCAATCCGGTCAACAACCAATGCACCAGCGCCTTGGCGAGGATGACACCTTCCAACGGCAGAGGCGCCAGCGCCAGCAGGTCGAGGCTGCCGTCCTCCAGGTCGCCGGCCAACAGACGGTCCAGCACCAACAGGCTGGCCAGCAGCGCCATCACCCACAAGGCGCCCGCGGCGATCACCGCCAGGCGCTGCGGCTCCGGCCCGATGCTGAGCGGCAGGCACGCGCTGGCCACCAGGAAGAAGCCGACCGCCATGAACGCCTCGCCGCCGCTGCGCAGCGACAGGCGGACGTCGCGCGCGATCAGCGCGGCCAGCCAGGCGAGCGCACGGGCCATCAGCCGTCCACCGCGACCGCGACGGGGTCGAGCGCCAGCCGCGCCGGCACCACCGACAAGGGCAGCGACCCATGGGTCGCGGCGACGATCATCCCGCCACCGTCCAGATGCCGGTCCATCACCGCACCCAGCGCGGCGACCGCCTGGGTGTCCAGCGCCGTGGTCGGTTCATCCAGGATCCACAGCGGCTGCGGGGCGGCGACCAGCCGGGCCAGCGCCACCCGGCGGCGCTGGCCGGCCGACAGGAACCGGCCCGGCAGGTCGGCCAGCCGCTCCAGCGCGAAGGCGGCGAGCGCCGCGGCGATCCGGCCGCGGCGCACCGCCGCGGACAGGCCGGCCGTCCAGAACGTCAAACTCTCCGCCACCGTCAGCGACGGCTTCACCGCATCGTGGTGACCGACGAAGGCAAGCGTCGTGCGGTGGCCCACCGGATCCTCGCCGACCGGCCGGCCGGCGCGGTCGATCCGGCCGGCATCGGCCCGGTCCAGCCCCGCCAAGACGCGCAGCAGGCTGGACTTTCCGCAGCCGTTCGGTCCGGTGACCAGCAGCGCCCGGCCGGGATCGAGATGGAAGCTGAGGCCGGATTGAACCAGCCGGCCGGACCGCCGGACCGCCAGATCCGCGACGGCCAGCCCGTCGGCGGGCTGCGGCGTCTCGTGCGGCATCCGATCGCTCATGCGGGCAGGCCGCGGCGCGTCGCCCCGGCAAACACGAAAAAACGGCCTGCGCAGGGGGCTCTCGCGCAGGCCGTTGACGAGTTTACTGGAGGAACCGGACCCCGCACGGCGCGAGCCGGCGCGATATCGATCCTCCCAGCATCTGGGGACTGAACGAGCATCCGGCACGGGCTGTCCGAAAGCTTCGTCCTGGTCAGGGGACCAGGGTGAAAGTTAGGCAGTGATAATGGCGAAAGTATGATCCGCGGGTGCCGCGCCCGCCGGGCCGCGGAGACCCTGGGGGTTCGGGCCCGCCGGCCGGCGGTCACGAGGCGAACGGCGCCCGGCTGAGCCCGCGATCGGCCAGGGCATCCACATAGGCCTTCCAGATCCGGCCCTGGTCGCGCCCCAATTCCTCCAGGTAGCGCCAGGAATAGATGCCGGTCGCATGGCCGTCGTCGAAGCGGATGCGGATGGCATAGTGCCCCACCGCCTCGACCTCGGTGATGGCGACGTCGCGCTTGCCGGGCACGATCGCCTTCATGGTGGCGCCGTGGCCCTGGACCTCTGCCGACGGGCTCTCCACCCGCAGCAGCTCCGCCGGGTAGCGGTAGGTCGCCCCGTCGTCGAAGTCGATCTCGATCGACCGCTCCGCCCGGTTCACCCGGATCTCCAGCGGCCAGCACTGGCTGCCCCACGTCGTCTCGGCCATCGCCCACACACCCGATCGCTGAGGAGAATGCTAACCGGCGCGGTCGTCCAACCGGCGCGCCTCGTCGACCAGCATGATCGGAATGCCGTCCACGATGGGATAGGCCAGGCGCGCCTGCTCGCTGATCAGCTCGCCAGCGTCGCGGTCATAGACCAACGGTCCCTTGGTCAACGGGCAGACCAGAATCTCAAGCAGCTTGGGGTCGACCGTCTGACTCATGATTTCCGTCTCGCTGCCGGGGTGCCGCCGCAAGGGGCGGCCCTGGGATCCGTGCGACCGACGGCTACTGCGTCGGCACGTCCGGTGTCTGATTAGCGAGCGCGGCCATCTCGATCAAGGATAGCAGCAGGTCGGCGCGCGCGGCCGGGTCCGGCGCCTCCAACAACGCCTGCTTCTCCTTCGGATCGAACGGGCAGATCATGGCCAGCGAGACCACCAGCCGGTCGTCCGGCGCATTGTCGACCGCTTCCCAGTTCGCGGTGATGCCCTGGCGGCGGAAATAGGCCATCAGGACCGATTTGAGGCGGGCGCGGTCAAGGCAGGGGGTCTCCACCCTGCCCTCCATATCGTCGCGGAAACCCGACCAGTCCGCCACCACCCGCCGGTAGCCGCGCACCGTCGCCAGCTCCTGGTCGATGCGGAACCGGCACAGGCCGGTCAGCGTGATCAGGTAGCGGCCATCGTCGGTCTCGTCGAAGCTGGTGATGCGGCCGGCGCAGCCGTGCGGATAGACCTTCGGCGGATTGCCGGGGCCGCTGGGCTGCACCATGCCGATCATCCGCTCATGCGCCAGCGCGTCATCGATCATGGCGATGTAGCGCGGCTCGAAGATGTTCAGCGGCAGTTGGCCGCGCGGCAGCAGCAGCACCCCGCTCAGCGGAAAGACCGGCAGCGTGCTGGGCATTGCCCCATAGGTCGGAAAGAACGGTGGCCAGTCCATCCCCTATCCCACGGCATCACGAGAACAACACGGACGACAGACGCCGTCTCGCGGACACGGTCAACGGATCCTTCGGACCGAAGGCCTCGAAGAAGGCCAGAAGCTGCTTGCGGGCTGCGCCGTCGTTCCAGTCGCGGTCGCGGCGCACGCTCTCCAGAAGCTGGTCGCAGGCGCCTTCGCGGTCGCCCGCGGCAAACAGCGCCTCGGCCAGGTCCAAGCGCGCCTGGTGGTCGTCCGGGTCGGCCGCGACCCGCGCGGACAAGCCGGCGGTCTCGCCCGCCTTGCCGGCGGTCTGGCGCCGCAGCTCCAACTCGCGGCGCACCGACGCGACCTCCGGCGCCTTGGCGACGTCGTCGGGCTGGCGGTCGAGCAGCGCCTCGGCCTGATCGGCGTGCCCGGCGCCGATCTGGGCGCGCGCCATGCCGGCGATGGCGGCCGGCATGGCCGGCTCATGCTGCAGGATCTGGGCGTAGATCGCGCCGGCGGCCTGCCAGTCTTCCGCCTCCAGCGCCGCGGCAGCCTGGGCGAGCGCGTCGGTCAGCGCCGGATCTTCGCCACCGGCGAGCTGGATCAGGCGGTCGACGAAGCTCTTGATCTGGCTTTCCGGTAGGGCACCGACGAAGGCATCGACCGGGCGCCCGCCGAAGAAGGCGTAGACCGCCGGGATCGACTGCACCCGCATCTGGGCGGCGAGCTGCTGGTTGGCGTCGACGTCGATCTTGGCCAGCTTGACCTTGCCGCGCGCCGCCTGAACGACCCGCTCCAGCGCGGGCCCGAGCTGCTTGCACGGCCCGCACCAAGTTGCCCAGAAGTCGACGATGACCGGCATGTCCATCGACGCTTCGATCACGTCGGCGGCAAAGCTGGCCGTGTCGACATCCTTGACGAGGGGGCCGGCCGCGGCGCCGCTGCCACCGCCGCCGATCAACGAATCCAAGCTCATGGAGGAACGCCTCTCACGCGTGTGGGAAGTGAAATGGGCCGGAGCCGCGGCCCGACAAGGGCCGGCATGGCGCCGAGGGACCGGCGCCGATCCCGGTCATGCGCCTGCGTCCAGATCGACGATCTGCGGAACATGACCGCAGGCCTCGATGAACTTCAACAAGTCGTCGCGGGCGATCACGGTGGTCCGATCGTTGGACAGGGGATGATAGTTGAGACGCTCATGGTCCAGCATCGCCCGGTCGAGCACCACCGTGACCCGCCGCTCGGTGTCGTTGATCAGCGCGAACGGGGTCACCGACCCCGGCACGACGCCCAGCACGGCCCACAGCCGCTCCGCCGACGCGAAGGACAGGCGCCCGGCCTCCAGCCGCGCACCCAGCCGCTTCAGATCGACGGGCCGGTCTTCCTCCGCCACCACCAGCCAGTAGTCGCCCTTCTTGTTGCGCAGGAACAGGCTCTTGCAGTGCCCGCCGGGCAACAAGCCGCGCAGATCGCGGCTCTCCTCCACGGTGAAGACCGGCGCATGGCTCGTCGTCTCATGCGCGATGCCCAGCGCCGTCAGCCGGGCGAGCAGATCTTCCGGGGTGGTCGGCGGGTGGGCGGACGGGGCGGCGTGGTCGTCGGTCATGGCGCCCGCTTATAGCGGCCGCCGCCAAACCCGACAACGTCTCCCCCGAGGCACCTCGCCAGACGGGCCGCGGTCCCGACGGGTCAGGCCACCATCGGTGCGCCGTCGCCCGTCGGACCGGCGCCCATCGGACCGGCAGCAACGGTGCCGACGCTCTCCAGGATGTAGCAGGCGAGCGTGTCGTGCACCGGCGCGACCGCCTTGGCGGAGCGCACCAGAACGCTCTCATAGGCCGGCAGCGGCGGAAACCCCTCCGCCTCACCGAGGATCCGGAAGCCCTCCCGCACGCTGCTGCGCGGCAGCGCGCTGATCGCCAGGCCGGCGCTCACCGCCGCCTGGATCGCCGACAGGCTGATGCTGGTATAGGCGACGGAGTAGGCGCGCCCAGCCCTGGACAACGCCTCGATCGCCCAGTGCCGGACCTTGCAACCGGCGTGGTAGAGCGCCAGCGGCACCGGATCGCACTCGTGCACGCAGTGCCGTTCGGCGACCACCCAGACCAAAGGCTGACGCGCCAGGACGATACCGCCGGCGGCACCGTAGCCGTCGGTCACGATCGCCAGATCGATCTCGTTGGCCGCCAACCCGGCCAACAAGGCCGGTGTGCGATCGCACACCACCTCCACATGCACGCAGCAATGCGTCTCGGCGAAGCGCGACAGGATGGCCGGCAGAATGGTCGCGGCGTCCTCGTCGCGGCTGCCCAGCGTCACCCGCCCCTGCAGCCCGCCGCGGTCGAAGGCGGCCAGCGCCTCGTTGTGAGCCTTGAGGATCCGCCGCGCGTGGCCCAGCAGGACCTCGCCATCGCGGGTCAGCCGGACGCTGCGCCCGTCGCGCAGGAACAGCGATCGGCCGAGCAGGTCCTCCAACCGCTTCACCTGCATGCTGACCGCCGATTGGGTCCGGTGCACCCGCCGCCCGGCATCGGTGAAGCTGCCGGTGTCGCTGATCGCCACGAAGGTCTGCAACAGATCGGGTTCGATCGCCGTGCGCATCGATGCGGCCCCCATCAATCAATCTCGATGATGAGTATCATAATATCTATTCGTTGGATTGATCAACACGCCGTCGCCATCCTCTTCCCAAGGCGCGCTGCGAGGGCGCGGACGCCAAGGCAAGAGGGGATAGGGCAATGCTGTACCAGAACGAGAGCCTGGCCGGGCCCAACGGCTACTGGGTGGGTCGGGCGCGATCGGCCCGCGCCGAGGCCGCGTCGGACGTCTTCGCCCGGACCCGGCGCGGATGGGCGGGCGGGTTGCGCCGCATCCTCGGCGGTCTTCGCCAGTTGCCGGCCCGCTGGGGCCGCTGGCGCCGGCGGCGGGTCGCCATCCGCGAGCTCAGCGCCATGCCGGATGCCCTGCTACAGGACATCGGCGTCGACCGCGGCCGGATCCCGGACGTCGTCGACAGCCACCTCCGCCACGAGCGCGCTGTCCCCGAGGCCAAGCCCGCCTGCACCGCGCCCGGGTCGATGCTGCTGTCGCGTCGACCGGCGACGGGGCTGGCCGCGCGCTGCTGACGGCTCGGTCGCATCGCGGGGATCGACTGGTGCGATTGGTTGGTGGCGATTGCATCGTGCGGCGGTGACGGGCACCATCCGGCGCGGGGATCGGCAGCGGCCGATCTCCGCGCCTCATCGCCCCAGAAGGATCCCGCCCATGGCCGCCATCCATCGTCATCTCCGAGGTGTGTCGGCCGTCGCGGCCGCAGCGTTGCTGACGGCGGCTTGCGTCGCCACCGGCCCCTCCGGATCGGGTGGATCGGCGGGTTCGTCGGGCGGGACGGCGACCGGAACGGCGCCGACGACGGCCTCCGCCTCGGTCGGCAACGCGATCCGCGGCCACAGCCTGACCGGCGAGGCGATCAGCGGCGACTTCTTCTGCAGCTACTACGCCCCGGACGGCAGTTTCGGCCGGGTGTTCGAAGGGCTCCCGCCGGAATGGGGCAACTGGACCGCCAGCGGCGACCGGGTATGCGAGTCGGTCGACGGCATCACCGGCTGCAACCGGTTCCAGTTGCAGCCGGGCGGTCAGGTGATCCTGACCAATCTCGACGGCTCCGGCGCATTTCAGACCATGGCGCGCCTGACCCGCGGCAATAGCTGCGGGGTGTAGCAGACGGCCGTCGGGAGGCTTTGGCGCGTCAGCCGACGGAGCGCTCGACGCGGTCGTCCGGCGCGGTGACGCCATCCGGCACGCCTTCCGCCAGCAGAAAACGCGCCTCGGACGACTGGACGCGGTAACCCATCGCCTCGCGATAGGCATCGGAGGCGTAGAAGGTGCGCGCCGCGGCCATCGACGGAAACTCCAACACCACCAGGCGATCGTTGAAATCCTGCCCCTCCAGCGTCTCCACCGGGCCGCCGCGCACCAGAAAGCGGCCGCCCGCCGCGGCGATCAGGGCGGGGGTGCGCTTGGTGTACTCGCGGTAGGTCTCCGGATCGTCGACCCGGACGGTGGCGATCAGGTAGGCTTTCATCGGCTGGCTCCTGTCTGACGCGGGGTTGCCCCTGCTCCTACGCCAAGGGACGGCCCACGACCAGAGGCCATGTCCCCGGGGGGCGATGTCGGGAGGCGAGGACGACGGTGCGACCTTTGGCACGCCTGACCATCCTGGCGGCCGTCCTGCTGGGGCTGGCTGTCGCGCAACCGGCGGCCGGCCAGGAGACGCCGGCGGCGGCGGACGGGCCGATCACGGCCGACGACCTCGCCCGCCTGTCGGACGCGGAGTTGCGCCGCATCGTGCTGGACCGGCTGGCCGAGCCCGACGCGCAACCGCGTGCCCATTTCAATCCAGCGAACACGGCCTATGCCCTACAGGCCGCATCGACACGGGTGCGCGACCGGCTGGGCGCGATCCTCGCCGCCTATGACGCGCTGCCGCCGGCGCTGGCCCGAGGGCTGGTCCGGCTGTTCGGCGATCGCAGCCTTGGCGCGCTCGGCGGATTCGGGCTGGTGTTCGCCATCTCCCTGGTCGCCGGCTGGCTGATCGAGCGGCTAGTCCGGCGGGGTCGGCGCGCGCCGGTGGAGGCCATTGCGCCGGCGCCGACGCCGACGCTCAGCCGCAAGGCCGGTATCGTGCTCGCCGATTTGACCGGCCGGCTCTTCGCCATCGCCGTCTTCGCCGTCGCCGCCACCGTCGTCTTCTTCGTGCTGCATGACGGCCATTCGCACGACCGCATCGCGTTCGCCTTCTACCTCGCCGCGGTGATCCTGATCCGGCTGATCGGCGGCGTCAGCCGGGCCTATCTCGCCGTCGATCGGCCTGCCTTGCGCATCCCCGCCTATACCGATGACGAGGCCCGCCACCTCTACACGGCAATCCTCGCGGCGATCGCGCTGGGCGCCTTCGGCTTCTTCACCTGCGCGCTGTTCGCCACGCTGGGGGTGGCGGGCGATGCGCATCTGTTGTTCCTGATCCTCGTCGGGACGATCACGTCGCTGGGCCTGTCGGCGGTGTTCGTCGTCGGCCGCCGCGCGCTCGCCGGCGATCTGGCGTTGGACGGGACGGGTGGCGCGATGCGTCGCCGCCTCGCCCGCAGCTATCCCTGGGCGATGGCCGGCGGCACCCTGGTGCTGTGGGCCGGGCTGGTGGTCGCCACCCTGCTCGGCGCGCCGCCGCTGTTCGGCGCAGGCCTGGCCACCGTGGCGCTGTTGGTCCTGTGGCCGAGCCTGGATGCGGCAGCCCTGCGCGAAGCGGTGCGCACGGCGGCGGCGGGCGCCCAGGCCACACCCGCCCTGCTCGGCCTGGTGCGGGTCGGCCTCGCCGTGGCGGTGCTCCTGGTGCTGGCGGTTGCCTGGCGGGTCGATCTGACGGGCAGCGCCGGCCTCGGCTCGGCCATCACGCGCAGTCTCTTGGAGGTCGCGGTCGTCCTGCTGATCGCCCATGCCGCCTGGCAGGCGCTGAAGATCTGGATCGACCGCAAGATCGCCGAAGAGGACGCCGCGCGCGGCGATCTCGGCGAAGACCTCGGCGAGATGGAGATCGGCGGCACCGGGCTTAGCCGCATGCGCACGCTGTTGCCGCTGTTCAAGCGGGCCGGCCAGGCGACCATCGCGTCGATCGCGCTGATGATCGTGCTGTCGGCACTGGGCGTGAATATCGGGCCGGTCCTGGCCGGCGCCGGGGTCGTCGGCATCGCCATCGGCTTCGGCTCGCAGACCCTGGTACGCGACATCGTCTCCGGCGCGTTCTTCCTGATGGACGACGCGTTCCGCCTGGGCGAGTACATCGACCTCGGCTCGGTGAAGGGCTCGGTGGAGCGGATCTCGCTGCGCTCGCTGCAGCTTCGCCATCACCGCGGGGCGCTGAACACGGTGCCGTTCGGCGAGATCCAGACGCTGACCAACTACAGCCGCGACTGGGCGATCATGAAGCTGCGCTTCCGGGTGCCCTTCGACACCGATATCGAGAAGGCGCGCAAGATCATCAAGGCGGTCGGCAAGGACCTGCTGTCCCATCCGGAGGTCGGTGCGGACTTCCTGGCCCCCTTCAAGTCGCAAGGCGTCGTCGAGGTCGACGATTACGGGCTGGTCATCTCCACCAAGTTCATGTGCAAGCCGGGCCGCCAGTTCCTGATCCGCCGGCACGCCTACGCCGCCGTGCAGCGCGCCTTCGCCGAAAACGACATCCAGTTTGCCCGGCCGGAGATCCGCGTGGCGGTCAGCCGCGGCGCGGCGACGGAGGCGGAAGCGAACGAGGAAGACCTTCAGGCCGCCGGTGCGGCGCTCTTGGCCAAGACGCCGGCGCCCGGCACCGCGCCGCCGCGCACCGGCACCGCCGGCGCCGAATAGCGGCTCAGTCCCCGCGGATCTCCCGCCGCCGGGACGACACCGCCAACGCGTGGCCGTCGAAGCCCTCATACAGGGCATAGCGCTCTGCCGGGCCGGACCAGCGGTCGTAGCCCGCCGCGGTGACATAGGCGACGGAGTTGCGTTTCAAAAAATCGTGCACGCCGAGCGGCGAATGGGTGCGCGCCGCCCCGCCGGTCGGCAGCACCGCGTTGGGACCCAAGAGGTAGTTCGCCAGCGTGTTCGGCGTGTGCTCGCCCAACAGGATCTCGCTGGCGTTGCGGATGCGCGCCAGATGGCTGAACGGATCCTTGGAGTGGATCATCAGATGCTCCGGCGCGTAGTCGTTGGTGAAGGCGACCGCCGCATCGAAGCTCTCCGCCAGCACGATCCCGCCGTTTTCGCCCCCCAGCACGGCGCGCGAGAAGGCGGAGCGCTGCGGACCCAGCTCCGCCCAGTATTCCGGGATCGCGGTGCGGGCGGCCTCCGCCACCGCCCGGCTGTCGGTCACCAGGAAGGCGGAGCTGTCGTCGCCATGCTCGCTCTCGATGATCAGGTCCAGCGCGGCCAGACGCCCGTCGGCGGAGGCGTCGGCCAGGATGAGGCTCTCGCTCGGGCCCGCCGGCACGCCGGGATCGATGCGGTCGGCCAACAGGCGCTTGGCCGCGACCACCCAGGGGCTGCCCGGCCCGACGATCTTGTCGCATCTGGGCACGGTCTCGGTGCCGTAGGCGACGGCGGCCACCGCCTGGGCGCCGCCGCAGCGGAAGACGCGTGAGATACCAGCCAGGCGGGCGGCGACCAGCGTGGCGTCGTCGACCTCGCCGTCCGGGCCGGGCGGGGTGACGATCACCGCCTCGCCCACCCCGGCGACCACCGCCGGCACCGCGGTCATCAGCACGACCGAGGGAAACGCCCCCTTGCCGCGCGGCACGTACAAGGCGACGCGGTCGATCGGCGTCACCCGATCGCCGGCGAAGACGCCGGGCGCCACCTCCTGCATCCACATCGGCTCCGGCATCTGGCGGCGGTGGAAGGCGCGGATGTTCTCCGCCGCATCGCTCAGCACCGCCGTCAGCGCGGGGTCGAGCCGCGCCTCCGCCCGGTCGAACTCCGCCGGTGCGACGGCGATCCGGTTGGCGACCAAGGGCGCCTTGTCGAACTCCCGGGCGAAGCGCGCCAGGGCCCGGTCGCCCTCGGCCGCGACGGCATCGATGACCGGCCGCACGGCGTCGATATAGGGGTCGAGATCGGCCTCCGTCCGTGCCAGCAGCGCCGCCCGCGCCGCCGCATCCAGCGACCCCAGTTCGTAAAAGCTCACCGCGTCGCTCATCGCCGCCCCGCCTTGTCGTGCCAATCACCGATGCCCGCACCCTGGCCGACCGACCGCCGGCGGGCAACCGGCTGCGTGGCGAAATCCGCCGCCGGTCAGCCCGGATCGAGCGGCAGCGACGACACGCCCGCGAACATCTCGCGGATATCGACCGTGGAGCGCCGGCCGAGATCGGCGTAGCAGCCGTCGAGCCAGCTTGCCGCCGCATCGCGGCCGATCTCGAACAGGTGGCGCAGGAACGGCCACTCGGCATTCATCTTCGACGAGGCGTCCAGCGCGCGCATGCGCTTGCGCGCCTGGATCATGTGGATGTGCATGCGGCGGTACTCGCTGTCGTCCAGCTTGCCGCTGTCGAGCAAGCGCGAGACGAAGTCGATCGCCCTCAGCTCGTGCAACAGCGAGCTGTTGAAGGTGATCTCGTTGACGCGGTTCTGGATGTCCTGGGCGCGCTGCGGCTCGCCCGGGCGGAAGATCGGGTTGATCTGGACGATCACGATGTCGCCGGCCGCACTGCGGTGGAAGAACGGGAACAGCGGCGGATTGCCCATATAGCCGCCGTCCCAATAGAGGCAGCCGTCGATCGCTACCGCCTTGAACAGGAAGGGCAGGCAGGCCGACGCCATCACCGTGTCGAGGGTGATCTCCTCGCGCTGGAAGACGCGCACCCGCCCCGTCTCGACATTCGTCGCCGCGAGGTAGAGCCCCATCCCGGCCGAAGCCCGCACCTTGTCGAAGTCGACGCTCTCGCCCACCAGGTCGCGCAGCGGGTTGATGTCCAGCGGGTTCAGGTCGTGTGGCGAGGCGACGCGCGACACAAGGTCGAAGAACACGTAGCCGGGGGAGGTCTTCAGCGACCAGTCGCCGGTCAGCCGTGCCCAGATCGAGCGCTGAATCGGGCTGGCGATGGCGGCCTGGCTGACCCGCCGCCAGAAGGCCTCCAGCGCCCGGCGCGCCCCTTCCGCGCCGCCTTCATAGAGGCCCTGGGCGGCGACCACCGCGTTCATCGCGCCAGCCGACGTGCCGCTGATCGCCTCGATCCAGATGCGGTCGTCCTCGAACAGGCGGTCCAGCACGCCCCAGGTGAAAGCGCCGTGCGCCCCACCGCCCTGCAGCGCGAGGTTGACCGACTTCTCGTGGCGCGGCGCGCGCCGGGCATGGGTCGCGCGGCCGGCCGGCTTGCGGGTGGGGGGCTTGCCCGCCCGTCCTCGATCCTCATCCGACATCGTTCTCTTCGCCCCGCTCAATCGGCCCAGCGACCGGCTGCGTCACCCGGCTCCGCCATAGCCGCCGCGGCGGTTCGCGTCCATCAGGGATCATGGCCGCTATGTCCGCGAAGACCGCCGCGTAAACCGTTTTTTGGGACAATCCGGGCGACTAATACAGAACGATCCAGCGCGAGAGCCGCCAGCACGAGGCACAAGACCGTCTGTCGGCCCGGCGATCGAGCGGCAGGCACGGGCTCGATCGTCTTCATCGCTCCTGTCCACCGGCGAACCCGAAGGGCCCGTCGCCATGAACGACCTGACCGTGTGGTCCCTCGTGGAGCCGCCGCGGCGGCCGGCCGCCGCCGGGATCATGCTGCCGTCCGTGCTGGGCACGCCTCGGATCTCCGTCGATTTTCCGGAGAGTGCCGACGCGTTCAAGATCGCCCGGAACGGTGCCTTCTACGATTGGTGGATGAGCGCCAATGGCGGCGCATGCCCGCTCCGCCGACAGTTCGACATCGTCGACCATCCGGATTGGGCGGCCAACATCTTCCTGGCGCGGGTCGAGCAGACCGACCCCTGGGTCTACCGCTTCCGCCTGATCGGCAACGACGCGGTACGCCTGATGGGCCGCAACGACACCGGCTTGACCTTGGCGGAGACCGGCTGGGACCGCTTCGACGGCACCGGCTCGCGCGCCTATGCGGACATGATGACGCGTCGGCGGCCGGTGCGCTTTCACGGCAGCCTCGGGATCTACGATCGGGACTACGCCGCGTTCGAGAGCATCGACGCGCCGCTGGTCGATGACGAGGGCAACATGACCACGGTGATCGGACTGATCTGCGGGGTTTGAGGTCGCTGAAGAACACCCTACCAACGTCATCCTCGCGCAAGCGGGATGACGTTGAGGTGGTGCGGCTCAAGCGCCGCCGGCGTCGAGCGACGGCAGATCCAGCGCGTGGGTGCGCGCGCAGTCGATCGCGTCCTCGTAGCCGGCGTCGGCATGACGCATGACACCGGTCGCCGGATCGTTCCACAGCACCCGGGCGATCCGCCGGTCTGCATCGGCCGTGCCGTCGCAGCAGATCACCATGCCGGAATGCTGGCTGAAGCCCATGCCCACGCCGCCGCCATGGTGCAGGCTGACCCAGGTCGCGCCGGACGCGCAGTTCAGAAGCGCGTTCAACAGCGGCCAGTCCGACACCGCGTCGGAGCCGTCGCGCATCGCCTCCGTCTCCCGGTTGGGCGAGGCGACGGACCCGCTGTCGAGATGGTCGCGCCCGATGACGATCGGGGCGGACAGCTCGCCCGTGCGCACCATCTCGTTGAACGCCAGGCCGAGCCGGTGGCGCTGGCCCAGCCCCACCCAGCAGATCCGCGCCGGCAGCCCCTGGAAGTGAATGCGCCGGCGCGCCATGTCGAGCCAGGTGTGCAGATGCGGATCGTCGGGGATCAGCGCCTTCACCTTGGCATCGGTCTTGTAGATGTCCTCCGGATCGCCGGACAGGGCGGCCCAGCGGAACGGCCCGATGCCGCGGCAGAACAGCGGCCGGATGTAGGCCGGCACGAACCCCGGAAAGGCGAAGGCGTCGGCGAGCCCTTCCTCATAGGCCATCTGGCGGATGTTGTTGCCGTAGTCGAGGGTCGGGATGCCGCGGTTCCACAGGTCCAGCATCGCCTGCACCTGCACCCGCATCGACGCGCGCGCCGCCGCGGCGACCGCCGCCGGCTCCGCTTCCCGCCGCGCCCGCCATTCGCCCAAATCCCAGCCGGCGGGCAGATAGCCGTTCACCGGATCATGGGCCGACGTCTGGTCGGTCACGATGTCGGGGCGGATACCGCGGGCGACGATGGCCGGAAACACCTCCGCCGCATTGCCCAACAGGCCGACCGACACCGCCCGGCGCTCGGCCCGGGCCGCCTCCAGGATCGCCAACGCCTCGTCCAGCGTCCCGGCTTCGGCGTCGAGATAGCCGGTGCGCCGACGGAAGGCGATGCGGTCGGGGTCGCATTCCACGGCCAGGCAGCTCGCGCCGGCCATGGTTGCCGCCAACGGCTGCGCCCCACCCATGCCGCCGAGACCGGCGGTCAGGATCCAGCGGCCCGAGAGGTCGCCGTCATAGTGCTGCCGCCCGGCGGCGACGAAGGTCTCATAGGTGCCCTGAACGATGCCCTGGGTGCCGATATAGATCCAGCTACCCGCCGTCATCTGGCCGTACATCATCAGGCCCAGACGGTCGAGGCGATGGAACTGCTCCCAGGTCGCCCAGTGCGGTACCAGGTTGGAATTGGCGATCAGCACCCGCGGTGCGTCGGTATGGGTCGGGAAGACGCCGACCGGCCGGCCCGACTGGACCAGCAGGGTCTCGTCGTCGCCAAGCCGGGTCAGCGTCGCGGTCAGCCGGTCGAAATCGCCCCAGGTCCGCGCCGCCCGGCCGATGCCGCCATAGACCACCAACTCGTTGGGATTCTCCGCAACCTCCGGGTCGAGGTTGTTCATCAGCATCCGGAGCGGCGCCTCCGTCGCCCAGAACCGCGCCGTCAACTCACACCCGCGCGGACTTCTGACCGTGCGGACATTGTGTCGGAGATCGTTCGCCACCCACGCCCGTCCTTCGCCCTGGCCGCATCCCGGCCCCCATCATGGGGCCTGGATGCACCGAAGATGGGCCGACGGCAAGGGTCGACGCCGGGCAAGCGGCGGCCGGATCGCCATTCATCACCGCCGCCCGTTGAAGCCCTCCCCCTCGATGGGGGAGGGTTGGGTGGGGGTGATGCTTGGTCGGTGGATGGGCGCCTCCCAGGCGCCGACGTCGTGGGGCGACATCACCCCCACCCTAGCCCTCCCCCATCGAGGGGGAGGGACGTCCTGAAGACCGATTGATCCTAGGCGGCCCGGGCGGCGGGGCGGCCGCTGACGCCGGCGAGGCGGCGGGCGGCGGCGTCCCCGCCGTCCAGCTTCACGTCGAAGGCGACATGGGTGCCGGACGGGCTGGTCCCCACCACCTTGCCGGAGAAGCGCTCCCCGCTGCCCAGGGGCGACACGGTGACGGTGTCGCCGTCATGCGCCTTCAGACCGTCGCCGGTCAGCCGCACGCCGCCGGCGGAGATGTCGGCGATGGTGGCCGAGCACTGGCCCCAATGGCCGCTGACGGTTGCGGCGATGTCGCTGTCGAAGCGCTCGTTCTCGCGCCGGTCGGCATCGGTGGTCGACGTGCGGACGATCTTGGCGACCGATGCGGCAAGCTGGCCGATCTGGCCGTTCACCTCCGTCGCGGTCTCGCGCACCTGCTCGGCGAAGCCGCGGGCGCTGTCGGCCTCGCCGGAGACCTGGCCCATCCGCTCGGTCACGTTGCGCGACGTCGCCGCGCTCTCCTCGACATTGCGGGCGATCTCCTGGGTGGCGGCCGATTGCTGCTCCACCGCCGCGGCGATGGTGGTGGCGATCGACCCCATCTCGCGGATCGTCTCGGTCACGCTGGCGATGGCGTCCGCGACCTTCTTGGAGGCATCCTGCACCGCTTCGATCTTGCCGGTGATCTCGCCGGTCGACTTCGCCGTCTGGCTGGCCAGGCCCTTCACCTCGCCGGCCACCACGGCGAAGCCCTTGCCGGCATCGCCGGCGCGCGCCGCCTCGATGGTGGCGTTCAGCGCCAACAAATTGGTCTGGTCGGCAATGCCGCTGATCAGCTCGACGACCTCGCTGATCTGGCTGGCGGTCTGGGCGAGACTGTCGACGATCGCCTGAGTGCTGTCGGCCAGCGAAACCGCGCGGCCGGCAACATCGGTCGACTGGGCGACCTGCCGGCCGATCTCGGCGATCGAGTTGTGCAGTTCCTCCGCCGCGGCGGCCACCGTCTGGGCGTTGGCCAGGGCTTCCTCAGCCGCCATGCCGGCCTCCGACGTGCCGTCACCGATGCGGTTGACGAGGTCCTTCATCTGCAGGGCGATCTGCTCCATGGAGCTGGCGTGGCCGGAGACGTCGCGCACCGCGCGGTCGGTCTCCGTCTCGATCGCCGACGCCATGCCCTGGACCGCCTCCTTGCGCTGCTCGACCGCCCGCTCGTCGGCGGCGGCCTGTTCCACCCGCAGCGCCTCGACCTTGATGGCGTTCTCGCGGAACACCTCCAACGCCTTGGCCATGCGGCCCATCTCGTCGTTGCGGTTGAGATGCGGCACGGTGATCGAGGTGTCGCCTTCGGAAAGCTGGCGCATCGCCCGCGTCATGCCGGCGATCGGGCGCGAGATCCCCAGGCCGATGATCAGCGCCGCGGCAATGCCCACGACCAGAGCGATCGAGCCGATCACGACGAACAGGGTCACCGCCTGCGTCACCTCGCGCGTCGCCGCCGGGCCCAGCACGTCCTGCTCCGCCTTCACCGACAGTTTCACATCCTCCACCGCATCGGCCATCTGCGGTCCGATGACGTCGAGCCCGTCGCGAATGATCCCGTTGCGGGTGGCGATGGTGTCGTGCAGCTCGTCCATCAGGTCGGCGTAGCGGGCGATCTGCACCGAGGCGTCCGTCGCCAACTGGCGACGCTGCAGGTTCTCCAAGGCGCCGCGCAGGGTGCCGACGGCCGCGGCGGACTCGTCCAGGGCCGCCATCGACGCCTCGTAGCGGTCTTCGTGGTTGGTCACCAGATAGTGCACGGCATTGACGCGGGCCGGCAGCAGGTGGCGCACCACCACGCCGGCCAGATAGGCCACCTCGACATCGCCGTCGGCATTGGCGCCATCCATGATCTCCGTCAGCGCCGCCATGGTCAGCGTGCCGGCACTCACCGTCTCGGCGACGAGTTCGTCGCGCCGAGCTTGAAGCTGGATCACCTGCTCGAACATCTCGGTGTAGCTGGAGAGCTGGTCGTTGACCGTGGTCAGCACCCGCTCGCGCTCCGGATCATGGGAAAGGGCGAGCGTGCTTTCGATATAGCCGTGCGCACTGTCGGCGCGTTCGCGCACCGTCGCGGCGGCCGACTCGCTCTGGTCGATCACGTATTGCCTCAGGGCGGTGCGCATGCTCAGGACATGCGCCTGAATGCGCGCCGCCTCGTTCGCCGTGCGGGCGAGCGTCCGATACTCCTGGAAGCTGCGGTCGGCATCCCTCAGGCCGGAATAGCCGACGACGCCGATGGCCACGGCTAGGGCGAGGACGATACCGAAGCCGAGAAACGTCTTCGCTGCCAAGGAGATGCTGAACCCGGAAGCCTTCGTCATTGCGAGCGTCCTTTCGCTCAAGCCGAATCCAGCATCGCGCCGAAGGACCGGCATGGGACGACTGTGTCGCGCCGGAATCGATAATGGCCGGCGGAGGTCGGGAACGGGGATAAGTTGCCCCGTTTGTCCACCTCACGCTATTAACCGAGTCCTGAATATCGGGTTAATCGAACCATTTCGGTCCGCATCACCACTTAGCTCAACAATCCGATTCACCACTGTTGCGCCAAATTATCGCAGGCTTTGGCGGCACACCGTCAAAGGCGATGAGCCGATGCACGGGTCAGCCGTGCCGGCGGCACGCCACGCCCCATTCCGCCGCCGCCTCGACCAGGTCGGACCACAGCGAGCCGGCGAAGCTGGACATCACCAGCAGCTCGAAACGGGGATCGGCCGGGGCGTCGTCGAGCACCCGGATCTGCACCGTCACATGGGCGAAGCGCGTGGTGGCCACGCTGCCCGCCGGCCGGGCCTCGCCCGACAGGTCGAGTGGGACGCCCTTCGCCAGCGCGTCGCGCGCGCGGGGCCCCGAGACGATCAGCCGCGCGCGGGCGTGGGTCAGATCGACGACGCTGGCCGTCTCGGCACGCAAGGCGTCCGCCAGCCGCACCGGCAGCGTCCCATCGTGGAGGTCGATCGCCAGCCAGCGCCCCGGCCCCGTCGCCGTCACCACGGTGCCAGAGACCGCTTCGCGGCTCTCGCCCGGCCCCGGCAGCGGGGCGAGGCCGAGCGGCGCCAGCGCCGCGGCCGCCGCGCCCTCCGTGCCCGGGAAAGTCGATACCTGGACCAGCGCGGCCGCCGGCGTCTCGTGCAGCAGTACGGGCGCCGGGCCGTCCGCGGCGCCATGCCGTCCGGGGGTGCTTGCAGCGCCCAACGGCGAAGCCCGCTCAAGCATGCAGCTTCTCCCCGGCAGGGTCGTAGAAGACCGGATCGACGACGGTGACCAGGCTGCGGCGCCCGCGCACCGGCTCATCCGCGATCAGCCGTTCGCCCAGCCGGTCGAGCCCGCCGCTGAGCAGCCCGAGGCCGATATAGCGGCCGCGCACCGGGCTCCAGGTCACCGAGGTGACATGGCCCAGCCCATGGCCGCGGCACGGGTCGCCGTCGCCGAAGAGCAGCGCGCCGTTGCCGATGCGCGCCGATGCGTCGACCACCTCCAGCCCGACCAGCCGCGGCCGCGCCGGGTCGACCAGGTCCGGCCGCTCCTTCAGCACCGATCCGGTGTAGGACTTTCGCGCCGACGCCATGCGGCCCAGCCCGACATCCGCCGCGGTCGTGCGGCCGTCGATCTCCGCACCGGCGATATGGCCCTTCTCGATGCGCAAGGTCGCCATCGCCTCCGTTCCGTAGGGCCGAAGATCGTGGTCCGCGCCGGCCGCCATCAGCCGGTCCCAGACATGCTCGCCGAAGCCGGTGGGACAGAAGACCTCATAAGCCAGCTCGCCGGAGAAGCTCGCCCGGTGGACGCGCACCGGCGCCCCGGCGCACCGACCCTCCGCCCAGCCCATATGCCCCAGCGCCTCGGTCGCCAGATCGATGCCGTCCAGCGCGGCGGCCAGCACCGCGCGGCTGTGCGGCCCGGCGACCGCCATGGCGGCCCATTGATCGGTGATCGAGGCGACATGGACCCGCAGGTCCGGCCACGCGACCTCCAAGAGATACTCCAGCATGGACAGGACCGGCGCCGCCTGGGCGGTGGTCGTCGTGACGAAGTACTGCGTCTCGGCGAGCCGGGCGACGGTGCCGTCGTCCATCAGGAACCCGTCCTCGCGCAGCATCAGCCCATAGCGCACCCGGCCGACCTTCAGCGTGTCCATGCGGTTCGCGTAGACACGGTCGAGGAACAGCGCGGCGTCCGGCCCCTGCACGTCGATCTTGCCGAGCGTGGAGACATCGACGATGCCGCAGGCCGCGCGCACATGCGCCGCCTCGCGCCGATAGGCGGCGTCCATGTCCTCGCCGGCCAGCGGGTAGTACCAGGGGCGCATCCACAAGCCTGCCTCGGCCATCACCGCGCCGGCGGCCAGGTGGCGGTCATGCAGCGCCGTGCGGCGCACCGGCGCCAGGGTCGCGCCGACCTCCGCCCCGTGCAGCGCGCCCAGCGCGACCGGCGTGTAGGGTGGGCGGAAGCGCGTCGTGCCCAGCGCCGCCACCGGCCGGCCCTGTTGGCGGGCGAGCAGCGCCATGCCCGCCGGATTGGCGGTCTTGCCTTGGTCGGTGCCCATGCCCAGCGTGGTGTAGCGCTTCAGATGCTCCACCGAGGCGTAGCCCTCGCGGTTCGCCAGCGCGATGTCCTTGACCGTCACGTCGTTCTGCAGGTCGACGAACTTGCGGATGCGCCCCCAGGGCGGATCCGGCGCTTCGCCGACCGGCCGGATGGCCACACCCGCGCGCGCCGCCGCCGGCAGCGGCGCCGGCCGGCGCAGCGCGACCCGCGACCGCGCCGGCGCATCGGCCGCGGCGGCCGCCGCCGCGCCGGCCACCAGGCCCTGGGCGATGCATTGGGCGGTGTCGTCGCCGTGGCCGGTGACGGCACCGGCGGCGTGCTGGCCAGGCGCCAGCGGGCCGGGCAGGAAGGCGGCGCGCTCGGTATCGAAGGCCGGGCGGTTGCCCTGCTGGCTCAACAGATGCACAGCCGGCGCCCAGCCGCCGGAAACCGCGATCAGGTCGCAGGCGACCCGACGGCCGCCGCCACCGTCCAGCGGTCCGAGATCGGCGGCACAGACCTGAGGGTCGGCAAGGCCGATGACGGCGCCCAGCACCGTCCAGCCGGCCAGGACGGGCACGCCCGCCCCGGCGGCCCGCGCGCGCGCCCAAACCGGCGGGTCGGCACGGCTGTCGGCGATGGCGGCCAATTCCACCCCGGCATCCATCAGCGCAAAGGCGCTGTCGTAGCCGCCGTCATTGGTCGTCGCCACCACCGCGCGCCGGCCCGGCCGCACGCCGTAGCGCGCCGGAAAGGCCGCGGCCGCGGCCGCCAGCATGACGCCCGGCCGATCGTTGTCGGCGAAGACCAGCGGCTGCTCGATCGCACCCGTGGCGATCACCGCCTGGCGGGCGCGCAGGATGTGCAGGCGCTGGCGCGGCTGGAACGGCGCGGGCTCGGGCAGATGGTCGGCCACCCGCTCAACGCAGGAGAAGACGTTGCCGTCGTACCAGCCGGCGACCGTGGTGCGGGTCAGCACGGTGACCGACGGATGCGCGGCGAGCGCCGCCTTCGCCTCGGCCAGCCAGCGCACCCCATCGGCCGACCACCGGTCGGCAAGGCCGCCGCCGAGTGCGGGCATCTGCTCCGCCAGCACCACCCGCGCCCCGCCATCGGCCGCGGCCAGCGCGGCAGCCAGACCCGCCGGCCCGCCGCCGACCACCAGCACGTCGGCGAAGCCGTGCGCCTTGGCGTAGTGGTCGGGATCGGGCGCGGTGCTGGCGCGGCCGAGGCCGGCGGCGCGGCGGATATGCTTCTCGAACCACATCCAGACCCGGGTGTCGGGCCGCGGACCCATGAAGGTCTTGTAGTAGAAGCCCGCCGGCAGGAAGGGCGAGACGACGTCGTTCAGCGCACCCGCATCGAAGCGCAGGCTCGGCCAGCGGTGCTGGCTCTCCGCCTCCAGCCCGTCGAACAGCTCCGCCATGGTGGCGCGGGTGTTGGGCTCGGCCCGCGCGCCGCTGCGCAGCGTCACCAGCGCGTTCGGCTCCTCCGGCCCGGCGGACAGGATCCCGCGCGGCCGGTGATACTTGAAGCTGCGCCCGACCAGCCGGACCCCGTTGGCCAAGAGCGCCGAGGCCAGCGTGTCGCCCGGATGGCCGGCCATCCGCCGGCCGTCGAAGTGGAAGACGAGGCGGCGCGACCGGTCGATGCGGCCGCCCGCCGCCATGCGCAACGGCTGGTCGCTCATCGCCCGTCCCCCGCCGCCGCCGCGGGGCGGGCCGCGGTCACCGCGAGGATCTCGTGGGTGACGGTGTCGCGGGTCACCGTCAGCCAAGCCCGGCAGCCATGGATATGCTGCCAATGCTCGACATGGGTCCCCCGCGGGTTGTCGCGCAGGAAGACATAGTCGTGCCAGCGCGCACCATCGGCGTCGTCGGGCGCCGGCCGGGTCCGCCGCGCATCGCCGCCATAGAGGAACTCCGAATGGTCGCGGGGGCCGCAGAACGGGCAGTGGAGGATCAGCATGGATGGGTCTCTGGGATGCCCGGTCAATGGGCGTTCGGGGTCGGCCCGGCGCCCTTCTCGTCGATATGCGCGCCGGCGCGGAACCGGTCGAGGGCGAAGCGGGCGTTCAGCTCGTGCGGCCGGCCGGTGGCGATGGTGTGGGCGAAACACCAGCCCGAGGCCGGCGTCGCCTTGAACCCGCCATAGCACCAGCCGGCATTGAGGTAGAGGCCGTCGACCGGCGTGGCGGCGATGATCGGGCTGCCGTCCATCGACATGTCCATGATGCCGCCCCATTCGCGCACCTGGCGCAGCCGCGACACGCAGGGCATCAGGCTGGCGGCGGCCGAGGCGACCTCCTCGATCAGCGGCAGGTTGCCGCGCTGGGCGTAGGAGTTGTAGCCGTCGAGATCGCCGCCATAGACCAGCCCGCCCTTGTCGGACTGGCTGATGTAGAAATGCGCCGCCCCGAAGCCGATGACGTAGTCGAGGAGGGGTTTCAGCGGCTCCGTGACGAAGGCCTGCAGGACATGGCTTTCGATCGGCAGGCGCAGGCCCGCGAGCGCCGCCACCTGCCCCGACGACCCGGCGACCGCCAGGCCGACGCGCCGCGCGCCGATGGTTCCGCGGGTCGTCTCGACCCCGGTGACCCGGCCGCGCTCGATGCGGAAACCCGTCACCTCGCAGTTCTGGATCAGGTCGACGCCGCGCCGGTCGGCGCCCCGGGCGAAGCCCCAGGCGACGGCGTCATGGCGTACCGTGCCGGCCCGCGGCTGGTAGAGGGCGCCGTAGATCGGGAACCGGGCGGCGGGCGAGAAATCCAGGAACGGCACGCGGCGGCGGACCGCCGCCGGGGTCAGCAGTTCCGCGTCGATCCCGTTGGCCCGCATGACGTTGCCGCGCCGTGCGGCGGCGTCGAGCTGGGCCTGGCCGTTGACCAGGTTCAACTGGCCGCGCTGCGACACCATGACGTTGTAGTTGAGGTCCTGGGACAGGCCCTCCCACAGCTTCAAGCTGAACTCGTAGAACTCGGTATTGCCCGGGATCATGTAGTTCGAGCGCACGATCGTCGTGTTGCGCCCGACATTGCCGCCGCCCAGCCAGCCCTTCTCCAAGACCGCGACATCGGTGATGCCGTGGTTCTTGGCGAGGTAGTAGGCGGTGGCAAGGCCGTGGCCGCCGCCGCCGATGATCACGGTGTCGTATTCGGCCTTCGGCGCCGGATCGCGCCAGGCACGCGGCCATCCGGTGTGGCCGGTCAGACCTTCCCGGAGGAGGCTGAGGACTGAGTACTCGGACATCTGGGACTTCGGGGGCAAGGGCCTCGACGACGCCAGCCTAGGCGGCCGGCTCGGCCGAGCCTAGCGCAAAGACGACGGGCTTGCGCCCCTCGGAGACCGGACCGCCCGCCGTGGATCTCCCACCCGCAACCGGCCATCTCGGTATCGTAGTGCGTTGCGATACTTAACACTATTTTAGGGTTTTTGGCGAAATCTCACCTGACCGGAGCCGACGGCACGCGAGAATTATTTCGAATTCATTAATCTTCGTTGACGAGGCCGACAATGAAGCTGATGGCACACCTGAACAACGCGCGTATTCGGACCAGGGTGTTGTTGCTCGTGCTCTTTCCCTTGCTCGGCTTCGTGTTCTATTCGGGCTTCACGGTGATCGACAAGGCGCGGATTGCCGGGAACATGGCGAAGCTGGAGGCACTGGCCGAGCTCGCCCCGACGATCAGCGCCCTGGTTCATGAGCTCCAGCGCGAACGCGGCAACTCGGCGGGCTTCATCGGCGCCGGCGGCGAGGGCGCCTTCCACAACCGTCTGCGCGAGCAGCGGCGCGCCACCGATCAGGTCCGCACCCAGTTCGAGGTGGCCATCGGCGAATTCGACGCCGCAGCCTATGGCGAGGCATTCCGGGAAGACCTCCTGGAGGCCCAGCGCCGGCTGTCCGACCTCGACGCGCAACGCTCGGCCGTCAGCACGCTTGAGCTGACCGTCGGCGAGATGGCGACTTACTACACGGGCACGATCGCGGTGATGCTTGACGGCATCGCGGATATGGCGGTGCTCAGCACGGATGCCCAGGTAACCAGCACCATCACCGCCTATATCGCCCTGCTTCAGGCGAAGGAGCGGATGGGCATCGAGCGGGCGATGGGCGCGAACGGCTTCTCCAACGGCGCCTTCGCGCCGGGCGTCCACCAGCGCTTCGTCTCCCTGGTCGCCCAGCAGCAGGCGTTTCTGTCGATCTTCGACGTCTTCGCGACACCGCAGGAGCGGGCCTTCTTCGCCGACACCGTGCGCGGCGCGGCGGTCGACGCCGTGGCGGAGATGCGCGAGCTGGCCATCGCCAACCCTTATGGCGGCTCCATCGACGGCATTGAGGGTCCCGCCTGGTTCGACACGATCACGCAAGTGATCGATCTGATGAAGGCGGTCGAAGACCATATGGCGGCCGACCTGCTCGCCGCGACGACCGGCATCCGCAGCGCGGCTGTTTGGGCCGTCGTCGTGGCCGTCGGGGTGAGCCTGTTGTTCCTGACCTTGACCGTCGCCTTCGCGATGCATCTCATCCGCGGGCTGACCCGGCCGATCGACCAGATGACCGCCAGCATGGCGGCGCTGGCGGAAGGCGACACCGCCGTCTTCATCCCGTCGACCGACCAGCGCGACGAGGTGGGCGACATGGCGCGCGCGCTGTCCGTCTTCAAAGACAACGCGATCCGCGCGGACCATCTGGTCGCGGAGAAGAGCGAGCAACAGGCGGCCCTGACGGAGCGGGCGGCCCGCATCGACCGGTTGAGCGCCCGGTTCGACGCCAATGCCGCCAAACTACTGGACGCCGTTGGCACGGCATCCACCAGCCTCCAGACGACCGCTCAGTCCATGTCCCAGATGGCGGAGGATACCGACCATCAGGCGGAGGCCGTGGCCGCCGTCGCCCGGCAGACCGTGGAAAGTATCGGATTGGTGGCGACGTCGTCGGAGCAGCTTACCGGCTCCATCGACGATATCAGCAGCCAGGCCAAGCATTCCGCCGGCATCACCGACGACGCCATCGCCCAGGCGGCGCAGGCGGGCGATACGGTGGAAGGGTTGGCCGATGCGGCGCAGAAGATCGGCGACGTGCTGGGCCTGATCCAGGACATCGCCGCCCAGACCAATCTGCTCGCCCTCAACGCGACCATCGAGGCGGCACGCGCCGGCGATGCCGGCAAGGGTTTCGCCGTCGTCGCCAACGAGGTGAAGTCGCTGGCCGGTCAGACCGCCCAGGCGACGGAGGAGATCGCCAGCCAGATCGGCGGCATTCAAAAGGCGACCGACGAGACCGTCAGTGTGATCGGCCGGATCCGCGAGATCATCGGCCAGGTGGGCGAGACCGCCGGGGGCATCGCCACGATCGTCGAGACGCAGAGCACCGCCACCGGCGAGATCTACCGCATCAGCCACGACGTGTCCGGCGGCGCCCAACAGGTGACGTCGAGCATTCAGCAGGTCTCCGACGCGGCGACGAGAACCACCGCGTCGGCGTCGGAGGTGCTGGCTGCCGCCCAGGAGATGTCGGGCCAGACCGCCACGCTGCGCACCCTGGTCCACGACTTCATCGGCGACCTGAAGGCGGTGTAGCTGGCCGGCGCCCAGTCTGACTGTCAGAGTTTACTGCTACAGAATCTGTCCCAGGAACTCCTTCGTCCGCGGGTCCTTCGCCTCGGTGAAGAAGGTCGCCGGGGGGCCGTGTTCGACGATCACGCCGCGGTCGGTGAAGTAGATGTGGTCGGCGATCTCGCGGGCGAAGCCCATCTCGTGGGTCACCAGCATGCAGGTCATGCCTTCCTCGGCCAGCTCGCGGATGGTGACCAGCACCTCCTTCACCGTCTCCGGATCCAAGGCCGCCGTCACCTCGTCGAACAGCATGACGTCGGGGTTCATCGCCAGCGACCGGGCAATCGCCACGCGCTGCTGCTGGCCGCCCGACAGCTCGCCGGGATAGGCGTCCTCCTTGCCCGACAGGCGGACCTTGGCGATCAGCCGGCGGGCGCGGTCCTCGACCTCGCCGCGCGGCTGCTTCAGCACCTTGATCGGCGCCATCATGATGTTCTGCAGCGCCGTCTTGTGCGGGAACAGGTTGTACTGCTGGAACACCATGCCGACCTTGCGGCGCAGCAACCGCTTGTCCAACCCGGGGTCGTGGACCTCCTGACCCTCCACGGTGATCGAACCGCGCTGGATGTCCACCAGCGCGTTGATGCAGCGCAGCAACGTCGACTTGCCCGACCCCGACGGGCCGATGATGCACACCACGTCGCCCTTCATCACGTCGAGGCTGACACCCTTCAGCACCTCGACCGACCCGAAGCTCTTGTGCACATCGTCGATGTGGACGATCGGCCGGTCGGGCGTCCAGGCGGCGGCTGCGGTGGGGCGGTCGGCAGGCATGGGCAGCGGCGTCCGTCGGGCGATCGCGGGTCCGGCCGCTCAGAGCTGGACGGCGAAGCGCCGCTCCAGATAGGCGGTGAACCGGGCGATCGGGTAGCAATAGGCGAAGAAGCACAGCAGCACGAAGCTGTAGAACGGCACCAGGAGACCGGCGGCATTGGCCTCCGCGGCCAGCGCCCGGCGGGTCAGCGTCACCATCTCCGACACCCCGACGATGGAGGCCAGCACCGTCGCCATGGTCAGGATGGCGTAGAGGTTCATCCAGGGCGGGATCATCCGCTTCAGACATTGCGGCAGGATGATCTGGAACAGCGTCTGGGTGCGGGAGAAGGCCAGGCTGTTCGCCGACTCCCACTGCCCGCTCGGCACCGAATTGACGGCCCCGCGGACGATCTCCGAGACATTCGCCATCACCGGCAGCGCAAGGCCGATGGTCGCCTTGATCCAGTCCGGAAACGGGATGGTCAGCCCGCCGATCACGAACTCGAACGGCATCAGGAACATCACGAAGAACAGCAGCACCAGCCACGGCGCGTTGCGGAAGAACTGGGTGATCAGCCAGCTCGACCCGCGCACCGGCACCAGCAGCGAGACCTGGCCGAGGCCGAGCGCGATCCCCACCCCCGTGCCGATCGCCATGGCCATGAAGCTGATCAGGATGTTGAAGACGAAGCCTTCCATGAGGAGCGGCAGCCAGCGCCACAAGGCCGCCAGCGGATCGGGGCTGCCGGCGCCGGTGCCTTGCGCATAGGCTGCCCCCCAGGACAGCACGAACACCGCCGCCAGCACCCAGCCATGCGCCGCCGTCAGCCGCGGCGCCGGGCCGATGACCCGTTCCGCCGCCGCACGGCGGGCCAGTCGGTCGGCCGCCGGCAGCAGCACCGGCAGATCGGTGGCGCCGCCGGTCAGCGGCGGGCGGCGGCGCCAGGCGTAACGGCCGCTCACTGACCGAACCCCGGCAGGCGCATCGCCCGCTCCCAGCGCTGCATGCCGGTGACCAGCACGCCGACCAGCCCGACATACAAGAACAGCAGGACCACCATCATCTCCGGCACGTTCACCGAGTCCGACCAGATCTGATTGCTCTGATAGAGCAGCTCCGGCACCGCGATGGCGTAGGCCAGCGTCGTCGTCTTCACCAGATTGACCAGATTGTTGTTCAGCGCCGGCAAGCAGATCCGGAAGGCTAGCGGCAGCACGACATTGCCGTAGATCTGCAGCCGGCTCATGCCCAGCGCGTCGGCGGCCTCCACCGTCGCGCGCGGCACCGCCTCGATGCCGGAGCGGAAGATCTCGACATTGAAGGCGCCGGCGAACAGCGACAGCGAGATCACCGCCCAGTGAAAGCTGGTCAACAGCGGCATCTCGCGCGCGAAGGTCATCTGCCCGACCTGCTGCTCCACCGTGATGACGAACAGCGGGCCGAGGCCGAAGAAGAAGAAATAGAGCTGCACCAGGGGCGGCGTGTTGCGGAAGAACTGCACATAGACCTGGGCCAGCCAGCGCACCCAGGCCCGCGGGCTGCCCTGCATCCACGCGCCGACGATCCCGATCAGCACCGAACAGACCAGGCAGACCATCGACAACAGGACCGTGTTGCCGACGCCTTCCAGGAACCGGGCGCGGTCGAACCCATCATAGATGATGGTCAGGTTGATGCCGGTATCCCGGTAGAAGGCCAGGAACCAGGCCTCGATCGCCTCCATGCCGCCCCCGACGATCCGGCGCGCGCCAACGACGGAGGGAGGCCCGCTACGGGACCTCCCTCATCCCCTCGCGAATGGCGCGACGATGCACGCGTCCGCTTGAGCGTCAGCGCTCGATCGACGGATTGATGTCCACGAAGGTCTCGTGCATCCGCTCGGCGAACGGGGTGTTGTCGACACCGAACTCGCTCTCCAGCGCCAGGATGCGGCCGGACAGGTGCCAGTCGAAGATCATCCCCGACATGAAGCGATTGAACCGCTCCTCGCCCAGCGCCACGGCGATCGCCCAGGGCGCGTCGTCGATGGTCGGCAGCGGCATCTCGTAGTCCGCCCAGTCCTCTTCGCCCAAGCGGCTGACGATGAAGCTGTCGTCATAGACGAAGGCGATGCAGCTTCCCTGCTGCAGGGCGCTCAGCGCCTCCGCCGTGCCGGTGAAGGCGACGATGTCCGCCCCGAAATCCTCCTCCGTGCGGCGGTTGTAGAAGGCGCCCTGGATGCCGCAGACCGGCAGCCCGTCCAGCGCTTCCCACTCCGTCAGACCGGCTTCCGCGGGTGCCAGAACGTTGGTACCGGAGGAGTAGTAGTTCGGCTCCACCGCATAGACGACCTCGCGACGGTCCATGCGGTCGGTCATGGTGGCGATCATCAGGTCGATGCGCCCCTGCTCCAGGAACTGCATGCGGTTGGAGGAGACCACCGGGATCAGCTCCAGCTCCACGCCCAGCACATCGGCGACGTCCTGCGCCAGCTCCGGCTCGATGCCGACGATGTTGCCGTCCTCGTCCAGGAAGCCATAGGGCGGATAGTCGGCCTTGACGCCGACCCGGATGACGCCGCGCTCCTGGATCTCGTCCATGATGTCGGCCTGAGCCTCGGCGCTGGCCAGCAGGGGGGCGACGAACCCGGCCGCGGTGAGGGCGACGGCCGCGGTTCCGGCAAGAAGACTCCGCATTGTTGATTGGCTCCCTGATCCGTCGGCGACGGACCGGGGATCGGCCCGCCACACACTTCGCATCCTTCGGATTTACCGGGGTGGCGGGCGGCTGTCACCCCTCCTCAGCCGAGGTCCTCGCCGATAAGCTCCCCGCAGAGGCGCCACAGCGCTTCCTGGGCCGCCGCGTCGCCCGCGATGGGCGACGAGGACGCCGGCCGGCATCGATCGAAATAGCGGCCGGTGACGCCCGCGACCGCCGGGTCGGTCGCCAGATGGACGCTGGTGCGCGCGCCCGCTTCCGGCGTCAGCGCGAACGGCATCAGGAGCCGCCAGGCCAGGCGCGGCACGCCCCGGTTCGCGGTGCCGATATCGGTGCGCACGAAGCCCGGATGCAGCGTGTTGAGCGTGACGCCGCTGCCGGCCAGCCGGCGGGCATAGGCGTAGCCGGCCATGACGTTGGCCAGCTTGGATCGGCAATAGGCGGCGATCGGCCGATAGCCGCGCGTCGACTGCCAGTCGCCGGCGGACCGGACCCGGCGATGCGCGCCCGAGGCCACCCAGACGACCCGCCCGCCGGCGGCGCGGAGCGGCCCTTCCAGACACCGAGTCATCAGCACATAGGCGAGATGGTTGACGGCGAAGGTGCTCTCCACGCCGTCGGCCGTCAGGACGCGCCGGCCGAACATGGCCCCGGCATTGTTGATCAGGACGTCCAGCCCGGGGTGGCGCGCGCCGATCTCGTCGCCGGCCCGGCGGATGTCGCCCTGGACGGAAAGATCGGCCGACACCGTCTCCACCGTCGCGGCGCCGATCGCCGCCAAGGCCTGCGCCGCCGCGGACAGCCGCCCCGGGTCACGGCCGACCAGCACCAAACGGAAGCCCTGCCGCGCCAGCGCCTCAGCCGTCGCCCGACCGATCCCGGCGGTCGCACCGGTCAGGACGGCGACGGGCGGTCCGGATCCGGGGTCCTGGTGGCTGGTGGCCATTGCGTCGCCTCATCCCGCTTGTGCATCGGCCGATCGCGCCGCGCGCCGGCCACAAGGATGGCAAGCTCGCCATCCCTGCCCGCTTTTGGTCAAGGTGTTGACGCGCATATACCTTACGGCTGCCGCGGCGCCATCGCATTGGCGCGCCATCCTGACCATCGTCTCGCCCACCGCGGGACAGTCCCACGCGGCCGTCGCCGATGGCCATCCCCAATTGCCCCGATCTCCCCCACATCTGCCCCACATCTGCCAAGGAGTTCCCAAGAGATGTCCGTGAAGACGATCGCGCTGCTCGCCGCCGCCGGCCTCGCCCTTGGGGCCTGCGGCTCCTCGACCCAGGATCGGGCGCTCAGCGGCGCCGCCATCGGCGGGGCGACGGGTGCCGCTGCCGGCGCCATCATCGATGGCGGGGGCGGCGCGCTGGCCGGCGGGCTGATCGGTGCCGGCGTCGGCGCCGCGGCCGGTGCGCTGACCGACGAGGATCAGATCGATCTCGGCGACACCGCCTGGTGAGTGTCGGGCCGGCAGCCGCCGGCGGCCCGGTGATTCCGACGGTCACGGTTCCAACGGTCACGACGCCGCGTCTGACGCTCCGTCCGATGCGGTATGGAGACTGGAACGACTATGCCGACCTGATGTGCGCCGGCCGGGCGCGCTATATGGGCGGGCCTTTCTCGAAGGACACGGCCTGGCGCCTGTTCTGCAGCGACCACGCGCAATGGGATTTCTTCGGGTGCGGGGCGCTGATGGTGGACTGCCGCGAGACCGGGGCGTGTCTTGGGCAAGTCGCGGTCAACGCCGGTCCGCTGTTTCCGGAGTGGGAGTTGGGCTGGTTTCTCTATCCGAGCGCCGAAGGCCGAGGATACGCATTTGAAGCGGCGTCGGCCTTGCGCGACTGGGCACGGGACGCGCGGCAACTCGCGACCCTGGTCAGCTATGTGGATCCGGAGAACCAACCCTCCCGCCGGCTGGCCGAACGCTTGGGCGCCCGTCTCGACGAGACCGCGGCCCGACCGCATCCGCGCGATCTGGTGTTTCGGCACTTCGGCGTCGCCGATGCGCGACCGGGGCGACCGGTGGGTCCGTGACGCAGCGTGAGGGGCGGCGGCTGTCCGGCGCCGCACCGGACGCAGATCACCATTTCGTGATCGGATGCCCTCGTTTGTGGTAAAACGATGCATCTTCGCGGAATTCTTGGGCCGGAGGGCGTGGGGAATTTTGCCACATGTGTTCGATAGCCGGCTGACAACGGACAAATCAGATACTAAGGTAAATCGTGTTGGGTTGCGGCTGATGGCCTCCCTCGCCCGAAAGTATGTGCTTCCGTCCCCCCATTTTACCGGTTTCGCGCATTGCTCAACCGTTCCCACATCCACGGCATTCCTCGATCCAAGGCTTACGCCGCCCGGCTGGCGCCCGCACGGCGATGCCTCGCGCGACCGGGAGTCCACCCGTGCTAGCGCGATCGCCGGCGCGAGGCCCCCTGATGCACTATCGCGGCTTGGACGAGCTGGCCTCGATGCTGCCGCCGGGGGCAGTGACGCAGGTCTTCGACCATTGGCGGGCGGTGCGGGGCGCCGCCCTCGCCCCGACCCGCCGGGACATCACACCGGATGCCATCGTGCGCGCGCTGCCGTATGTCTTCATCAACGAGCACTGTCCGGCCGACCGGAACCACGCCGACGACTACGTCATCCGGCTGGCCGGCACCGGGCTGCGCAATCTTTACGGCCGTGACGTCACGGGGTGCCGGGTGAGCGACTTGTTCCAGGGTAAGATGGCCGCCGACGCGCTGGCCGAGCACGACGCGGTTCGTCGGTCGGCCATGCCGCATCTTCTGTCGGCCCGGTTTCCCAGCCATCACGGCAATGTGGTGGAGTATTGCCGGCTGTTGATGCCGCTGTCGGACGACGGCGTGCGGGTCAACCGGCTGCTCGGCGTGTTCCAGATCGACACGCCGGAGGAGTGGTCCTTGCAGCCGGAATACACGCTCAAGGCCAGTGTCATGGCCCTTGCTGAAAGCCGGCCGGCCGTACCGGCCTGACGACGGGGCACGGCACCGTCGCCGCCGGCGGCGTCATGGCCGACGGCCGGACACCAACCACGCCGTGGTGGCGGCGCTGGCTGCAGCAGCTGGTTTCGGCCTATGTGCTGCTGGCCGTCACGGCGCTGATCTGGTCGGGCAACTTCATCGTCGGCCGGGCGGCGCGCGACGCCCTGCCCCCGGTCGCGTTGAACTTCTGGCGCTGGACGCTGGCGCTGGCGATCCTGCTGGTCCTGACCGGCGGGCCGCTGTGGCGGGCGCGACGGCAGCTCCTGACCCATTGGCGGATTCTCGCCGGGCTGGCGGTCAGCGGCATCGTCGGGTTCCACCTCTTCACCTACTCCGCGCTGCAGTCGACCCAGGCGATCAACGCCGTCCTGGTGCTGTCCGCAGCGCCGATGCTGATCGTGCTGGTGGGGTGGGTCGCCTTCCGCCAGACGATCACGCCGCGCATGGCGCTGGGCATCGTGGTGGCCATGGCCGGCGCGCTGGTGGTGATCGTCCGCGGCGATGTCGGCGCGCTGACGGCGCTCCGGGCCAATGCGGGCGATCTGTGGATGCTGGCGGCGGCGCTGAGCTGGGCCGTCTACTCGGTGCTGCTGATGCGCCGGCCGGCGGAGTTGGCGCCGCTGGTCCTGCTGACGGCGACGGCGGCGATCGGCGTGGCCGTCCAGATACCGATCTACGCGGTCGCGCTGGCCGGCGGCGAGCGGATCGCCGTCTCCCCGGCCAGCCTGGCGGTAATCGGCTATGTCGGGGTCTTCGCCTCCGTCGTCGCCTATCTCTTCTGGAACCGCGGGGTGCGCGAGGTCGGGCCGGCCCGCGCCGGCGTCTTCCTGCACCTCATGCCGCTGTTCGGCGCGGTGCTGGCGGTGATCTTCCTGGGCGAGCGGATCGCCTGGTTCCACTGGGTCGGCGCCGGCGCCATCGTCACCGGCATCGCGCTGGCGACCCGCCGGCCTAACGGGTAGCAACCTATTCCCCCGGGCGCTCCAGAGCCGTCATCAGCTCGCGCCATTCGCGCTTGGACAGGCCGCTGGTCTCCGCCGTCACCGCCTCCCCCGCCAACAGCCGGCGCACCACCGCCAAGGCCGTCGCCGACAGGGCGTAGGCGCCGCGGCGATACTCCTCGAACGCTGCGGCGGTCATCGGCACCCAGCGGTGCAGCACGTCGATCAGCACCTCGGCATAGGCGCGGATCTCGTATTGCGCATGGGGGTCGGCGCGCAGCGCCAGGAAATGCATCAGGTTGTGCAGGTCGACCTTCCAGTACCACTGCGTATAGGTGTTCAGTGTCAGGTTCATGCGGGCCAGCTCGCGCGCCAGGCCCTGGCGCCCCTCCTCGATCACCGCGCCGTCCTCGGTGCGGTTCATCAGCCGCTCGTAATGGCGATAGGCGCGTCGGCAGTCGGCCTGCAGCATGTCCAGCACATCCGCCGCCTCCGCCCCCTCCAAGACAGCGCCGCGGCCCTGCCGGTTGTCGGCCGATTGCGCGGCCAGATGGTCCGGCGCGGGGATGTAGAACTCGCGGTCCAGCACGCTGTAGCGGGCGGAGATCTCGTTCACATTGGCGGTGCGGTGGCGGATCCACTGCCGGGCGATGAAGATCGGCAGCTTGACGTGCAGCTTGATCTCGCACAGCTCGAACGGCGAGGTGTGGCGGTGGCGCATCAGATAGGCGATCAGCGCCCGGTCCTGGGACACCGTCTTGGTGCCGCGGCCGTAGCTGACGCGGGCCCCCTGCACCACCGCCGCATCGTCGCCCATATAGTCGATGACGCGCACGAACCCGTGGTCGAGCACCGGCAGCGGCCGGTAGAGCAGCGCCTCCAGCGCCGGCACGGTGGCGCGCCCGGTCGGCTGCAGCGCCGGGGCCTCGTCCTCGGCGGATGCGTCGCGGCTGGTCTGCATGGGCCCTCCTCCGCTCGTCGCCGGCACGAGCCCCGCTCGGGCGCGCGGCGGCACGGCCAATCCTACCGGCGACCATCGTCGCTCTCGCCACCATCGCCAAGCCTGGCCTAAGCTGTGGCGCGGAACCGCCGCGGAGTCCGCCGCACGGGCGGGCGGCATCACCCAGCGGCCGGGCCGGACGATTCGATCCGCCCCCGGCGCATCGCGGAGAAGCAGCGTCATGTTCAGCCATCTGCTCGTCCCCGTCGACGGTTCGCACATGTCGCTTAAGGCGGCGGAGGCGGCGCTGAAGATCGCCCGCGATCACGACGGCCGGGTGACGCTGATCCATGTGGCGCGGCGCTTCTCCGTCCCGGACGCCGTGCGCGCCTATCTGCGCGACGAGCACTTGGAAGGCGAGCCGCTCTACGACATCGACGCGGCCACCCGTCGGGTGATCGAGGACATCCACCGCGAGGCCCGCGACACCGGCCTGAAGAAGATCGAGACCGTGTTCCGTGAAGGCCGCCCGGCCCGCACGATCGTCGAGTACGCGGACCACCATCGCGTCGGCGCGATCATTCTGGGCGCCCGCGGCCTCGGCGATCCGGAAGGCGACCTCCTGGGCAGCGTCTCCCACAAGGTCGCCAATCTCGCCCATTGCACGGTGATCGTGGTCCGCTGACCTGGGCGCTGACCCCGGGCGCCGCACAGCCGCGGTTGCGAAGACCGGCCGATGTCGCTGCTCGGCGCCGGCCTGCGGGCGGCCCTGGCCGCCGTCCTGATCGTGCTCGCCGTCTGGGCGTTGGCGCGCTTCGCCGGAACCTGGGTGGCGATCGTCGCCGGCACGCTCGGCGGCCTGGCCTTCCTGATCGGCCTCACCTTCGCCGGCGTCAGCCGGCTGGTCCAGGCGGGCACCCGCTTCCTGGGAGGCTTGCGCGACGTCCTACAGCCGCGCCCGGCAGTGACCGACGGCGGACCGGCGGCAGGGGCGACCGGGGCGGCCGACGCCGTCGACCCGGACGTCTATGCCTCCGCCGCGGCGATGCGCCGGGAAATCGCCGCCGCCGCCGCCCTGACCGACCCGGTGGCGGCCACGGCAGCGCGGCTGGACCGGCTGGCGCGCGCCGGCCGGACGATGCGCGATCCGGCGCTGGCCCGCTCGGTCGCGGCGTTGGTGGCCGCGGCCGACCCCTTCGCCGCCCGCCTGGCGGCGGCCCCCCGGCCGATGCATCGCCTGCAGCGCGCGCTGACCCGCCAGCTCACCTCCGTCGAAGCGGTCCTGGTGACGCTGCTCGCCCTGCAGGAGGACGATGCCGCCGACCCCGCCCTGACCCGCCAGGCGATCGCCGTGATCGACCGCCTGACCCGCGACCTGCACGCGCGGCGCCGGGCGAGCGGACACGACGTGCTGGAGACCGAAGCCCGGCTGCGGGTGCTGCAGGAGGAGCTGAACGCGGCCGGCCGCAGCGCCTGAACCGCCCGACCGACCGCCCGCCCGCGCGTTGACACCCCCCGTGGCAGATCCTATGTCTGAACGGTCGCGGCGGATCGCGCCCCGGCCCCTGTTTTGCTGGGCAAACCACGGGGGCGCGGTGGGCGGGAGCGCAAGCTCTCGTGCCGACGGTTCGGCCGGCCGGTCGGGATGCGGTAGATCGCCGGTCGACCGCCGGCGCCGCCGGCGTTGCCGTCCGGCGGGCCACGAAAATCGGCCGGCCACACACCGGAACCGGACCACCCCAGCCTTGCTGGAGGGCATGGATGCTCGGCGCGATCGCTCGCAAACTCTTTGGCACGCCCAACGACCGCACGGTCAAGCAGCTCGGCCGCCGCGCGGCGGAGATCGGTGCACTCGCCGACCGCATGAAGGCGATGAGCGACGAGGATCTGCGCGGTCAGACGGCGCGGTTCCGCCAGCGCCTCGCCGATGGCGAGACGGTCGACGACCTGCTGGTGGAGGCCTTCGCCACGGCGCGCGAGGCGGCGGACCGGGTGCTCGGCCTGCGCCCGTTCGACGTCCAGATCGTCGGCGCCATCGTCCTGCACGAAGGCAAGATCGCCGAGATGAAGACCGGCGAGGGCAAGACCCTCGTCGCCACCTTGCCGATCTACCTGAACGCGCTGTCCGGCCAGGGCTGCCACGTGGTCACGGTCAACGACTATCTGGCCCAGCGCGACGCCGCCTGGATGGGCCGGGTCTACGAGTATCTCGGCCTCACCGTCGGCTGCATCGTGCACGGGCTGGACGACGCCGAGCGCCGTCGGGCCTACGCCGCCGACGTCACCTACGGCACCAATAACGAGCTGGGCTTCGACTATCTGCGCGACAACATGAAGCCGCGCCTGGAGGAGATGGTCCAGCGGCCGTTCCACTACGCCATCGTCGACGAGGTCGACAGCATCCTGATCGACGAGGCGCGCACGCCCTTGGTCATCTCCGGCCCGGCGCAGACCTCCTCCGAGCTCTATACCAGCGTCAACGGCCTGATCCCCAAGCTGGCCGACGACGACTTCGAGCTCGACGAGAAGCAGCGCACCGTCACGCTGACCGAGGAAGGCCAGGAGACGCTGGAGGTGCTGTTGCGCGAGAGCGGCATGCTTCAGGAGGGCAGCCTCTACGACGCCGCCAACATCCCGCTCCTGCACCACGCCACCCAGTCACTGAGGGCGCACAAGCTGTTCCAGCGCGACCGCGACTACATCGTCAAGGACGGCCGAGTCGTCATCATCGACGAGTTCACCGGCCGTATGATGGAGGGACGGCGCTTCTCAGAAGGGCTGCACCAGGCGCTGGAGGCGCGCGAGGGCGTGCCGATCCAACGCGAGACCCAGACCTTCGCGTCGATCACCTTCCAGAACTATTTCCGCCTCTACCCCAAGCTCGCCGGCATGACCGGCACGGCGATGACCGAGGCGCCGGAATTCGCCGAGATCTACGGGCTGGAGGTGGTCGAGATCCCGACCAATGTCTCGGTCAACCGGACCGACGAGGACGACGAGGTCTATCGGACCACCGACGAAAAATTCAAGGCGATCCTGGAGTTGATCGGCGACTGCCATCAGCGCGGCCAGCCGACCCTGGTCGGCACCGTCTCCATCGAGAAGTCCGAGCAGCTCTCCACCCGACTGAAGGGCCTGCGCATCCCGCACAACGTCCTGAACGCCCGCCATCACGAGCAAGAGGCGATGATCATCGCCCGGGCGGGCGAACCCGGGGCCGTCACCATCGCGACCAACATGGCCGGCCGCGGCACCGACATTCAGCTTGGCGGCAATCTGCAGATGCGCCTGAAGACGGAGGCGGAGCCGATCGAGGATCCGGCCGTGCGCGCGCGCAAGGAAGAGGAGATCCGGCGCGAGATCGCCGAGCGGCGCCAGACGGTCATCGAGGCCGGCGGGCTGTGCGTCGTCGGCACCGAACGGCACGAAAGCCGGCGGATCGACAACCAGCTCCGCGGCCGCTCCGGCCGCCAGGGCGATCCGGGGCGCTCCTGCTTCTTCTTGTCGTTGCAGGACGACCTGATGCGGATCTTCGCGCCGGAACGGCTGGACAGCATGCTGCGCAAGCTCGGCCTCGACGAAGGCGAAGCGATCGTCCATCCGTGGATCAGCAAGGCGCTGGAGCGGGCGCAGTCGAAGGTCGAGGCGCGCAACTTCGAGATCCGCAAGAACCTGCTCCGTTTCGATAACGTGATGAACGATCAGCGCCGCGTCGTCTACGAGCAGCGGCGCGAGATCATGGCCGCCGACGACGTCCAGCCGATGATCGCCGACATGCGCCAGGAGGTGCTGTCGGACATGGTCACGGCGGCGATCCCGCCTAACTCCTATGCCGAGAAATGGGACGTCGACGGGCTGACCCGGGCGTGCAGCACCAAGCTCGGGCTCGATCTGCCGATCGCCGACTGGGCGCGCGAGGAAGGGATCGCCGAGCCGGAGATCGAGGAACGCGTCGCCACCGCGCTGGACCAGCGCATGGCCGAGAAGGCGGCACAGCACGGGCCGGAAATGATGCGCGCGGCGGAAAAGCAGGTGCTGCTGCGGGTGCTCGACACCCATTGGCGCGAACATCTGCTGCTGCTCGATCATCTGCGTCAGGGCATTCAGCTCCGCGCCTACGGCCAACGCGATCCGCTGCGCGAATACCAGTCGGAGGCATTCGAGATCTTCCAGGGCTTCCTGGCCCGGCTGCGCGAGCAGGTGACCTCGATGCTGGCGACGACCGAGTTCCGGCCGGTCACGATGGACGATCTGCGCCAGCAGCTTACCAATCTGGCGCAGCAGGCCAGCGAAGGTCGGCTGGATCCCGCGCTGGCGGCCGACGCGGCCGGGCCGCGACTGGACAAGCCGGCCCCCGGCGCCGGCGGCACCGCAGCGGCGGGAGAACGGCCGCAGCCGGTGCGCCGCGGCGCGGCCGGCGTGGCCACCATCGATCCGGCCGATCCGGAGACCTGGGGCAAGGTGCCGCGCAATGCGCCGTGCCCCTGCGGCTCGGGGCGCAAGTTCAAGCACTGCCACGGCGCCGTCTGACACCGCCCGCGAGGGCGCCTCGCCAAGGCACTGTGTCAGCATATCGCACGCGCGAACCCTGGTTTCCCTAGCGGCCGACGCCATCTGCCATCGCCGGCACGATCCGATGCGGGCGCGCCCGTCACGGCGGTTCCGGTGCAATGACGCGCGGGATCGATCGAATATTGTATCACAACCCCAGGATTTGTGCTGCAATGCGGCACAAACTTCGCAGCGTTGGCGTCCCCTGAGGCTTGGCTCCCCCTCCTTGACACGGCTTGGGCGCATCGGGAGAGCAGCGTGACCGAAAGGTGGTTCGACACCCCGTCGCAACCGGGTGCCCCACCGGGACGGCGCAGGCGCCGCCCGGTTCCGGCGGAGTCCCCTCTGCGACGCGCCCGCACGGACGAGACGGCGATGCGGCGGGCCACCCGCCTGATCGTCGACCTGCATCGGCTGGCCAATCAGGCCGGCGCCGGCGGGACCGGCGACATCGGCGACATCCTGGCGATCGCGGCGGGAACCCTCGGCGCGGACGCCGCGGTGCTGCTGCGCCCGGCCGACGAGGACGGCGCGCTGTCGGTCGTCCGGGCGCACCCGGCCGCCCCGCTGGCACCGATCCGGGTGCCCGGCGACCTGGGTACGGATGGCGGCGCCGGCGAGTGGGACCGGCTGGGCGACCATCTGGCGCGGTCCTTGAGCCTGCCCGACATCCGCTGGAGCCGCGATGCGGACAGCGGCCTCATTCTGGCGCTGGGCTATGCCGGCGACGCCGAACCGGCGCCCGCGCCGGCCGATGACCCGTTCCTCCAGGACGTCCTGCAGGCGGTCCTGCTGACCTGCCGGACCGTGGAGGAGCGCACGCGGCTGACCCGGGCGCTGGAAGGATCGCGCCTGGCGGTCGCCGACGCCGACCGCACCAAGGCGGATTTCCTGGCGCTGATGGGCCACGAGCTGCGCACGCCGCTGAACGCGGTCATCGGCTTCTCCGAGCTGATCGCCAGCCAGGCCTTCGGCCCGCTCGGCAGCGCCCGTTATGTCGACTATGCCGGCACCGTGTTGAAGAGCGGGATGGACCTGCTGGCGATCATCGACACCGTGCTGGACTTCGCTCAGGGCAGCGATCGGATCGGCACCCCCGAAGACACGGCCGTCGATCTCTATGCCGTGGTGTCGACGGCCTGCAAGCTGGTGCAGGTGCGGGCCGACCGGTCGCAGGTGCTGGTCGATGCCGCGATCCCGGAGGCCCTGCCGGCGATCCGGGGCGACCGCCGCATGCTCGGCCAGGTGGTCGTACATCTGTTGTCCAACGCGATCGCGGCGACCACGCCGGAGGGCCGCGTCACCGTCACGATCCGGCGCGCCGAGGACGGCGGGTTGGTGCTGTCGGTGGCGGACACCGGCATCGGCATGACGCCGGCGGCGATCGCCGACGCCCTGCGTCCCGCCGACCGGACCGATATCTTCATGGCCCGCCGCTTCAAGGGCGCCGGCCTCGGGCTGCCGCTGGTGCGCGAGATCGCCGAGCTACACCAGGGAAGGCTGGCGATCACCAGCCGGCCCGGCGACGGCACCACCGTCACCGTCGCCCTGCCGCCCGAGCGTCTGATCGACCGATCAGCGGCCACCGCGCCTTAACAAACCCCTGAAAAACAATAAATTTTCTCGGAACGTCATTCCCGCGCAAGCGGGAATCTCTGCGGTTCGATCGGCTGGAAATCTCCGCCGACGCGCCGCCGTCACGTCACGACCATTCCGTCGCGTTCTCCGCGAAGTCCGGGCGCTGCGGCGGCACCACGCAGAAACGGTGGCCGCTCGGCGCCTCCATCACCACCCAGCTCTTCACCGCACCGATCCGCCGGGCGCCGAGACCTTCCAGCCGCGCCGTCTCCGCGGCGATGTCGTCGGTCTCGATGTCGAGATGGACGCGGCTGTCGTGGTCGACCCGCTGCAGCAAGAGCCGCAGTTCCCGATCCGGCGCGGTCAGGGCGACATAGGTCGGGTCGGGCTGATCGGGATGGGGCGGATAACCCAGCGCCGCCGCCCAGAACCCCGCGCTATCCGTCAGGTCGTCGGCCCGGCAGTCGATGACCAAAGATCCCAAACGGCTCTTGTGCATGCCCGCAATCCCCTGGCGCTGCGATGACGTCGCGCCGGGATTGAAGAACATAAAGAGAACATACGCAAGCCCGCCCGTCAGCCGGCCGCCGGGCGGCCCATGCCCAGAAACTTCTGACGCCGCTCGGCGACCAGGGCGACGCCGTCGGGCGCGCCGTCGCCGGTCAGGTCGTCGAGGACCGCGGCGATCGCGTCGCCCACCCGCCGGCAGGCCTCCTCGCATTGGCGGTGCGCGCCGCCGATCGGCTCCTCGACGATCCGGTCGATCAGACCGAAGGCCCGCAGGTCCTGCGCCGTCAGGCGCAGCGCCGTCGCCGCCTCGGCGTTCTGCTGGGCGCTGCGCCAGAGGATCGAGGCGCAGCCCTCCGGCGAGATCACCGAATAGACGGCATGCTCCAGCATGATCACCCGGTCGGCCGCCGCGATGGCGATGGCCCCGCCGGAGCCGCCCTCGCCGATCACCACGGCGATCAGCGGCACGCGCACCTGCAGGCAGGTGTCGATCGACCGGGCGATCGCCTCGGCCTGGCCGCGCTCCTCCGACGCCACGCCGGGATAGGCGCCGGGCGTGTCGACGAAGGACACGATCGGCAGGGCGAACCGCTCCGCCAGGCGCATCAGGCGCTGGGCCTTGCGGTAGCCCTCCGGCTTCGCCATGCCGAAATTCGACCGGACCCGGCTGTCGGTGTCGCTGCCCTTCTCGTGCCCCATGGCCACGACGGTCCGGCCGCGGAACCGGCCGATCCCGCCGACCAGCGCACTGTCCTCGCCGAACAGGCGGTCGCCGGCCAGCGGCACGAACTCGCTCAGCAACCGGTCGGCGTAGTCGGCGAAGCGCGGACGGCTCGGATGGCGTGCCACCTCCACCTTCTGGACCGGCGTCAGCCGGTCGTAGGTGGTGCGCAGCAGGCGGTCGACCTTGGTCTCCAGGCGGGCGATATCGTCGGCGAGGTTGATATCGCCGTCCTGGGCAAGCGCCCGCAACTCCTTGATCTTGCCCTCGACATCGGCGATCGGGCGTTCGAAGTCCAGGAAGGTGCGCATCGGTGGGGACGGGCCAGAAGACGGACGGAGGACGGCGGCGGGCGGACGACGGGCGGCCGCGATCGGCGGCCGCCCGGCCGGTTACTGGTTCTGGGCGATCTGCTCGGCCTTGCGGACCATGTTCTCCGCCTGCTTGATCGACGCGATGTCGATCAGCCGGCCATCGAGCTGGACCGCACCCTTGCCCTCCCGGGCGGCCTGGGCCATCGCGTCGAGGATGCGCTTTGCACGGTCGATCTCCACGTCCGACGGGCTGAACACCTCGTTGGCGAAGTCCACCTGGCTCGGGTGGATCGCCCATTTGCCCTCGCAGCCCAGGACGGCCGCCCGGTTGGCCTGGGCGCGGTAGCCGTCGGCATCGTTGAAGTCGCCGAACGGCCCGTCGAGCGGGCGCAGGCCCGCCGCGCGCGCCGCCACCACCATCCGGGCGATGGCGTAGTGCCACATGTCGCCCCAGTGATAGTCGCGCTCACCCCCGCCCTCCGGCGCATCGGTCAGCACGCCATACATCGGGTTGGGGCCACCGATCACCGTGGTGCGGGCACGGGTCGAGGCGGCGTAGTCGGCGACGCCGAAATGCAGGCTCTCGTTGCGCTTCGACGCGCGGGCGATCTCGTCGACATTGGCCATGCCGAGCGCCGTCTCGATGATCATCTCGAAGCCGATACGCTTTTCGCGGCCCATCGCGTTCTCGACCTGGGTGACCAGCATGTCGACCGCGTAGACGTCCGCCGCGGTGCCGACCTTGGGGATCATGATCAGGTCGAGGCGGCCGTTGGTCTGCTCCAGCACATCGACGACATCGCGATACATATAGTGGGTGTCGAGGCCGTTGATCCTGACCGACAGGGTCTTGTTGCCCCAGTCGATATCGTTGATCGCGGCGATGACGTTCTTGCGCGCCGTCTCCTTTTCGTCCGGCGCCACCGCATCCTCAAGATCCAGGAAGACGACGTCCACCGGCAGGCTGGCAGACTTCTCCACCGCGCGCACATTGCTGCCGGGCACCGCCAGCTCGCTACGGTTCAGCCGGGCGGGGGCCTGCTCGACAACGGTGAAGCTCATCGTCTTTCTCTCTTTCATCTCGATAGAGGTGGGGCCGGCACGAAAGGGCCGGCCCGGCGGCACTGAAGGGGGTGGCGGACCTCGCCGCTACCGGTCGGGAGCCGCGGCGCGCCAGTGGGAGCGGCAGGGAATCCGGCTGACGTCGCAGCGGTGGCGGTACTGGCGGGCGATCTCGATGACCTCGCCCAACAGGCCGTCTGCCAGCGTGATCGGCTGGAGGCCGAGATCCGGCAGCCGCCGCGCCTCGGCATTCAGCTCGTTGGACTCCTGCTCGCGGCGCGGGTTCTCAAGATAATCGATCTCCGCCCCGGTCAGGCGGGAGACCAACAGCGCCAAGTCGCGCACCCGGTGAACCTCGGTCATCTGGTTGAGGATGTTGACCCGCTCGCCGCGTTGCGGCGGGTTCTCCAGCGCCAGCGCCACGCAGCGCACCGTGTCCTGCAGATTGATGAAGGCGCGCGTCTGGCCGCCGGAGCCGTGCACCGTCAAGGGATAGCCGATCGCCGCCTGCATCAGGAAGCGGTTCAGCACGGTGCCGTAGTCGCCGTCATAGTCGAAGCGGTTGACCAGCCGCTCGTCGCGCCGCGTCTCCTGGGTCTGGGTGCCCCAGACGATGCCCTGATGCAGGTCGGTGATCTTCAGATCGTCGTTCTTGGCGTAGAACTGGAAGAGAAGCTGATCCAGCGTCTTGGTCATGTGATAGACGCTGCCGGCATTGGCCGGGTGCAGGATCTCGCGCTCCACCCAGTCGCCTTCGGCGGTCTCCACGCGGACCGGCAGATAGCCTTCCGGAATGGTCACCCCGTCGGCGTCGTAGCCGTAGACGCCCATGGTGCCGAGATGCACCAGATGGCAGTCCGGCGCCGCCTCCACCAGCGCGGCCAGCACGTTGTGGGTGGCGTTGATGTTGTTGTCGACGGTGTAGCGCTTGTGCCAGGGCGACTTCATCGAGTAGGGCGCCGCCCGCTGCTCGGCGAAATGCACGACGGCATCCGGCTGCCAGCGCCGCAGCAGCGCCACCAGGCCGTCATAGTCGCGCGCGACGTCGAAATTGTGGAAGGCGATGTCGCGGCCGCTGATCTCGCGCCAGGCGCTCAGCCGAACCGGCAACGGCGCGATCGGCGTCAGCGAGTCCGTGCCCAGCTCGTTGTCGGCATTGCGGCGCGCCAGGTTGTCGACGATGGCGATGTCGTGACCCTGGTTGGATAGGTGAAGCGCCGTCGGCCAACCGCAGAATCCGTCGCCGCCCAGGACAGCGACCCTCATCCGTCAGCCGCCTTCGTCGATAGCCTTCGCGACATGATCGGCCTCACCACGGCGTTATCCTCTTGCGCACTCCGGTGGAGGTGGAGGCTCGGGTGGCCGGTGCCGTCCGGCCGGCCATGTCCACGAAGCGGCGTCTAGCACGGACCGCGACACCGGCTCAACCGGCAAGGGTCGGCGCCTGCGTGGCGAGGCCGCGGATTGCCGGCCGATCGCGCCGAGCCGCGCCGACGCGTCGCACGCGGATTCGCAATTTGCAACCAACTCCCAGACGGATTCTTGCAATATGCATGGTGCCTGTCGCACGGCGCGACCCGAATTCGACACGCGCCGATGCTGACAAAGCTGGAATTCTTCATGCATTTCATATCTTTAGAGGAGGTTTTCGAAACGTTGGCATGATGTTTGCTGCGCTCTCCGCTGATGGACGGTGAAACGCCGGTCTCGGCTTTCCCATCACCCCCTTCGAGTTGAGACTTGTCATGCCGGATGGCCCCGACGATACCCGCGAGCTGATGATCGGTGGCGACGCCGCCTCAACCGCCAGTGCGTTCCCCGGCGAGACCGGGTTGGCGCTGGTCCCGTTGAAACCCAGCGCGGAGATGCTGGCGGCCGGCACGCGCGCCGGCGAGGTCTCTGTGGAGATCGCCTGGCGGGTCTACCGGGCGATGATCGCCCGAGGCGGACAGAGCGACGACGACCCCCTGACCGGCACCGCCGGCAGGCACTGACCGGGGGTTGCCCGCCACGGGGGCGGGCCCCATCACGGCGCCCGGCGGCCCGATCACCGCGCCCGGCGAATTGTCCCGGCACCGGACTGCTTGAAGACGAGTTGACACGGCACCGGACCGATCCGCATCCTGTGCTCCCGTCGTGTGGGGCGAGACCGGATCATCAACCGCCGTTGCGGCCTTAGGGCATGGCGTCTGCGCAAGCCCGCGTCGCGCACCGGTCGGCCATCGTTCGGCCATCGTCCAAGCCATCAGAAACGGGCAGCTTACGGCGGCAGCCTCCGGCGCCGCGCTCGACGTCGATCCGCCGGCCACGGTAAACAGTCCCCGTACCCCGCAACGGCGACGCGCCACGGCCACCCGTAGTAACGTGACCATCAGCCGCATCCAGTGCCAAAAGCCGCAGCAGACGAAGAGGAATCAACGGAATGCAGGAAGTCGTCATCACGGGCGCCGCACGGACCGCCATCGGCGTGTTCAACGGCGCGCTGGCCAGTATCCCGGCCCATGAGCTGGGCGCCACCGCCATCACCGAGGCGCTGAAGCGGGCGAACGTGAAGGCCGAAGAGGTGGAAGAGGTGCTGATGGGGCAGATCCTCACTGCCGCCGCCGGCGCCAACCCGGCCCGCCAGGCGGCCCTGGCGGCCGGCATCCCGGTCGAGAGCACGGCGGTGACCGTCAACCAGCTCTGCGGCTCCGGGCTGCGCACGGTGGCCATGGGCTATCAGAGCCTGCTGACCGGCCAGGCCGACATCGTCGTCGCCGGCGGCCAGGAGAGCATGAGCCGCTCGCCCCACGCCCTGCATCTGCGCGCCGGCACCAAGATGGGCGACGCGAAGATGGTCGACACCATGCTGATCGACGCGCTGGTCGACGTCTTCAACAACTATCACATGGGCGTCACCGCGGAGAACGTGGCCCAGCGCTGGCAGATCACCCGCGACCAGCAGGACGCCTTCGCGGCGGAGAGCCAGCGCCGCGCCGCCGCCGCCCAGGCCGACGGCAAGTTCGACGGCGAGATCGTCCCGGTCACCGTCAAGGGCCGCAAGGGCGACACCGTGATCGACAAGGACGAGGGCATCCGCGGCGAGACGACCTACGAGAAGCTGTCCACGCTGCGCCCGGTGTTCCAGAAGGACGGCACGGTCACCGCCGGCAGCTCGTCGGGCATCAATGACGGCGGCGCCGCGGTCGTCATGATGACCCGGGAGACCGCGGAGAAGCGGGGCGCTACGCCGCTCGCCCGCATCGTCTCTTGGGCGACCGCCGGCATCGATCCCTCGGTCATGGGCGCCGGCCCGATCCCGGCGTCGCGCAAGGCCCTGGCGCTCGCCGGCTGGGATATCGACACGCCGGACCTGATCGAGGCCAACGAGGCCTTCGCCGCGCAGTCCTGCGCCGTGGTCAAGGATCTCGGCTTCGACTCCGACAAGGTGAACGTCAATGGCGGCGCCATCGCGCTCGGCCACCCCGTCGGGGCGTCGGGCGCGCGGGTGCTGATCACGCTCCTGCACGAGATGGATCGGCGCGACGTCAAGAAGGGCCTCGCCACCTTGTGCATCGGCGGCGGCATGGGCATCGCCATGTGCATCGAACGCGCCTGATCGCGCCTGATCGTGTATTCGCGCGGGCGCCGGCTCCGGGGACATCCCGGGGCCGGCGCTTTTTCTCTGCGGTCGGCCGGCGATCGCCGTCAGTAGCTGAGCGGCACCCCACCCAACCAGGGATGGGCGTAGAACAGCGCCAGGTAGAGCAGCACCGCCGCCGCTGGGCGCACCTTGCCGATCTCGCCGAACGCCGCGCGCACCGACTGGCGGCCGGTCACAATGGCCAGGAACGGCAGGTTCGACGTGACCACCACGAAGTCGCGGTAGCGCTGCGGCTCGCGCCGGGCGAATTTCCGATCCAGCAGCACGGTGCCGAACAGCGCCAGCACCGTCACCGTTCCCATCAGCAGAACCGTGCGCATCTCGCCATTGGCAAAGAGATGCCCGATCCCCCACAGCCCGATCGCCCACATCAGCGGGTGGCGCGTGATGCGCAACGCCCCGCCGACCGCCAAGGGCTCCGCGCCGCCGACCATGCGGCCCTCCAGGGTCGGGTTCGGCCCGCTGACGCCGGCGACCAGCAAGACCAGGCCAATCAGCACGCAGGAATGGGACAGCGCCGTCCCCCAGCCCCCCAACGCCCACAACACATCGCCCGGCGGCGCGTCGGCGAAGGCCCAGCCGAGCCAGACGAAGGCGGCCAGCGAGATCGCTGAATAGACGATCTTGAACACGCCCTCGCCCATCACGGCGACCATCGGACGGCGCAGCGGCCCCGAAGACATCCCGAAATGGGTCCCCAGCAGAACCAGGCCGGCGATCGCCAGCCACGTCAGGCTTCCCGTCATCGCGGTTCTGGTTCCTCTCCCGAAACCGGATGAGCCATCCCTACGCTCGGGCGGCGACCCGGCCCGCCGGTTGCGCGAACCGGCTTCCCCGCGCGACAGAGTATCGCAAATCCGCGCCGGGCATAGGGTCTTCGGCGGGCCCGCCGACATGGAACTGGCCGACCATCGCAGCCGCCGCCCTCACAGCGGCGCCACCAGGACGATCAGCAGGACCCCGGCGCCGATCAGCGCAATGCCGGCCAGCTCGCGCGCCGGCAAGGGCTCCCGGAACACCCGGCGCGCCACCAGCACGGTGAACACCAGCTCCACCTGGCCCAGCGCCCGCACATAGGCCGCGTTCTGCAAGGTCATCGCCGTGAACCAGCCGATCGAGCCGACAAGCCCGGTCAGCGCCACCGGCCCGGTGCGCCGCCAGGCGCGGGCGACCCGCGTCACGCCGCCCGGCATCCGCCACGCCATCACCAGCGCCATGCCGACCGTCTGGACGCAGGTCACCACCGCCAGGGTGACGACGGCGCGCATCAGCGCGGGGTCGTCGCCGAGCGCCAGGGCCGCGCCGCGATAGCTGACCGCCGACAGCCCGAACAGGCCGCCCGACGCGATGCCGATCAGTGCCGCCCGCCGCCCGAGGCCGGCGATCAGCGCCAGCGGACCGACCCCGCTGCCGCCGGCCGACAAGAGCAGGACACCGGCCAGGCTGACGCCGATCGCCGCCGCCCCGGCGAGGCCGACCGGCTCCCCCAACAGGACCGCAGCGAAGATCGCCGTCTGCACCGTCTCCGTCTTCGACCAGGCGGTGGCGAAGGCGAAGCCGCGGGCGAAGCCCTGGACCAGCAGGATCGTCGCCGCCACCTGGGCAGCCGCGCCGACCACCGCATGGGCGAAGAAGCCGGCCGTGAAGGTCAGCCCGACCGGCCCCGCCCAGGCGGTGTGGCCGGCGACCAGCGCGCCGGCCAGCGCCACCGCCACGGGGGCGGCGAAGACGAAGCGGGCGAAGGTTGCCTCGGTCGCCGAGAAATCGGCGGTCAGCCGCTTCTGCAGCGCCGTGCGGACGGTCTGCAGCAGCGCCGCGGCAACGGTGATCGGGATCCAGGCGCCCATCACCGCCTGGCCCGAAACCGGCGACGCGGGCGCCGAGGGGTCAGGCCGACCCCAGCCGCACCCGGCACGACGCCGCCACCGCCTGCCCGCGGTTGTCGATGCGGCTGCGCAGATGGTCGCGGCTGGTGGCGTAGTCGGCCGCCGCCGCCGCGTCGCGCACCGAGCCCAGATTGACGTCGACATTGTAGAGGACGGCGGTGCCGGCGCCGGCCAGCAGGGCGGCCCCGGCGGCCACGTCGCTGACGATATGCGCGTCGGCCACCTCGCCTGCGCGCAGCGCCAGATCGAGCGCCTCCACCACCGCCTGGGCGGCGGTCAGCGGCACCTCCGTTGCGTCCATGGCGGCCGTGCCCAGCGCCGCGCGGCGTTCGGCCTTCTCCTCATCGGTGGCCTTGGGCCGCTTCAGCGCCGCCATGTACTGCTCGAACACCGCGACGTCGGCGTCCGCCAGCTCGCCCATGCGCGCCATCAGCCGCTCGCCGCTGTCGATCAGCGGGTCCAGCGCCTGGCGGTCGGCCGCCTTGCGCGCACTGACGCGCAAGGCCATCAGGATCAGGCCGACGCCGAACACGGCCGACACCATCGCGGTGGAGCCGCCGCCCGGGGTCGGGCTGTCGCTGGCCGTGGCCGCGCGCATCTCGGCCAGTCCCAGCGTCCACAGGCTGGACTCGCTCATGCCGTGGCCTCCTTCGCCGCATCCGCGACTGCCCCGCCGCCGGTCTGCAGCGCCATGGCCCTGAGGAGGTTGGCGAAGATCAGGGTGCTGGTCAGCGGGCCGACGCCGCCGGGCACCGGCGTGAAGGCGGCAACGCGGCCGTCCAATCCCGCCGGATCGACATCGCCGACGATGCCGCCGTCGACCATGTTGATGCCGGCATCGATCACCACCTGTCCCGGCTGAAGATCAGACGCCCCAATCAGCCCGGCCCGGCCGGCGGCGACGAACACCACCTCCGCGGTGCGCAGGGCGTCGGGCAGGTCGCGGGTCCGGCTGTGACACACCGTCACCGTGGCGTCGCGGTTGACCAGCATCGGCGCCAGCGCGCGGCCGACCGAGCGGCCCCGGCCGACCACGGTGACCCGCCGGCCGGCCAGCGGCCCGGCCTCCTCCGCCAGGCGGATGCAGGCCGCGGGCGTCGCCGGCACGATCGCCTCGCTCTCGCGGTTGAGCTGGACCAGCCCGATATTGCCGGCGGTCAGGCCGTCGACGTCCTTCAGCCGGTCGATCCGGTCCAACGCCGCCTCCGCATCCATGCCCGGTGCCACCGGCAGGTCGATCAGGATGCCGTGGACCGCCGGATCGGCGTTCAGCCGGTCGACCGCGGCGATCAGCCCGGCCTGGCCGGCCGTCGGCGCCACCGATACGACCTCGTAGCCGATGGCGAGCTTGGCGGCCGTGCGCCCCTTGCTCTGGGCATAGGCGTGTGCGGCGGGATCGTCGCCGGCGACCACCACGCACAGCTTGGGTGCCCGCCCCTCCGCCGCCAACGCCGCGGCCCGGCCGGCGATGTCATCGCGCAGCGCCGCAGCGATCGGCCCGCCGCGCAACGTCCTGGTCTCGATGCCCGAAGGTCCGTCATGCATCTCCTCGACCTTTCTCATGCCAAGCCCGGCGGCGCGAGGGACGGAGATCGTCCTCGACTTTGCCGGCGGTCACCGCCATAAAATCCGCCGTCGCAGCCGGACAACCGGCAGCGGCGCGACACCGTCCTGCCCCAACGACACCGTCGCGTTCAGACGACACCGTCGCGTTCAGACGTCATCGCCGGAACACGACGCCACGGATTTCCGAGACACGGTCTTTCATGAACAGCATTCTGCTTGGCCTCGGCGCCAATCTCGGCGACCGCGCCCGCACCCTCGACGCGGCCGTCGCGGGCCTCGGCCGCTTCCTGCATGTCACCGCGGCGTCCCCGGTCTACGAGACGGCACCGATGTATGTCGAGGACCAATCGCCGTTCTTGAACATGGTCCTGGCGGCGGAGACGGCGTTGGCGCCGGAGGCGCTGCTGGGCGCCTTGAAACAGCTCGAACGGCGGCTCGGCCGGGTGCCGGGCACCCGCTACGGACCGCGGGTGATCGATCTCGACATCCTGTTCTACGGCGACCACATCGTCGACCTGCCGCATCTGCAGATCCCCCATCCGCGGCTGGCGGAGCGGGCCTTCGTGCTGGTGCCGGCGGCCGATATCGCCGCCGACCGCCGCCACCCGGTCCTGGGCCGCGCCGTCGGCGCGCTCGCCGCCGATCTGCCTGACGGCGGCGATGTCCTGCCCTGGCAGCCCCAGGAGGCGCCGCGCCGCGCCGTCGGCTGAGGACGCCGCCCCCCGCCAACAGCCTGGCCGCGAAAGGACACCCCCCATGACCATCGACGTCACCGGCTACTACCTGGAAGACCTGTCGATCGACCAGACGGCGGCGTTCTCCAAGACGGTCAGCGAGGCCGACATCCTGCTGTTCGCCGGCGTGTCGGGCGACACCAACCCGGTGCACATCAACCAGGCCTATGCCGAGACCACGGTGTTCCACGGCCGGGTCGCCCACGGCATGCTGTCGGCGGCGATCATCTCCGCCGTCATGGGCACCAAGCTGCCGGGGGCCGGCGCCATTTATCTCTCCCAGATGCTGAAGTTCCGCGCTCCCGTGCGCATCGGCGACACGGTGACCGCGACGGTCCGGGTGTGCGACATCATTACGGCAAAGCAACAAGTGGTCCTGGAGACCAAGGCTCTGGTCGGCGACCGCGTGGTGATCGACGGCGAGGCGCGGCTGCGCGTGCCCTCGCGCCACAACCCCAAGGACCATTCCTGATCCGCCACGCCGGGGTATCCGCACCATCATGCAGGTGATCCGCGACCTTGCCGCCGTGCCGGAGACGGCGCGCGGCGCGGTCGTCGCCATCGGCAATTTCGACGGCGTCCATCCCGGCCACCGGCTGGTGATCGACGAGTGCCGGCGGATCGCCCGCCACATCGGCCGGCCCGCCGCGGTGATGGCGTTCGACCCGCACCCACGCGCCTTCTTCACGCCCGACCAACCGCCCTTCCGGCTGACCCCGGCAGCACATCGCAGCCGCCTGCTCGCCGAGGCCGGCATCGATGCGCATTTCCTGGTGACCTTCGATGCCGCCTTCGCCGCCCACAGCGCGCAAGACTTCGTGGAGCGCGTGCTCGGCCGCGCACTGGCGGCGGCGCATGTCGTGGTCGGCTTCGACTTCCAATACGGCAAGGGCCGCCGGGGGACCACCGAGACCCTCACCCAGGCGGGCCGCGATCTCGGCTTCGGCGTGGTCGTGGTCGCCGAGGCGAGCGACGAGGCCGGCGCCGTCTATTCCTCGACCCGGGCGCGGGCGGCCCTGGCCGCCGGCGACATGGACGCCGCCGCCCGGGCGCTCGGCCGCGCCTACGAGATCGAAGGCCCGGTGATCACCGGGGATCGGCGTGGGCGAACCCTCGGCTACCCCACCGCCAATGTCGATCCCGGCGACTACGCCCGCCCGCGCTACGGCGTCTATGCGGTGCGGGTGGCCGTCGTGGATGAGGATGCCGCCGGGACCGACGCCGCCTGGTACGACGGCGTCGCCAATTTCGGTATCCGGCCGATGTACGCCCTTCACCGCCCGCTGATCGAGGCGCATCTGTTCGGCTTCGACGGCGATCTCTACGGCCGCCGCCTGCGCATCCAGTTCGCCGGCTTCCTGCGCGGGGAGCAGCGGTTCGACGGCGTGGACGCCCTGATCCGACAGATGGACCGCGACAGCGAGGCGGCCCGCGACCGCCTCGGCACCCTGGGTTAGGTTCAATCGACATTCAGGATTCCCTCCCCCTCGATGGGGGAGGGCTAGGGTGGGGGTGATGTCGCCGCACGGCGTTAGCATCTTCGGGGGGAGCCATCTCGCGCCGCAGCATCCGTGCCCGTTCAATGGCCCGGTCGACAGGGGAACTGTTCGTCCGCCTCTCCCTCCGACAAGGATCATCCCCAGCCAACCGTCCCCCATCAAGGGGGAGGGCTTCAACTGGCTGCGGCAATGGACGCCGAATGCCTACCCTTCCGACGGGTCGGCGGGGATGTCCCGGTTGTTGGCCCGATTGTGGGCGACGAAGTCGGAGATCAGCCGCTTGGTCGCCGACAGCGGCAGGAAGAACTTGGCGGCGATCACGCCGTTGTTGACCCGCACCACCGTGCCGTCGGCGCGCACCGGCGGGGCCGGATGGTCGCCCGGGAACCTCAGCTCGAAATAGAAGCGCTGATTGGCGATCAGATGGCCGCGGTCCGGTCCGAAGGTGAAGCCGCCCAGGCTGACGTCGAGCACCCGGTAGACGGTGCTGTCGATGCGAACCGTGCAATCGACGCTGTCGAAGCGCTCGTGCACCCGCCGCTCCGCCTCCGACACCTCTCTCAGCCGGGGGGAGACGCTCGGCGGCGGCGGATCGGGCCGTGCCGGCGTCAGCGGCGGCACGCGGCGCCATCCCATGACGGCGCGCACCAACGCGGCGCGCAGCCGGTCGATCCACCGGCCCAACCAGCTTCCGACCGTGTCCGGCGGGCGGGACGCGCCGGCAGCCCCACCGGCGAGCGCGGTGGCGTCGGCGCTGAGGCTTACCTCATCGCCATCGGCCAGCCGGTGGCCCCACCGGCCGGCGCCGTCGCGCGCACGCTGATCCGGCGAGGCATAGAGCTGCGACGGATCGGGACCCACCTTGTCGATCGGATCGGGCGCCACCTTCGGCCCCTTGCCTTGATCATCTCTCGTGACAGCGGCCAGCGGCGGTGCCGCGCCTTACCGAGTCTTCTCATTCGGACTGTCGCATGAGCCCGGCCGGTCACCAAAGCAAATCGCCCGGTCGGCCACGGCTTGACCCGGTGCCCGGTTCGACTAGGATCCGCAACGCTATGAACGCCCCGGACCCGCTTCGCCGACCCCGCGCCCGCTGCGTCTCCGCCGCTTGCGGCCACGGCCTCTCGTGCCTGGGCGGGCGGCTGGCCGGCGCATCGCGGGACGCGCGAATTATCGGCCCGGCCGGCGCCGCCGACTGAGGGCATCGTCCGGCCGGGACCGACTTTTCTTTGCCATAGCCGGCCTTTGCCATGATCGGGGCGCACAGGATCGCCGCCGGTCGACACGATGCCGGGGCGCGCGACCGATGGCGCCGCTGCCCCAAGAGAACGAACGCGAGCCCCTCATGACAGCGGACCCCACAGCGGACCCCGAAACTCGGCCGAAGCGCGACTACCGGCCGACCGTCTTCCTGCCGCGCACCGACTTCCCGATGCGCGCCGGCCTGGCGAAGAAGGAGCCGGAGATCCTCGCCCGCTGGCAGGAGATGGACCTCTACCGCCGGCTGCGCCAGCAATCCGCCGGCCGGCCGCCCTACGTCCTCCATGACGGCCCGCCCTACGCCAACGGCAACATCCATATCGGCACCGGCCTGAACAAGATCCTGAAGGACATGGTGGTGCGCAGCCGGCAGATGACCGGCTACGACGCCAACTACGTGCCCGGCTGGGACTGCCACGGCCTGCCCATCGAATGGCAGATCGAGGAACGCTACCGCGCCGTCGGCAAGAGCAAGGACGACGTGTCGCTGATCGATCTCCGGCGCGAATGCCGGACCTCCGCGGAGCGTTGGATCGCCGTTCAGTCGGACGAGTTCCAGCGCCTCGGCGTCATCGGCGACTGGGACCAGCCCTATCTGACGATGACGTTCGCCGCCGAAGCGCAGATCGTCCGCGAGATCCACAAATTCCTGCTGAACGGCGGCCTCTACAAGGGCCTGAAGCCGGTGATGTGGTCGGTGGTGGAGAAGACCGCGCTGGCGGAAGCGGAGGTGGAGTATCGCGACTACGTCTCCACGACGGTGATGGCGCGTTTCCCGGTGGTGGAGGCTGGCCATCCGGCGCTGGCCGGCGCCTCGCTGGTGATCTGGACGACGACGCCGTGGACCCTGCCGGCCAATCAGGCGCTGGCCTATGGCGAGGCGATCGACTACGGCGTCTGGCGGGTCGATGCGGTGGCGGACGGGTCGACCGTCGCACCCGGCACCCGCCTTGTCCTCGCCGCCGATCTCGCCGACAGCGTGCGCGAAGCGGCCGGCATCACCGCCTGGAGGGCGGAGGCGACGCTGCCCGGCAGTGCGCTCGCCGGCACCATCTGCGCCCATCCGCTGGCGGCAGCGGGCGATGACGCGGGGAGCTATGGCGACCGGCCGGTCCCGGCGCTGCCCGGCGACTTCGTGACGACGGAGCAAGGCACCGGCGTCGTCCACATCGCGCCCTCGCATGGCGACGACGACTACGAGCTGGGCCGCGCCCACGGGCTGGCGCTGCTCGACTACGTCGACGACGACGGCAGCTACAAGGCGCATGTGCCGCTGTTCGCCGGCAAGCGGATCTACACCGCCGACGGCAAGGCGGGCGACGCCAACCCCGCCGTCGTCGCCGCATTGGCGGAGGCCGGGACGCTGGTTGCCCGCGGCCGCCTCAATCACACCTACCCGCATTCGTGGCGATCGAAGGCGCCGGTCATCTTCCGGGCCACGCCGCAATGGTTCATCTCCATGCAGACCAACGGGTTGCGGGAACGGGCCCTGGCGGCGCTCGCCCAGACGCAGTTCCACCCCGCGGCCGGCTATGCGCGCCTGTCCTCGATGATCGAGCATCGCCCCGACTGGTGCATCAGCCGCCAGCGCGCCTGGGGGGTACCGATCGCGCTGTTCGTCCACAAGACGACCGGCGAGCCGCTGGCCGATCCGGCGGTGCTCGACCGCATCGCGGAGATCTTCGCCGCGGAGGGGTCGGACGCTTGGTTCGCGCGGCCGGCCGGCGACTTCCTGGGCAACGACCATCAGGCCGACGACTACGCCCAAGTCTTCGACATCGTCGATGTCTGGTTCGAGAGCGGCTCCACCCACGCCTTCGTGCTGGAACAGCGCGACGACCTGACCTGGCCGGCCGCACTCTATCTGGAAGGCAGCGACCAGCACCGCGGCTGGTTCCATTCCTCGCTCCTGGAAGCCTGCGGCACCCGCGGCCGGGCGCCCTACGACGCCGTCTTGACCCATGGCTTCGTGCTCGACGAGCAAGGGCGCAAGATGTCGAAGTCGCTGGGCAACACGGTGTCGCCCCAGGACGTCGCCAACCAGCACGGGGCGGACATCCTCAGGCTGTGGGTCGCCGGCTCCGACTACAGCCAGGACGTCCGCATCGGGCCGGAGATCTTGAAGCTGCACGCCGACGCCTATCGCCGGCTGCGCAACACGCTGCGCTATCTGTTGGGGGCGGTCGCCGACTTCACCGATGCCGAGCGGCTGGACCGTGCGGCGATGCCGGAGCTGGAGCGCTATGTCCTGCACCGCACGGCGGAGATCGACCGCGATGTCCGCGCCGCCATCGAGCGCTACGACTTCCCGGAGATGGCGCGCCTCCTGCACAACTACTGCGCCAATGACCTGTCGGCCTTCTATCTCGATATCCGCAAGGACGTGCTGTACTGCGACGCTGCCGACAGCCCGCGCCGGCGGGCGGCCCGAACGGTCATGTCGGACCTGTTGGACTGCCTGACCGTGTGGCTGGCGCCGATCCTGTGCTTCACGGCGGAGGAGGCGTGGACCGCGCGCCGCGGCGCGGCCGCCGGCAGCGTCCACGAACAGCTCTTTGCGACCTTGCCGGCGGATTGGCTGGACACCGCACTGGGCACGCGCTGGGCGGCGATCCGCGAGGTGCGCCGGGTGATCACCGGCGCACTGGAGCTGGAGCGGGCGGAAAAGCGCATCGGCGCCGCGCTGCAGGCGCACCCGGTTGTGCATGTCGATGCCACCCGGCACGCGCTTCTGGACGGCCTCGACTTGGCGGAGATCGCCATCACCTCCGCTGCGACGGTCAGCACGGCACCGGCACCGGCGGACGCGTTCCGCCTGGCCGATGTCGACGACGTCGCCGTGGTGCCGGGGCTGGCCGCCGGCCGGCGCTGCGAACGCTGCTGGCGGGTGCTGGAAGAGGTCGGCACACGCGACGACTACGACGACCTGTGCGGGCGCTGCGCCGACGTGGTCGCGGGCCTGGTCGCCGCCGATCCGGTGCTGGCACCTTGACCGCCGGCGCCTCGACCATGGAACGGCAGCGTCGCCATCTCGGCCTCGGCCTCGCCTTGGCTGCCGTCATCCTGGCTGCCGATCAGGCGACGAAGTGGCTGATGCTGGAGCGGGTGTTCGCCCTGCCCGCGCCGATCACGCTGACGAGCTGGCATCCGCCGATCGTCGTCACCGATTTCTTCAATCTGGTCATGGTGTGGAACCGCGGGGTCAGCTTCGGGCTGTTCGCCGGATCCTCCGACGCGATGCGCTGGGTGCTGTTGGCGGTGGCGCTGGCGGTCTCCGCCGGCCTGTTGGTTTGGCTGGCCCGCACGCCCAGCCGCTTCGTCGCGATCAGCCTGGCCTTGATCATCGGCGGGGCGATCGGTAACGCCATTGACCGGCTGCGCTTCGGGGCGGTCGCCGATTTCATCGACCTGCATGTCGCCGGATGGCACTGGCCTGCCTTCAATCTGGCCGATTCCGGCATTACCGTCGGTGTGGCGCTGTTGATCGCCGACAGCCTGTTCGCCGGCGACCGGCACGCGCCCGAACGGCCGGCCCCCGAACGGCCGACGCCCGAACGGCCGGCGCCCGAACGGTCAGACGACCCGTAGCCGGCGGCGGTCGGTCCGCCGGACCTGCCGACGGGTGGCGGAGGCTGCGGCGATGGCCTATATCGACGCAAACGTCCGGGCCCCGCAGAGGGCCGCGCAGGAGGAGACGCTTCGCCATCATGACCCAGCGATCCGAAACGATGCGCCGCCGGGCGACCCGACCGCTCACCCGTGTCGCGGCCTTGGCGATGGTTCCTTTCGCGCTTGCCGCCTGCGGCGACGATGTCCGGGAAACCTTCGGCTTCGACCGGCGCAGCCCCGACGAGTTCATGGTGATGTCGCGCGCGCCCTTGTCGATGCCGCCGGAATTTGCGCTTCGCCCGCCTCAGCCGGGCGTGCCGCGACCGCAGGAAGGCACCGCCCGCCAGCGCGCCGAACAGGCCGTCTTCGGCGTCGGCGAGCAAGCACCGACCGCCGCGGATTTCGAGGCGAGCGGCCTCAGCCCCGGCGCCAGCTCGCTGCTCGCCAATGCCGGCGCCGATCGCGTCGAACCCGGCATCCGCCAGGTGGTCGACCAGGAATCGACCGAGCTGGCCATCGCCGACGAGAACTTCATCGATCGCCTGTTCTTCTGGCAGGAGCAGCCGCCGCCCGGCGTGGTGGTCGATCCGGCAGCGGAACGGGCCCGCCTGGCCAGCGCCGCGGCGACCGGCCAGCCGCTCAACCAGGGCGAGGTGCCGACCATCGAGCGCCGCCGCCGCGCCCCCCTGGAGGGCATTTTCGACGGCATCTTCAATTGATCGGCGGCGCGTCCGCCCCAGGTCTCTCGACATCCGGGCGACGCGGCCAGGGGCGCCTGCCGCCCAAGGCCTAGCGCCCGGCGACGGGGCGCGATGACAGACTCTGCGTAGCCGATCTCGGGACAGGATGGATGCTGACGAGACTGCCGCCGGACGTGCCTGAGCGCCGGCCTCTTCGACCCCGGCCCGGCCGATCCTGGCCCAACCGATCCTGGCAGGGCCGCTTCGCCCGGCTGGCCGCCGGCCTCTTCCTGCTGGCAGCGCCGCAGCCGGCCCTGGCCGAGGTCTTCGCGCCGGAGACGTTCACCCTCGACAACGGCATGACCGTCGTCGTCGTACCAAACCCGTCGAGCCCGGCGATCAGCCACATGGTGTGGTACCGCGTCGGCGCGGCCGACGAGCCGCCGGGCCAATCGGGCATCGCGCATTTCCTCGAACACCTGATGTTCCGCGGCACGACGACCCATGCCGACGGGGAATTCGACCGGCTGGTCTCCGCCAATGGCGGCCGGCACAACGCTTTCACGTCTTGGGACTATACCGCCTATTTCCAGACCATCGCCGCCGACCGGCTGGACTTGGTGATGCAGCTGGAGGCGGATCGCATGGTCAACCTCGTGCTGGACGCCGAGCTGGTTGAAGCGGAGCGCCAGGTGGTGACGGAGGAGCGGCGCGAGCGCGTCGACAACCAGCCCGGCGGCCGGCTGAGCGAGCAGATGTATGCCGCGCTCTACCTCAACCACCCCTACGGCGTGCCGATCATCGGCTGGGAGCACGAGATCGCCGCCCTGACGCTGGACGAGATCGAGGCGTTCTATCGGCGCTGGTACGTGCCGAACAACGCCGTCCTGGTGGTGGCCGGCGACATCGATGCGGCGACGCTGCGCCCGCTGGCGGAAGAGATCTATGGGGCGATCCCGGCGGGGCCGTTGCCGCCGCGCCAGCGCCCGCAGGAGCCGGCCGCGATGATCGCGCGGTCGGTGACGCTGATCGACGACCAAGTCGAGCAGCCAGCGTGGCACCGCCTCTACCACGCCCCCAGCTACAACATGGACGCCGCCGACGCTCACGCCCTGCAGATCCTCGACGAGATCCTGGGCAGCGGCACCACCAGCCGCCTCTATCGTTCGCTGGTGCTGGACCAGGCGATCGCCACCGGCGCCGGCTCCGGCTACCGCGCCTCGGCGGTGGACGCGTCCATCTTCTCCGTCTCCGTCTCGCCGAAGCCGGATGTCGGTCCGGAGACCGTCGCCCAGTCGGTGGACGCGGAGATCGACCGGCTGCTGACCGACGGCATCACCCAGGCGGAGCTGGACCAGGCCCGCGACCGCCTGCTGCTGGCCACGGCCTATGCGCAAGACAGCCTCTATTGGCCGACCCGGGTGTTCGGCCAGGCGCTGGCCACCGGCGGCGACATCGACCAGGTGGAGCGGTGGCCGGAGCGGCTGGCCGCCGTCACCGTGGACGACGTGATGGCCGCCGCTGCGCGCGTGTTCGACCGCGACCGGTCGGTGACCGGCGTGCTGCTGCCGGCGGAGGATCCCCGGTCATGACTTGGCGTCCCGCCGCCCTTCGGTCCCTGCTGTCGGCCGTCGTCCTCGCCGTCGCCCTGTTGGCAGTCATCGGGGTACGCCCGGCCGCTGCGCTGAGCGTGGAGCGGATCGTCACGCCCGCCGGCATCGAGGTCTGGCTGGTGCCCAACGACCGCGTGCCGGTGATCTCGCTGGAATTCGCCTTCCGCGACGCCGGCTCCTTCACCGACCCGCCGGGTCTGGAGGGCCGCGCCAACCTGGCCACCTATCTGCTGGACGAAGGGGCCGGCGATCTCGACAGCCAGGCGTTTCAGCAGCGCCTCGCCGACCGGGTGATCCAGCTCGGCTTCGACATCGGTATCGACGGCTTCTATGGCAGCCTGCGCACCACCTCGATGCATGCCGAGGAGGCGTTCGAGCTCTTGCGCCTGGCGCTGCAAGCGCCGCATTTCGAGGACGAGGCGATCGCCCGGATGAAGGCCGCCGTGCTGGGCGATATCCGCCGGCGGGTGGTGGACCCCGCCTGGCTGACCCGCCGCGCCTTCTTCGAAGCCGCCTTCCCCGACCATCCGCTGTCCCGCCCCTCGCGCGGCACCGCCGCCAGCCTGGAGGCGATCGGCCGCGACGACCTGATCGCCTTCGCGGACGCGCATTTCACCCGCGACCGGCTGGTGATCGCCGCCTCCGGCGACATCACCGGCGAGGGCCTGGCGGCGGCGGTCGACCACATCTTCGCCGACCTGCCGGCCAGCGGCGCGCCGATCGCCGAGCACCCCGCCGAGCCCGTCGGCATCGGCACGCGCCTGCAGGTCGACCGCGAGGGCCCGCAGAGCACGCTGCTGATGGCGCTGCCCGGCATCGACCGCGAGGATCCCGATTTCTACGCCGCCCTGGTGCTGAACCAGATCGTCGGCGGCAGCACGCTGAACTCCCGCCTCGGTCAGGCGGTGCGCGGGGCGCGCGGACTGACCTACGGCATCTCCAGCTACCTGTTCGAGACCGACGCGGCGGATCTGTGGATGCTGTCCAGCGATCTGTCCAACGAGAACGTGCCGGAGGCGCTGGCGGCTGTGGCGGCCGTGCTGGAGGCCGTGGTCGCCGGGGACATCACCGCTGAGGAGCTGGCGGACGCCGTTCGCTACCTCACCGGCTCCTACCCCCTCAACTTCACCTCCACCGACCAGGTCGCCGACCGCCTGCTCGGCTGGCAAACCAACGGCCGCTCTCCAAGCCACATCGCCGACCGCACCGCGGCCCTGGAGGCCGTGACGCTGGATGACTTGGCCCGCGTCGCCGCGCGCCTGTTCCGCGAGACCCCGACGATGGTGATCGCTGGCGACCCGCCGACCGAGTTCGCGCCCGACCACGTGATCGACGCCGCGTACCTGGCGGCACGGGAGCTGGCGGAGGGGAGTTAGTGCCCCCGCCGTCGATCCGCCAGCACGGCTTGCGCCGCGTTGTGCCCCGGCAGGCCGGTGACGCCGCCGCCGGGGTGGGCGCCGGAACCGCACAAGTATAGGCCCGCCACCGGCCCGCGGTATTGGGCGTAGCCGGGGACTGGGCGACCGGTCCAGAGTTGGTCGAAGGTCAGGCGGCCGTGGAAGATGTCGCCCTTCGTCAGGCCGAGATCGCGTTCGAGGTCGAGCGGCGTGAGGATCTGGCGGGCGATGATGCTGTCGCGGAAACCGGGTGCCACCGCCTCCACCGTGTCGATCACCCGGTCGGCGGCGGCCTCGCGCAGATCGTCCCAGGACCGGCCCTCGGGCAGGTCGGGGGCGAAATGCTGGCAGAACAGGCTGGCGACATGCGTGCCGGGCGGGGCCAAGCTGTCGTCCAGCGTGCTGGGGATCACCAGCTCCACGATCGGCTGCTCTGAAAAGCCGCCCGCGCGCGCCGTGACATAGGCGCGGTCCATATAGGCGAGGCTGGGCGCGCAGAGGATCCCGGCGGTGTAAAGCGCGGCATCGTCCGCCGCCGGCCGGCCCGCGAAGCGCGGCAGGCGCGACAGCGCCACGTTCATCCGCAACGACGCGGAGCCCATGGCGTAACCCTCGATCCGCCGGCGGAACGTCTCCGGCAGCGCGTCCGCCTCGACCATTCCGAGATAGAGCCGCTGGGGATCGACATTAGCGAGGATGCGGGCCGCCCGGACCGCGCGGCCGTCGGCCAGCTCCACACCGACCGCCCGGCCGTCCTCCACCAGCACGCGGGCGACCTCCGCATCCGTCTCGATCGCCGCGCCGGCCGCCCGCGCCGCCGCCGCCAGGGCGTCGGCGATGGCGCCCATACCGCCGATGGCATGGCCCCAGGCGCCGCGCCGACCGTTCACCTCGCCGAAGCAGTGATGCAGCAGCACATAGCCGGTGCCGGGGTCGAACGGGCTCTGATAGCTGCCGACCACGGCGTCGAAACCGAAGGCGGCCTGGACCAGATCGCTATCGAACCACAGGCGCAGCATGTCGCCGGCGCTCTTGGTGAACAGGTCGATCAGGGTCTGACGCTCGGCACGCGACAGCCGCATCGCCTGCGCCGCCAGCGAGACGGCGGCCACCGCGTCGGCCGGCGTACCGATGCCCGGCGGCGGCGCGCGCCGTGCCAGGGCGCGCAACAGGTCGGCCGCCCGTTCGATCGCCGCGCCATAGGCGCCAACGGCGTCGGCGTCGCGGGGCGACAGCCGGGCGATCTCCGCGCGGCGCTCCGCCGGGTCGTCGGCCATCAGCAGGCCCGGCCCGTCCGGTTCGGGCAAGAAATTCGCGGCCTTGCGGTGGACGATCCGCAGGCCGTGCCCCGCCAGATCGAGATCGCGGATGACCCCGGGGTCGAGCAGGCTGACGGTGTAGGCGGCCAGCGAGTTGCGAAAACCGGGATGGAATTCGGTGGTCGCCACGGCACCGCCGACGCGCGCCCGCCGCTCCAGCACCCGCACGCTCAGCCCGGTGCGGGCTAGATAAGCGGCGGCCACCAACCCGTTATGACCACCGCCGACGATGACGGCGTCGAGACGCTCGGACATTCGCGATAGACCAAAGAAAAAGGGGCAGAGGACCGAAGTCCCCTGCCCCTTGATACGCAACCGGCGGCGGCGACGCCAGCCGAAGGCCGGCCGGCATCCCCGAGCCTACGGGCCTAAAAACCCATATCGCCCATGCCACCCATGCCGCCCATGCCACCGCCCGGGGGCATCTCCGGCTTCTTCTCCGGCTTCTCGGCGACCATCGCCTCGGTGGTGACCAGCAGGCCGGCGACCGACGACGCGTCCTGCAGCGCGGTGCGCACCACCTTGGTCGGGTCGATCACGCCCGACTTGACCATGTTCTCGTACGTACCGGTCTGGGCGTTGAAGCCGAAGTCGATGTCGTCCTGCTCCAGGAGCTTGCCGACCACGACGGAGCCGTCGTCACCGGCGTTCGTCGCGATCTGCCGGGCCGGGGCCTGCAGCGCGCGGCGCACGATGTCGATGCCGACACGCTGCTCGTCGTTCTCAGGCGACAGGCCGGCCAGCGCCCGACCGGCATAGAGCAGCGCGCAGCCGCCGCCGGCGACCACGCCTTCCTCCACCGCGGCGCGGGTCGCGTGCATCGCGTCCTCGACGCGGTCCTTGCGCTCCTTCACCTCGATCTCGGTGGCGCCACCGACCCGGATCACCGCCACGCCGCCGGCCAGCTTGGCCAGCCGCTCCTGCAGCTTCTCCCGGTCGTAGTCCGACGTCGTCTCCTCGATCTGGGCGCGGATCTGGTTGCAGCGCGCCTGGATGTCGGCCTTGTCGCCGGCACCGTCGACGATCGTGGTGTTCTCCTTCTCGATGAGAACCCGCTTCGCCGTGCCCAGCATCTCCAGGGTGACGTTCTCGAGCTTGATGCCGAGATCCTCGCTGACCACCTCGCCGCCGGTCAGGATGGCCATGTCCTCCAGCATCGACTTGCGGCGGTCGCCGAAGCCCGGGGCCTTGACGGCGGCGACCTTCAGTCCGCCGCGCAGCTTGTTGACGACCAGGGTGGCCAGCGCCTCGCCCTCGACGTCTTCCGCGACGATCAGCAGCGGACGGCTGGACTGCACGACGCTCTCCAGCACCGGCAGCATGGACTGCAGGTTCGACAGCTTCTTCTCGTGCAGCAGGATGTACGGGCTCTCCAGCTCGACCTGCATCTTCTCCGCGTTGGTCACGAAGTAGGGCGAGAGATAGCCGCGGTCGAACTGCATGCCCTCGACCACCTCAAGCTCGGTCTCCAGCGACTTCGCTTCTTCGACGGTGATCACGCCCTCGTTGCCGACCCGCTCCATGGCGCGGGCGATCATCTGGCCGACGTCGCGGTCGCCATTGGCGGAGATGGTGCCGACCTGGGCGATCTCGTCATTGGTGGAGACCGGGCGGCTGCGGGTGCGGATGTCCTCGACCACCGAGCCGACGGCGAGGTCGATGCCGCGCTTCAGGTCCATCGGGTTCATGCCGGCGGCGACGGCCTTCACGCCCTCGCGGACGATGGCCTGGGCCAGCACGGTCGCCGTGGTGGTGCCGTCACCGGCGAGATCGCTGGTCTTGGAGGCGACCTCGCGCACCATCTGGGCGCCCATGTTCTCGAACTTGTCGGAGAGCTCGATCTCCTTGGCGACGGTCACGCCGTCCTTGGTGATGCGCGGCGCGCCGAAGCTCTTGTCGAGCACGACGTTGCGGCCCTTGGGGCCGAGGGTGACGCGCACCGCGTTGGCGAGCGTGTCGACACCGCGCAGCATGCGCTCGCGGGCATCCGTGTTGAACTTGACGTCTTTAGCAGCCATCGGTGGTCCTCACAGGCTTGAATTGTGTCTTCCGGCGGACGGACCGCAGCGGTCGTCCGGGATCGATCTCTTGGGGGTCAGGCGGTGTCGCCGTCGCGCCGAAGCGCGATCAGGCGGCCTTCGCGGCGGCGTCGGCGGTGACGATGCCGAGGATGTCGCTCTCGCGCATGATCAGCAGCTCCTCGCCGTCGACCTTCACCTCGGTGCCGGACCACTTGCCGAACAGGATGCGGTCCCCCACCTTGACGTCGAGCGGCGCGATCTCGCCCTTGTCGTTGCGGGCACCGGGGCCGGCGGCGACGACTTCGCCTTCCTGCGGCTTCTCCTTGGCGGTGTCGGGAATGATGATGCCACCCTTGGTCCGCTCATCCTGCTCCAGGCGGCGGACGAGGACGCGATCGTGCAGTGGACGGAAAGTCATGCGTGTGATCCCTCTCGAATGGTCGTGTCCGGGTTGCTCCCGGATGGATCGGCCCGGCCGCTAAGGGCGGGCTGCTCTCTTCTGGACCGGCGCAGCGCCTGTTAGCGCTCTACACCGGTGAGTGCCAGGCCGCTAGGTAAGCGCAGCGCGCCGGCGCGTCAAGGGTTGTGGCGGAGAATTCGCCCCGTCCGGCAAGGGCGTGGACTGAGCGCGCCGGCAAGCCTTGTCGAACGGTTCCCGCCTCTGCACACTGCGCGGACAATCCGGGCGCGGCCCGGCCGGCGGTAGCCGGCGGCCGGGCCGCCCCGCCGCAGAGTGAAAAAGGGTACGCGCCCGACCATGACCGCCGATCGGCCCCCACCCGCCTGGCGTGCAAGCCCGGTGGAGATCCTCGGCCAGGAGGATCAGAGCTTGCCGATCGTTCTGGCCTCGCCGCATAGCGGGCGCATCTACCCGCCGGAGCTGGTGATGAGCTCTCGGCTCGACGCCTTCAGCCTGCGCCGGTCGGAGGACAGCTTCGTCGACGAGCTGTTCCTCGGCGCCTCCGCACTCGGCGCGCCGCTGATCCGCGCCCTGTTCGCCCGCGCCTTCGTCGACCCCAACCGGGAAGCCTTCGAGCTCGACCCGCGGATGTTTGCCGACCCGCTGCCGGCCTATGTCAATACGCGGTCGGCCCGGGTCGCCGGCGGCCTCGGCACCATCGCCCGCGTGGTCGCCCAGGGCCATGAGATCTATGCCCGCAAGTTGCGCTTTACCGAAGCGGTGCAGCGGATCAACCGGTGCTACCGTCCCTACCATGCCGCGCTCAGCCGGCTGATCGAGGATACGCGCCGGCGGTTCGGGGTCTGCCTCCTACTCGACTGCCATTCCATGCCGTCGGCCGCCGGCCTGCCCGGCGGGGACGGGACGGCCGCGCCCGTCGACATCGTGCTCGGCGACTGCTACGGGCGGTCCAGCGACAGCGCGGTCGTTGACTTCGTGGAACGATGCCTGGCGGAGCGCGGTTATCGCGTCGTGCGCAACGCGCCTTATGCCGGCGGCTACACCACGCGCCACTACGGCCGGCCGGACAACGCGGTTCATGCCGTGCAGATCGAGATCAACCGGTCGCTCTATATGAATGAGCCGACGCTGACGCGGCGGGCAGCACTGCCGCGCATCGCGAAGGACATGGCCTGGATGGTCGCGCAGCTCGGCACGGCCGACTGGTCGCACTCACTAACGACCCACGACCGGTCGGCCGCGGAGAACGCGGCGTCCGCAGGGGACGACCCGGCGGCGGACCGGCTGGCGCCGCAGACCTTGCGCCGGCGCGCCTGCGCCGGGCCGCCGGACCATATCGGCGACGGGAGCCCGCCGGAATGTGTGTGACCGCCATCGGCGGCGGGTCGCGGCCGGACCGGCCGGTGACGGAGCCTCCGGGGCATCGACGCAGCGCAAAAAAAGGGCCGCTCGAAAGCGGCCCAAGTTTAGGGAGGAAACGCCCAAGAAGTGCGCTACGACAGCGGGGATCACCCGCATGCCGCACTGCACAATATGACGGGTCACCCACGATCGATCAAGCCAGAAAAACGTTTTACCTATCGGCCGGCCATCAGGTTGTTGCAAAGTTGCATCACTATCACCATTCCCTCGCAATTATCTGGCGCCCGCACCAGCCTGCAGATTGGATTGTTGCCAGAAAGCGCGACAGTCGTTTGATCTGCTGGCGAAAACGTCGCAGCGCCGCCGTCCGTGCCGGCCCTCCGGCCGGTCGCCCGGCCCACCGCCGGCGCCCGTGTGGGCCCGCGGCGGCGCGCCCATCATCGCCCCCTGAAACTCTCTAGACGGACGTCGCCTCGCATGCAGCCCCAGGCCCTGATTGCCGATCTCGGCGGAACCCACGCCCGGTTCGCGCTGGTCGCCGATGGCGCGGTCGTGGAGACGCAGGTGATGCGCTCGACCGCGTTCAGCGGGCTGGACGCGATCATCGATGCCTATCTGGCGGCTGTCGGGCTGGACCGGGCGCCGCCGGTTGCAGCCTTCTGTGCGCCGTCGCCGGTGGTCGACGACCATGTGGTGATGGTCAATCTGAACTGGACCTTCTCGATCGAGGAGATCCGGCGGCGCTACGACTTCCGGTGGTTGCGGGTGATCAACGATTTCGCCGCGGTGGCCTTGTCGATCCCGGAGCTGCCGACGGACGGACAGGTGCCGATCGGCCGCGGCGACCGCGTGGCCGGCGCGGCGATCGGGGTTCTCGGGCCGGGCACCGGGCTGGGGGTCGCGGGTCTTCTGCCGACGCCCGGCGGCTGGGCGACCCTGCCCGGCGAAGGCGGACATGTCACCTTGAGCGCCGCCGACGACCGGGAAGCCGCGGTGATCGACCATCTCCGGCGGCGCTACACCCATGTGTCGGCGGAGCGGGTGCTGTCCGGCATGGGCCTGGTCAACCTCTACGAGGCGGTCGCCACCCTGGACGGCGAAGAGCCGCGCCAGTTCGACCCGGCGGAGGTGACCAGCGCCGCCTGCGCCGATGGCGACCGGCACTGCCGGCTGGCGCTCGACCTGTTCTTCAGCTTCCTCGGCACGGTGGCGGGCAACCTGGCCCTCACGCTGGGCGCCCGCGGCGGCGTCTACCTGGCCGGTGGCATCCTGCCCCGGCTGATCGACGAACTGGAGCGCTCGTCGTTCCGCAGCCGGTTCGAGGCGAAGGGGCGGCTGACCGGCTATATGGCGGCGATCCCGACCTACGCGATCATCGATCCGCTGCCGGCGATGCTGGGCCTGAAGGGCACCGCGCTCGCCGGCGCGGCGTCCGCCTGAGGCCGGGCGGCGGCAGCGCAACCGCGCAAGTCAGCCCACCGACAGGCGCCACACGGCGTGGCCCAGCGTGTAGAGGCCGAGCGCCACCACCAAGAGACCCAGCGCATGGTCGATCCGGTTGATCAGCCGGTTCGACATATAGCCGCGCGCGGCGGAGGAGCCGATCACCAGGGTCATCCACCATAGGGCCGCACCGGCGAAGACCCCGGCCATGACGACGGCCGACGCCAGGATCGCGCTGGGTGAGCCGATGCCCAGCGGCACCGCCTGGAACAGCCCGACCCCGGCGAAGACGCCGATGAAGGCGATCAGCGGGGCGGGATTGATGACCGTCAGGAAGACGCCGGTGGCATAGCCCCGCGCCATGTCGCGCAGCATCACCGGCGCGGGCGGCCGGTCGACCCGTCCCGCGCTCTCCGCCGGGGCGGCCGGTGTGCGGGCGATCACCATATGCACGCCGAAGCCGATCAGGAACACGCCGCCGAACAGCCGGACATAGAGCTCGTAGGTCACCAGAAAGTCCTGGACGAGCCCGAGCCCGAAGATGGTGAAGGCGACCAGCACGACATCGCCGCTGGCGCCGCCGATCCCGGTGGCGACGCCGGTGCCCCAGCGGCCGGCCAGCGCGCGGCGGATGCAGATCGCGGCGATCGGCCCAAGCGGCGCGGCGACGATGAACCCCGTCAGGACCGCCTTGGCGACCACCAGGATGAGGTCGGCGGTGGTCACCATCCGTCCGGACGAACCGAAGGCCGGCCGACGCCCCGACAGGCGGGCGCGCGGGAACGGCGGCGCGGGGACGGGGACATCGGCAAGGCGATCGGCGATTCTGGCGGTAACGGGCGGCGGACGGCGACGACCATAGGCGAGCCGATCCGTCGCCGCCAAGAGCCCGATCGCCGGGGCGCCCCGTCGTCGGGGTCGATCCGGGCGCGGGTGGCCGGGTCCTACCGGCCGCCGGCCGGCGCCCACCGCGCCATCCCGCGTCCCGCCACCCAGACCGCCAGCACCGCCGCCAGCGGCACCAGCTTGCCCTCACCCAGGACGATGTAGACGGCGGCGACGCCGGCGGTGACCGCGAACAGCATGCGATCCGGCCCGATCAGCCAGGCCGCGGTGCCGGCGCGGGCGGTCGTCGGCGCGCCCCGCAGGCCCGCGCATCGGTGGGCGACCGCCATCGCCGCCACGGCGTTCAACCCCAGCCAGACCGGCGAGGCGCCGGCGATGCTGCCGAACAGCGGCAGGTGAATGGTGGCGAAGCCGACCCAGCGCTCGGGAAACAGGTCGGCGGTCAAGGTGACCGCCACGCCCATCGCGATGCCAGCGGCCAGCGCCCGCGGCAGCCACAGCGCGGCCAGCAGCGCCGGCAGCACGCTGTGGGTGACGACGGACCGGTGATCGAGCAACGGCACCGTCTGGTCGATATCGGGAAACCACAGGCCGACCGCCGCGCCGAACAGCAGCGCGAAGGGCCGCACGGCCGCATGGTCGAAGTCGGCGGCCCGCCATCCCCGGCGGCGTTGGGGACGCCTCACCCGGCGGCTGGCCGCCGGCGGCGGGCGGGGTCACTCCGCCGCGTCGGGCACCGCATCCCGGCTGGTGCGCACCAGCGCGGCATAGTCCTCGCGCAGGCATTCGCTGATCCGCCCGGGCGTGAAGACCCGGTCGTCGATGCGGCCGACCGGTGCGACCTCAGCGGCGGTGCCGGTCAGGAACACCTCGTCGGCCTGGGCCAGCTCCTCCGGCCGGATCTGGCGTTCCACCACCTCGATCCCCCGCCGCCGGGCCAGGTCGATGACGGTGCGCCGGGTGATGCCGTCGAGGAAGCAGTCCGGCACCGGGGTGTGCAGCCGGCCGTCCATCGCCAGGAAGATGTTGGCGCCCGTCGCCTCCGCCACCAGGCCGCGCCAATCCAGCATCAGCGCGTCCTGGAAGCCTTGGGCCTCCGCGGCATGCTTGCTCATGGTGCAGATCATGTAGAGGCCGGCCGCCTTGGAGTGGACCGGCGCGGTGTCCGGCGCCGGCCGGCGCCAGGGCGACGTCGTCAGGGCGATGCCGCGCGACAGCGCCGCCGGATCGAAGTAGCTGGGCCAGGGCCAGGCGGCGATGGCGACGCGAATCTGCGTGGCCTGGGCGGAGACGCCCATCATCTCCGAGCCGCGCCAGGCGACCGGCCGGACATAGCCATCGCCGATGGCATTGGCGGCCACCACGTCGCGGCAGGCCGCGTCGATCTCGTCCACCGTATAGGGCAGGCTGAATCCGAGAATCCGCGCGCTCTCGCCAAGACGCTCGGAATGTTCGGTCAGCTTGAAGATCTGGCCGTCATAGACCCGTTCCCCCTCGAACACCGCACTTGCATAGTGTAGCCCGTGGCTCAACACATGCAGCTTGGCGTCGCGCCAAGGCACCAGCGCGCCGTCGAGCCAGATCGCGCCGTCGCGATCGTCGAAGGGAATGATTGTCATGGCCGGGCGGGTTCCGTTATTCGATTATGACCGGATACTGATCGCAGGTGTAACATTGCGAAACCGCCCTGTCAAGAAGCGTCAGCATGACTGACCTTAAATCCGCGGTGAACCCGCTCTTCCTCCGCGAGGAGGATCTCCGCCAGGGCATCGAGCTGCTGTTCTACGCCTACCGCGACTTCACCGCGGAGCCGGACCAGATGCTGGGGCGGCTCGGCCTGGGCCGCGCGCATCACCGGGTGATCTACTTCGTCGGGCGCAACCCGGAGATCACGGTCAGCGAGCTGTTGCGGATCCTGCGCATCACCAAGCAGAGCCTGAGCCGCGTCCTCGGCGACCTGATCCGCGAGGGCTATATCGCCCAGCGCAAGGGCGACCGCGACCGGCGCCAGCGCCTGCTGGTGCTGACCCAGACCGGCCAGGACCTGGAACGCCAGCTCACCGAGAATCAGCGCCAGCGGCTGGCCCGCGCCTATCGGGAGGCCGGCGCGTCGGCGGTGGAAGGCTTCCGCACCGTGCTCTTGGGCATCATCGACGAAGCCAACCGCCCCCAGGCGATGCGCGCCGGGCAGGAGTAGCGGTCTGTCGCCAACCCGGCGAACCGCCCCCTGCCCCCGGCGGGCCTTTGGCGGTTAGACTGTGCCCATGCTCGACCATGGCCCGCATATCCTGGTCGTCGACGACGACACGCGACTGCGCAGCCTGCTGCGCCGCTATCTGGTGGAGAGCGGCTTTCTGGTCGATGTGGCGGCCGACGCGTCGGAGGCGCGCAGCCGCCTGGCCGGGCTGGAATACGACCTGATCATCATGGACGTGATGATGCCGGGCGAGGACGGGCTGAGCCTCACCCGGTCGCTGCGCGAGACCCTGGCGACGCCGATCCTGGTGCTGACGGCGCGCGGCCGCCCGCAGGATCGCATCGTCGGGCTGGAGAGCGGCGCTGACGACTATCTGCCCAAGCCGTTCGAGCCGCGCGAGCTGGTGCTCAGGATCAACAGCATCCTGCGCCGGACGGCCCGACCCGCCATGCCCGTCCGGCCGGTACAGATGGGCGGCGCGGTGTTCGATCCCGGCCGGGAGGAGCTGACCCGCGACGGTGAACGGGTGCGGCTGACCGCGGCGGAACTCGGCCTGATGAAGGCGTTCGCCGCGCGGCCCGGCGAGACGCTGACCCGCGAGGCGCTGGTGGAGACCGGGGCCGGCGCGGCGGGCGCGCCGGCCGGCGGCACCTCGCCCCGCACGGTGGACGTTCAGATCACCCGCCTGCGCCGCAAGATCGAGCCCGACCCGCGCATGCCGCGTTATCTGCTGACGGTGCGCGGCGAGGGCTACATGCTGCGCCCCGACCCGGCATGACCACGACAGACGGCCTGCGGCGCGGCCCGGCCGGGCGGCGCGGCTGGATTGCCCGGCGGCGGCGCGAGCGCCGCGCGGCGCAGATCCCGGTCAACCAGCCGCTCGCCGAAAGCGCGCTGCACGCCCGCACCGGCATCAAGCGCCTGTTGCCGCGCACCCTGTTCGGCCGGGCGCTGATGATCATCATCACGCCGGTGCTGCTGATGCAGGCGACCGCGGCCTACTATTTCTACGACCGGCACTGGGACACCATGACCTCGCGACTCAGCGAGGGCGTGGCCGGCGAGATCGCCTTCGTCATCGAGGAATACGGCAAGCTCGCCGATCCCGCAGCGGTGGACGCCTTGTTCGAGCAGGCCTTGCGCCAGCTCGACCTGGTCGTGTCGGTGTCGCCGGGCCCGGGCGATCTGATCCAGCAGCCCAGCGATGCCGGGGGCATCCTGCGCGGCCGTCTAACCGAGGCGCTGCGCGACCAGGTCGGCCGCCCGTTCCGCATCGATCCGGAGGTGGCCGGCGAGTGGAGCATCGTCACCGTCGACCTCGGACCGGAGGTCATGCAGGTGCTGGTGCCGCGCCGCCGGCTGTTCAGCTCGACCAGCCAGGTCTTCATCGCCTGGATGGTCGGCTCCGGCGTCGTGCTGTTCGCCGTCGCCCTGATCTTCATGCGCAACCAGATCCGGCCGATTCGCCGGCTGGCGATCGCCGCGGACGGCTTCGGCAAGGGCCGCGACATGCCGCAGTTCAAGCCGGAAGGCGCGACCGAGGTGCGCCAGGCCGCGCGCGCCTTCCTGGTGATGCGCGAGCGCGTGCAGCGCGCGATCGACCAGCGCACGGAGATGCTGGCCGGCGTCAGCCACGACCTGCGCACGCCACTGACGCGCATGCGCCTGCAGCTCGCCATGCTCGGCGACGGCCCGGAGATCGGCGGCCTGGTCGAGGACGTCGCCGATATGGAGGAGATGATCGAGGCCTATCTCGCCTTCGCCCGCGGCGAGGGGGAGGAAAGCCCGCAAGGCACCGACATCGCCGCCCTGTTGGACGATGTCGTCGCGGCGGCCCGGCGCGAGGGGGCGGCGGTCGGCCTGACCGCCGCCCCGTCGGCCACGGTGCCGCTGCGCCCCAAGGCGTTCCGCCGCTGCCTCGCCAACCTCTTGTCCAACGCCCGGCGCTATGCCCGGCGGGTCGAGGTGGCGGCGCGCTTGGGCGACCACATGCTGGAGATCGTCATCGACGACGACGGGCCGGGAATCCCAGAAAGCGAGCGCGAGGCCGTCTTCAAGCCGTTCTACCGGCGCGACCAGTCGCGCAACACCGACAGCGGCGGCAGCGGTCTGGGGCTGACCATCGCCCGCGACATCGCCCTCAGCCATGGCGGCGAGATCGACCTCGCCGACAGCCCGCTGGGCGGCCTGCGCGCCCAGGTGCGGGTGCCGGTTTAGACCGCGTCCGCCGACGATCAGAAAGCCCTCCCCCTCGATGGGGGAGGGTTTGGGTGGGGGTGAGGGTGCCACCGACGAAACGCCTCGTCCTATGCCTTGATCACCCCCTCCCCTCCCTCCCCCATCGAGGGGGAGGGCGACCAATGGGCGGCGTGCGCCAAGGCCGGCGGGCCGGGCTCAAACGCCGCGGAAATGTTAACTTCGCTTGACATATGACGGCGTCAATTTACACTGACAAGTGAGGAAGGAGTCCCGTCTCCGCCCTGCCGGTTCGTCACGTCGGCGGCAGGCCCGCCGGTCCTGAACGGCGCATCAGGGGCATCATCTGAGCCCCTGCCGTTTCGGCCCCGTCGGCCGGCTCGAACGGCGATCGACCTACGGCAGCGGCCAGCGAGATGAGGGGCTTCTCCCAAGGTCCGTCGGCCCCAGGTCCGGCGGCTCTCGGGATCGGCGCACGCGAAACCTAGACCGCGAATGCACACGCCCAGACCAAGGCATCCAGCCGCCCACGGCAGAGACCCTGCCGCCGGGCGCTTTTGTCGTGCCGGGTCTCGCGGGCGTCGCGCCGACCGGACGGCCTCTGTCGGCATCGCCCGGCGATCCAGCCTTCCCGATAACGAATGGGCCGCGCGCGCGGCGGCCTCGGACGGTCCTTTGTCTCCGGTGTCCGGCCCCGAGCGCCGGAAAGACGGACTGAGGCAAGCTTAGGGGGTAGAGCGATGGCTTTGCTGAGCTTCGAGCGGAAGTACCGCGTTCGCGGGGGAACGCTGATCGGCGGGGATCTGTTCGATTTCTGGGTCGGGCCGTTCTATGTCGGGTTCTTCGGCGTCACCACGGTCTTCTTCTCGATCCTCGGGACCGCCCTGATCTTCTATGGGGCGGCGATCGGACCGACCTGGAACCCCTGGCTGATCAGCATCAACCCGCCGGACATCAGCTACCGCTTGGCGCTGGCGCCGATGAAGGAGGGCGGGCTCTGGCAGATCATCACGATCTGCGCCACGGGCGCCTTCTGCTCCTGGGCGCTGCGGGAGGTCGAGATCTGCCGCAAGCTGGGCATCGGTTACCACGTGCCGATCGCCTTCGGCGTCGCCATCCTGGCCTTCGTCACCTTGAACATCTTCCGGCCGTTCATGCTGGGCGCCTGGGGCCACGGCTTCCCCTACGGGATCTTCAGCCATCTGAACTGGGTGTGGTTCACCGGCTACCAGTACGGCAACTTCCACTACAACCCGATCCACATGCTGGCGATCGCGTTCTTCTTCACGACGTGTTTCGCGCTGGCACTGCACGGCGGGATGATCCTGTCCGCCGCCAATGTGCCGAAGGGCCAGGAAGTCAAGCAGCCGGAACACGAGGACACCTATTTCCGCGACACCATCGGCTACTCGATGGGAACGCTGGGCATCCACCGGCTGGGCCTGTTCCTCGCGCTCTCCTCAGGGTTCTGGAGCGCCGTCTGCATCATCATCAGCGGACCGCCCATCCATTCCACCTCCTGGATCACATGGTGGGAGTTCATCCGCGAGACGCTCACCTGGGCCGGCCAGTGAGTGGCGAGGAGACGTCGTCATGAGAGAGTATCAAAACATCTTCACCAGCGTTCAGGTGGCCGGCCACCCCGACATGGGCGTGCCGGTGGCCCAGGGCGACTATGAACGCGTCATCCAACCGCAGATCTTCCATCTGCTGGGACGCATCGGCAACGCACAGATCGGGCCGATCTATCTCGGCTTCCTGGGCGTCGCCTCGATCATCTGCTTCATGGTCGGGTTCTCGATCATCGGCCTCAACATGGCCGCCTCGGTCGGCTGGAACCCGGTTCTGTTCGTGCGCGAGTTCTTCTGGCTCTCGCTCGATCCGCCACTGGCAGAGCACGGGCTGAAGATCCTGCCGCCGCTCGACGAAGGCGGCTGGTGGCTGATCTCCGGCTTCTTCATCACCGCCTCCATCCTGTTGTGGTGGGTGCGGATGTACCGGCGGGCGATCGCGCTGGGGCTCGGCACGCATGTCTGCTGGGCCTTCGCCTCGGCGATCTTCCTCTATCTGGTGCTGGGCTTCATCCGCCCGCTGCTGATGGGAAGCTGGCATCACGCCGTGCCGTTCGGGATCTTCACCCATCTCGACTGGACCAACAATTTCTCGATCATCTACGGCAATCTCTTCTGGAATCCGTTCCACGCGCTGTCGATCGCATTCCTCTACGGCTCGGCGCTGCTGTTCGCGATGCACGGCGCGACCATCCTGGCGGTCACCCGCTATGGCGGTGAGCGGGAGGTGGAGCAGATCTGCGACCGCGGCACGGGCTCGGAACGGGCGGCCCTGTTCTGGCGCTGGACCATGGGCTTCAACGCCACGGCGGAATCGATCCATCGCTGGGCGTGGTGGTTCGCCGTCCTGACCACGCTGACCGGCGGCATCGGCATCCTGATCACCGGCACCGTGGTCAGCAACTGGACGGTCTGGGGCCAGAAGAGCGGCATCGTCCCGCAGAACTTCGCCATGTGGCCGCGCACGCCGGACTCCACGGTGTCGAGCTGGGGCCTGGAGCCCGAGATCGTCATCGTCCCGGCCGCCGAGCCCGCCCCGGCCGAACCGGCCGCCGCCGAGCCGGAAGAGGCGGCCCCCGCCGCCGATGCCCCGGCAGCCGAGGGCGATGCCCTGGCGGCGGGCGAAGGCGCCGACGCCGCGGCGACGGAAGAAGCACCGGCGGCGGAGGAGGCCGCAGAGGGCGAGGCCGCTCCGGCGCAATAGCCGCCCCCTCTCCTCGCCAACCAACGCGGGCGCCCGAGACCCCTCGGGCGCCCGTCTTGCGTCTTGGGGGCAGGCGGTGACACCCCACGACGATGAAAGCCGATCGGGGCCAAAGGCGATACCCACGCCCCGATGGCGGAAGGGCTGCGCACGCCCCCGAACGCTGTATTGCCAATCAATACAATTTAAGGTGAATAATGATGCGTTAGTCAGACCTGAGGATCGGGAGACTCGCCGTGAAACGCATGCTGGCGATTGTGGCCTCCTTGGGCTTGCTGGGCGGCTGCGGCGGCGAGGCCCGGGACCTGGCCGCCTCATTCGGACAGTCGATCCAGGACGCCGCCGACCAGAACCAGCAGTTGAACGATCGCACTGCCGAGCTGCTGGCGCTTAGCCACCGGGAATCGGTCGCAGCGAATATGGCCGTCGACCGCGCCGGCCGTCTCAAGATCCAGCCGGCGTGTGCGCCCCTACCCGATTTCTTCGGTCCGGTGACGATCCCGGCGGTCTTGGCATCCATCCCGGACTCCCGACAGCGCGCCATACGCCAGGCGTGGCTCGCCCGCACGCAGCACGTCGCGGCGGGCTGCAACGTCTGCCTGGTCGGCGGTGTGGGCACAGGCCCCGCGGAAAGATGTCTGGTTGGTGCCGCTTCGGACACGCCGGCAACCGGCCGAGGCGCCAGCCCATGGGCCAACCCAGGGGCCACCGCCGTCGTTGACTGGGAAACCAACGCAAGGCTCGACCTCTGCGGGATCGACACCGACGAGATCACCATCGACGATCCGAATGAGCAGGACTACGAAGACAGCACCGCGGTGACCAACGCCTTCAACGAGAGCGGCATCGACATCGCGGTCGTCGAAGGCGCGCTCGTCAGACGCAACGACCCGTTGCTGCTTCTAAGCGAGTACGGCAAGGCCCTGGCAACCGCCGCCGCTGCCGAGGACGTCGACGACGTAGAGACCGCCGCCGAACAGTTCGTCACCAAGATTGCCAATCTGGCCGCCCTGGCCGGTCCGAAGGGGGTGGCCATTTCCGGCGCCCTGAAGGCCGTGGGCGGCGTTGCTGTCGGGCTGCTTGACTTGGTTCTGGAAGGCGAGCGGCTCGCCCTGATCCGCCAGTCGGTGATCGCCGCGGATCCTTTGGTTGCCCAACTCGGCGCGCTCGCCTGCCACCAGTCCTTGGTGGACTTCGATACGAATGTGCGACGCTATCAAAGACGTCTGCTCGAACTGGTCAAACAGGCGAACCGGACGGCGCTAGACGCTGAGACCGAAAGCTCCATCGAGCGCTCGCGTCGGACGGCCGATCTTGTACAGGACGTCGACAGCCAGCTCCGCGAACTGCGAACCCTCCTGGAGCACGACCCCATCAGCGCCGGCCTGCAGATCGCAAGCGCCCACGCAGCCTTGAGGGAGGCGCTGGAGAACCCCGAGATCAGCATCGACGAGGCCAAGACGCTGATCGAAGGTTTCGCCGGCGATGTCCAGGCAAGCGTCACGGCCATCGGCGGGCTAGCAGCGGCCGGCCCCTGAAGCGATCCGGCCGATCGGCCGGCGCGTGGCCTCGCAGCGACGCAAGGGAGACGCGTCCCATGCCCAATGACCCAGCCGATAGTGAACGGCGGAACGGCAGCGCGACCTGGCAAGCCGTGTACGCCAAAATCATCAAGGCACAGGATGAGCTACAGACGGCGATCAATGAACAAGACGCCGCCTGGCAAAACGCCACGGACGAGGCACAAGCCCTAAGGCACAAGAACATGGGTGATGCCCTCAACCTTGAGAAGGACAACCTAGCTGAATTTGAGAAGACCTGGGTCCAGCTCGGTGTCTTCTCGAAAAAAGAAGAACAAACACTATCCGGCATCACCAAAAATCTGAAAGACGCGGTGAAACGCAACAAGGAGATTGCCGCGACGCTCGGCAAGGTCAACACCGTCATCGGGTTGTTGACCGATGGGGGCAACTTGATTCGCGGCGCCCTGCCGGGGACCTGAGATCGAGGTCAGTCGTCCCCCGCGCCGATCAGCGCCATCAGGTCCGCCATGGCGCCCGGGCCGACCGGGCCGAAGGCGTCCAGTGGGACCTCTTCGCCGGTCTCGGGGTCGGTCAGGGTGATCCGCCCGGTATCCCAGCGGATAAGCTGGTAGGGCGCATCCACCGGCACGGAGGCGAGCGTGCGGCTGCGCGTCAGACCCCGCAGGGCGCCTCGCAGCAGGCCGTCGGTGCCGGTCTCGATGACGGTCAGGGTCTCCCCGCCCTCGGCATCGACGACGGCGATGCGCGCCTCGCCCAGGTCCTCGAACCGGAGCTGGTAGACCAGCGCGGGCGTACCCTCGGCCTCCTGCACCGTCCCGATGCCGGTGAACCGGCCGATCACCACCAGCACCGCGCACAGCACGACCAGGCTGGCCGCCGCGATCAGCGGCACCCGCGCGCGCCGCATCCGCTGGCGGGCTTCCTCCGCCGCCGGGTCCTCCTGGGCCTGGATCGGTGCCGCCGCCTCGGCCGCGGCGGCCGGCGGCGGCGCCTCGGCGGTGGCCGCCCGGAAGGCGTCGGCCAGCAGGCGCGCGACCGCTTCGGCCTCGGGGATGGCGCGCAAGGTCGGCTCCGCCCGGCGCAGCCGCCAGGGCCGCACATGCGGCCACAGGATCAGATAGGCGATGGTGGTGTGCGGCTTCAACGCCAGCGAGATATTGCCGGTGCCGTTGGGCTCTGTCCGCAGCGACGCGCCGTCCATCTCCTTCAATGGGAAGTTGAAGGTCTTCGGCAAGGCGACGCCGATGGAGAAGACCACCCGCCGGTCGGTGATGGTGTAGACCGTCGTGCGCTGAACCAGCCAGGCGATCAGCCAGAAGATGCCGACCGCCGGCACGCCCAGCGCAGCCGTCGTGACGCCGGCAAACAGCGCCTGGGCCAGCGCGCCGCCATCGGTGCTGACGGACACCCCCTGCCAGACGGCATAGACGGCGAAATAGAGAATGATCAGGCGCGTGTGGAAGACGCTCAGCGCGAAGCTGCGCCAGCGCGGCGCGCCTTGCCACAGAACCCGTTCGCCCGGCTGAAGCCGGGCGTTCAGGCCCCGTATCGGTTGCGCTGTCTGATCCCTCGCCGGCGGCTGGTCGTCAGCCGCGACACCTTCGCTGTACATGCTCGCCGGCAGGGCTCCAGGTTACGGCCGTTCCCGCCTGGCTGAACTGAACCGCCCAGTGTCGGCGCGCGGCACCCTTAGAAGAGAGGCTCTGTCCGCTGCGGCGTGGCGTAGAGCAGGCCTGCTCCGTAATAGCCGCAAATCTTCTCTTCTTCCAAGAGGGTGACCTGCTCGGGCTGCTTGGTCCTCGGCACATCGGCGAACTGCGCACCGGTGATGGCATGCACGTAGATCTGGCGGCGACGGCCGCGCACCACGGCGAACGGCACCGGCAACAGCACGCGGTCGCCGTCCTTCGCGCCGGTGGGTGCGACTTCATAGTAGCGCAGCAGATGCTCCGACTTGTCGACCCAGGCATCGGTGATCTTGCCGCCGACCTTGTTGTCGCAGCCGACCACATCCATGCCGATCGGATCGGGGTCGTTGGCGGACAGCCCGAAGCCCTCCGCGATGCGGATCGGCACGATCTTGACCTTGCCCTCGAAGGTCACGTCGGGATGGTCCGCCCGCTCCGCATAGGCGCCGGGGCCGACGCCGTCCAGCAAGGGGTTGTCGCCCGTCGGCTCCTTCGGTGCGCCGCCCCAGACCTGCAGCGGCCGCAGCTTCAGCTCGCGGGTTTCGCGCTTGCCGTCGGGCTTCTGCACCTCGCCATGGCCATGCGGCAGCCGGAAGGTCTTCGGCTGGGGCATGTAGACGAAGCCGGGGTCTTCCAGCTTTCCGGTCTCGTCCGCCTCCAGCGGATAGCCCTCGCGGCGGCTTTCCTTTTGCAGATAGAAGATGAGATACGCGAAGAAGAGCCAGAAGGCGTAGAGCAGGACCTGCGTAAAGTCGATCTCTGCGGTGATGGCTCCGATTCCCATGTCGTCCTCCAGGCGGGTCCGCGCGACCGGGCCGTACGGTCGTGTCCGCGGTCCGGAGCGACGGCGCGTCAGCGATCGCACCGTCGCGGCAAGGGCAACGGGAAAAGAGGGCATCACCCCCTAGGACGTGCCCGCCCGTCGGCCGACCCCGGCGGACCGACACGACACGCAAGAACCGTCGCCCAAGACCCTTGTCCGGCTTCCTCGAGTCTAGGGGGTCCGCAACGCAAATGTCAATTCGTTTGGACGTCAAGAAAAACTGACACCTGCGGACGTATGAGCCGGCGCAATGCCGCCGTCGACCCATCGGTTCGCGGGGCCGCCGGATGGCGAACGGGTGCCGCCCGCCATACCCGGGCCGTAAGAACGCCCTACCCACCGCCTATAATCGCATCTCCTGATGAAGTACACTGCATTAGCAGGAACTAGCATGCTTGGGGATGTGCTTATGAGAGTGATCTTGGCAATTCTCGCCTATAGCCTTGCGTTTTCGACCGCATCGGCCCAATCCGTGCTCGATAGCATAGAGTCGGCGGTCGAGGGTCGGTCGGCAGAGTTGGCGCGCGCGGAGCAGTTGCTAGCAGATCCCGACCCTAGGCGGCGGATCGCGGCGATGGAGGCCATTCTGGCGAGCGGAGATCCGGCGCTGACGCGAATGGCTCGGGAGGTCGGGCTCTTCTCTGACGATCCGCGGCTGCGCGCCGCAGCCATCCGCGCCACGCTCAATGCCGGTGGTGCCTTCCGCGCCGAGTTCCAGGTACCGGCGGACCAAGCTGACCTGACGCCGATCTTCGACTGGCTGTCACGCGCCGGAGGAAGCTGGTCGCCGGATGGACTGACGGGCTACTTCGGGTTCGCCGTCGGCGCCTACAACGATGCCGAGGCCTGCTGGTTGTGGCTGAACTCGCAATACTGCGTCTTCCGCATGGCCGGTGAGGAAGTGATGACCGTACGATGGCACTTCGCCGGCAGAGATGGATCTGCCGTCATGCGACTCGACGACGCCGGCGCTCTGACCGGCAGCTTCGTGGTCGAGGGGCGCGGCACCGCCGTGACCATCCGTGTACCATTGATCGACTGAGGTCAGCGGATTTCAATCGAGTCGAGGCGCATCGGCAACGCCGGGGCCCAAGCATCCAGGATGGTCAGCCGCAGGGCGCGGGTGCGCGGCGCGGCCCCGTTGTCGACCCGCAGCGTTCCCAGCGGCGACATGTCGCCTCGCCCAAAGGACAACCAGGAAGACTGCCCACCCGTGCCCGTGCGGACCTGGCGCTCCACCAGCACGGTTTGCGGAATCGTTGCGCTATCGCCGTCGACGCCTGCACGGAGCCTCACCGACCGTACCGCGGTGACGTCGCCGCCGCCGACCTCAATCTCGATGACGAGAGGCAGCGTTTCCGGCGGCACCAGCAAGGGTCCCACGCCCGAGGCCATGCTCCAGCAACTCGCCTCCGGCGTCACCGGCTCGGCCGAGCAGGCGGCGATGGCCGTGGCGAGCCCTACGATCCCCAGCGCCGCACCCGATCCGGTGCCATCGGCCGTACCGACGGGCGTCGGCACGACCTCGATCGGATCCAGCGCCCCTTCCAGCAACCTGTCGAGTCGCGAAACGATGGCGTCCATGCGAAGCGCTTCGGCCCGCTGACGCCCGAAGGCGCGAACGACCATGCCGACCGCGGTATCGCCGGCGAAGACCAAGGCGCCGCTTGTGCCCCGCGCGATGCCGGTGCCTGTGTCGGACGCCTCCAAATCCACCAGCATCGTCTCATAGCTCAGGTCGCCGACATGCCCCGGCATCCGGCGGACGACGCCGGTGTCGGAAACCACCACGACCGAAACCGCCCCGTCCGCCGACACCAGTGCGTCGATCTCCTGCGGCAGTTCGGCGAACGCATCGGTGCATCGGCCTTCCATCCCGCCGGTGACGATCCCGATCGACAGATCGGTTCCCGGCGCGAACATCTCGAACACCCAGGCCTGGCCGATGACAGGCGGCGCACCGGCGGACAGGCTCAAGGATAGTCGGTCGCCATGCACATGGTGAGGCAGGATCACGTAGCAGTTGCCGCGGTGCGTGACGACGAACCCTTGCCCGCTGTTGCGATTGACGGACACCGGTTCCGCCGACGACGCGACCGACCAGCCAAGCAGAAGCGCGACGATACCGGCGAGCCAGGCGACACCGGCGCGCCCCAGCCAGCGGAACAGCCTCGCCCCCATTCCGGTCCGACGCATGGCTTCGATCTCTCCAACGCGGTTGATACAGTAATCTCGGACAGGCACCCTAGGCGAAGCCCTGGGCCAACGACACCAAAGAATGCGAAGAAAAATGGATACTCCTCATCGTTGGCGAATGGTTGGCGCACTTACGGTCTGCACCGCGATCTGCGGTGTGGCAGCCGCACAGGAGCTGCCGATGATCCATGCGTCCGGCGATCTCGACGAACAGTTGACAGCGGCAGCAGAGGTCTCGGCCCCGCGCATAGTTGTCGGCGTCATGCTCGATACCGAAGACCCGGGCGACGAACCGCTGGTTGCAGTCACCCTGCCGGCGGCCTGGGGCGGCGCGCCGGTCTGCGCACGCTTTGTGTCGGCTGAGGCGCTTTACGAAGCCAGAACCGAGTACGAGGTCCCGGGCGATCTTGGCACCGGCACGGCGTTGCTGGAGTTCGCAACGCGGCACGCCGACGCGCTGCTGGCGTTGCACGCCGAGGAGTTCGCCATCGCCCTGTCTCGCGGCCGCTGCGCCGATGCCGGCACGGAGTTCGCCGCCGCCTTGTGGCGGAGCGTTGACCCCTCTGCGGACGATGAGGTGCGTGTACTGGTCAACGGGCTGGGTGCGACGGAGGTCTATGCCTGGGTGGCCGCGCCGGACGGTGGCTTCGATATCTCCTGCCGCATCCCGCCAAACGGTTCCGCCGTTGCATTTGACCATGTCTGCGCCCTGCCGCGCGACCAGCTTGCTGTAGGCGAAGCCACTCAGATCGAAATCAATCGCATCAGCTTCGGCGCCCCGCAGCGACCTGAAATCATCAAGCTATGGAACTAACGCCAATCAATACCAGGAATAATATAAGAGAACTTGGGAGACTTGTTCTTACAAAGATCTCCTTATGGAGATCCAATCTGATTTCGATTATACTATTGCTTACCATCGTAACGACAATAATACTGATTTATGCTGACCAGCATAAGCGAACCTTCCTGGTGACGGCCGAGACCTATGGCGCGGAAATCGCGTTCGATGGCAGCGCACGATCGGCCTGGCATCTGGAACAGACGGTGCTCTGCATTCGCCGTCCTCGGCAAGCCTCAACCATCGCCTCCGCGACGCAATCAAGCTGCCAGTCCGCCCTCTACGATGTGGCCAAGGTGCGTTCACTGCCGCTCGTCTGGGAACCCGGGACCGTGCTTCTGTTCACTGCGGGGCCAGGCGGCGGTCTGGAGATCGATGTGCGGGCCCTGCCCGGCGGCGAACCTGCGGTGACGGGCGATTACCCTCTCGAAATCACCGTGGGCTCGCGTCTCTTGCTAACCCGCAATGCCTTCCGAGCGAGCGGCGGTCTCGTGTTTTCCGGGACGGTTACCATCGGTGCGCTGTCGCGCGCCGGCGCCCGCGGACTGCTGCGCAGCGGCCGCTATGAGGTCCGCGAGACATTGCCGCTGCGATCGACTGGGATCGCCGTGGCCGCCGGCACCCTGTACAGCGGCGACAGCGTGACGGTCTTCGGCACCGATGGTGGCGCGCCGGTGCCGCAGAAGGCGCACGGCGTGATCTCGCCGGGACCTGCCGTGGACGATGCCTTCAACATCACCAGCTACTCTGCGCTTGGCCGAACCCGTTTGGTGGTCGAGCGTTTCGGCACCGAACCGACGACGATCGTGCCAAGCTGGGCAGATCGGGCGATCCGCGATCCATACGTGCTTGGAGCGACCGCGGTCCTGACGCTAACGGCGATCCTGTTCTCGCTGATCACCGGCATTGCCCAAAATGCAAAAGGATCGGAAGCGGGAGATGCCTCGAAGTCATCCAATGGCCCGGCGCGGGAAGGTTACGACGACAGCAAACGCATCTCCGACGGCTGACCGGCGGTTGAGCGCAACGACGCTCGCTACCCCGCCCCCAGCCGGGCCAGGTGCTCGATGACGGCGAGGTAGCGTGCGCGCATGCTGGCATCGGGGTCGAGGCCCGGGTCGTAGGCGGTGACACCGGCCGCCGCCAGGGGCACCGCCGCGGCGATGGTGTCCAGCAGGCCGGCGATCTCCGCGTCGCTCAGCCCGCCGGGCACGGCGAACTCGTTGGCCGGCACCGGGTCGGGTTCCGTCACGTCCATGTCGACATGCACATAAACGCTGTCGCAACGCTGGCCGAGGGCGGCGATCGCCGCGTCCAGGGCCGGCCGCCGGGTCCGCACGTCGTCGCCGGAGAACACGGCGACCGGCGGATCGGCGAGGCGCGCGCGCTCCTCCGGATCCAGATCGCGCGCGCCGATGAACAACAGGTCGGCGCGCTCGACCGGCCGAAACCCGGCGACTCGGCCGGCGGCGGCAAGCCATGCCTCGCCCACCAGGATCGCCGCGGCCATGCCGTCCAGGAAGCCGGTGATGGTGGTGTCGGGCGTGTTGAAGTCGCCATGCGCGTCGAACCAGACGACGCCGCGGCGGCGGCCGCCCATGCCGGCGACAGTCCCCAGCGACGACAGGCAGTTGCCGGCGATCACCACCGGAAAGACGCCGGCGTCCTTCGACCGGTCGACCGCGCGGCCGATCCGCCCCGCCAGGTCGAACGCCACCGCCGCCTCGGTCGGGAAGAAGCCGCCATGGGTGACGACCTGCTCGCTCACCGCCAGCGCGCCGTCCAGCCGCGCCGCCAGGCCCGCATCCCGGGCGACCAGCGGGCCGCGCCCGAAGCGTTCGCCCATCCGGCCGCTGTCATAGGGCACGTAGATCAGCCGCGCCGCCCGGCTCATGGCCGCCGCCCCGGTCAATGCAGCCGTCCGCCGTTCGGCACCGGGCGATCCGGCCCGACCAGCACGACGCGGCCCTCGTCGTCGGCGAAGCCAAGCACCAGCACCTCGCTGACGAAGCGGCCGATCTGCTTGGGCGGGAAGTTGACCACGGCGGCCACCTGGCGGCCGGGCAACGTTGCGATATCGTAATGCTCGGTGATCTGGGCGGAGCTTTTGCGCGTGCCGATGGCGTCGCCGAAATCGATCACCAGCTTGATCGCCGGCCGCCGCGCCTCCGGATAGGGCTCGGCCGACACCACGGTGCCGACGCGGATATCGACCTTCAGGAAGTCGTCGAAGGTGATGGAACCGGGCGCTTCGCTCATGACTGACCGCATGTCCTCGTCTGTCGGGGTCGATCGCCACCCGGCGTACCAGCCGCTGGGGGGACGACGCGCGCGGGCGGGCGCGGCGTCCGGCTGGGCCACCATGGCGGCGGCGCCCGCCGCCGTCCAGCCAAGGACGCTATGGGCGCCAAGGGGCGAGCCGATTGATCTTTGCGAAGATCCCATCCAAAGTTCCTCATGCCGGTGACCAGATAGAAATCCGCCCGAGATACAATTTGATATCTTATATATCAATATATCAAGAAAACGGACAGGAGGCGGCATGATCGACAAGACGACGATGACGCCGGCTCCGGTCTGCGGCGGTGATCCGTTCGACGTTTTATTTGAAAACAACCATTTGATGATGCACTCCATCAACAAAGATGGAGTTCTTCTTCGCGTCAGCCGAAATTGGGCACAAACTCTAGGATACAACCCAGATGAAATGATCGGCAAGAAGTCGATTGACTTTCTTACTGAAGAGTCGCGAACTTTGGCGCGCGACACAACCATTCCCCGCTTTATTGATACGGGGATAACCAATCTTACACCCTATGATTTTGTCCGAAAGGATGGCAGCGCCCTGCCTATCCTGCTGTCGGCCGTCGCCGTCTACGATCCCGACGGTGCGTTCGTCCGCTCGCTGGCCTTCATCTTCGACAACTCCGAAGCGACGCAAGCCCAGCGCGCGCTGGAGGCCAAGGCCCAGGAGGCGGCGGAGGCCAACGCCACGAAGTCCCGCTTCCTCGCCTCCATGAGCCACGAGATCCGCACGCCGATGAACGCGATTCTCGGCTTCGCCCATCTCCTCCAGCGCTCCGAGCTGGCGCCGCGCGATGCCAAGAAGGTCGACGCGATCCTCGGTGCCGGCGAGACGCTGATGAGCCTGCTCACCGATCTGCTCGACCTGTCGAAGATCGAGGCCGGGCAGATGCGGATCGAGTCCGAGCCTTTCAGCCTGCATCACCTGCTGAACGATGTTCGTGACTGGTGGAGCTCCAGTGCCGCCGACAAGGGACTGCAGTTCCACCTGTCCATCGATGAGGATGTGCCGGATGAGATCATCTCCGACGACAGCCGGATCCGGCAGATCCTCAACAACTACTTGAGCAATGCGATAAAGTTCACGAGCCGCGGCAGCGTGGTCTTCTGCGCCTCGGTCAAGGAACCGGCGAGCCCGGCGACCGCGGACGCCCCGACCGCGCCGTCCCTCACGCTGAGCTTCGAGGTCGAGGACACCGGCATCGGCCTGTCGGAAGAGCAGATCGCCAAGCTCTTCAAGCCCTTCGTCCGGGCCGACACCGGCTTCGCCAGCCGCGGCGGGGGCTGGGGCCTCGGTCTGTCGATCTGCAGCCAGATCGCCTTCCTGATGGGTGGCCGAGTCGGCGTGACCAGCACGCAGGGCCGCGGCTCCACCTTTTTCTTCGATCTGCCCGTCGCACCGGTCGAAGCAGATCGTGAGACGGTCGACGGGCCGGCGGACGCGGAGACCCCGGATGTCGGCGAGGCGAGCATCCTGATCGCCGAAGACAACACGCTCAACCAGGTCGTCTTGCGCGACATGCTGGCCGCGCTCGGCCACCGCGCGGCCGTCGTCAATGACGGCTTCGAGGCAGTCGATGCGGTGACCGACGCCACCTACGACATGGTCTTGATGGACATCCAGATGCCCGGTCTGGACGGCATCGGGGCGACGGAACAGATCCGCAGCCTCGCCGGCCCCCAGCGCGACATCCCGATCGTCGCGGTGACGGCCAATGCCGGCACCGCCGCGCGCGACCAGTATCTGGCGCTGGGGATGGACGACTATCTGCCCAAGCCGATCAGCCTGGAGAGCCTCGCCGCGGTGATTGCCCGCGTGAAGCTGGCCGCCGGCGCCGGCTGAGCCGGGGCCTGCCGCCCCATCAATCGAACAGGCTGGAGACCGACTTCTCCTTCCAGATCCGGTCGATCGCCTCGGCGATCAGCGGCGCGATGGTCAGATGGCGAACCGTGCCGCTGACCCTGACCGCCTCCGTCTCCTGGATGCTGTCGGTGGTGACCAGCTCCTGCAGAGGGCTGGCGGTGACCCGGCTGACCGCCCCGCCCGACAGCACGCCATGGGTGACATAGGCGCTGACGGAGCGGGCACCACGCTCCATCAGCGCGGTCGCCGCATTACACAGCGTGCCGGCGCTGTCGACAATGTCGTCGACCAGCACGCATTGCCGCCCGCCGACATCGCCGATGATGTTCATCACCTCCGACACGCCGGCCCGCTCGCGCCGCTTGTCGATGATCGCCAGATCGACGTCGAGGCGCTTGGCCAGCACCCGCGCCCGCACCACGCCGCCGACATCCGGCGAGACGATGACGAGGTCGTTGCCGTAGCGTTCGGCGATGTCGTTGCCCAGCACCGGCGCGGCGTAGAGATTGTCCACCGGAATGTCGAAGAAGCCCTGGATCTGCCCGGCATGCAGGTCCAGCGTCAGCACCCGGTCGGCCCCGGCGCGGGTGATCAGATTGGCCACCAGCTTCGCGGAGATCGGCGTGCGCGGCCCGGTCTTCCGGTCTTGGCGGGCATAGCCGTAATACGGCATCACCGCGGTGATGCGACGTGCCGAGCCGCGGCGCAGCGCGTCCACCGTGACCAGCAGCTCCATCAGATTGTCGTTGGCGGGATAGCTGGTGGACTGGATCACGAAGACGTCCTCGCCACGGACGTTCTCCAGGATCTCCACGAACACTTCCATATCGGCGAAGCGCCGCAGGCTCGCCTGGGTCAGCGGCACCTTCAGCGCCGCAGAGACCGCTTCGGCCAAGGGCCGATTGCTATTGCCGGCGATGATCCTCATGCGCGCATCCGGCCCCCGTCGGTTGCGTCGACTGAGTGTCCGCTTGAGATTGCCACGGCCGGCCCTCTCCCCCGCCCGGCCACCCCCCGGCCACCCAACGGCAGTATCCTGGAATGGGTGGCCGGGCGGGGGAGAAGGCCGGCGCCGCCTTGAGCCTGGGGTTTTGCCCCAGTCTTGAACGGACACCTGAGTCCACCGGCCCCGCGACCGCAGCGCGCGATCGCCATAACCCCAAGGCGGACGAGCGCGGATATAGCAGCGGCCCGCGCCCCCTGTAAACGCCGCTTCGCCGCCCCGTCTCAGGCGACCAGACAGGACGCAACCAGGCCGATCAGGCAGAGCGCGAAGAACATCAGGATGTAAGGCATTGGCCGCCTCCTCAGCCTTGCTGCGCTCGCCCGGCGGTGCGGACGATCGCCGACAGATTGCGGCCGTAGTCGCCTTCGGCGCGCTGGCAGGACCGGCGGTAGCTGAAGAACCGGTCTTCTTCCGCGCAGGTGTCGCCGCCGGTCGCCGCGACCGCGACGCCGAGACCGGCGAGGCGGGCGACGACATAGCCGGCAAGGTCGAAATGCGGCCGCCCGCCCCCGGTCTCAGGCTCGGCAAAGAATCGGTCGTTGGCCGGGTCCGCCGCCAGGAATTGCTGGCGGAACTCCGCCCCCACCTCATAGCTCGCCCGGGCGATGCACGGACCGACGGCGGCCCTGAGGTCGACCGCCCCGTCCGCGCGCATCGCCGCCACGACCGCCTCCAGCACGCCGCCAAGCGCGCCGCGCCAGCCGGCATGGGCCGCGCCGATCACCGATCCGTTGCCGGCCGCCAGCAGGACCGGCACGCAATCGGCGGCTAGCACGCCCAGCGCGATGCCGGGCTGGCGGGTCACCATGGCGTCGGCCTTCGGCGATGCGCCGTCCGGCCACGGCGCCTCGACCCGCACGACGTCGCGGCCGTGCACCTGGTATAGGGTGACGAGATGCGCCGCGCGCGCGTCCAGGCCGCAGCGCGCGCGGCGGCGATTCTCCGCGACATCCGCTGCCCGGTCCCGCGAGCCGAAGCCGGCATTGAGCCCGGCATAGATCCCGCCGCTGACGCCGCCCGCCCGGCCGAAGAACCCATGGGCGATGCCCGGCACCGCGGCAAGCCCGGCCTCGGTCACCGGGGTCGGCAGCGCGGCCGCAAGGTCGGTCATGCGTCGGGCGCCCCGTTCCGTCGATCGCGTCACGCCGGAAACACCGGCGGCGCGCCGGCGGGAGAGTGCCAGTAAACCAAGGCACGGAACAGGGACCCCATGGCATCCTCCCCGGTCAGGCGGGCGACCGCCCGATCGATCGCCGCAGCACCAGCGGCATCGGCGCCGGCCTTCAGCCGCGCCGCCCGCACGCCGATGCCGAGGCCGTGCAGAAACCGCCCCTGGCCGATCGGCCCGGCCGTGGCGATGCCCGCGCGCCGTGCGACCGCCACCAGGGCGGCGAAATCGACATCGGCCGACAGGTCGACGCTGCCCGGCACCGCCAGCGGATCGGCGGGGCCATGCGCCCGCACCGCCTGCAGCGTCGGCGTCAGTGGCCAGGTCTCATAGCCGTAGTCGATGATCAGCGCCGCCCCACCCGCTGCCCGCAGGCGCTCAGCCACCGTCCCGGCGACCGCAGCGGCGGCCGGCGACACCTCCACCACCGCGCCGGCCGGCGCATCCGCCAGCGCCGGCGGCAACAGCCGGGCGAGCGCGGCCGACGGCGCCGACAAGGCCCAGGCCGGCCGGCCGGCGGCGGCGTCCCAGCGCACCCGGCGTTCCGCCCAGCCGTCGCCCGTGCGCACGAGCTGGCGGATCGGCAGGGCGTCGAAGAACTCGTTGGCGATCACCAGGATGGGGCCGTCGGGCACGCTCGCCAGCCCGTCATGCCAGCCAGCCACCCGGTCGCCGAGGCGCTCCGCCTGCGCCGCGCGCAGCCGCGCGTTGGTCTCCACCAGATGCAGCTCCGCCGCCGCCAGGAAGCCCGGCAGCACCCGCGCCGCCCTCAGCGCGTCGGCCATCAGCGTGCCGCGGCCGGGGCCCAACTCCACCAGCACCAGCCGATCGGGCGCGCCCAGCACGCGCCAGCTCTCCGCCGCCCACAGGCCGATCAGCTCGCCGAAGACCTGGCTGATCTCCGGGGCCGTGACGAAGTCGCCATCGCGGCCGATGGCGGCCGCCCGGCGGTAGTAGCCGGCCTGCGGATGGCCGGCGGCCAGCGCCATGTACTCCGCCAGCGAGACCTCGCCGCGATCCGCCAGGATCCGGGCAATCGGGGCGCCGGGATCGCTCACCGCCTTTCGGCCGCGGCTTCTTGCTCAGCAGTCGGCGGATCGGCCGAAACCGGCGCCCGGCGCCGCGCATAGAGGACGAGGCCAAACCCGGCCAGCACCATCGGCACGCACAGCGCCTGGCCCATGGTCATGCCCAGCAGCACATCGCCCAGCGCCGGGTCGCTCTCGCGCACGAACTCCACCAGGAACCGGCCGATGCCGTAGCCGATCAGGAAGACGCCCGTGACCAGGCCGGGCCGCAACCGCACCTCGCGCCGCCGGACCAAGAGCCAGCAGACGACGAACAGCACCAGGCCTTCCAGCACCGCCTCGTAGAGCTGGCTGGGATGTCGCGGCACGCCGCCGGCCAAGGGGTGCGGGAAGACCATGGCCCAGGGCAGGTCGGTCGCGCGGCCCCACAGCTCGCCATTGATGAAGTTGGCGATGCGCCCGAAGAACAGGCCGATCGGCGCCGCCGCGGCGATCACGTCGGCCAGCGACAGCAAACGGATGCGGTGGCGCCAGGCGAACAGCACCTCCGCCACCGCGACGCCCAAGAGACCGCCGTGGAAGGACATGCCGCCGGTCCAGATCTTCACGATCTCCACCGGGTTCTGGAGGTAGTAGGTCGGCTCGTAGAACAGGACGAAGCCGAGGCGGCCGCCGACGATCACGCCGATCACCGCCCAGGTCAGAAACTCGTCGATATGCTCCGGCGTCGGCGCCAACGGCGCCTTGCGCGCCAGGCGCACGCAGTACCGCCAGCCCAGGAGGAAGCCGGCCAGATAGGCCAGCGCATACCAGCGGATCGCCAGCGGGCCGATCTCCAGCGCGATCGGATCGATCGCCGGGAACGGCAGCACCAGGGTGCCCATCGCGTCGTCTCCTCAAGGATCGACCCGCTTCACCGCCTCACCGGTAGGGATCGTCCGTCGCCAGATAGCCGCGCACATAGTCCGCGACGCCGTCTTCCAGCGCGGTGAACGGCCGGTCGTAGCCGGCCGCGCGTAGCCGCCCGACCGGCGCCTCGGTGAAGTACTGATAGCGGTCGCGCAACGCTTCCGGCATGTCGACGAAGGTGATGTCCGGCGCGCGCCCCACGGCGCCGAAGACCGCCGTCGCCAGGTCCACCCAGGTGCGCGCCTGGCCGCTGCCGACATTGAACAGGCCGGAGACCGACGGCGCCTCCAACAGCCACAGCATCACCGCCACGCAGTCGCCGACATGTACGAAGTCGCGCATCTGCCCGCCATCGGCATAGTCGTTGCGGTAGCTGCGGAACAGCTTTGCCGGCCGCCCGGCGGCGACCTCCGGGAACAGCTTGTGGACGACGGAGCGCATGTCGCCCTTGTGGTACTCGTTGGGGCCGTAGACGTTGAAGAACTTCAGCCCCGCCCAATGCGGCGGCCGTTCGCCGCGGGCCGCCAGCGCCAGCAGCCGCCGATCGGCCGCGTGCTTCGACCAGCCGTAGAGATTGAGCGGCTTCAGCCGCGCCAGCGCCGCAGGCTCGGGGTCGTCGTCGAAGCCGGCTGCGCCGTCGCCATAGGTAGCGGCGGAGGAGGCGTAGATCAGCGGCACGCGGTGGCGCGTGCACCAGTCCCACAAGGCCAGGGTGGGGCGCAGGTTCTGGTCGAGGATGCGGTCGCCGTCGGTCTCGGTGGTGGCGGAATTCGCCCCCATATGGAAGATCGCGCGGACGCGGCCCGCCCGGCTGGACAACCAGCCGGCCAGCGCCTCCGGCGGCACGACGTCGGCGATGTTGCGGCGCGCGAGATTGCGCCATTTCTCGCCCTGGCCCAGCCAGTCGACGACCACCAGGTCGCCGTATCCCCGCTCCTCCAGCCCGGCGATCAGGTTGGAGCCGATGAAACCGGCGCCACCGGTTACGACGATCATGCGCGCGGGCGATCCTATTCGGGGAAGCCGGGGCGGCGGCCGCGACCGACGGCGATCGTTGCGGTCGCGCGACGCCCCGGGGGGCGCGCCCGTGGTATAGCCAGTCGGGGGCCGGCGTTGCAATGCAGGCGCGGCATCGTACATTGTCGAAGAGAAGCGTTGCCGGCCAAGCGCCGATGACGCGGTAGGCCGGTGTTGAGGGCGGTAACGATCATGGCGATGGACAAGCGGTTGCTCGACGACTTGGCGCGGATGACCTCCGGCGCGCTGGGGGCCGCGGCGAGCCTGCGGGAAGAAGCGGAAGCGCAGTTCCGCGAGCGGATGGGCGAGTTCGTCTATCGCCTCGACCTGGTCCCGCGGGAGGAGTTCGACGCGCTGCGCGCCGTGGCGGAAGCCGCCCGCGAGGCGCAGGAGGCCCTGTCCGACCAGGTCGCCGCGCTGGAAGCGCGCGTCGCCGCACTGGAAGGCGCCGGGGCGAAATCGGGCCGCACCGCCACGGCCAAGTCGTCCGGGGCCAAATCATCCGGGGCCAAGGCGACCCAAAGCGGCACGGCCCGCCGGCCGCGCACCGCCCGCAAACCGGCCGAAGGCGCCGCCGACTCGTGACGCCGACGGGCCGCCAACGGGTCCACGCCAGCCAGCCCCTGACCCTCCAGATCTTGGGTCCCCCAGATCTTGGGGAGGGCCGGCGGCGGTCCGGGGAAATCGGGTTGCGCCCGGCGATGACCCTATGTCACCCTACCGCCTGTTGTATTGGGCACCGAACAGCGCACCAGATTTTGGTTAATACCGCTCGATTGCCCGTCGACGGTGGCGAATCGCGCCAGCGCCCCGGTGGCGCCGAGGCGATGCGGCCGGCCCGGCGGGTTCCCGCCATGGATTGCTTGACGGGACGCACCATGCCTTTCAGTTGGCCCTTCGGTCGGCCGCGTGCCGGTGGCACTGCCGCCCCGGCAGCACGCCCTTTCCCCTGTCGACGGCAAGGAAACGCCCGATGACGGTCACCTCTCTCGCCGCGGCGAGCCAGACCGCCAATCCGCTCGATATCCTTGAGGAGATCGTCAGCGCCAACAATTGGCTGTTCGATCGCTCCAGCCTGGACGAGCTCGTGGTCGAGGTGTCGGGCCGCTGGACCGGCTACCGCATGTTCTTCTTCTGGCACGACGACGTCAGCGCCATGCAGTTCTCCTGCCAGTTCGACCTGCCGATCGCCCAAGACCGCCTGGCGGCGACCTGGGAGCTGCTGGCCCTGATCAACGAGCGGCTGTGGCTCGGCCATTTCGACGTCGACAGCGACGACAGCACGCCGATCTTCCGGCACACGACGCTGCTGCGCGGCTCGCAAGGGGCCAGCACCGAGCAGCTCGAAGACCTGATGGATATCGCGCTCAGCGAGTGCGAGCGCTTCTATCCGGCCTTCCAACTGTGCGTGACCGGGGAGGTCGAACCCGCCGCCAGCCTGAACGGGGCGATCATTGACACCGTGGCGGAGGCCTGAGGGCGCCGGCGGATCGACGCTGATCTTGCGGAGAGCGGGCTGATGGGCGCGGGCGCGCGGCTGGCGCTAATCGGCTGCGGCAAGATGGGCGGCGCGCTGCTGGCCGGCTGGCAGGCGGCGGGGCTGGTCGGCGAGGCGCTGGTCGCCGACCCGGCCGGGCTGCCGCCGGGACTCGATGCCGGCGCGGTCACGCCCGTCGACGATCCGGCAGCCCTGGCCGGCGGTCCGACGCCGGACATGGTGGTGCTGGCCGTCAAGCCGCAGGTGATGGCGAACGTGATGCCGGCGGTGGCACCGCTGGCGGCGGCCGGCGCGCCGGTGCTGTCGATCGCGGCGGGGTTGTCGCTCGACTGGTTCCAGACGCGCCTGGGACCCGATGCGCGCGTCCTGCGCGCCATGCCCAACACCCCCGCCGCCGTGGGCCGCGGCGTCACCGTGCTGGTCGCCGGTAAGACCGCGCTGGACGCCGACAAGGCGCTCGCCGGACGCCTGATGGCGGCGGTGGGACAGATCGAATGGATCGACGACGAGCGGCTGATGGACCCGGTCACCGCGCTGTCCGGCGGCGGCCCGGCCTATGTGTTCCTGCTGATGGAGGCGCTGGCGGCGGCCGGCACGGCGGCCGGGCTGGCGCCGGACCAGGCGATGCGGCTGGCGCGTCAGACGGTGATCGGCGCCGCCGCGCTGGCGGAGGCCGACGACCGGCCGGCCGCGGTGCTCCGCCAGAACGTCACCAGCCCCCGCGGCACGACGGAGGCGGCACTGGACGTCCTGATGGCACCCGACGCGGTGCCGGACCTGTTCCGCCGCGCGGTCGCCGCGGCGGTCGCCCGGGCAGAGGCGCTGGGCGGCGGTGACTGAAGCAGCACCGGCCCTGCCCGCCGCCAGTCAGCGGGTTGCCGCGGCCCTGGCCGAGCGTGGTGTAGCGGCCGAAATCCGTCGGTTTCCCGACGGCACCCGCACCGCCGCGGACGCCGCCGCGGCCATCGGCTGCGCGGTCGCCGCGATCGCCAAATCCCTGATCTTCCGGGCCGAACCCGGCAGCCGCCCGGTGCTGGCCATCGCCAGCGGCGCCAACCGCGTCGACGAAGCGGCGCTGGCCGCCGCGCTGGCGGCCGACCTCGGCGCCGTGACGATCGCCCGCGCCGATGCCGGCTTCGTGCGTGCGATCACCGGCTTCGCCATCGGCGGCGTGCCGCCGGTGGGGCATGATCAACCGTTGACGGTGGTCATCGACGGCGACCTGATGACCCTCGATCGGCTCTGGGCGGCGGCCGGCACGCCGGATACGGTGTTCGCGCTGACGCCGGACGCGCTGGTCCGGCTGACCGGCGGCCGGGTCGCCCCGATCGGCCGGTAGTGCCCGCCCCTTCCGCTCCGACACGCGACGAGGCCGTTTCCCGATGACCGATACCGAGACGACCCACCCCGGCGCGGCGGCGGCGCGCCTGGTCACCGCGGCGATGACCCTGGCCGCCGATATCGGCTGGCCCGCCGTCACCGTCTCCGGCGCGGCCCGGGCGGCCGATATGGACGTCGCCGACGCCCTGGCGGTCTGTCCGACCAAACGCACGCTTCTGGAGGCGCTCGGCCGGCATCTCGACCGGGCCGTCGCCGCCGACGGGCCCGGCGACCCGGCGGACAGCATACGTGACCGGCTGTTCGACCTGTTGATGCGGCGCTTCGATGCGCTGATGCCGCTGAAGGACGGCGTGATGGCGGTGATCCGCGCCCTGCCCGGCGATCCGATCACCGTGTTCGGCCAGATCCTGGCGGTCGAGGCCTCGATGCGCCAGACCCTCGACCTGGCGGAGCTGGCAACCGACGGGCTGCTGGGCGAACTGCGCGTGCGGGCGCTGACCGTCGTCTACCTGATCTGCCTGCGCACCTGGACGCGCGACGACAGCGAGGACATGGCGGCGACCATGGCCATGGTCGACCGATGCTTGCGCCAGACAGAGCAGCTTGCCACCCTGATGGAGCGCCGCCGGCCGACCCCGTCGGGCGACGGCGAGGCCGCGACCGCGCATGAAGACGCGGCCGGCGCTTCCCCGGCCGATCCGGCCGAAAACTGACCCATCAGCGGCGTATGTTGCACTGCACAAAAACGTTTGACAGCGCAGGAAATCAGCCGCATAGTCGACTTGTGTGCAGTGCAGCATGAGCTGCGGGCCTCGAGGAGCGGAAGACCACCATGGCAAAGCAGACCAACCCGTTCATGGATATGGACATCTCCAAGTATATGTCGGAGCTGAAGCTGCCGATGGTTGACATGGACGCGGTGATGGCCGCCCAGCGGCGCAACATCGAGGCCCTGACCACGGCCAACAAGCTGGCCTTCGAAGGCATGCAGGCGGTCGCGCGCCGCCAGGCCGACATCATGCGGCAGATGACCGAAGAGATGTCGACCATGCTGACGACGCTGATGGCCGCCGGCTCGCCGGAAGAGCGGCTGGCCCGCCAGGCCGACGCGACCAAGACGGCGTTCGAGAAGATGCTCGCCAATATGCGCGAGCTGGCCGAGATGCTCGGCAAGTCGAACACCGAAGCGGCCGAGATCATCCAGAACCGGATCAGCGAGAGCCTGGACGAGCTGAAGTCCATGGCCGGCAAGAAGGGCTGATCGGCACCCGTCCCATCGGGACGGCTTGAGCGCGATTGCGGGAGGGCCGGCGCCGATCGGACGCCGGCCCTTCTCGCTGTTCGGCCGGCGGCGTGCCGGCCTTTGACAGCGCAGGCGCGCGCGCGTATATGGTCGCGTCTTATTCGGAATCGACGACTTCGGACGCCGGCACCCCTGGAGGCCGGCGTTCGGCGTTTCATCCGTTACGTCGGACATCGACGGGCGACGGGTGGTGCACTTTGGGAGATTGAGGGCCGATGGCCGAGACGATTGAAGTGCCGGTCGCACGGCGCCAGCGGGCCGGCAAGGGGGCGGCTCGCCAGGCCCGCCGCGACGGCATGGTGCCGGCGGTGATCTATGGCGACAAGCAGCCGCCGGTCATGGTGAATGTCGAGCTGTTGCGCCTGCAGGCCCTGCTGCGCGACGCCAGCTTCGCCACCCATACCTACCGCCTGGTGGTGGACGGCGAGGAGCACACCGTGCTGCCGCGCGCCCTGCAGCGCCACCCGGTCACCGACGTGCCGGTGCATCTGGACTTCCTGCGCCTGTCGGCCGGCTCCACGGTGACGCTGGAGGTGCCGTGCCGCTTCGTCAACGAGGACGAAAGCCCGGGGCTGAAGCGCGGCGGCGTGCTGAACATTGTCCGCCACGCGATCGAGGTGACCTGCCGGGCCACCCAGATCCCCGAAGAGATCGTCGTCGACCTCGCCCCCTTCGACACCGGCGACAGCATCCATATCAGCGCGGTGACACTGCCGACGGGGGTCAAGCCGTCGATCACCGACCGCGACTTCACCATCGCCACCATCGCCGCGCCGTCGGCGGTCCGCTCCGAAGCGCTGGAGGCGCAGGAGAGCGAGGCGGACGACGAAGACGACGACGTCTGACCGGCCCTGCCGCCGGCCCTGGCAGGCAGGGTGGCGCGATGCTTGATTGGCTGGCCGGCCTGATCGGCCGCGAACGGGGGCCGGCGGTGACGCAGCTTGTGGTCGGCTTGGGCAATCCCGGCCCGCAATACGCCCGCCATCGCCACAATATCGGCTTCATGGTGATCGACGCCCTGGCCGACCGGCAGGGGCTGGCCTCCTACCGCCGGCGCTTTCAGGCGATGACGGCGGAGACGGTGCTGGCCGGCCGGCGGCTGATGCTGATGAAGCCGATGACCTTCATGAACGAGAGCGGCCGGGCGGTCGGCGAGGCGATGCGCTTCTACAAGCTCGGCCTCGACCAGGTCATCGTCGTGCATGACGAGCTTGACCTGGCGCCCGGCAAGTGCCGGGTGAAGAAGGGCGGCGGCGCCGGCGGCCATAACGGCATCCGCTCGCTCGATCGGCATATCGGCCCCGACTATTGGCGGGTGCGCCTGGGCATCGGCCATCCGGGCCGCAAGGACGCGGTGCACGGCTATGTCCTGCACGACTTCGCGCGCGCCGACGAGGATTGGCTGGACCCGCTGATCGACGCGGTGGTGGACGGCCTGCCGGCGCTGGCGGAGGGCCGGCCCGACCGCTTCATGAACGCCGTCAGCCTGAAGACGCGCGAGCCCGAGACGCCCTGAGGCCGGCGCGTCTTCTCCCTCTCCCTCCTTCGTCCCCGCTCAAGGACCGACAGCATCGATGGGCTTCAACTGCGGCATCGTCGGCCTGCCCAATGTCGGCAAGTCGACCCTGTTTAACGCGCTGACCTCGACCCAGGCGGCGGAGCAGGCGAACTATCCCTTCTGCACCATCGAGCCGAACACCGGCCGGGTCGGCGTGCCCGATCCGCGGCTGGCGACGCTGGCCCGGCTCGGCGGCTCGGCCAAGGTGATCGCCACCCAGCTTGAATTCGTCGACATCGCCGGGCTGGTGCGCGGCGCCTCGAAGGGCGAAGGGCTGGGCAACCAGTTCCTCGGCCATATCCGCGAGGTCGACGCGATCCTGCACGTGCTGCGCTGCTTCGAAGGCGACGTCACCCATGTCGACGGCTCGGTCGACCCGGTGCGCGATGCCGAGACGGTGGAGACGGAGCTGATGCTGGCGGATATGGAGAGCCTGGAGCGCCGCCTCCAGGCCGTCGCCAAGCGCCGGCGCGGCGGCGACCGCGAGGCGGTGGGCGAGCAGGCGCTGATGGAGCGCGCGCTGGCCGCCCTGACCGACGGGCGCCCGGCGCGCACCGCCCTGCCCGATACGCCGGACGAGGCTGCGGCGTTTCGGCGCCTGCAACTCGTCACCGCAAAGCCGGTCCTCTATGTCTGCAATGTCGACGAGGACAGCGCCGCCAGCGGCAATGCGCTGTCCGCCCGGGTCGACGTCATGGCCGCCGGTTCCGACGCCGGCAGCGTGGTGATCTCCGCGGCCATCGAGGCGGAGGTGGCGCTGCTGGAGGATGCGGACGAGAAGCAGGCGTTCCTGGACAGCCTGGGGCTGGCGGAGCCGGGGCTGAACCGGGTGATCCGCGCCGGCTACAGCCTGCTCGATCTCGTGACCTTCTTCACGGTGGGACCGAAGGAGGCGCGCGCCTGGACGGTGACCCGCGGCGCCACCGCGCCGGAGGCGGCCGGCGCCATCCACAGCGACTTCCAACGCGGCTTCATCCGCGCCGAGACGGTCGACACCGACACTTTCATCGCGCTGGGCGGCGAACAGGCGTGCAAGGACGCCGGCCGGATGCGCCAGGAGGGCAAGGACTACGTCGTCCGGGACGGCGACATTTTCCACTTCCGCTTCAACGTGTAGCTTCTGACGGGCCGGCACCGGCCGGCGAGGATCGGCGCCGAGGAGACGCTCCGCCCATGATCAGCACCTCCACCGTGACCCTGACCGCCGAGGACGGCCACCGCTTCGACGTGTTCCGCGCCCTGCCCGGCCCCCGGCCGGTGGCCGCGCTGGTGGTGGTTCAGGAGGTCTTCGGGGTCAACCACCACATCCGATCCCTCGCCACGCGGTTCGCCGAGCAGGGCTACGCGGCGCTGGCCCCGGCGCTGTTCGACCGGGTCGAGAGCGGCGTGGAGCTGGGCTATGACGAGGACGGCCTGGCCCGCGGCCGCGCGCTGAGGATGGAGATCGGCTGGGACGGGGCGGTGTTCGACATCGCCGCGACCATGGAGGCGGCGGCGGCCCATGGCAGGGTCGGCGTCGTCGGCTTCTGCTGGGGCGGGTCGGTGGCCTTCCTGGCGGCGACCCGGCGCAAGCCGGCCTGTGCGGTATGCTACTACGGCGGGCAGATCATCGACTTCAAGGACGAGGCGGCTTGCTGCCCGGTTCAGATGCATTTCGGCGACGCCGACCCGATCATCCCGCCGGACGCGGTGGCGGCCATCCGTGCCGCCCAGCCGCAGGCCGACATTCATACCTACCCGGCCGGGCACGGCTTCAACTGCACCGAGCGGGCGGACTACGCCCCCGACAGCGCCCGCATCGCCGCGGAGCGCACCCAGGCGTTCTTCCAGCTCCATCTGGTCTGAGACAACGGTGGAGCGGCGCCCCCGCCGCCGCGCTATTCCGACGCGGCGGGCGGGACGATGGTCAGCACGCCCGCCGTACCGTCGTCATCGATGGTGACGGTGCCTTCCAGCCCGGCGCGCTCGATCGCCGCGCGCAACTCGGCGATCTCCGGTGGTGGACCCGGGGGTGTCGGCGGCTCGGCCGGGGCGGCCGGCGGCTCCGGCGCCGCCACCTCAGGCGCGGCCGGCGCGCGCGGCGCGACGGGGGTCCGGTCGCGGACCGGCGGTTCCGCCGCCGCGTCGGAAGCAGGCGCGCCCTCAGCCTCGCGCGATAGCGTCTGCACCGTACCGGAGACGAAACAGTCCAGCAGCATCCGCGCCTGACAGTCTTCCGTCGCCGGACGCGGCGGCTCCTCACTCGGCGCCAGCGGGTTGGGCACGACACGGGCCATCGGATCGACGAACAGCGAGTCGAGCGGGCCGGCAGGCTCAGCACCGGCGGCGCCGGGTCCCATCGCACCAGCGGTGACGGCGGCTGTGGTCGCCAAGACGCACCACCGCGCCGTGACCCGGGCCGAACCGTGCCGATGGGGTCGCCGTCGCCCGATCATCCCGCCATCACCTCATCAATTGTTGAGCCGTTACCGGATCTTTCTACCGTGCAGACCCAGCCGTTAACGGAATGATATGCTTTGACCCGATAGGATTTCCTTAACAACGCATTTCTCTCACACCTTTCACCGCTGGCCCCGGGGTCGGCGATGGCCCGCGGTGCCGGGTCCGGAGGTTCTTCATGGTCCTATCGGTGCTCGCTTGCTCGTCGCCGCGCCGCATCGCCGGCCGGTCGGCGGCCTGGCTCGCCGGGATCGCGACGCTGCTGGTCCTGGCGACCGCGCCCATGGCACCCGCGCTGGCCGGCGGCGGGGGCGGCGGTGGCGGCGCCAGCGCGGCACCGACCGGCGAGCCCGGTCCCGACGCGCTGCGCTACGAGATGCCGACCCTCTACGTGATGCTGGCGCCCGAGAACGGCCGGCTGCCGATGCGCCTCATGCTGGGGCTGACGCTGGACCTCGACGAGCCGGCGACGGCCCTGCTCTTGGAGCAGCAGCAGCCGGTCATCAACGACGCGATCTGGCAGATGCTGACCCGCCTGTCGCCGTCGGAGATCCAGGGCGCCCACGGACTGGACCGGCTGCGTGCGGAACTGCTGCGCATCGTCACCAGTGCCGTCGGCTTCGACAAGGTCACCGACGTCTATTTCCGCGAGTTCTTCACCCAGCAGCCGATTTAGCCGGTTCTTGAGAGACACCAGAGTCTCCCCCAACGTCGTTCCCACGCAAACGGGAATCTCGCCGTTTCAATCGGTTGGAGATCCCCGCTTGCGCGGGGATGACGTTGGGAACGTGTTCGTCAGACCCGACCCCACCCCTCGAAACGCCCCTCACGACCGCGGCTTCAGGTTCTCCGGGTCGTAGAGCGGCGCGTAGCCGACGCCGGCGACCTCCACGGGATAGGTTTCGCCGAAATACTCCACCCGGAACGTCTTGCCGGTCACCGCGTGCTGATGGGGCAGGTAGGCGAGCGCGATGTTGCGACCGATGGTCGGACCGTAGGCGATCGACGTGGTGTAGGACAGGCGGCCTTCGCCATCCACCAAGGTCTCGCCGGTCTCTGCATCCAGGACCGGCAGCGTGCCGACGGGGTAGCGCAAGGTGCCGCTGGCGTCCCGGTTGTCGGTGATCACCAGGGTGCACAGCGTCGCCGGCTGATGCGGCCGGGCCCGGTGGGCGAGGTAGGCCGCCTTGCCGACGAAATCGGCGTCCTTGACCTTGGGGCGGGCAAGGTCGGCCTCCAGCAGGTTGTACTCGGTCAACAGGTCGGCGTTCTGCAGGCGCAGGCTCTTTTCCATCCGCCGGGAATTGGCATAGGTCTCCACGCCGAACGGCATGACGCCTTGCGCCCGGATCGCGTCCCATACGGGCAAGGCATCGCCGTAGGCCATGTGCAGCTCGAACCCCTGCTCCCCGACATAGGAGATGCGGAAGGCCAGCACCTCCTGCGCGGCGATGCGCACCGGCTTCAGCGAGGCGAAGGGGAAGGCGTCGCGGTCGAGGGCGGCGGGGTCCTCCACCACCTTCTGCAGGCTGGCCCGCGCGTTCGGCCCCCACACCCCGATGGTGACCAGTTCCGTCGACCGGTCGGTGACCGCCACGTCATAGCCGAGATCAGCCGCCATGCGCTTCATGTAGGTGAAGTCGCGGTTGCCGGCATCGGCCCCGTCGATGAAGCGGATACGGTCGGCCAGGCGAAACACCGTGAAATCCGCCCGCACCATCCCGTGCTCATCCAGGAAATGGGTATAGATGCCCTTGCCGACCTGATTGTCGCCGCCGACCCGGGCGACGCACAAATACTCCATGAACGCGACATGGTCGGGGCCGGTGACGTCGTAGATGGCGAAGTGGGAGAGGTTGATCATGCCGACATCGGCGCTCATCGCCAGATGCTCGGCATTCGACACCCGCCAGAAATGCCGGTTGTCCCACTCGTTCTCCCGCACCGGCACCTGATTGCCGTAGGTCTCCAGCAGAGGCTCGTTGCTGGCGTAGCCATGCGCCCGCTCCCACCCGCCCAGCTCCATGAAATGGCCGCCCAGCGCCACCTCCCGCTCATAGAACGGGCTACGCCGCACGTCCCGGCCGCCGGCGAAGGGCTCGCGCGGATGGACGGCCGGGTTGTAGATCTTCATGGCCGTTTCGGTGCAGCGGGCTTGGATGAACGCCGCGTCGGTCTGGAACGGGTAGAAGCGCGCGTAGTCGATGGCGTGGTGGTCGATCTCGGTGCGGCCGTCGGTCATCCAGTCGACCAGCAGCTTGGCCATGCCGGGGCCGTCCTTGATCCAGATCGCCACGGCGTACCAGAGGCCGCGGACCCTCTGGCTCTCGCCGATCGACGGACCGCCGTCCGTCGTGACCTGCAGCAGGCCGTTGAAGGAGCGCTTTTCCTCGTATCCCAGCTCTTCCAGGATCGGGGTCAGTTCCATGGCGCGCTGCAACGGTTCCATGACCTGCTCGATCTCCAGGTCGCGCTGGGAAGGCGACAGGCGGGCCTCGCCCTTACCAAGGATGTCGCGCGGGTGGACGAGGCGCGGCGCACTCTCCTCGTAGTAGCCCCATTCGATCATGCCGCCTTCGGTGGTCTTCGGGTCACCGGTGTCGCGCATATAGGCGGAGTTGCCCTGGTCGCGCAGCAGGGGCCAGCCGATCTCCTTGCCGGTGCCGGCGAATTCCTCGTAGGGGCCGAACCACAAGAGCGGGTGGTCGACCGGCATGACGGGCAGGTCTTCACCTACCATCTCCGCCAGCAGGCGGCCCCAGAGCCCGGCGCAGACGACGACGCGGTCGGCGCGGATGGCGCCGCGCGGGGTTTCAACCCCGCGAATGCGGCCATCCTCGACGATCAGGCCGGTGGCGGGCGTGTTGGCGAAGGCCGCCAGCTTGCCCGTGGCGACGGCGGCGTCCACCAACTCGCCGCACACGACCTGGGAGCGCGGCACCACCAGCCCGGCATGGGGATCCCACATCCCGCCCTGCACCAGGCTCTCGTCGATCAGCGGGAACTTCTCCTTGATCTCCGCCGGGCCCACCAGCCGCACGCCGGTGCCGAAGGCCTTGCCGGACGCCACCTTGCGCTTGATCTCGTCCATCCGGGCATCGTCGCCGACCCGCGCGACCTCCAGCCCGCCGACCTTGGCGTAGCGCCCCATCCGCTCGTAGAAGGCGATGGAATAGCGGGTGGTCCAGCAGGACAGGAAGTCGTGGGCCGTGCCGTAGCAGAAGTCCGACGCATGCGAGGTCGAGCCGACATCCGTCGGGATCGCCGAGGCGTCGATGCCGACGATGTCGTCCCAGCCGCGCTCGATCAGATGATGGGCGACAGAGGATCCGACGATCCCGCCCAAACCGACGATGACGACCTTCGCTGTCTCCGGAAACGCTGCCATGTCATCCTCTTTCGCGCACGGGGGCGCCGGCCCTGGACGGCGGTCCTAGACGGCGGCCCTAGACGGCGGAGTCTCTACACGAAGGACGCCCCCGTCGCACCCATCCGCGGCGATGATCGGTCCAGTTGCGTCGGGGCGGCGCGCCGAACGGGGTCGATGCGGCACACGGCCACCTCTTGGCGATGACCGACCCAATGCTCAAAGGAGTCTCGATGAGCTTCGACATACGCCCCGCGACTTGGGACGACTTCGAGACCGTGATGGGGGAGAAAGGCGGCTGCGGCGGTTGCTGGTGCATGCTGTGGCGGCTTTCCAAGACGGCGATGGATGCCGGCATAGGCGATGGCAATCGCCGCGCCATGAAGCAGCTCTTCGACGATGGTCATGGTCCGGGGCTTGTCGCTCTCAACAACGACAAAGCGGTCGGTTGGGTGCAGATCGACCGCCGGTCCGCCTTTCCGCGGCTTGCGTCGTCGCGCGTCTTGAAGCCCGTCGATGACGAAGCCGTCTGGAGTGTGTCCTGCTTCCTGATCGACAAGCGGTTTCGCCGCGACGGCCTGTCGGTGATGCTGCTCGATGCGGCAACGCAGTGGGCGTTTGACCGGGGGGCGTCCGTCGTCGAGGGCTATCCGATAGACACCCCCAAGGCCAAGTACCCGCCCGTCTACGCCTGGACGGGGTTTGTCGGGACATTCCGCGCCGCGGGATTCGTGGAGGTCGCCAGACGGTCGCCGACCCGCCCGATCATGCGCAAACGGTCGGCTGCGACATAGCCGCCGGCGCCGCCTTCAGGCCGGGTGAATCCGCCCGGCTCGAAAATGCGCTCGCAGGCTGCCGCAGAAACCGGATTTGGCCCTGAACGCCATTCCCGCGAAGGGCCGCGTGTTCCCGGATGCGGCTCAGTGCTTTTCCGGAGACCACGCTTCAGGCGACGCGGCCGACCGTTTGTTGAGGCAGAGCAGCAATCGCGTGCCGCCGGTGTCCATGATGGGCGGCGAGCGGTGCACGATCCCGCTGCCCGACGCGGCACAGTTCCCCTTGAAGATCGCCACGTCATGGATGCCGAGATGCTCGACCGGCCCGTCGAACATCTTCTGGTCGCGCAACGCCCGCTCCGCGTGGATCGGTTGGACCCACTCGGTCGCCGGACCCCGATAGGTGGTCAGCAGGCGCGCCTCAACGAAGTCGCGGTGGAACCGCCAGCAGGCATCGTTGCTGACGCGCTCCAGCCTCACGTCGACGAGATCGGTCTGGATGATCCTGGAGAAGACCGAAACGAGATCGTCGACATCGCCGATCAGCAAGTCGCGCATATCCCCCGGCGGCACACCGCAGTCGTCCAGATGCGGCGGCAGCGCGCGTCGAAGGTCGCCGGGCCGGACCAGAACCCGGAGATCGGGCAGGCACGAAGGGTCCATGTGGTCGAGCCAGTTTTGCAGGCACAACGGAAGCCTGCGCCGCCAGATCACAAGCTCCGTGCCGGGCCGGTTGATGGCGGTGAGGTCGTCCGCCGTGTCGCACGTCTCGATGCCCGAGCCCAACGTGGCCGTGGTGCCAACTCCCTTGCCGTCCAGCGATACCACTTGACCGGTCATGACCGTTCGGCCCTCTTCCAGACTGGGAACGGATCCTTCAGCTTGCTCCAGGCCGCCGGTTGCATGGCTGTGGCGTCGGCATCGCCGACCAGGCAGGCATCGAGCCGGCGTCGGATATCGGCCTCATCCATATCGGTGCCGATGAAGACGATCTCCTGGCGGCGGTCTCCGTAGACGGCATCCCAGGCATTGGCGATGTGTTGGCGCCATTCCGGGTGGTCCGGCCACCGTTCTTTCGGCACGTTCGCCCACCAGAAGCCCATGGCCTCATGGCGCACGATCGCACCGGCCTGGCTCAACTCACCGACCCATTCCGGGCGGGTCGCCAGCCAGAAATGACCCTTGGCACGGATGACACCCGGCCAGGACGCCTTGATGAAGGCGTGAAACTTCTCCGGATGGAACGGCCGGCGCGCGCGATAGACGAAGCTGCGCACCCCATACTCTTCCGTCTCCGGCTTGTGGTCCGCGAAGCCGTAAAGCTCCTTGAACCACAGCGGATGCTCCTGGGCCTTGTCGTGATCGAACCGGCCGGTGTTCAGCACCTCGTCCAGCGATACGCGCGACATGCTGGTTTCGATCAGCTCCGCGTCGGGATTGAGCGATCGAATGATCTTGCGCGCGGCATCGCGCTGCTCCGACGACGCGGCATCGATCTTGTTCAGGATGACGACGTCGGCGAACTCGATCTGATCGACCAGCAGGTTGACCAGCGTTCGATCATCCTGCTCGCCCAGCGCCTCGCCCCGGTCCTTGAGGAAATCGGTCGACGCGTAGTCGCCCAGAAGGTTCGCGGCATCGACGACGGTCACCATCGTATCGAGGCGCGAGACGTCCTCCAGGCTCTCCCCCTCCTCCGTGCGGAAACTGAAGGTGGCCGCCACCGGTAGCGGCTCGGAGATGCCGGTCGATTCGATGAGCAGGTAGTCGAACCGGCCATCATGGGCGAGCCGACGCACTTCCTTCAGAAGGTCATCGCGCAACGTGCAGCAGATGCAGCCATTGCTCATCTCGACGAGCGTCTCTTCGGTCCGGCTCAGATCGGCGCCACCGTCGCGGATGAGATCGGCGTCGATGTTCACCTCGCTCATATCGTTGACGATGACCGCGACGCGCTTGCCTTCGCGGTTGTTGAGGATGTGGTTCATCAAGGTCGTCTTGCCGGCGCCGAGGAACCCGGACAGGACCGTAACCGGAAGCTTGCGGTGCGAGAGAGCGTCACTCATGCGTAGCGACCTTCATGGATGACGGGAATCGGTCCGGTGGCATCGAACCCAGGGGCCAGCGCCGGTCCTTCTTCGACTCGCGCAACCGAGATGCGGGCTGCACAGCGTGCCGATGTCGTCGGGTCGGTGCGCTCAGCCCCCATACGATACGCTCCTCGGGCTTTCGATCATCGCGAGAAACTCCCGGCGGGTCGCCGGATCGTCGCGGAACGAGCCGAGCATGCGGCTGGTCATCATGCTGACTCCCGGCTTGCGGATGCCGCGCGTGGTCATGCACTGGTGCGCCGCTTCGATGACGACGGCGACACCGCGCGGCTTGAGAATCTCCTGGATGGTGTCCGCGATCTGCGCCGTCAGCGCCTCTTGGATCTGCATCCGCTTGGCGAAAACGTCGACAAGGCGCGCGAGCTTGGAAATCCCGACGACGCGGCCCGCTGGCAGGTAGCCGACATGCGCCTTTCCCAGGATGGGCACGATGTGGTGCTCGCAATGGGATTCGAGGCGGATGTCGCGCAGGACGATCATCTCGTCGTAGGCGGCCGTCTCCTCGAATGTCCTCTCAAGCAGCGCGACCGGATCTTCGTCGTATCCGGCGAAGAACTCCTCATAGGCCCGCACCACACGCTCAGGCGTGCGTGCCAAGCCTTCGCGGTCGGGGTCCTCGCCCGCCCATTCGATCAGCGTCCGAACCGCTGCTTCCGCCTCTGCCCGGCTGGGCCGCCGGCGCCCTCTGGCGTTGGTGGAAGCCGCTTGCGTGGGCCGGCCATCGACAACTGCTGCGTCCATTTCAAACCCGTTCCCGCGGCCAATCCCCCGGCGAGCAGGGGGCAATCGGCTCTTGTGGTCAGTGATCGCAACGTTATAACGTTACGAACTCAAGGCGCAAGAATGGAAGGGGTCATAGGGCCCTTGTCGGTCCAGCCGACCTTGCCGAGTTCCGCGCTCTGCGGCGTGCGATCGAGGGGACGGCACCGACACGAACTGGGCCCGACCCTCGTCCTCATCAAGAGGCCGTCTGCAAGAGCGGTGGCAGGGTGACCGCCGTGCTGCCTTTGAGGACCTACGACGACTGGAAGCACTGCATCACCGTGCTTTGTCGTATCCCGCTCACGCCGGCCGCTCACGCTGGCCTATGTCGAAGACCGTCTCGCGGCGCTTCGCGACCCGGCCGACCAGGGAACGCAGAAACTCACCGCGACCTGGGGCGAGGCCCATCTTGCGCGGGTCATCGGCTGGTTCGAGCAGGCGGCGCGGGAGTTGCGCTAGAGCATCCTGCGTCCGAATGGACGCAGATAAGATGCTCTAACACTTTGAATTAGATCAACTTATCTGCGTTCGGATGAGTCCATCTGAACGCAGGTTGATCTAGCTCCAGCGCTTGCGCCCTACTCCCACTCGATCGTCCCCGGCGGTTTGGCGGTGACGTCGTAGACGACGCGGTTGATGCCGGCGACCTGGTTGACGATGCGGGTGGCGATGCGGCCCAAGAGGTCGTGGGGCAGCGGGTAGAAATCCGCCGTCATGCCGTCGGTCGAAGTGACGGCGCGCAAGGCGCAGACATAGTCGTAGGAGCGGCTGTCGCCCATCACGCCGACCGTGCGCACCGGCAACAGCACGGCGAAGGCCTGCCAGATCTCGTCATAGAGGCCGGCGGTGCGCAGTTCCTCCAGATAGATCCGGTCGGCCTTGCGCAGGATCGCCAGCTTGTCGGCCGTCACCTCGCCGGGGATGCGGATGGCCAGGCCGGGGCCGGGGAAGGGATGGCGGCCGATCATGTCGTCGGGCAGCCCGAGTTCTCGGCCCAGCGCGCGCACCTCGTCCTTGAACAGCTCGCGCAACGGCTCCACCAGCGCCAGGTTCATGCGCTCCGGCAGGCCGCCGACATTGTGGTGGGACTTGATGGTGACGCTGGGACCCCCGACCACCGAGACGCTCTCGATCACGTCGGGATAGAGCGTGCCTTGGGCCAGGAAGCGCACGCCGCCGATCTTCGCCGCCTCGCCGTCGAAGACCTCGATGAAGGTGGCGCCGATGCGCTTGCGCTTGGTCTCCGGATCGTCGACCCCGGCCAAGAGGTCGAGGAACCGGTCGGTTGCGTCGATATGCACCAGCGGGATGTTGTAGTGCCCGCGGAACAGGTCGACCACCTGCGCCGCCTCCCCGTCGCGCAGCAGGCCGTGATCGACGAAGATGCATGTGAGCTGCGCGCCGATCGCCTCGTGCAGCAGCACCGCGGCGACCGCGCTGTCGACCCCGCCCGACAGGCCGAGGATGACGCGGTCCCCGCCGACCTGACGGCGGATCGCGGCGACCGCCTCACTGCGGAACTGCGCCATGGTCCAGTCGCCGCGGCAACCGCAGATCTCGTGGGTGAAGCGCTGCAGCAGCGCACGGCCCCCCGGGGTGTGGGCAACCTCCGGGTGGAACTGCACGCCGTAGAAGCCGCGCGCCTCGTCGGCGATGGCGGCAAACGGCGCGCCGTCGCTGACGGCGATCGTCCGAAAACCGTCGGGCAGCGCCACGACGCGGTCGCCATGGCTCATCCACACCGTCTGCCGGCCGCCCACCGGCCAATCCGCGCCGAACAGGCGGGCATCGGCCGTCACGGACACCTCGGCCCGGCCGAACTCGCGATGGTCGTCGCCTTCGACCCGGCCGCCGAGCTGATGGCACATGGTCTGCTGTCCGTAGCAGATGCCCAGCACCGGCACGCCCGCTGCAAAGACGGCGTCCGGCGCCCGCGGCGTCGCACTGCCGGTGACCGAGGCCGGCCCACCCGACAGGATGATGCCGCGCGGGGCGAACCCGGCCAGCGCCGCGGTATCGGCCCGGTCGTAGGGCCAGATCTCGCTGTAGACGCCACCTTCGCGGACGCGCCGGGCGATGAGCTGGGTAACCTGGCTGCCGAAATCGAGGATCAGAATGCGGTCATGCGCCGCCGTGTCGACCATGGGAACGTTTCAAGCCTTCGGGGCAACGGAGGTGTGGCGCCACAGTGCCGCAAACGCCCCCGCGCGGGCTATAGCGGATCGGCGCGGGCTAGCACCGCGACGAAGAAGCCGTCCGTGCCATGCCGGTCCGGCGTCAGGCGCAGATACGGGCCGGCCGCAGCATCGCCAGGGAACGGCGCCGTCAGCACGCTCTGCCAGACCGATGCGACGTCGACGGGCGCGAAGTCGGGGTTACGCTCCAGAAACGCGGCGACGCGCGCCTCGTTCTCCGCGGCGAGCAGCGAGCAGGTGGCGTAGACCAGCCGGCCGCCGGGGCGCACCAGCCGGCCGGCGCTGGCCAGGATGCGGTCTTGCGTCGCCGTCAGCGCCTCAAGGTCGACCGGCCGCCAGCGGGCATCGGGATTGCGCCGCCAGGCGCCGGTGCCGCTGCACGGCGCATCGATCAGCACGCGGTCGAACTTGCGGCGCTGGCGCTTCACCCAGCGATCCTGTTCGCCGTCCAGCAGCTTCGGTTCGATATTGTCGACGCCGGCCCGGCGCAGCCGCTCGCGCGCCCGCTTCAGCCGGCCGGGCGACACATCCGCCGCCACCACGCGCCCTTTGCCGTCCATCAAGGCCGCCATGGCCAGCGCCTTGCCGCCGGCACCGGCGCAGAAATCGGCGACCTGCTGGCCGGGCGCGACATCGACAAGCAGGGCGACAAGCTGCGAGCCTTCGTCCTGCACCTCGATCGCGCCGTCCCGCAACAAGGCCATCCCGCCGAGCGCCGGGCGCCCGTCGACCCGGATGGCGAAGGGCGACCAAGGGGTCGCCGCCGCGGAGATCCCGCGCTCGGCCAACGCGGCCAGCACCTGATCGCGACTCAGCTTCAGCCGGTTGACCCGGAGATCGAGCGCGGCCTCCGCCGTCAGCCCCGCCAGCACCGCATCGGCCGCCCCGTCATAGGTGGCCGCCAGGTCCGGCCAGGCCCAGTCCGGGCATTCCAGCCGCACCGCCGGCGGCATCTCCGGATGGACGAGCGTGCGGCCCTCCAGCCGGTCGACCAGCCGCACCTCGTCGGCCGCCAGCGCCGGCAGGGCATAGCGGTCCCCGCCGAACAAGGCGGCCACGGCCGCGCCGTCCAGGCCGCCGACCAGCCGCTGATGGGCGATCAGACGGGCGCGGCCGTCGCTCCTCGGGTGGCCGAGATGCGCCAGCCACCAGCCGAGCCGCGCGTGATGGCGCAAGGCGCCGTAGACCAGGCCGGCAACGGTCGCGCGGTCCTTCGCGCCGATGAAGCGGCGGCTGCGGAAATAGGCCGAGGCCAGAGTGTCGGCCGGGCGCGTTCCGCCGAGGATGCCGTCCAGCAACTCCACCGCGGCGGCCAGGCGGGCCGCCGGCGTCATGAGGTCTCCGGTGGCATCGACGCAGCCGTCCGCGGGCGGGCCAGCGCCTCTTCGATGATCCGCGCCGCCCGGAAGAACCGGTCGCGGGTGTCGGGCACGAAGCGATTGCGGTTCTCGATCGCCCGGAACAGCTCCTCGGAGTCGTAGCGCACCGACTCCACCATCTGCATCATGGTGTCGAAAGTCACCGTGGTGTGGTCCAATGGCGGCAGGTCCATCTCCACCAGGATGCGCGAGATCAGGTGGGTGAGGCCCTGCACATAGGCAAGCTGCCGGTCATGCTCTTCGGCCGTGGTGACCAGCGTCGCGAGCCCCAGCTCCTCGCTGAGGAAACGTTCCACGCAGGCCAGCCGCCCGCCGCGCCCCTCCACCAGGGCGACTCGCAGGCCGCGGATGCCGGCCCCGCCGGTCTGCGGGCCGAACAGCGGATGGGTGCCGACGACGGCGACGGTCTCCGGCAGATGCGCCAGCATCGCCGCCATCGGCTCTTCCTTCACCGAGCCGACATCGAGGACCAGGGCGCCCGGCTTCACCCAGTCGCGGATCTGCTGGCAGACCTCGGCGATGCGCTGGACGGGCGGCGCCAGAATCACGACGTCCTTGGCGGCGACGGCGGCGAGATCCTCCACGACCACGGCCCACCGATCGGTCAGCGGGGTCAGATCGCGTCCGGGATCGAAGGCGCTGATGCGGCAATGGGCCAGCAGATGCGCCAGCATGAATTCGCCGAAGGCGCCGACACCGATAAGGCCGACGGATGCGCGCATGGGCGGAAGAACCTTGGGCGACGGCGATGTCAGCGTCGGCGCCGCCGCTTGCCGTCCGGAACAGGGATTTGTCTGGCGAAGGGGCGCCGTCCGGTCGATCGGATAGCCGATCACCGGCCGGCGGGGAAGGGCCGACCGATCGGGCGCACCGAAACGCCGGCCCGCGCCAAGGCGAGCCGGCTCATCGTCCAAGAAGCGTCGGGGCCGGACGGCAGGTCCGCCCGGCCCGGCCGGCTGCCTAGTCGAGCAGCGCGATCGAGGCGGCCATCGGCCCCTTGTCGCCGCTGCGCACGGTGATGCGAACGCGCTGGTCGCTGTCCAGCATGGACAGGCCGGCGGCCGACAGCGTGCGGGCGGAGACGAAGACGTCGCGGCTGCCGTCATCCGGGCGGATGAAGCCGAACCCCTTCTCGGCGTTGAAGAATTTCACCACGCCTTCCAGCGGCTCTCCGCCGCCCATGGGTTCGCCGCCATAGCCGCCGCCGGGCGGACCACGGCGGGCGCTGGGCCCCCCGAAGCCGCCGCCGCCACCGCCACCGCCGAAGCTCGGCTCCGGCAGGTCGCTTTCATCGACGCTGTGAATCACGACGACCTGCTGGCCGCGCTGGCCGTCGGCCAGATCGCACTCGACGACGGCGCCCTGGGGCAGCTCGCGCCGGCCGATCTGCTCGACCACCGAGATGTGCAGAAAGGCATCGGGCGAGCCATCCGCGGGCTGCACGAAGCCGAAGCCTTTCGTTGGGTTGAACCATTTGACCGTAGCGGTGACGTTGGTACGGGCCACGGACGGCGACGGACGGGACCGACGCATCTGCATGTCAAAGACTCTCCGAGAGGGTGCTCATGGGTGTTTGGCTGGCCATTCGGCGCGCGGGCGGTGTCGGTATCGACCTTGGCTTCGGGAGGGGCCGTCGTCTCGTCACGAAGGGACCGAGGCGGCATCCACCCGGCCGAGGCCGACGACACCGAAAATCCTGCTCCCGGATCTCAAGCGACTTGTCTCAAGAATAAGGTCTTATTTCCGAAATTCGGCACATCGGTTCGGTATCGTTCAACCGTCCCCGCGCCCATCCGTCCGATCGCTGATGTCTCGTCTCGTTGTTCCTGTTCGGCGTTGGCCTTGTCGGGCCGCTGCCTTTACTGGATGTGTGTTTCCGGTTGGCTATCCTTCCGGACCATTATTCCCTTGGACCGTTGTCCGTCCTTAGAAGACCCGTCTCCCTGGTTGGGAGATCGAACTCCTTGAGCAACAAAGGTGCGGCGTACGACCGACCTTACGGGATCTCCGCCGGTCTGACAGGGTCCGCGTTTGCGACGTCGCTGTCCAGCACGTCTTGCGATCGGACCCCGTGTCTCGGACGATCCCCCGCAGGATCGGTGCATCTCCGACCGCAGCGACGGCCAATCCGACGACCAGACCGATTGTCACGATATCATCGACGACCGGGCTGTTGCTATGACATTCGGATGAAAATTCGGCAGGCAAGACACGCACTCGGCTCGGAAACCGCTGTTGGGCCAATATCATGTAGGCGTACGGATCATTGCGCACGGCCCTTTTCAGGCCCATATATCCCCTTCCACTGCGCCGTTGTCGGGTCCTGATCTGGGTCCGCTCGCCGGCGCCGATTGCGGGTCGACGACCCGAGACCCCTTGCACCCCCCGGTGTCCGACTGCCGCCGGAGTTGAGTGATGGATCGCGGTAATCCCGGCGCCGTGACGGGGTGTGTGCGGTTTCCCGTCGGCGACCGCCGCTACGATGCGGTCGGCGAGGGCGGGCTGTTCGTGCAGCTTGTCGCCTTACCCAACAACGACGACGACTTCATGGTGTGCGGCGGGTCGATCCAGACGCTCGCCAACGACGTCCTGGTGGGCGACGACACCACATCCCTGCCCCCGTTGCCGGAGCGGCCGGGCCAGCGCACCGGCGGGTTCGGCCAGCGGATGCGCTCCCTATTCTCGTCGACCGATCACAACCGCCAGACCCGCGACTTCCAGGAGGCGCTGGAGAAGCGGCGGACGCTGCTGGCCAGCATCTACTACCCCGGCCGCGTCAAGATCTACGACATGCCGCCGTCGAAGAAGCCGCTGTCGGTGGACTACTATGCCGCCGTGATGCTGGGTTCCACCGGCTGGGTCGGGTTCGATCGCGACACCGGCGCCTATTGGGTATGCCGCTACGAGGATCTCACGCCCGAAGGCCAGGCGATCTACCAAGCGCTTCAGGACCTCTACGGCGAGACCGCGACGCTGGTCCTGCAGACCTGGCTCGACCGGTAGCGGCATTTTCGATCCAGACTGAACCACCCGCGCCCCGGTCAGCCGCGCGCGGCCGCCAGCACCGCCGCGACATGGCCCGGCACCTTCACCTTGCGCCAGACCTGCTGCAGGGTCCCCGCCTCGTCGATCAGGAAGGTCGACCGGTCGATGCCCATATAGCTCTTGCCGTACATCGACTTCTCCACCCAGGCGCCGTAGCGCTCCACGGTGTCGCCGTCGGCGTCGGAGGCCAGGGTGAAGCCAAGGCCGTATTTGTCGCGGAACTTCTCCAGCTTCGCCACCGGATCCTTGGAGATGCCGATGATCGCCGCGTCGGCGGCGGAGAAGTCGGGCATCGCGTCGTTGAAGCCGCAGCTCTCCTTGGTGCAGCCCGGCGTATCGGCCTTCGGATAGAAGTAGACGATGACCTTCCGACCCCGCAGATCGGCAAGCGACACCGTGCCGCCACCGGCCGTCGGCAAGGAGAAATCGGGCGCGGGCTGGCCGGCATCGACGGTCATGGCGAAGCTCCTGATGATCCGGGCGGGAGAGCGGGCCGGAACCGACCCACCCCCTTTAGCTTGGCCGCCCGGCGCCGAATGGCAAGGGGCCCCAATCGCCTCGGTTGGCCAGTCGAAAACCCCCTCCCAACATCACCCCCGCCACACAAACGATCGCCAAGCCGCGCAATCGGTGCCGGATGCAAGGCGCACCCACCGACTATTTGCGCCGCCGCTGCCTGGCCGGCTTGGCGGCGTCAGCCCGGACCGCCGCGGCGTAGGCGCTGGCCAGCCAGTCGGCGAGGAGGCCCTCGTCCTCCAAGGCGTCCGGCGGCGCCTGGTAGTAGGACATCACCGTGCGCTTGCCCTTCGCCTCATAGACGAAGGGGCCGCAGCCGGCCGCCTCGAACGCCGCGCGGTTGGTGTCGTCGACCTTCAAGAACAGGGTGTCGTCGGCGACCAGGCCGATCATCACGCCGTCGCGGAACAGGCCGTGTCCGCCGAACATCCGCCGCGCCGCCACGCTGCCGGGCGGGTGCACCATGTCCAAGAGATGGCCGATGAAGTCGTCGGAATTCGCCATCGCGCCCACCGATAGATCAGGCCGCTTGCGCCGGCGTCTCGATCAGGCGACGGAAATGGCCATAGGCCCGTTCCGCCATTGCCTCCACCGCCCGTTCGGCCAACGCGAAATCCGCCGGCCCCTCGGTACGGCGCAGGACCAGCCGGGCCAGCGCCGTCGAGACCGCCGGCGACACCTCCGCCGGCTGGAAGACCCCCTCCACCGTCAGCCGGACATAGCCCTGGATCGCCTGCCACATGGCCAGCGTCTCCATCAGGTCGACCGCCGTATCGGCATCCAGAAACCCGGCATCGGCCAGCCGCGCCAGCGCCTGGCCGGTGTTCGCCGACAGGATTTCGGGCCGCGCCGGCGCGTGGCGAAGCTGCAGGTACTGCGCTAGGAACTCGATATCCACCAGCCCGCCGCGTCGGTACTTGGCATCCCACGCCGAGCGCGGCGGATGCTCGCGCGCGATGCGCTCGCGCATGTCGGCGACATCGGCGACCAGCCGGGCGGGATCGCGCGGCCGGGTCAGCGCACCCTGCACCGCCGCCTCCAGCCGCGCCACCAGGTCCGCCGGACCCGCGATCACCCGCGCCCGGGTCAGCGCCATATGCTCCCAGGTCCACGCGCTGTCGGCGTGGTAGCGGGCGAACGCCTCCAGGCTGGTGACCAGCGGCCCGGCATTGCCCGACGGCCGGAGCCGCATGTCGACCTCATAGAGCGCGCCGTCGCGCGTCGGCACGGTGACGGCGGAGATGATCCGCTTCCACAGCCGGGCGTGATAGCTCGACGGATCCAGCGGGCGAGGCCCGTCGCTCTCCGCACTCGGATCGGCGACATCGAACACGGCGATCAGGTCGAGGTCGGAGCGGATGGTCATCTCCCGCCCGCCCAGCTTGCCCAGCGCAATCACCGCCAGCCGGGGCGCGCCGGCGGAATCGCCGTGGCGTTCGACGAAGCCGCCATGGCGCTCGGCGAAGCCGCGGCCCACCGCCTCCTGCAGCGCGCGCAAACCCACCTCGGCCAGGTCGCTGAGGAAGGGCGCGCAATCCGCCGGGCTGGCGATGCGGCGCAGCACCTGCACCCCGGCGCGGAAGCGGTGGTCGTTGGTCCAGCGCCGCACGCCGACCAGCACGTCTTCCAGATCCCGAACGCCGGCAAGCTGGTCGGCCAGCTCGCGCGCAAGATCGCCCGCCTCGGGCAGCCGGTCGAAGAAGCCGGGGGTCAGCACGGCGTCGAGCAATGCCGGGTTCTGGGCGAGGTGCTGGCCCAGCCGCTCCGACAGACCGAGGATCTCCACCAGCAGGTCGATCAGGTCCGGGTTGGCCTGGAACAGCGAGAAGATCTGCACGCCCGCCGGCAGCCGACCCAGGAAGTCGTCGAAGCGGCGCAGGGTCTGGTCCGGCGACGGGGTCAACGACAGCGTATGCACCAGCGTCGGGGCGAGCCGGGTGACCAGCCGGCGCGCCCGCTCGCTGCGCGTCGCCCGGTAGCGGCCGTGCAGCCAGCCGCGCACCGTGGCGAACACCTGCGGTGGATCGGCGAAGCCCAGCTCCGCCAACAACGCCGCCGTTTCCGGATCCTCGTCGGTGCCGGCGAAGGCCAGCGGCACGATCGGCTCCGCCCCGCGGCGATGCTCGCGGAACAGGTCGCCGTAGTGCTGGTCGACCCGCTCCAGCACCCGACGCAAGCCGCGCCGGAACATGTCCGGCACCTCGAAGCCGAGAAAGGTGCCGAGCGCGTCGACACCTGAGTCGCTGGTCGGCAGCGTATGGGTCTGCCGGTCGTCGATCATCTGCAGGCGGTGTTCCGCCTGGCGCAGGAACCGGTAGCCCAGCGTCAGGTCGTCGGCGACGTCGGCGCCGATGTGCCCGGCCTCGCTCAACGCCTTCAGCCCGCCCAGCGTGTCGCGGCCGCGCAGTCTGGGGTTGCGGCCACCATGGATGAGCTGCTGGGTCTGAACGAAGAACTCGATCTCGCGGATGCCGCCGCGCCCGAGCTTCAGATTGTGGCCGTTGACGGCCAGGGCGCCGCTGGCGCGCTGGCGGTCGTTGATCTGCTGCTTGATCTCGAAGATGTCCTGGATCGCCGCGAAATCCAGGCTGCGCCGCCAGACGAAGGGGCGCAAGCTGGCCAGGAACGCCTCCCCGGCCGCGCGGTCGCCGGCGACGGGCCGCGCCTTGATCATCGCCGCGCGCTCCCAGCTCTGCGCCAGGCTGGAATAGTAGCTCTCCGCCGCGGTGACCGACAGCGCCACCGGCGTCGCGCCGGGGTCGGGGCGCAGCCGCAGGTCGGTGCGGAAGACGTAGCCGTCGGCGGTCCGCTCCTCCATAATGCGCACCAGATCGCGGGTCAGCCGCACGAAGGCGCCGCCGGGATTGTCGTTTCCGCCCGGCGGCAGGCGTTGATCGTCGTAGAGGACGATCAGGTCGATATCGCTGGAATAATTGAGCTCTTCGGCACCGAGCTTGCCCATGCCCAGGACGATCAGGCCGGATCCCGCCTCCGGCGCGGCGTCGTCGGCCAGGGCCAGGCTGCCCTTCGCGGCGGCGGCGCGCAGCAGATGGCGGCAGGCCGCGCCCAGCGCCGCCTCCGCGAACCGGGTCAGTTGGCGGGTCACCGTCTCCAGCGGCCACAGGCCGGCGATGTCGGCCAGCGCGGCGGTGACCGCGATGCGCCGCTTGGCGGCCCTCAGACCGTCCATCAGTTGGGCGCGGTCGTGGGGCTCGGTCGCCGGGTCGGCGACCGCGGCGATCGTCTCATCGGCCAGCCGGTCGGGGCCGAGCCGGTCGAGATCCCGAAGGAGTCGCGGCTCGGTGAGCAGGCATTGGGTCAGATACGGGCTGTTGCCGAAGACGGCGTTCAGCATCACCCGGCCGCGCGGGTTGGCCAGCAGCGACCGGCCGAAGGCGGCGGTGTCGTCGTCGCCGGCCTCGGCAACCTCGGCCAGCCGTTCCGCCCAGCGTTCCCGCCCCAGCGACGCCATCGACCGGTTGCTGGGCGCCGGCCAATTTTCGGTATCCGCGATCATGGATCGTTGTTACCCGGTTCGGCCCGATGCCGCCAGCACCGGCCAACCGTCAGGACGGCATCCGCCGGGCTAGGCGATGGCGACCGATCCTCTCACGACACCGGACACCGACCCGTCGGGCGACCAGCCCGCTGGCCGGCGCCTGCCGCGCCTGGTGCGCTGGCCGGCCGGCTGGCTGGCGGGGCTGGCGGCCCATGCGCTGAGCGGGCTGGTAATCGTGCTGGCCATCGCCTTCTGGCGCCTGGCGCAAGGCCCGGTGCCGCTGGACCCGCTGGTCGGCGAGATGGAGGCGGCGTTGAGCGGCGACGGCCGCCGCGTCACCGTAGGCGCCGCCCTGCTCGACTGGCGCCCAGGCTTCGGCCCCCCCGGCCTGACCGCCCGCGCCGTCCGGCTGGAGGACGGTGACGACCGGCCGGTGGCGGAGGTCTCCGCGCTGCTGGTCCGGGTGGATGTGCCGGCGCTGCTGACCGGCACGCTGAAGCCCCGCGAACTGATCGCCACCGGGCTGGAGATCCATGTCGACCGCGATGCGGCCGGGGACATCCATCTGCGCGCGTCGGAGATCGCCACCGGGGACACCGGGGCAAGCGGCGCCGCCGACACCGCCACGCTCGACCTCGCCGACCTGGCCGCGCTGTTCCAGGCGGAGGCCGCCGCGCCTCGGGCCGCGCCGGATCCGGCCGGCCGGCTGTCGCTCGGTGATCTCGACGCGCTGCAGCTCTTCGACGGCGTGGTGCATGTCGACGACCGGCGGCTTGGCCGGACCTGGCAGGCGACCAGCGTCGCCGCGGAGATCCGGCCCGGCGCGGACGGGCTGGCAGTCACGCTGTCGGCCGACGCCGCGCTGGCCGGCGGCACGGTCGCGCTGGACGGGGCGCTGGAGCTCTCGGCGGCGGACGGCCGGGGCGCGGCCCGGCTGTCGCTGCGCGGCACCGGGGTCGACGCCCAGGCGCTGGCGGACTGGCATCCGGCGCTGGCACCGCTGGCCGCCGTCACCGCGCGCGGCGATGTGCATGTCTCGGCCCGGGCCATGGTCGATCTGGCCGGCGATCCGGGGGGCGAACCGGCGGTGCGCCCGAGCTGGGTCGGGTTCGACGTCAGCACCGGGCCGACGGTGATCGACACCGCGGGCTGGCTGGCCGCCCCGTTGTCGCTCGGGGCGGCCCGGCTGACCGGTGCGGCCGATCTGCTGGCCGGCACCCTGCGGATCGGCCGCCTGGACCTCGATCTCGGGGGTCCGCGCATCGAGGCGACGGCCAACCTGGACGCGGCGGATGCCACCGGCGCCCATCCGCTCCGCGTCGACGGACGGTTGGACGGGCTGCCGGTCGACTTCCTGGGCAAGCTCTGGCCGCCGGCCCTGGAACCCGGCGGCCGGGACTGGGTGACGGCCAATCTCAGCCGCGGCCTGCTGCACGACGGCCAACTCTCGCTGACCGGCCGGCTGTGGCCCGACCCGACGGCCGGCGGCGAGGCGGTGGTGGTGGACAGCCTGGATATCCGCCTGGGCATGGCGGACATGCAGGTCGTCTATCTGGACGGCATGCCCCCGATCACCGGGTTGGACGGCACGGCGACCATCGACCTGGAGGCGGTGGAGATCGCCGTGGGTGGCGGGACCACCGCCGGGCTCGCGATTCCGGAGGCGGCGATCCGCATCGACGGGTTCGACCTGCCCGACGCCTGGATCGATATCGATGTCGCCGTTGCCGGCTCGCTCCGTGCCGTCCTCGCCCTGCTCGACCACCCGCGGCTGGGCTATGCGCGGCGGATCGGCCTCGACCCCGCGGCGGCCGGCGGCGAGGCGGGCGTACGCCTCGGCTTCCGCTTTCCGCTGCTCGCCGCCCTGTTGTTCGAGGAGGTGGCGCTGGCCGCCTCCGCGACCATCGCCGACGGCAGCGTCGGCCCGGTGGCCGCGGGGCTGGAGGTGGCGGACATCGACGGAAGGCTCGATCTGACCGGCCGCGGCATGACGCTGACCGGCCAGGCGACGGCGAACCAGGTGCCGCTGGACTTCACCTGGCAGGAGAGCTTCGCCAGCGCCACGGAGATCTCGCGCCTGGAGATCGACGGCCGGCTTGACGACGACCAGCGCGCCCGGCTGGGGCTCGACGTGTTGCCCGGCGTCACCGGGCCGGTCGCGGTCACCGCGACGCTGGTCGATCACGACCGCACCCGGCAGAGCGTCGAGGCGGTGATCGACCTCACCCCGGCGGCGCTCGCCCTCGATGCCTTGGGCTATGCCAAGGCCGAGGGCGAGCCGTCACGGCTAGAGATCGCCTTGGCGCTGTCGGATCTGCAGCCGGTCGCAGCACCGCGCGTGGTGTTGGAGGCGCCGCGGCTGCGCGCGGCCGGCCGCCTCGATTTCCGCGCCGACGGCACGATGGCGCGGATCGATCTGGGCGAGATCGCGCTGGACGACCACCGCCTCGCCGCGCTGGTGTCCTGGCTCGACGACGACAGCCTGTCTGTGGAGCTGCGCGGCGCCTTCCTGGACCTGGAGGCGCTGATCGCCGACCGGGGCCGCACGGCCGGCGGCGGCACCGCGGACGGCGCCGCGGTGGAGGAGGCGGCAGACGACGGCGCCGGCGAGAGCGCGGCGCCGGCGCCACCGGCACCGATGGCGGCGACGCTCGCCTTCGACCGGGTGCGGCTGCGCGAGGACGGGGAGTTGGTCGGCGTCACCGGACTGGTGGAGTTCGACGGTGAGGGCTGGCAACGCATCGACCTGGCCGGCGGCACCGACCAGGGCGGCCGGGTCGCGCTGACCCTCGCCGCAGCGGTCGATGGCCGGCATCTGGCGGCGGAGGTCGAGGGCCTCGGGACGGTCCTGGCGGATCTCGACCTGACGGACGGGGTCGACGGCGGCCTGTTCTCCGCCGACGTAACCCTTTTCGACGACGCGGAGGCCGGGTCCGATGCGCCCGGGTCCGATACGACCGTGCCCGCCTTCTCGGGGTCGCTGCAGGCGGAACGGTTCCGGGTGCGCGAGGTGCCGCTGCTGGCCCGCCTGATCGCGGCTTTGTCGATTAGCGGGCTGCAATCGCTGATGCAGACCGACGGGCTGGTCTTCGAGCGGGCGGCGGTCCACCTCACCAGCGACGGGTCGACCATCCGCCTGGAGAACGGCCGCGCCTTCGGCGGCGCGCTCGGCCTGCGTCTGGAGGGCGAAATCTCCGTGCCGGCCGACACCATCGAAGCCTACGGCACCATCGTGCCGCTCTACGGCGTCAACGGCTTCCTCGCCGGCATTCCGCTGATCGGCGACATCCTAACCGGCAGCAGCGGCGGCATCTTCGCCTTCACCTATGCGATCACCGGGCCGCTGGACGCGCCCTCGGTCTCCGTCAACCCGCTGTCGGTGCTGGCCCCGGGCTTCCTGCGCGACGTCTTCTTCCTGGGCGACACCGACGACGAGATCGCCGAGGGCCAGCCGTCCGAGTCTGCCCTACCCGAGTTTCCCGACCGCGACGACTAACGACGCAAGCACGAGGAGGCCGCGCGATGAAAGCTCCGCATAGGGGTTCGGACGTCTTGAAAGACGTGCTTAAGCCGAACCTCAAGATCATGTTCTGTGGCAGCGCGGCCGGGCGCCGATCCGCGGAGATCGGCGCCTACTACGCCGGCCGCGGAAACCTCTTCTGGGCCACGCTCGCTTCGGTCGGCCTGACGCCGCGACAGCTTGAGCCGGGCGCGTTCAAGACACTGCTGCAATACGGCTTGGGGCTTACCGACATCTGCAAATCGCAGTCCGGCATGGATAGCGAACTCGACACCTCCGCCGACGATCCCGACCGCCTCCGCTCGACCATCGAGCGGTATCGCCCCGAGATCGTCGCCTTTGTCGGCAAGCGCCCGGCCCAGGTGTTCCTCGGGCGCCGGACTGTCGACTACGGTCTGCAGCCGGAGAAGGTGGGCCGCACGGCATTGTTCGTTCTGCCGTCACCGTCCTTGAAGGCCCGCAAACATTGGAAAGAGCGATGGTGGCACGACCTCACCCGCCGGCTGTCCCGGTAGAGGTCCGCAACAAAAGCAGACGCCGGCGATGCCGAACCGCTAGCAAACTGCTGAAGAACACCCTCCCGACGTCATCCCCGCGCAAGCGGGGATCTGCAACCGATTGAAACGAAAAGATTCCCGCCTTCGCGGGAATGACGTTCAAGGCGAAATCCGGTGTTTTCAGCAGCCTGCTAAACCACGCGGATCAGCGCGTGGCGCTTGCGCCCGGCGGACAGCTTTGCCGTGCCGTCGGCGTCGAGATCGGCCAGCGTCACCGGCCGCTCGGCGTCGTCCAGGCGGACGTCGTTGAGGCGCGCGCCCTGCCCGCGGATCAGCCGCCGCGCCTCGCCGTTGGAGGCCGCGAGCCCGGCCTCGCGGAACAGCAGATAGGCGGGCACGCCATCGGCCAGCCGGGCGCGATCGAGATCGACGGTCGGCAGGCCGTCCGCGGCGGTCCCTAGCTCGAAGGTCTGGCGGGCGGTCTCCGCCGCCGCGTCGGCCGCCGCCTCGCCGCGCGCCAGCCGCGTCGCCTCGGTCGCCAGGATTTTTTTGGCTTCGTTGATCTCCGCCCCGCCCAAGGCCTCCAAACGCGCGATCTCGTCCAGCGGCAGGTCGGTGTAGAGGCGCAGGAACCGCCCGACATCCTCGTCGTCGGTGTTGCGCCAGAACTGCCAGTAGTCCCAGTCCGGCAAAGCCTCCGCGTTCAGCCAGACGGCGCCGGCATGGGTCTTGCCCATCTTCTGGCCCGACGCCGTCGTGATCAGCGCCGTGGTCAGCCCGTACAGCTCGCGCCCGTCGACCCGGCGCGCCAGCTCGATGCCGTTGACGATGTTACCCCATTGGTCGGAGCCGCCCATCTGCAGCCGGCAGCCATGGCGGCGCGACAGCTCCATGAAGTCGTAGGCCTGGAGGATCATGTAGTTGAACTCCAGGAAGGTCAGCGGCTGCTCGCGGTCCAGGCGCGTCCGCACGCTGTCGAAGGCCAGCATGCGGTTGATGGTGAAGTGCCGGCCGACATCGCGCAGGAACGGGATGTAGGCCAAAGCGTCCAGCCAATCGGCGTTGTTCACCATCAGCGCGTCGGTCGGCCCGTCGCCGAAGCGGATGAAGCGGGCGAAGGCGCTGCGGATGCCGTCGATGTTGCGGGCGATCTGCGCGTCGTCGAGCAGCTTGCGCGCCTCGTCCTTGCCGGATGGGTCGCCGACCTTGGTGGTGCCGCCGCCGACCAGCACGATCGGCTTGTGCCCGGTCTTCTGCAGCCATCGCAGCATCATGATCGACACGAGATTGCCGACATGCAAGCTGCCGGCGGTCGCGTCATAGCCGACATAGGCCGGCATCGGACCGCCGGCGAGCGCGGCGTTCAGCCCCTCGGCGTCGGTGCATTGATGAACGAAGCCGCGCGCCTCCATCGCGGCCAGGAAGTCAGATGTCACGCGGCACCTCGATGCTCCGGGAAGGCAGCCGACGGCGGTTCCGGCGGCCGGCGGCGCATGCTATGGCTGCGCGGCGAGGGATCCGGACGATTGCGAGCCTGCGCAGCGATGACCCGCACCACCCGTTGGGGGGAGGGCCTGGTGGCCCTCTACGTTCTCTACGCCGCGGCGACGCTGGTGCATAACCTCTATCTCCGCTTCGTCGGCGGCACGGAGGTGTGCATCAACATCACCTGCCTGGAGAATATCGGCGAGACGATCGTCTGGTCGCTGATCTGGCCGGTCTACTGGGCGGCCTATCTCGGCTAGCCGGCGGCTGGCGGGCCGCCCGCCTACTCCGCCGCCGCGACGGTCGCCTTGACGGCGCGGGTCAGATATTCGTCGACGTGATTGACCAGCACCGCCAGATGATCGCTGAAATAGTGGTTGGCGCCGTCGATCACCCGGTGGTCGACGACGATGTCGCGCTGCTGCGACAGCTTCTTGACCAGCTTCACGACGCTGTCGGGCGGGATGACCTTGTCGGCGCTGCCGTTGATCATCAGCCCGGAGGACGGGCACGGCGCCAGGAACGAAAAGTCGTACATGCTGGCCGGCGGCGCGATCGACACGAACCCGGCGATCTCCGGCCGGCGCATCAGAAGCTGCATGCCGATCCACGCGCCGAAGGAGTAGCCGGCGACCCAGCACGACCGGGCGTTCGGGTTGATGGTCTGCAGCCAGTCCAGCGCCGAGGCGGCGTCCGACAGCTCCCCCTCCCCGCGGTCGTGGGTGCCCTGGCTGCGGCCGACGCCGCGGAAATTGAAGCGCATGACGGAGAAGCCGCGGCGCTGCAGGCGCTGATACAGGCTGAAGATGATCTTGTTGTTCATGCTGCCGCCCTGCTGCGGGTTGGGATGCAGCAGCAGGGCCACCGGCGCTTCGGGCCGGGCGGCGCTGTGGAAACGGCCCTCCAGCCTGCCCTCCGGGCCGTTGAAGATCACTTCGGGCATCTTGCTTTCATGGCTCCTTGAACAACCGCGCCGGACGGACAGGCGCGGCCCCGGCTCTGGCTATACCCGACAAACCTGATCAACCGAGCGTGACCCCGGCCGGCACGCCGTACGCCCCTTCGTTTGTCGGATCAGATCCGCGCCGTCCTATCGATCGCCGCCTATACTTGACCCCCCTACTAGGGTATCTATATTGAAGGCTGAAGGTTGAGATCGGCGGTGCGGTGCAGGTCGCGGACGCATCACCGATCGACGGAAGACGAGACGCAAGACCGAGGCGTTGCGCGCGGAGGCGGCGTTACGCGGTGGGTCGACGGTGGAGAGGCCGCAGGCGCCGGCCGGCCCTAGGGCTCCGGGCGCAGCATAGCGACCAGGCGGACCGGCGCCAACCGGTTCGGCGGTGTCCATCGTCTCTTCCCTTCGCCCTGCCACCCGTCGCTCTGCTTGGGATGTGCGTGCATCCGATGGCGCGGGGCTGGCTCTGGCCTAGTCAACGGCGGGGATCGCCCGACCCGGCCGCCCGTAGGTTGTGAAAACTGCGGTATATATCATAGGGGTATCGACCGTGTTCAAGCGTCTTCGCGACGAGATCGCCGCCATCAAGGCCCGGGATCCTGCCGCCCATTCCACGCTTGCCATCGTCTTCTGCTATCCCGGCTTCCACGCCATCGCCAGCTATCGCCTGGCGCATTGGATGTGGCAGCGGGGCTGGCAGGTACCGGCGATCTGGCTCAGCTACGTGGCGCGCATCTTCACCGGCATCGAGATCCATCCGGGTTCGCGGATCGGCCGGCGCTTCTTCATCGACCACGGCACCGGCCTGGTGATCGGCGAGACGGCGGAGATCGGCGACGACGTCATGCTGTATCAGGGGGTCACGCTGGGCGGGACGTCCCTGCAGCCGGGCAAGCGGCACCCCACTCTGTGCGACGGCGTGATCGTCGGCGCCGGGGCGAAGGTGCTGGGCCCGCTGACCGTGGGCGAGAACGCGCGCATCGGCGCCAATGCGGTCGTGCTGAAGGACGTCGCGCCGGGCGCCACCATGGTCGGCATCCCGGCCCAGCCGCGCCGGCAGACCGCCGGCGATGCGGAGCCGGGGCGCTTCGTCGCCTACGGAACGCCGTGCGACGACGCCCCCGATCCGGTCGCCTGCGCCATCCATTCCTTGCGCGAGGAGGTCTCTCGGCTGACCGCGCGCATCGCGGAGCTGGAGGGCACGGCGCCGCCGACGCAAGCGCCGTCGCCATCCCCGGCCCCCGTAGAACCGGCCCAAATCGCCGAGGCAGCCCCCACGGCCCCGGCGGGCGAAACGAGCCCGGTCGACCGGGTAGCCGGCTAGCGGCCGGACAACAGGCGGGAGAGCACGCAGGTGAAACTGAGCACCAAGGGACGCTACGCCGTCATGGCGATGGTCGACCTGGCGAAGTTCAGCCAGGGCCGCCCGGTCGCATTGGCCGAGATCGCCGAACGCCAGGAAATCTCGCTGTCCTATCTGGAGCAGCTCTTCGCCAAGCTGCGCCGCGGCGGGCTGATCCGCAGCGTGCGCGGCCCCGGCGGCGGCTACATGCTGGCACGCTCGGCGGTCGACACCCGGGTCTCCGACATCATCCTGGCGGTAGACGAGCCGATCCGGGCGACCCGCTGCCATGTCGGCTCGCCGATCGGCTGCCAATCCGACCGCAGCCGCTGCCTGACCCACGATCTGTGGGAGGAGCTGGGCAACCAGATCCACATCTTCTTAAGCTCGGTCAGCCTCGACGACGTCGTGCAACGCCGGGTGCTGGGCGCCAGCCGGGTCTTCAACCGGTCGCTTGCGATGCCCGCCGCCGCCGAATAGCCCGCCGCCGACGCCTAGGCCCAAGGAGCGGCTCGGCGTCGGCGACCAACGCGCGCACCCAAGACATCAGCCGCCGCGCGCGCCCCACCCTTTCCCAGCCGCATCGACCATGACGCCCGTCTATCTCGACTACAACGCGACCGCGCCGCTGCGGCCGGAGGCCAGCCGGGCGATCGCGGAGAGCTTGGATGCGGGCCCCGGCAACCCCTCCTCCGTCCACGCCGCCGGCCGCGCCGCGCGCCGTCGGCTGGAGGCGGCGCGCGACGCCGTCGCGGCACTGGCCGGCGCGGCACCGGCGCAGGTGGTCTTCACCAGCGGGGCCACCGAGGCCAACGCCTTGGCGCTGGCACGTTGGACCGGCAGTCCGGGCCCGCGCATCGCCTCGGCGGTGGAGCATGACAGCGTGCGCGCCTGGCTCGACCCCGCGGTCGGCGATTGCACCATCGCCGTCGACGGCGACGGCCGCGTCGACCCCGCGGCGCTGGCCGCCCTGCTGGCCGACCCGGCGATGGCCGAGCGCGGACCGCCGCTTGTGTCGGTCATGGCGGTCAACAACGAGACGGGCGTCATCCAGCCAGTGGCGGAGGTCGCCCAGGTGGTCCGCGCGGCCGGCGGGCGGCTGCATGTCGACGCGGTGCAGGCGGCCGGACGGCTCGACCTGGCGCCCTTGACCGCGGTTGCGGACACGCTGGCGCTGTCGGCCCACAAGCTGGGCGGACCGGCCGGGGTCGGCGCCCTGGTCGTGGCGCGCGACGCCAGCTTGGCGCCGCTCCTGCGCGGCGGTGCGCAGGAAGCGCGGCGCCGCGCCGGTACGGAGAACCTGGCGGGCATCGCCGGTTTCGCCGCCGCGGCCACGGCGGCGGCGGAGATCGGCCAGCAGGCGCGGCTGTCGGCCCTGCGCGACCGGCTGGAGGCGGCGTGCCTCGCAGAGGCGCCCGGCCTCGTGGTCGCCGGCGACGGCGCGCCGCGGGTGGCCAACACATCCGCCCTGTCGATGCCCGGCGTCGCCGCCGAGACCCAGGTGATGGCGTTCGACCTCGACGGCATCGCCGTCGGCGCCGGGGCGGCCTGCACCTCCGGCAAGGTCGGGCCAAGCCATGTGCTGGCCGCCATGGGCCTGCCCGCGGCGGTCGGCGAGACGATCATCCGCGTCAGCCTCGGCTGGACCAGCACCGACGCGGATATCGACAGGTTCGTAGCGGCCTGGTGCCGTCTTCATCGGCGCCACGTCGACCGCCGTCCGGCGGCGTGACGTGGGCGCCATCACGTTCTGAGAAGCCAGCATTGAGGGGGAGAGATGCCGCGGGTGGTGTTCGTCGAGAAGGATGGGGCGCGCCGGGAGGTGGAGACGCCGGCGGGGCTGTCGATCCTGGAGGTCGCCCATGCCAACGACATCGACATCGAAGGGGCGTGCGAGGGGTCGCTCGCCTGCTCGACCTGTCATGTGATCATCGAGACGGACTGGTACCCGCGCCTGGCGCCGGCCAGCGAGGACGAGGAGGACATGCTCGACCTCGCCTTCGGCCTGACCAAGACCTCGCGGCTGGGCTGCCAGATCATCGTCACCGACCAACTCGACGGCCTCACGGTGCGGCTGCCCGACGCAGTCAACAACATGCTGGGCTAGGCATCCGGCGGGCGATGGTAGGCTCAAGGAAACGTCCGACTTAACAGGTCGGATAATTTCCGACCCGAGCGTCGGCGGAAGATTCGAAAAACGGCGATGTTCCGGGCTGGACGCCGGCCGAGTAACCGACTATTTCAGTAGGGCAAGAGGCCCGCGAGGGCCGCGCGTCAGCGACGGACACGAGGGAGTAAGGCGGACATGGCCGCAGTCGAAGAAACCCTGCAGCAGATCCGCTCGGTGACCAACGAGCGCTACAAATACGGCTTCGTCACCGATATCGAGCAGGAGACGGCGCCCAAGGGCCTCGACGAGAGCACGATCGCCTTCATCTCCGCGAAGAAGGAGGAACCGGCCTGGCTGCTCGACTGGCGCCTGAAGGCCTTCCGCCGCTGGCAGGAGATGCCGGAGCCGAACTGGGCCAAGGTCTCCTTCCCGCCGATCGACTACCAGGACGCCTACTACTACGCCGCGCCGAAGCAGAAGGTCGCCCCCAACAGCCTGGACGAGGTCGATCCGGAGCTGCTGCGCACCTACGAGAAGCTCGGCATCCCGCTGGACGAGCAGAAGGTGCTGGCCGGCGTGGTCGCCGTCGACGCGGTGTTCGACAGCGTCTCCGTCGCCACCACCTTCAAGGCCAAGCTGGCCGAGGCCGGGGTCATCTTCTGCTCGATCTCCGAAGCGGTGCGCGAGCACCCGGATCTGGTGCGCAAGTATCTCGGCTCCGTGGTCCCGACCTCCGACAACTACTTCGCAGCGCTGAACTCCGCCGTCTTCACCGACGGCTCGTTCGTGTATGTGCCGCCGGGCGTACGCTGCCCGATGGAGCTGTCGACCTACTTCCGGATCAACGCCCAGAACACAGGTCAGTTCGAGCGTACGCTGATCATCGCCGACGCCGGCAGCTATGTCAGCTATCTGGAAGGCTGTACGGCGCCGCAGCGCGACGAGAACCAGCTCCACGCCGCGGTGGTCGAGCTGGTCGCCCTGGACGATGCAGAGATCAAGTACTCCACCGTGCAGAACTGGTATCCCGGTGACGAGAACGGGGTCGGCGGCATCTATAACTTCGTCACCAAGCGCGCCGCCTGCCGCGGCCGCAACAGCAAGGTCTCCTGGACCCAGGTGGAGACCGGCTCGGCCATCACCTGGAAGTATCCGAGCTGCATCCTGCAGGGCGAAAACTCGGTCGGGGAATTCTACTCCGTCGCCATTACCAACAACCGCCAGCAGGCCGATACCGGCACCAAGATGATCCATATCGGGCGCAACACCCGCTCGCGCATCATCTCCAAGGGCATCTCGGCCGGCCGGTCCGACAACACCTATCGCGGCTTGGTGCGCATGCTGCCGGGCGCGGACAACGCGCGCAACTTCACCCAGTGCGACAGCCTGCTGATCGGCGACCAGTGCGGCGCGCATACGGTGCCCTATATCGAAAGCCGTACGCCCACCGGCCAGGTGGAGCACGAGGCGACCACGTCGAAGGTCAGCGAGGACCAGCTCTTCTACTGCCGCCAGCGCGGCATCGACGAAGAGGAGGCCTTGGCGCTGATCGTCAACGGCTTCTGCCGCGAGGTGCTGCAGGTGCTGCCGATGGAGTTCGCCGTGGAGGCGCAGAAGCTGGTGGGCATCAGCCTGGAAGGCAGCGTGGGCTAGGTTGATCTGACGTTTCGCCGGGCCGAGGCCGCCCCGCGCCCCCGCCCGGCCCCCCATTCCAGGATACTGCCGTTGGGGGGCCGGGCGGGGGCGCGGGCCGGTTCAGCAGATAAGAAGACGACGAGAAGGCAAGAAGCATGTTGGAGATCGAAGATCTCAGGGCCGAAATCGACGGCAAGGAGATCCTGAAGGGCGTGTCGCTGTCGATCGGCCCCGGCGAGACTCACGCGATCATGGGGCCCAACGGGTCCGGCAAGAGCACGTTGAGCTACGTGATCGCCGGGCGCGACGGCTACGAGATCACCGGCGGCTCGATCCGCTTCTTGGGCGAGGACCTGGCGGAGATGGAGCCGGAGGAGCGCGCGCGGGCCGGCCTCTTCCTCGCCTTCCAGTACCCGCTGGAGATCCCGGGTGTCACGACCACCACCTTCCTGCGCACCGCGCTGAATGCCCACCGCAAGGCGCGCGGCGAGGATGAGCTGGACCCCATGGGCTTCATCAAGCTGGTGCGCGCCAAGACCCGCGCGCTGGGCATCGCCGACGACATGCTGAAGCGCCCGGTCAATGTCGGGTTCTCCGGCGGCGAGAAGAAGCGCAACGAGGTCCTGCAGATGGCCCTGCTGGAACCGCGGCTGGCGGTGCTGGACGAGACCGACAGCGGCCTCGACATCGACGCGCTGAAGGTGGTGGCCGACGGCGTCAACGCGCTGCGCGACCCGCAGCGCTCGACCCTGGTGATCACGCATTATCAGCGGCTGTTGGGCTACATCGTGCCGGACCATGTGCACATCCTGGCCGGCGGGCGGATCGTCCGCTCCGGCGGCGCGGAGTTGGCGGAGGAGCTGGAAGCCCGCGGCTACGCCGGCGTCGTGCCGGAAGCGGCGTAGAGACGGCGAGAAGGCGGTCGGAGTCGTGCGGAATAGGCAACGCTTGACCGTCATGCCCGCACTCGATGCGGGCATCCACGGACTGCCAGCGGCGCGGTCGCTCGCAACCACTGTGCGACGGCGCCAGCGGAGACCCGTGGATGGCCGGATCAAGTCCGGCCATGACGCGTTGGGCGTGTTCGCCCAAGAGGTGTTCCGCGGGGGGCCGCCGAGCGGGCCCCACTGGCGCAAAGAGAAAGAGATTGTCGTCGCCGCATTGTCGACGGCGGCAGGTCGGAGAGAAGAGCAGCAAGACCAATGGCGACCAACGCGACCATGACGGTGGAGGAGCCGGCGGCGATCGCCGCGGGCCGCGCGGCGTTCCGGGCCGACGGGCCGGGCGGGGCCGCCGCGGCGCGCCTGCGCCAGCAGGGCCTCGACCGCTTCACCGCGCTCGGCCTGCCGACGCGGCGCACCGAGGCCTGGCGCTACACGGATCTGCGCGATGTGGCCCGTACCGCCTGGACGCTCGCGCCGGCGGCGGTGGATCCCGCGCAAGCTGCCCCATGGCTCGCCGACACCGATGCCGATCGCCGGCTGGTGCTGGTCAACGGCCGGTTCCGCCCGGACCTGTCGACGCCCGACCTGCCCGGCGTCACCGCGACCCCGCTCGACGGCCTGCTGGCCGACGGCGACGGCGCGGCCGCGGCGGTGCTGGACGAGGCCCTGACCTCCGGCGAACGCCCCTTCCTCGCGCTCAACACCGCCTTTCTCGACGGTGGGTTGGTGGTGCGCCTGGCGCCGGGCGCGACGGTCGGCCGGCTGGAGATCGTCTGCCTCACGCTGCCCGGCGGCGACGCCCCGGCGATGAGCCATCCGCGGCTGATCATCGAGGCCGGCGACGGCGCCGACGCCACGCTGGTCGAACGCCATGTCGGCCCGGCCGGGCCGATCCTGACCACCCCGGTGTTGCAGATCACCGTCGGCGCGGGCGCCCGGCTCGGCCACTACAAGCTGCAGCGCGAGGGCGGCGAGACCAGCCATCTCGCCACCGTGCTGGTGCAGGTCGCGCGCGACGCCGTGTATGACGGCTTCATGCTGTCCACCGGCGGCGCGGTCGCGCGGACCGAGGTGGCGGCCGTCCTGACCGGCCGTGGCGGCGAATGCCGGCTGTCGGGCACCTATCTCGGCCGCGGCCGGCAGGTGCTGGACACCACGACGGTGGTGCGCCACGCGGTGCCGGATTGCCGCTCGCGCCAGGTCATCAAGGGCGTCCTGGACGACCAGGCGCGCGGCGTGTTCCAGGGCCGGATCGAGGTGGCACGCGATGCCCAGCGCACCGACGGCTATCAGATGAACCGCGCCCTCTTGCTGTCGCCGCAGGCGGAGATCGACAGCAAGCCGGAGCTGGAGATCTTCGCCGACGACGTCAAATGCAGCCACGGCGCCACCGCCGGGGAGCTGGATGCGGAAGCGCTGTTCTACCTGCGCTCGCGCGGGCTCGACGCGGAGCGGGCGCGCGCGCTGCTGATCGAGGCCTTCGTGGTGGAGGTGCTGGACGAGATCGCCGACGACGCGGTGCGCCAGCACTTCACTGAGATCGTCACCGATTGGCTGGCCGCCGACCGGGCCGACCACGGCGCCACGGCGGAACGGGGGGCCGCGTGATGGCGGCCGAGACGGCGACCTGGCCGGCCAGCCCGGTCAACGACTACGACGTCGCCCGGATCCGGGCGGACTTCCCGATCCTGTCGCGGGAGGTGCATGGCCGGCCGCTGGTCTATCTCGACACCGGCGCCTCCGCCCAAAAGCCGCGCGCCGTGCTGGACCGGATGACCGGGTTTGCCGAGACCGACTACGCCAATGTCCATCGCGGCCTGCATCTGTTGAGCGGCCAGGCCACCGATGCCTATGAGGGCGCGCGCGAGCGGATCCGCGCCTTCCTCAATGCCGGCGCGGTGGAGGAGGTGATCTTCGCCCGCAACACCACCGAGGCGATCAACCTGGTGGCCAACAGCTATGCCGGCGCCTTCCTGTCGGCGGGCGACGAGATCGTCATCTCCGCCATGGAGCATCACGCGAACATCGTGCCCTGGCAGATGCTGCGCGACCGCCTGGGCGTGGTGCTGAAGATCGCGCCGGTCCAGCGCGACGGCCGCTTCGATCTCGACGCCTATGCCGACCTGCTGGGCCCGCGGACGCGCCTGGTCGCCGTCACCCATGTCTCCAACGTCTTGGGCACCGTGGTGCCGGTGGATGAGGTCATCCGCCTCGCCCATGAACGCGCCGTACCGGTCCTGCTGGACGGCAGCCAGGCGGTGGTGCATCAGCCGGTGGACGTCACCGCGCTGGACGTCGACTTCTACTGCTTCACCGGCCACAAGCTGTACGGGCCCAGCGGCATCGGCGTGCTCTACGCCAAGCGGGCGCATTTGGAGCGCATGCCCCCCTGGCAGGGCGGCGGCGACATGATCCGCTCCGTCAGCTTCGAGAAGACCGTTTGGAACGACCTGCCGTGGAAGTTCGAGGCCGGCACCCCGCCGATCATCGAGGCGGTGGGCCTGGCCGCGGCGATCGACTATGTCGAGGCCATCGGCTTCGACGCGATCGCCCGGCACGAGGCGGATCTGCTCGCCTATGCGACGGAGCGGCTGGACGATCTGCCGGGGCTGGAGATCGTCGGCCGGGCGCCGGGGAAGGCAGCCATCGTGTCCTTCACGCTGGACTGCGCGCATCCCCACGACGTCGCCACCATCCTCGACCGCAAGGGCGTGGCGGTGCGCGCGGGGCATCACTGCGCGCAGCCGCTGATGGATCTGTGGGATCTGCCGGGCACGGCGCGAGCGTCGTTTGGCCTCTACAACACCCGCGGCGAAGTCGATAGGCTGGCGGACGCGCTTCACCACGTCCGCCGGCTGTTCGGCGAGGCGTGAGATCGGCTGAGACGGAACGGGAGCGCGAGGGCGATGTCGCTGGCAGAGGACAGACAGGCCATGGATGACGCGGTAAGCGGCCCGGGCGCCGCGGCGGAAGATCTGCCGCCCCATCTGGCGCCGTTGCCCGACCATGCGCTGACCGGACCGATCGTGGAAGTGCTGCGCACCATCTTCGATCCGGAGATCCCGGTGAACATCTTCGATCTCGGTCTGATCTACCGGGTGGAGATCGACGCGATCGGCCAGGTCGCGGTGGAGATGACGCTGACCACGCCGAACTGCCCGGTCGCCGGCAGCATGCCGGAGCAGGTGCGCTCCACCGTCCTATCGGTGGAGGGCGTGATGGACTGCGACTTGGAGCTGGTCTGGGACCCGCCCTGGCATCCGGGTATGATGGGCGAGGACGCGCGCATGGCGCTGGGCTTCGATTGAGGACTTGGTCGTGATCTGACGGACCCGCCCGCTCCCCCGCCCGGCCCCCCACGTCAGTATCCTGGAATGGGGGGCCGGGCGGGGGAGCGGGCTGGCGACGGCAAGAGTGGTAAGAAGAAGGATCCGACGGATGGTGGCGATGAAGGCACCGATCACGCTGACGGAACGCGCCGCGGCGCGGCTGAAGGAGCTGATGGCGGCGGCCGGCAAGCCGGTGGTGGGCTTGCGCGTCGGCGTCAAGGCACGCGGCTGCTCCGGCCTCAGCTACACCATGGAGTACGCCACGGAGAAGAAGCCGCTGGAAGACGCCGTGGAGAGCCATGGCGTGACCGTGCTGATCGAGCCGACGGCGAGCTTCTTCCTGATCGGCACCGAGATGGATTGGGTGGAACGCGACCTGGGTGCCCAGTTCGTCTTCAACAACCCGAACGAGATCGACCGCTGCGGCTGCGGCGAGAGTTTCCGGGTGGCCGATAAGCCGGAAGGCGCCGCCGCCGCGACGTAAGGGGCGGCGCGGGCGGGGCTCGGCGCGGCACCGGCCAAGACGAACGCGATGACGGACACGGTTTCCTCTAGGGCCGACGGCCCGCGCCACCGCATCGTCGTCGCCATGTCCGGCGGCGTCGACAGCTCGGTGACCGCTGCGCTGCTGGCCGAACAGGGCCACGAGGTCGTCGGTATCACGCTGCAGCTCTACGACCACGGCCAGGCGGTCGGGCGCAAGGGCGCCTGCTGCGCCGGCCAGGACATCCACGACGCCCGCCGGGTCGCCGACCATATCGGCATCGCGCACTACGTGCTGGACTTCGAACAGCGCTTCCGCGCCGCCGTGATCGACGACTTCGCCGACAGCTATGTCGCCGGCGAGACGCCGATCCCCTGCGTGCGCTGCAATCAGCGGGTCAAGTTCCGCGACTTGCTGGAGACCGCGCGCGATCTGGGGGCCGAGGCGCTGGCCACCGGTCACTATGTCCGCCGGGTCGACGGCCCGGCGGGGCCGGAGCTTCACACCGGCACCGACCCGGCGAAGGACCAGAGCTACTTCCTGTTCGCGACGACGCGGGACCAGCTCGATTTCCTGCGCTTCCCCTTAGGCCGGCTCGACAAGGCCGCGACACGGGCGTTGGCGGCCCGCCTCGCCCTGCCGGTGGCAGCCAAGCCGGAGAGCCAGGACATCTGCTTCGTGCCGGAGGGCCGGTATAGCGGCGTGCTGGCCAAGCTGCGGCCCGATGCGGCGGCACCCGGCGAGATCGTCGACCTCGACGGCCGGGTGCTGGGCCGGCACGACGGCATCGTGCACTACACCGTCGGCCAGCGCCGCGGCCTGGGCATCGCCGCCGCGAACCCGCTCTATGTCGTGCGCCTCGATCCGGCGCGCCGGCAGGTCGTCGTCGGGCCCAAGGCGGCGCTGGCCTGCCGCACCGTGCGCGTGCGCGACGTGAACTGGCTGGGACCGGCGGAGGCGGACGGCGATGACGGCATCGCGGTCGCGGTGAAGCTGCGCTCCACCCAGCCGGCCGTGCCGGCGCGGGTCCGGCGCGACGGCACCGGCGGCGCCACGGTCGCGCTGGCGGACCCACAATACGGCGTCTCGCCCGGCCAGGCCGCGGTCTTCTATCAGAACACCCGCGTCCTCGGCGGCGGCTGGATCGCCGGCACCGACAGCGCCGCGGCTGAAGGGGCGGCGCCGGCCGGATCGCCGGACCGCAGCGCCGCCTGACCTTCACCGTTGGCCGCCTGTCCGGTCCGATCGCTAACCGATCCGCTTTCCGCTTTCCGCTTTGGCCGCTGCACGAGATGGGCGTTTTTGCAATGCAGCAAGAAACGCGCAAGCATTCTCGGTGAAGAATTTTGCGGCGCAGCAAAATTCGCTTTGTGCGCCGCAATAGATTCTGCAAACCCGTTTCAATCTAGAGGCTTACCGGCGCGGAAAAAATCCGTCTCGGCGGCCGATTGGAGGTTTCGGCAATTTTCGGCATCGCAGCGCTTCGTAAACGAATTAACGCTACCGATAATCATAAGCCCGTGATATATTCTCTCTGTTGTTGCGATCTTTTGTTCTGCCTCTGTCTTTGGAGGCGGCACCCCCATTTTGCCGCTCAGAAGAGAGAGAGAGCGCCGGCGCCCTTATGGGCCAATAGAGGCGAATACTCAGCGACAACGAGCAACCGTCGATAGCGACTCCCTCGGGCGCCGTCGCGGCATCCCACCACACGTTCCTGGTGGAGGCATGCATGATGCTCAACCGAAGGCAATTCCTGTCCGTGGCCGGCCTCGGCGGTGTCGGCGCCGTCGCGGCGACGGGTCTGGTGGCGGCCCAGCCGGCGCAGGTCTCGACCAATGCCCGGATCGTCATCATCGGCGCCGGCGCGGCCGGCACCGCCTTGGCGAACGTGCTGCTGCGCCGCCTGGATGGGGCCCAGATCACGGTGATCGAGCCGCGACGCGACCACATCTACCAGCCTGGCCTGACGCTGATCGCCGCCGGCCTGAGACCGCCGGACTACGTGATGTCGCGGACCACCGACTGGCTGCCGTCCGGCATCTCGCTGGTCGAGGCGGCCGTGGCGGCCGTCGATCCCGAAACCAAGACCGTCGAGACCACGACGAACGAAACGATCGCCTACGATTTCCTCGTGGTCGCGCCGGGTCTCGTGCTCGATCACGACGCCATCGACGGCTTCTCCCTCGACCTCGTGGGGCGCGAGGGCATCGGTGCACTCTACGCCGGGCCGGACGCCGCCGCGAAGACTTGGCAGGCCGCGTCCCACTTCGCCGAAACCGGCGGCATCGGACTCTTCACCCGCCCGGCCACCGCAATGAAGTGTGGCGGCGCGCCCATGAAGCACGCCTTCCTGATCGACGACATCGCCCGGCGGGCCGGCAACGCGACGAGGACACAGATCCGCTACGCCTCGCACAACGATACCCTGTTCGGCGTGCCCATCATCGCGGAGCGGGTGCGCATGCTGTTCGAGGATCGCGGGATCGACGCCTTGTACAGTCACGTCCTGAAGGCGGTCGACGCCGGGCGCCGGATGGCCACCTTCGCGACGCCGGACGGGGATCGGGAGATCCGGTACGACTACCTGCACGTCGTGCCGCCGCAGCGCGCCCCGGATTTCGTGCCCCAATCCGGCTTGAGCTGGACCGACCGCTGGGTCGGCCAGGGCTGGGTCGAGGTGGACCGGGAGACCCTACGCCACCGGCGCTATCCGGCGATCTTCGCCCTCGGCGACGTGGCGGGCGTGCCCAAGGGAAAGACGGCGGCGTCCGTCAAATGGCAGGTGCCCGTGGTCGTGGACCATCTGGTTTCCGCGATCGTCGGCCAGGAAGGCAGCGCGCGCTACAACGGCTACACCTCCTGTCCGCTGACCACTCGGATCGGCCGCGCGATGCTGATCGAGTTCGACTACGACAACAATCTGACACCGTCCTTCCCCGGCATCATCGCCCCGCTGGAGGAACTCTGGGTCAGTTGGCTCATCAAGGAAGTCGCCGTGAAGGCAACCTATCAGGCCATGTTGCGTGGCCGCACCTAAGGAGGCATCGACATGACAGACATCTCCACCGGCGTCGTTTTCGCCTTGCTGGAAGAGGTGTTCGGGCGCGGACTGTTCTGGCTGATGTTCGTCGGCACGATATCGATTGCGGCGGCCTACCTGTACGTGCTGGTGCGGGATCGGGCGGTGAGTTGGCGCAAGTTCCTGCTGTCGCAGCTATCGATGCCGATCGGCGCCGTGGTCGCGATCGTCTTCATCCTGTCGGTCACGCACTCCACCTTCGCCGATATCGGTGGAGCGATCGATGTCATCTTCGTGATGGGCTTCGCCGTGGCCGGCGCCATCGGCATGGCGATCCTCGTCTACACCGGGCAATCCCTGATCTGGCGACGGCGCCTCCACCGCAGGGCGAACCCCGCGTAGCGTCGAGATCCAGACGCGAGACGCCCGCCCGGCTGGCGTGGCCGGGCGGGCGGGCACCACCCGCGCCGGGTCGTCCCAGCGAAGCGCCGCGTCAGCCCGATCGCCGGTGACCGGCCCTCAACGGGCTGGCGCCCAATCGGGGCGCAACCTATCGATCCACTCGACGGGGATCTCGGCCAGGCGGACCGTCGCCGGCAACGGGTCCAGGTTCTGCAAGGTGGATCCGGCACCGATCTCCAGCAGGAACTCGCCCTTGTTGAAGGCGGCGTCCGCAAGGCGCCTGTCCGACTTGCCAGACGCCGTGTGCCCGTGCACCGCGATCCGCACCGCCGTGCAATCGTCCCGGTCGAGAAACAGGTGGTCGAGGCAGACCGCGATGGCCGCGAGCGTCCAGGCCCGCAGTGCCAACCTCACCGTCGCATTGGAGACCGGCTCGCGATCGAGGCGACGCTCCGGCCACACGACCGATAGCCGATAGAGAGGCAGCCGTTCGACGGCCGTCATCCGGATGTTGATCCGGAGAAGACGTCCCTGCCTGACCGGGTTTTCCGCGTCGACGGCAAAACGCGGCGTATCGGGTGCCGTGATAGCCGATAGCACGCCGGACAGATCGTTCAAGATCGGCGAAGGGCCTTCCGGAGACGGCGCTTCCCGCAACGATGCCTCCGCCGGTGCGGCCACCGGTTCCAGCGCGGCATGATGCTCGTCGAGCACGCGCCCGCGGCGGTGACGATACGCGGCCGCCGCGATGCGATCGTCATCGGACATGCCCAGCCGAAGGAACCGATGGCGCGACAAGTGGAAGGGCCATGGGCCAATCCCCTTGCGGACCGACGAGGCGATCGCAGGCGGCTGCGGATGCACCGTCGGCGGCGGCGTCAGGCTCGGCCCCAGGCGCAACGCCTCCAGCCGGTCGTTGCGATGCCGGGCTTCGCGCTCCATCCAGGACCGCACTCTGGCTGCATTCGTCTCCAGAAAGGCGTCCCGGCCCTTACCGATGAGCCGCCCTCGCGAGCCGGCCTGCCGGATCCGTAGCGTCAGGTCTCCCTCGTCGATCGACAGCCGATCGGTGACGGGATCGGTGGCTGCCTCCGGCGACGGTTGCCCATGGGACCCGGCCTGGCGGTCGCCGTTGGACACGGATGCGCCCCCCCGGCTCAGGCCGTCCGCCGCCGCCGGGCAGCCTGGCCACCCGCGCGCCGCAGACGCCAACGCGACCTGGCCGGTCGCCGACAAATCCTCCGCATTGACGGCCCTCCCTCATCTGCAGACGGGACCTCGTGTGAGATGGGCAAGGCCGTCGACCCGACGGCCCGGCGCCCGCTCAGGGTCTTGCGCTGCCGCCGATGATATCCAGCCCCGGCCCCGCTCGACCGGCCGACCCGCGGGTGAAGACCGTGTGAATCAGGTCGTCGGCCTCGGCCAGATAGATCTCGTGCCCCGTCAACAGGAACACCGCCTCGCCCGTGTTCACCGACCGGCGCAGCCCCTTCGCCCCCCTCAGACCCGGTCCGACGGTCAGCATCAGGCCACCTGGGGTATGGACATAGGCGCCACCTTGATCCCAGGTGACCTGCACCGTCGCCGTGTCGCTCGGCCAGTCCGTCCGCCCCCTATTGAAGTACCAGCGGTCCGCCACATCCAGGGCGCGCAGATTGACACCCAGACGGCGGGCGTTGCATCTGCCGATCGCTTCATCGCGCCGGTACCCCCGTTCGACCAAGACGCTGAAGGCGCCGTCGGCCACCGGCATCGCCTGCATCACCCGTGCGTCGTCCGGCAGACGGGTCAGCCATTCCGACAACGCCGGGCAAGCGGTGGACGTCAGACCGTTCAGATCGAACAGCGCCCGCCCCGCCACCAGCGACGACGTGCCGTCGCGCGCCCGGTAGAGGCCATCGCCCGGTCGCTGCCCCACCAGGAAGACCGCCTGGACGACACCGGTATCCCCAAGGCCGGTCGCACCGATCTCTGTCGGCACGATCAGTGTCGTCCCACCCGCGGCCGTCGACCGGACCGGGGCCGGCAAACCGCGGACGATCATGTCGGAGAAGCGGCCGTCCTCCAGCCGTCTCAAGGCCTGCGCGCCCTCCGCCGTGTACCCCCGGAACTGGACACCGTCGGCCAGCAACCGGCCCTCCCAAAGCCCCGTCAGCCCGGCAAACGTCCCGCACCGGTCGTCCCGGGCGGTGTCGGTGTCGGGCCGCCATACCGTCTCGCCACCACGGCCGCTAAGGCACAGGATCGGGTCGCCCCGGCGATCGACGTCGCGGCTTGCGGCCTGCACTCCCCCTTGCGGCTGGACCGATCCGAGGCGGCTGTCGAGCAACCCGATATCCGTTTCAGGATTGCGCAGCCAACCGTGATCGGTGATCAGCTCCAGCCACCCCGGCTCGACGGCGGCGACGGCACCCAGCCGGTCGGCATCGAACCGGCCGCCGGTCAGGCGCAGCGACCGATCGCGCAGCACCACCGCCATGCTGCCCCGCCGGGTGGGATCGGGGCTGTTGGCGGTCCAGGTCCACCCCTCCTCGTCGATCAGCGTCCGCGTGGCGAACGGATCGGCCGGTTGCACGGCCAACGCATCCGCGTCGCGAGACCCGTCGAGGATACCGGCCATCACCCGACCGTCCCGGCAGCGCAGCCGGGTCGGCGTCCCCGCCTGACGGGGGATGGCGGCGGTCTCGCCGTCCAGCGTCTCGATCCGGTCGATAGGACACCCGTCCGCACCACCGATCGGCACGATGCGCAATTGCGCCGGATCGACCTCGATCCGGCCCTGGGACCGCGCGAACCGCACCAGCCCGGCCGGGGTCGCCATCCAGGGCGTGCCATAGGCCCATACCCCGGCCTCGATCGCATCGATGGTCCAGCGTCCGCCGATCCAGTCGATCGGCCGCCAGACGCCGTCGAGGCGGTTGTGCTCGAACAGCAGTCGCGCGCCGTCCAAGACCAGACGCAGCCGTCCGGCGGCATAGACGAGGTCGCCCGCCTGCAGCCTGGCGAGGCTGCCCGCCAACTCGGGTACCGACCGCCAGGACGTCCCGTCGAACGCCAACGCCGACGCACCGCTGAAGGCATAGGCACCCGCCGGCACCACCGTCTGACCGATCGGCACAGCCGACGCCACGCACAGAAGCTGCCAGTCCCGCGATAGCATCTCGAAGGTCCGTGCCGAGCCGAGCGCGAAGGCGCCGTCATGCACGCTGATCCGCGAACCGCCCCAGGCCGTGTAGCCGCGGCCGTCGCAACGCATGGCGTCGGTGGGCCGATCATGCGGCAATCCCGGTCCGGCACTACCGCCGACACGGTCAATCGGCGGCGGCAGGGCGCTACCCTGACTGTCCAGATAGACACCCAGAGGCGTACGCGCGAAGACCCAGTGCCAGAAGGCCGTACGCGCCAGGCGCAGCCGGTCGAGCAACGCTGCATCGCCGCAGGGCTGCGGCGTGGCCGCTGTCAGCTCGTAGCAGGCGCCATCGGCCGTGCGCGCGAGGACCCGGTGGGGCGCCGGGTCGGGTCGGCCGATGCGGACGATCGCCCGGGGTTGGTCCTGCCCGTCGATGCGCGTGTCCAGGCGCCAGGTGGCAGCGGCCGGCGTGCGTATCTCCAGCCCGGCCTGGGTGGCGATCATGACGCGATTGCCCTCGACGAAGACGTCCTGGGCGTGATCGATCGGCAGCAATGCACCCGCCGACCAAGTCAGGCGCGCTTGGGCGGCCGTGCCGTCGAGCCGCCGGACCGGCGTCGTGACCGTGGAGGCACCGCCGTCGATCCCGATCTGCATCAGCGGCGTGTCGACCGGGTTGCGCCGCACGACTGGATCGCGTCCCGGATTCGGCAGAACCCAAGCCTGCCGCTGGCCGTCCCACAGCGTTCGACCGCCCCGCCGGCCCGCGACCACCACGGTTTCGGTGGGCGATAGCCGGAGGCTGTCGAGATCAGTGTCCGGTGGCAGATCCGCCACCCGCATCCCGGCCCGGTGCAACGCCCCCGCATCGGCGGCAAGGGTGGTGCCGTTCGGGGTCAGCAACACGACGGCGCCACCGTCCGATCCCAAGGCAAGGATCCGGTCGGCCACGAAGGCCATACCGTCTCGCTGGGTGCGCCAGTCGGGCGCCCCGGCGGCCGGCGCGATCTGCGCCACGCCGCCGCGCATGTGCCAATGCCACTGCGGCGTGTCGACCATCGACCGGTCGGTCGTGGGGTCGGCGGCGCGAACCCATCCGGCATCCGTCAGCCGCCACCACACCTGGTCGGATGAACGGGCATAGAGACCGTCTTCGTTCACGACGTCGAAGGCGCTGCTTGGCCCGCCGGCAGGCAAGGGCACGATACCCGACAGGCTGTCCGGCCTGACGAGGCCGAGCGGCGTCACCATCACGATATCGCCGTCGCGCAGACCGATATCGGACCGCTGGTCCCAGAGGAAACCCTGCGCACCGACCGGATCGACGGTGGCGCCTGCCCGCGATAGCGAGAAGCTCAAGCCACCACCGCGCAACGTCTCCGTCACCGTCAGGCCGCCGGATATCTCGCGATGGCTGTCGGCGTCCATGGCGACGACGCCGGCCGCGTCGACGTTGCGGCCATCGGCCAACCGGAACCGCCCGTGTGCCGCCGCGACCAGCCCCGGCAGATCGACCGGCGTGAAGACCGGTCCCTGGCCCGCAGGCTGCCCCGTGGCCGACGGGGCCAGATCGGCGTAGCGCCACACACCGTACCGGTTGGCCACCGCCATCTCCTGCATGCCGGTGCGCAGCGCGATGCCGGGGGCGGAAACGATGAAGCGGCCGGCCTGGATGAATTGCGACGGCGCCATCGCCACCGGGCCGGCGGCGCCGGCGACCTCGAACGTCCGGGCGGTTCGATCCCAGCGCAACCACCCGGCATTCAGGGCGTCCTGCGGTGACGCCCGGTCGAGCTGGTGGCCCTCGAAGGACAGCCCCGCCACGTCGCTTCGCAACACCGCCCATCCGTCGGTCCCAGGCTCGCCGCGCAGCAGGTCCAGGCGCTCAACGCCGTCGGGCGCCGTGGCGATCCTGGCGCGCAACACGCTAGCCCTGTCGGCCAGTCGTGCCAGCCGGCTCCCCGGTAGCCAGGCGGCCGCCGACGTCTCGAAGGCGGATGTCCCATCGGCCGGCGCATCGAGGCGATACCGGTAGGCCGCCCCGTCGGAAAGCCGAACGGTCAGGACGTCACCACCCAGATTGGCGGCGGTGACGATGCGATCCGCACCCTCCGGCGCCGCCGGCAGATCGAGCCGGCGGCTTTCGACGCAGTCGATCATCGGCGGCGGCGGCGGCGGCGCGGTATCGGCCGCCGTGGCCTCCCCCGGCACCTCTTGATCGGCGACCGTGCCAACGGCGGCGTCCTCGTCGGCGGCGTCCTCCTGCTGCGACGGTCCCTCTTCGGAACCATCCGCTTCGGGATCGTCCACCGGGCATTGTCCGGGGGTCGCCAGCACCAGCGCGCTGCGGTCCTGAATCAACCAGGCCGGCCGGTCGTCGCTGCGGTCAAGCCGGAAGACGGCCCGTGGATCCGCCAGGGCGGGGGCGCCGGGCATAGACAACAGGTCATCCGCTTCCGCCGCCGATGCCGCCGCCGACGCATAGTGCCGTCGGGCGAGCAGCGTGCCGTCGCGCAGCAGGGCGGCGGCGGTGCGATCCGCATTGATCGACGAGGTGCGTATGTCGGCGGCATCGACCGGCCAGCCGATCAGGTCGCTCGGCGGGCTCGGCACCCCATCGGGCAGCCGGACTACCTGGACGCCGATCCGGGCCGCCAATTCGCCGGCCACCCGGCCCAGCGCGGAGACCCCGGCCAGCACCTCCCGGCTGCGGGCGTCCGCATCGACCGTCAGCAGCCGGCCGTCATCGGCCAGGAGATAGAGCCGGTCGTTCTCCTGGAATACCGTCTGAGGGCGGGTCACGCCGTCCAGCGGCCCGGTGACGGGCCGGGCCACCCGCGCGGCTCGGTCGATGACCGTCCAGGCACCGGCCGCCCGCACCAGCCACCAGCCAGGCTGCTGATAGGCGGCTTCGACGTCGCCCGCGCGCAAGCTCAGCGCCGGCCCCAACGCGCGGCTGCACGCCGCCGGGTAGGACGCACCGGGGCGAAACGGGCAGGACAGCACCGCGTCATCCGGCCCGACGGCCCAAAGGTACTCACCGCCAGCCCCGATCAGATGGCGCGCGCCGGTCGCCGGTTCCAGCACGTGCTCGGCCGGGCGCGCCGACTGTCCGGGCGGACTCTGCGGCACAAGATAGACGCGGTCCGGCTGGCCGCTCCGCGGTTCGGCCACGACCAAGCGGTCGCCCCACCTCCGAACGCTGCGCCGGCGATCGGCATGGGGCAGCGCCAGCCCGCCCATCCACCGCCCCGTCGCGGCATCCAGTATCATCAATCGGTCGTCGAGCAACACGCCCCAGCGGTCCCCGTCGATCTCGGCAACGTCGACCAGGCGCGCCGGCGCCCAAGGAAAGGCCGGCAAGAACAACGGCACCAAAGGCGTGTCGAGATCGATCGCCGCGTCGCCGGGATCGACCATCGCCGACAGGGTGCGCCCGGCGCTCGTCCAGCCGGTCACGATCCAGCCGCCGGCCTCGACGCGGAGATCTAGATCGGCCAGGGCATCGCTCGGATCGCCCAATCGTATCTCCACCGCGCGCCAGTTGCGGGTATCGAGGTCGTAGATCCAAAGGGTCCGGCCGGCATAGAAGATCAGCCGGCTGCCGTCCCGGTAGACGCGCCGCGCGCGGCTGAGATCGGGGCCGCCGTTCGGCGCGGGCAGCACCGTTTCGATCCGGCCGCCGCGCCAACGCTGGACCACCCCGGCCGCGTTCAGCAGAGCCGCCGTCGCAGACGCTTCGTCGACCGCGATATGAGCCGCCGGAAGAGTCCCCCACGGCGCCCGGACCGGCGCCGTCGAACAGCTCTGGGCCACACGGATGCGGTCCAGCGGCGCCACCGTCAGACCGCCGGCGCCGACCACCGCGAGATGATCCGCCAGCCGGTAGAGCCGCTCGGCCGCCGGCACGTCCGGCCCGGCGATCTGCCAACTGCGCAGGCGATCGTCATAGATCTCCAGCCGGCCGTTCAGCAGCGCGGCGATCCGGCGACCATCGTCGAGCGATCGGGCATCGTCGAGACGCGCGCCGCCGGGCTCGGGCCGCCGGAAAACGCAGCGCGCCCCGTTGTCGCCGAAAACCGCTACGAACTGGGTACCGCGCAACCGCTGCAGGGTGACGATGTCCTCGCCGGATCGGGCGACATCGACGATCTCGGCGTTGTCGACCGACAGCGACTGGCGACCCAGTTGCGCCACATTGCCGGCATGCAGCAAGGGCATCCCGTTGAAGACGCCCTTGATCAGCGGACGGTCTCCGGCGATCGGCCAGGTCTGGTGAACCCTGCGCGCGACCGTGCCGTAGGCGGCGACCTGCCCGTCGCCGGCCATGAAGATCAGCCCGCCATCCGCGACGGCGTCGCTGATGCGCGACGACGCGACGGGCATGCCGGGACCGGCGCCGAGGACCGCATCCTCGTTACGAACCAGCAAGCCTTGACTGCCGACGACCAGCAGATCGTCGCCATGGACCGCGACATCGACGATCGCCTGACCATCCAGATCGGGCACCCGGGCCATCGACCAGGCGCGTGCGCGGGTGTCGTAGCGCTGGACGCGCTGGCGGTCGGCGAGCCAAAGCGATCCATCGGGTCCGACATCCCCGGCGACCAGGGCGGATATCATGTCGGTACGGCCCGCCGGGTCGGGCCACAAGGCGGTGGCCGCGATCGCCTGTCCGCCGAACTGCAGGTGGCGCGGCGGCGCGCCGGGGGGCGTGACCAGCAGTCCCGCCCCGTCGGGATGGACGCCGGTCCAGCCACGGCCGACCAGGATCTCGTCGGCGATCGTAACCGGACCTTGCGCCGACGGACCGAGATCGACGGCAGCGGCCCATCCCTGATCGTCATCGACGGCCCAAAGACGCCGACCCGCCGCCACCAAGCGTGTCGGCGAAGAGATCAGCCTCTCGGTCGGGCTCGCCTGGTCGACATAGGTCCGTCGCCGAACGTCGTGGATCAGCAGACCGTCTCGGCCGGCCAGCAACACGGTGCTGCCGACCGCTGCGCCGGCGTGCACCGATGTCGGGTCGATGGCGCTGGCCTGGACCGGGAACATCTCGGTCAGGCTGCCGTCCGGCGCCAGCGCCGCAACGCCGCCGCCCTGTCCCACCAGCAGCGGTGCCCCACCGGCGACGGGTAGCAAGTGGCGCACCAAAAAGCCCGCCAACGACCAGGATCCGACCTGGCGACCGTCGCGAAACTGCAGGACCGAGTCACCGATGACGACATAGAGGCCTGCCGTGCCGGTGCCTTCCCACGCATCGACGACCGTGCCGGCGGCGAGCTGGCGCCAGTGCCGCTCGCCCTCAAGATAGAGATAGACCCCGTCGGCGGCGACCGCCACCACCCCTTCCGGCACCGCGCCGGCGTGGAACACCGCCGATCCATTGAGACTGGGGTGGTGCTCCCGCTCCGCGAGGATGTTCTCCACGCTGCCGTTGCGGATGCGATTGAGATGCAGGCAAGCCGCGCCCGGCCCTTCGCAGGCCTCTTCGCTGAGCACCAGCAGCGTGCCGTCGGCCGCTCTGTCGAGATCGAGGACGGGGCCGGAAACCGCCGCCAAGGCGTCGGTGCCGCCACCTACAGGAGCGAAGCTCGACAGGCCCCCCTCAGCGCCCACCCAGAAGCGGTCTCCGGCGAAGGCCAGCCGGGTGTCTCCACCCGGCGGCTGCCCACGCCGCAGGGCGCGCTGGTCCGCCGGGTCGACGGCTTGCCAGGTGCCGGACTGGGCGTCGAACAGACCGAACCCCTCCGTCCCGGCGGCCAGCAGGATCCAGCGGCCATCGTCGGAGACGGCGACCGCCGTCAAGGCGTCCTGGGAGACCGCCGCACCGGACAGACCGACGAACCGGGTGTCGGAGATCAGCGTCCGCCAGCCGTCGCCGTCGAGCCGGGCCAACGCCCCGGACCGGGTGATCGCCCAGACGGCGGACGGTGCCGGACAACGGTCGGGATCGGCCGCGGGTCCGCAGCCGCTCTGCAGCGCAGAGAACGGACCCGCGAAGTCGGCCGGCGCATCCACCACCTCGCGCCAGACCCGCGTTCGGAGATCGAGCCGATGGAGCCGCCCGTCCTCCCGCAGCACCAGCAAGGTCCGGCGTTCGGCATCGAACGCCATGTCGGCAAACGGCGCGGCGTTCGGATCGTCGCGAAGGTTGTGGAGGATGCGGGCATCCGGAACGGCGCGGAACGGCTGTTGCACGAAGGCGCCCCGCGCATCCAGGATCCAGCCGGCGAGCAGCCCGACCGCTCCGAGCGACGTCACCCCCAGAACGACCAAGAACACCAGGACGAAGTCGATCCGATGCCGCAGGCGCGGCATCCGTTCCAGCCCGATGCGGTCGGCCAGCTTGGCGTCCAGCCAGCGGCGCAGCAGGGCGTTCAAGGCGCTGCCCCCGGACCAGTTGCCGCCGCGCGACCCCAGTGATGCCAGATCGACGACGACCCGACGTTCTTCGAGCGGTCGCCGACGCCGCGCATCAGAAACAACGGATCGACCGCCGCAATGGCCTCGGCGAGCGCCGCGGCCGACGCGTCGCCGGGGTCGTGCCGGCCTTCGGCATCCAGCGCGACCCCCAGCCGGAAGATGTCCTCCGCAAAGGTGGAGAGCTGTGCTGCATCGCCGCGGCGCTGCAAGATCCCCACAGCGCACAGCAAGGCGCAGGTCCAGCCGATGCTATCGACCTGTTCGGGCAGGACCATACGGTTGGCCGCGGCGACCGAGGTATGGAGTCCTCGCTCCACCTGCGCGGCGTAGCGGTTGAACAGCATCGACAAACTGGCCGGCAAGCGCGCGGGCAGGCCTTCGCCGGTGGCCGCATCTTGCGAACCCGCTGCGGCGAAGGCGGCTTCGGCGGCGTCGGCCAATGCGGCTTTGCCCGGGAGGGTGAGCACCACCGTGCGCAGACGCGTCACCACCGCGGCCAGCGGCCCGGCGATCGCCGCCAAGTCGCCGTTCGTCCCGGCGATATCCGCGCAGACGACGGCGTGATGCAGCAGCCTGGCGGCATCGGCCTGGCGCGCCGGATGCCGGCGCGCGGCCGCCAGGTCATGGGCCAGCAGCGACCGGCCGAGGGCCCGGGCGACGTCCTCGGCCGGCACGGGCGCCCCCGAAAGCGCACGGAGGCGGACCGTCTCCACGGCCTTCACCGCCTCGCTCTCGGCAACCGCCGTGGCATACAGGATCGACCGGAACCGTGATTGGAGCCGCTGCAGCAGACGAAGATGCAGCACCGCCAGCCGCGCCGGCGGCAAGGTGCGAATGAGGGTGCCGCGCTGGAGGGCCCGCAGGATCGACCGATTGCTGGCATAGCCGGCAAGGCCGACCGCCAGAAACACGCCGGCCGGTACCAGCCAGGTCAGGCTGATCGCGCCCGCCGCATGCCACAGCCAGCCCCAGAGCGGCAGCAACAGGGTATCGTGCAGCCAGTAGAGCAGCCGGGCCGGGCCATCGACCGGGTAGAAGCGCTTGATGACGATCCAGGCGCACCCGGCGAGGACGACGCCCAGAACCCCGAGACCGGCCCATCTCGCGCCCAGCAAGCGGGACACCGCCGCCGCCCGCGGCAACCGCTGAAGCAGCGCGGAACGAGACAGCCGCAAGCGCGGCTCGTCGCCGAGGGGACGGACAAAACGGCCGCTCATGGCGACACGCTCCAGGAATCGGCCGGCTCTCCGACGGCCCCGCCTCGAAACTGCCAGAACGTCACCAACCGTTCCCACAACCTCTCCGCCTCGGCCACCACCAGGGGGCCATAGCGGATCGCCAGGACGGTCAACACCAAGACCGCCGCCCCGATCGCCAACCGGCGCCAGTTGCGCGCGAACCACAGCCGCATCGAAAGCCCTACGGCCTTGACCTCAAGCCAGGCGATCCGGCGGTTCACGGCCGCCGTCTCGCGGCGCATGCGATCATCGAAGGAACGCGCCGGCCAAGCCCAACGCTGCTGGTACAGCGCCAGCTTCGCCAGCAGCGCTGCCGTGTGTCGCCGGATGGTCTTGTCGGTCTTGCGCAGCCGATCGCGCGCATCGGCCGCCGGTGCCTGGAGGCGAGCGATCTCCCGCCCGGCCCGCTCGCGCGCAGCCTCCAGACGCCGCTCAGCAGCGTCCAGGCGATCGGCGCCGGTGGCCGTCGGGGCGGCGGGGTCACCAGACATCGTCGAGCCTCTGCCTCAGAGCCTGCAGCCGCCGTTGAACCGTCTGCATGCGCCGTTCGGCGGCGGCGTGCATGTGATCGGCCCGGTTCAGCGTCGCGCGCAGCTGCGCTGCGATCCGACGACGATCACCCTCCAACGCCGACACCGTCGGCGGGATCTTGCGTGCGGTATCCTCCGCCCGATCGGCGATCTTCAGGGCGTCGTGGACGATCTCATCAAGGGCGATCAGCCGCGCGGAGAAGTGCTCGATAGACCTCACGGCCTGGGTGGTCCGGTCCGCCGTCGTTTCGATCTCGACCGCCAGGCGATTGAGCAGCTCGGCCAGGCCATGGCGCAAGGACGCCTGCAGGTCAGCCGCGTCGGCGTCCAGGCGCGCATGGGCGGCGTCGGCGTCGTTCTCCAGCCGGTTTAGGATCGCCACCCGTCCGGCATGGCGGGCCGCCTCGGCGACGAAGGAGTCTCCTTCGACGGCTTCGCGCAGGATCAGGTTGTCGTTGATCCAGGGCAGGCGTTGGCTGAGCGGCTGGAACGCGTCGCGATCCAGTACATCCACGGTCAGCCGCCGGGCTTCCGGCGCCGGTCCGAACACCACATAGGGCGCATCGGGTATCGTGAACCGCGCGCCGCCGTGCTGCGTCCACAGGCGAAGCTGCTCGCGGACATAGCCGTCGAAGTCCACGGCCACGGCGGCGCGCAGGGGCGGGTTGAGACGGTATCCGTCGGGTACGAAGACCTCGGTCCGGCTCTCCCGCAGCGCCTCCAGGCGCCAGTAGGGATCGACCGCGAAGACGATCGGCGACGCCGGATCGGCCTGCCAATGCCAATAGGGAAAGAACGCCTGCTCCAGCGCCTCGCCCGGGTCGTAGCACAGCCAATGGCAGCCGGCCCGGTCGGCGATCGTCGTCTGGAAGGCATATCGGACGCGTCCGCGATCGACGGCCTCGATCGGCAGCCGCGTGATGAAGTCGGCCAAGGCGGGAAGCTGATCGAAGGCGAAGCGCATCAGACGCGGCCGGCTGCGCTCCATCGCCCGGTAGACATCGATCTTCTCTTCGATCTCGTCGCGCTGCCGTTCCAGCGCTTCGACCGTCTCGCCTTGGCGCACGCGGGTCGGCATCGGTTCCAGTTGCAGCCGATAGCCGGCGGAGGGTGACGCCTTGGCGATCTGCGCGTTCAACGCACGCAGCGCTTCGGGTGTCGACGTCAACTCGGCCGAAAAGATGTCGACCGTGGTCGGGATGCTCGTCTCCAAGGCGCCGGACGGCGATGCCGGCAGATCGCATTCGATCTGCCAATAGGGCTTCGTGCTGTCAGTCGTGTCGATGAAGACGGCGAGCGCCCGACCGGGACCGAGGGGCTGATCCCTCAGATTCCTCCAGGCCCGCGAGAAGGCGTAGGCGACGGCGTCGGTCACCGATCGCTCCTCGGGCAACAGCAGCAGGCCCGCGCCCGTCGCCCAGCCGCACAGCGTGAAGGCATCGAAGCGGCGGCGCAGGTCCGCCAGCAGCGACAGGTACGAGCCCCGGCGCGCATCGGCCTCGAACCAGAAGAAACCCCACAGCCCGTCATCGCTGAACGCAGCATCGATCAGGGGGGCGCTGTCGGCCCGGGTCAACTCCGCCAGCGCCGCCTCGAGTCCCGGCACGCGATCCAGCGGCGCCAGGACCATCGACAGATCCGCCACCGGCTCCATCGGCTGTGCGTCACCAGGCGCGATCTCGGTCACGTTCAGGGCGAGAACGCCCAGGCAATCGGCCAGCGCCGGCAGGTCCGGTTCGCGAGGGGCCCGCAAGTCCTCGGCGGCGATCGGCGCGCCCGCGTCGTTGCATGCCTTCAACAGCGCCTCGCACGCGGCAACCTGCGCCCTGTGCTGTTCGGAAGGGCTGTTGACCAGGATCCACCAATGCGGCCCACTGGGCTCCAGCTTCAGGCGCGGCTGCAGGGCGCGCAGCGTCGGCCAATGCTCGCGACAGTCGGCACTCACCCGCAGAGCCTGCCAGGCGTTCAGGCGGCCGAAATGGAGATCAATCGGCAAGATCGAACGCCCTGCGTGCGGATTGCGTCCAGAAGTCGATCAGCCGCCCCATCAGGATGTCGTCGGGCGTCTCGTCGGTCCCCCACGGTCCGTCGGCGGGGTCCGGCGGCTCGGCGGTTTGCAGGCCGTGTTGGTCGTCGATATGGCACCACGGCTCGGGCCCCTCCGCGCCCGCCGGTATCACGGTGAGGCTGGTGGACTGCTTCGGTCGGTGCCCGAGGCCGAGACCCGTATGCGCCCGCACCAGCGCCTGACGCAGCGCATCGGCGGACAGCGTGCCGGGCCGATCCCACCCCATCAGCACGAAGGCATGGACGATGGCATAGTCGTCGACGCCGATATCGTCGCCGTCCGGCGACCGGCCGCAGGCGGCGGCCATCAGGTCCGGCAGACGGTCCGTGGAGGGCCTGACCAGCCCCTCCTCCGCCGGTGGGCCCGACCGTACGGGCCGCAGCCGGCCGTTCGGCCGTCGGTCGAGGAAGTCCGGCGTCCAGCCGCACAGCGACGTGAAGCGGATCCGGTCGCCGGGCTCCACGGTGTCGGCCCCGACGGCCGGGGGCGGCCCGTCGCTGTCGAGGCTGTAGCCGCTGACGGAGACGCCGTCGGCCCGGGCCTCCACCCAGCGGATGTCGGACTCGCGGCAGTCCGCCCGCCACAGCGTACGGGCGATCCACACCATCGCCTCGATCCACGCGACCTTGGCCAGGGCGGCCTGCCGAAGCGCCAAGACCTGCGGCACGATCCCGACGAGCAAGACGGTGCGCCGCGGTACCCGGCGCGGCGGGCGGTGGTAGACCAGGAACTCGTTGTTCAGCAGCCGGTCGAGCTTGATCGGCGGGGGGTTCAGATGCTCGCTCAGCAGCATGCCGTCGACCTCTTCGATCGAGCGTGCCACGCGAATGCCGACCACCCCTTCTTCGCGGGGCCGCTCCGCCTGATGGTCCTGCTGGCGCGAGCGGCGAACCGGCCTCGGGGGCTGCATCCGGCGCACCGAGGTCGCCACCCGCGGCCGGGCGGTGGCCAGCAACGCGACCAGCGCCGGGTCGGGCGACGGCAGCGGCAAGGCCGTCGCATCCGTCCGCTCGCAGGTCGGAGGTCCCGGCAGGACCACCTGGCCCAGCCGCCGCTGCACGACGCCCTGCAGCGCAAAACCGTGCAGCAACCGGGTCACCCCGTCGCCGTCTTGCCGCCACCGCTCCAGCACACCGGGGAAACGCCGATCGAAGGCGCCGGCATAGCCACGCCAGACCGCGTCGTCGCGGTGGGACAGCGGGGATTGAGCATCCCCGAACAGCACGACCCGGCCCATGGCCTGATTGACCATCCGGGCGGCGGGCAGCACGATCATCTGCAGGACCAGCGCGTGCGGGATCAGGCGCCATAGCCGGCGGCTGCGATCGCTGTCCGGGGCGGCGAGGGACCGGTCCCCCGACGCGCCGCGCGCCAGTGCGAGCGCCTCCACCAGATAGGCCGCCAGCGCGTTGCGGGTCGACACGGGACCGGCAAGGCTGGGCACCGGCATCAAGACGGCGAAGTCCCGCGCCACCGTCGGCGTCAGGCCGATATGGTGATCATGGGCGGCGCGCAACGCGATCCACGCGCTGCGGCGCACTTCGGGAGGATGGCCGGCGAACACAGGCTCCGCCACCCCCTGCCACACGGTTGGCGCCACGATATCCAGATGCATCGGCGGGCAGAATCGTTGACGGTTCGGGCTGTTCAGTACTTGGTGAGATCGCGGTTCTCGATCTCGCTGACCTGGGCTTGGGTGTCCTGGTCCGCGCCGTACCGCAGCAGGCACAGGCGATCTTCCGGCTGCAGACCTGGGCGCGTATCACCTTTGGATTGGCGGTACAGCATGTTGATCAGCATGACCCGAATGAACTTGATCAACCGCCGGTTGGAGACCTCCGACAAACCGCTCCGCCGCATCTGGCGGATCAGGCCGGACAGCTTCACATAGTCTTCCGAGCCGCGCACCGGCACCAGCTCGCCGGCGCCGGACCGGGCTTCGATATCGCTGCGCAGGCGCTCCAGACCGCCGAGCAGGGTCGGCTTGACGGGCACCTCCGAATGGCCATGGGTCTCGCGCCATCCGGCGGCAATCAGGTCCTCGATGCGGTTCGGCTCTTCGGGCTCGTTGTCGACCCAGACACGCAACAGGAAACGGTCGAACACCGCCCGCAGCTCCGACGCGCTGGGAATCTGATTGGTCGCCGAAAACAGACACTTAAGCGCCACGTCGCGGGTCACCCCGCGGTCATGGAACTTCCGCTCGTTCATGAAGCTCAACAGCGAATTCAAGATCGCACTGCTTGCATTGAATATCTCATCGAGGAAGACGACCTTAGCGTTCTGCATCATCCCCTCCTCAATTCTAGAGAAATTCCCCTCAATCATTGCTTCTTTCAAATTAAAATACCCGAACAGCTCGCTTGGTTCGGTAAAGGGAGTCAACAGATACTCGAAATAGCCTTGGCCACTTGAGGCCGGCTGCATCTTCTCGTTCAAGAAACCCAGACATTGGCAGAGCGCCCGCACCAGGCGCGACTTCGCGGTTCCCGGCGGACCGACGAGAAGCAGCGCCTCGCCGCTCGCCATGGCGAGGATCAACGCGCGGATCTGCGGCGCCATGTCGGCAAACCGGCTGTTCAGATGATCCTCGACTTCGCGGAGGTCGCTCAGCGTCGATCGATGGCGTTGTTGCAGCTTTGCCGTTATTTTCGGATCGAACATTCGCGCCCATCGGCTGACACAGGCGAAGAGGATCAGTCGCGTCTTGCGAGAAGACGCGGAACAATATCCTTAAAGCGTGTGCTTGTCGAAACAAAGGCGCGACCTCTGGGCACCGACGGCTCTTGCTGCGCTGAGCCGGAGGTTCCGCCCTCGGCCGGGCCGTCGGGCATCGCCGGATCATCAGGCCCGACAGAGTCCAGATAGCGCGCCAAGGCCCGGCTCGCCGCTTGGGGCCAGTCGGCCGTGGCGCGCCGCAGCTCTTCCAGCACCCAGCGATCCATTGCGGTGGGGGCCGGTTCCCGCCCCGCACAGGCGATGAACACCGCCCCCAGCGACTCACGACGCGCAGCCGCCCGAGCGTCCTCCCGCACCGCCGCGGCACCGAGCGTCGCATGGGCCGCGGCGATCCACAGCGGGCCCGGCGACACCATCTCCAGCGCGGGTGAGTCGGGATAGAACACCACGGATCGCGCCATCACGGATTGCAGGAGCGTCAGGCAGCTGGCCTGGAAGCGGACATCGCTCCACCCGACTCGGGCAAGCGCGGCAAGCATCGTCGGACCCGACAGCAAGGCGCTCGACGCCTCGTCCCGGTCCAGCCCGAGGCGCGCCAGTACCCGTGCGAGGATCGAGCGCGGCCGCAGCCGATCGGCGATCAGGACCTCTATCGGCGTCGGCGCGAGATCGGGCGCGCTCAGCAGCACCGACCGGCGGAGATAGGCGTCCGCCCGACGACGCCGGGAGCCCGCGATCTCGGTCCGGTCGGCGAACCGGTCGAGACCATCAAGCGCCGCTATGGGCGCCCGCACCGGCTGGCGCCGCAAGGCCGCCTCCAACCCGCAATGCGCCAGGTCCCGCAACAACCGCGGGATTGCCCGGTCGTCGATCGCCCGGCCGGTGGCCAAATCGGCAATCCGCAGCCCCGCCCGATGTTCCGGTCGCGCCTTCACAACCGCAGCCCCCGGCTGGCCACCCCGGCCACCAGCGCCACCGCAGCCGCGGCGATCAGCGGCAAATGCAGCGGCTGTGCCCGACCGATCGCCGTCGGGGCGGCGAAGGAGATCTGCTGCGGGCGCACCTGCCCGCCCGTCTGCCGCGCGAGATCCCTCAGGAATCGCCGGTCGATGTCGCCGACCCACCGTTCGCCCGCCGCGGCGACCGGCCCATCCGCGGCGGCCACCGGCAGCACGGCCGGGATCCTCTGGGGGCGTCTGCCGGCCTCGCTCAAGACCAGTTGCGCCCGCACGGTTCCGTCGCCGCGCCGGGGCAGATCGAACTCGCCGGCGAGATGGCCGAGCGCAGGGTCCGTCTCGACATCGCGCAGCGGCAGGGTCTCGCCCTCCTCGGTCGTCACCGCGATATCCAGGGCGCCGACCGATACCGGGTCGAGCTGCGCGTCGACGACGGTGACGGCCAACCCGACGGCCGTGCCGCGGTCGTCGAACGACAGCAGATAGCGATCCCGGTCCCGCCAGGCCAGCAGCCGATCGATCATCGCCGCAATCGCTGCCTGGCCGTCCGGAACCCGCGCCCAGGCATCCGGGATCGCGCCGGTGAAGGCACCCACGGTGCCGCCGTCGGCCTCCCGGTACGCCAGAACCGGATCGAACGGATAGGTGTCATGGCTGGAGATCCACTCGGCTTCCGGGCGGACATAGGTGATGGCCACGCCATCGACGGCGAGCCGCGGCGTCAGCACCGGGTCGCCGGACACATGCGCGGGCACGAACGCGCCGGCCCGGAAATGCTCCGGCCGCGGCTCGGGCTCGAAGAACACCATCCGGATCTCGCCGACCCGGTCGGCGCGCGCCACCGGCACGACTTGACCAAACTGCTCGAAGTCCCGGCGGCGCACGCTGGATCGCCCCGTCATCTCGAAGACGGTGGTCACGCAGCCGGGGTTGTGGAGGCGACCGTCGAACACGCCGTCGCTGATGAAGAACAGGCCGCAGGAGTTGCTCTGCCTCTCAGCGATCCGCTGCAGCGCCGCGGTGGGCGCCGACGTGCCCCCGAAGGTGGTGAGCGAGGCCAGCGCCCGGTGCGCCGCGGCCCGCACGGCCGGCGTCGCTGGCGCGGAGCGCATCAGATCGCCGGAGCGGTTGTTGAACCACAGGATCTGCAGCCTGTCCTGGTCGCGCAATTGGTCGATGATCTGGCCGCCAATGGCCCGGACCGCCGGCATCCAACCACCCATCGACCCGGATATGTCGATCAGCAGGGTGACGTCACGCGGCGGCGGCTCCAGCAACGCCAACCGCGGGTCCGTCGAGACCGGCAGGTAGGGGCCGAGCGGTCCCTCCTCATAGCGGGCCAGCAGCGCCTCTTCGTCCGGCGGACCGCCGGGACCGTTGACGACCAAAAGACCCGTGCCGACTGCCAGGGCGCCGATCAGCTTGTCGATCTCGCCCGCGCCGAGCTGGTCCGCCGGCACCCCGTCGAGCACGACCACGTCGAACCGCGCCGGCTGCAGGGCCGCGCCCGGCTGGGCGCGCGTCACCTCGTAGGCGTCGGCCGGCAGGGCATCGGCCCAGCCCCCCCGCCCGACCACGAGAATCCGCGGTGGCGCGACGACTAGGGTGTAGAGGCGGCGGCTCTGGCGGATACCGTCCGCCCGCTCCACGTCCAGCCGGACGAAGCGCATGCCGCGATCGACCATGCGCATGGCAGCGCGCACCGGGACCCAGCCATCCGATGGGGCGATGGTCAACGGCCCGCCCGAAGACGGCTGACCGTCGCGGCCAACCGTCAGCCGGGCGCCCACCGCGCCGTCACCGACATAGACCAGGCGCAGCGGCACCTCTGCGCCGATCTGCACCACCGGCGCCATATCAGCACCGACCAACCCGAGGGCGGCACGATCGCTGCCGGTGGGCCAGACATGCACGGGAATGCCGCGGCGCTGCAGCCGGGCGACCACGCGCCCGGCCCCGTCGATATCCGACCAGTGCCCGTCGGTGATCAGCAGCACTGTCGCCGCGCCCTCGTCGTCGTCAGCCGCGTCCAGCGCCGCCTGCAGCGCCGCGGTCCCCGCGCTGGCGTCATCGGCGACCGCGGTTGCCGCCGCGCTCCGCAGCAGCGACACCATCTCCGCCGGCCGGTCGGCCACCGCCACCGTGGCCGCCGTGCGGCCGAAGACGATCACCCGGCCGCTGCCGGGCGGCGACCGATCGCCGGGCGACGGCTCGGACAAACCCGCTTCGACGGCATCGGCAGCCTCGTCCAGGCCGCGCGTCAAGGCCGCCGGGTCGCGCGTCACGCTCTCCGACAGATCGACCAACGCAATCACCTGGCCCGGCGGCGCCTCGGCGCGGCCGGCCAGCTCCGGGCGAAGCGCCGCCGTCCCGAGCAGCATTGTGGCCACCAGCAGCAACAGATTGGCCAACTGACGCCGGCCGATGCCCGGCCGCCGCACGAGCACCGCATCCCAGATCAGGTGGAGCCCGGCCATCACCGCGGCGACCGCCATGATGACCAGCGCGATCCGGGCCTGGGTCGGGCCGGCCGCACAGGTGACCTCCGCGGGGCCGAGCAGCGGTTCCAAGACCGCAGCGATGCCGCCCAGCGGCCAGACGCATGCCGTCATGCCGGCCTCCGCCAAGGCAGCGAGACCCCTCGGTCGACCAGCGTGAGCAGCGCCGCGACCAGCACCGCCAGCGGCCACAGCGGCGCCTGCGGAGCGGCGTCGGCGACCGGATCCAGCGGCGGCAGCGCGGGCAGCGCGGACCCGCCGAGCCCTGGGCTGCCCTCCCCACCGCCGCCGCGGATCGGCTCGCCCGCCGGCGTCAGCCACGTCGTCGCCAGGCGGGGCCGCCACTCCGCCAACAGCCAGCGCAGCGCGTTGTAGAAGACCGTTGCGGCGAGATTGGCCCGGTCCGGATCGGCCGACGCCTCGAATTCAGGCACGAGGACGGTCCGCGGATCGGCGGCCACCGCGATCCACGGACGCCCGGCGGGATCCGTCAGCACCGGCACGAATCCGTCCGGCAGCGGTCCCGGCGGCGCCGGGGCCGTCGCCTCGAAGACATCCAGGGAGACCCCGTCGAGGATCGGGTGATCCTCGTCGAAATACCCGATGATCGGCGATCCCGGCGCGATCGTCCGCGCATAGGTACGCAAGGTGAGGACGGCGCCGGCCGCTGCCCCGGCCTCGGGGCCGACATCGAGCTGCGCGTCGGCACCGGTCACCCGCCGCCACGCCGTCACCGGCGGATACGGCGCCGACGCGCGCCAGTTGACCGTCAACGCCGCGGCCATCGGCACATCGATCTGCAGCAGATCGTCGCCGGCATAGGCACCGCCATCGCGCAGCCGCACCTGATGCAGGCCGCGCGCGGCCGGCTCGAAGCCAATCCGCTGGACGTCGCCGTCGCCACCGGCATCACCATCGCCCGAGCCGTCCTCGTCGTCGAGACGCATCGTCGCCAACGCCTGCCCGTCGGGGCCGATGACCTCCAGGACCGGACGCGCGGCGGCACTGTCGGTCGTCACCATCACCTCGACCCGCCGCGCCCCATAGAGACCGCCGCCGACCATGCGGGCGTCCGTCACCCCGGCATTGGGCGCCGCCGCACCGACCGTCAACCAGCTCACCCGGCGGCCGTCGCCCGGTGCGGACAGCGCCGAAGACGCGGGCAGATCGGTGATTACCAGCACATGGGTCGGCGGGCAGGTCTCCGGGCTGTGGCCGGCGGCGGCGTTGAGCGCGGCCGCCGCGCCGCCGCGGGGGCGCGGCGCCGGGTCCAGGGTTGCGGCGGTCAGGGGACCGCCGACGCGCACCTGGTCGTCGACCAGAAGAACCTGGCTGCACACGGCGACGCCATCCGCCACCGTGCCGAGCTGCTCGATCACGGCGTCCAGCAGAGCGCGGGCCGCATCGGCGCGGGTAGCCGTGTCGGCCGCGGCCAAACCGTCCATCGGCCCGCTGCGCGTCGTCATGCTGTAGGACGTATCGACCACCACCAGCACGCCGAGACGACGATCGCCCGCCAGCAGCCCCGGCCCCAGCAGGTCCAGCAGCGCCAGGGCCATCAGCCCCAGCGCCGCCAGGCGCAGCCAGAGCCGCCACCGGCGGATCAGGACCCGCGGGTCGAAACGGCTGGGCGGTGGGCTGACGGCGGCGAACCGGCTGAGGAACCGCGCCGCCGATGGCCGAAACGCCTCGAACGGGGGACGTCGCAGATACAGGATGACCAACCAGCCGGCCGCGGCGGCGAGCGTCGCAGCGGTCAGCACCCCCGCCGTCACAGCGCCCCGCCCAGCGCATCGAACAGCGCCTCGGCACCGTCGAACCAGCCGCGGAACGCGTCTGCCAGCGCGCGGCCGTCGAGCCGGGGCTCGGCCGGATAGGGCCACGCCTCCGAGGAGAGACCGCCGGCCTCGGCCCGGGCCAGACAGCGATGGTGATGCGCGGCGATCGACCGCCCGACCTCGACCAGCGCCTGCGGTGCGAAGGCGATGGTTTCGTCGGGAAAGGAGATCCCCTCCAACGCCCGCATCTTGACGGGGCCCCGGCGCAGCAGCGCCTCTTCATAGGGCCAGGAGTCCGGCACGACGACGACGACTTCCCGGTAGGACTGCTGGCAGCGATGCAGCAGGTCCGACAGGGCATCGGTATCTTCGTCGGACAGGTAGAGATCGCTGATCACCACGACCAGGGCCGCCGGCGACAGCATGTCGAGCAGGGCCTGGGCATTGAGCGGCGGCGTCGTCTCCCAGTCCGACCGCTTGGCGTGCTGCCAGCAACGCTCGGCGAACTGGTCGGCCGCCGCGAGGGCATGGCGCCCGGCCGCCTGATCCATCAGCGCGACCGGGCCGGCCAGCGGCAACAGGACGATGCGATCCTGGCTGCGGCCGACCAGGCGGCCGATCGCCTGCACCGTCCACAGGGCCGGCAGCAGCTTGGCCGCCGCCGCCGGCAACATCATGCTGGGGCGCAGGTCGACCGCCAGCACGATGGTCAGCGCCTCCTCCGCATCGAAGGTCTTGACCACCCAATCCGCCGGACGCCGGGCGCCCAGGCGGAAAGTCGCCCGCCAGTCGACGAAACGGATATCGTCGCCCGGACTGTAGCCGCGATACTCGCGGAACTCCTGAGACTGCCCGGCCTGACGGCGGAGATGGGCGCCGGTGCCACCGGTACGGGCGCGGCGATGGGCCCGGACTCGCACCCGTTCCAGCGCCCGATCGTCGAGCGGAAAAGCGGGCAGCGCCCGAGCCCCGGCAAGCGGTGCCCTCATCGCCGGGGCCGGCCCAGACCCGCCGGCAGCCCGGCTTCGAAGGCATCCCGGTAGCTTTCGCCCACCGGCGCGGCCAGACGCGCAAAGCGCCCGATCAGATCGTCGAGCAGGTCCGCATCGCTGCCGGTATCGTCCGGCGGGTCGTAGCGCTTGCGATAGCTGTCCTGCCAGCGCCGCACCAGCTTGATGCGATGGCGCAGCGAGGCCAGCGCAACCCGGGCAAGCCCCTCGGCCGTGAGGTCCTTGGGCGGGCTTGGGCGCGCCGGATCGCTGAGCGCGACGAGGGTCATCGCCTTGGCCCCCATCAGCAACGCCGTGCCGGCCCGCGGCCCCAGCGGATACTCCATGAAATCCTCGACCAGCGTGCGCAAGGCCGCCCTGTCGCGGACATCCCGCACGCGATCCGCGTCGAAATGGCCGTTGCTGGCCTGGATCATGTTGATCGCATGGGTCGTGACCAGCGGCAGGACGTCGAGCGTGCGGACGGCGCCACGCAGGCGGTGGAGGTGGAGAAGCCCCGCCGGCTCCGTCTCCGCGCGCGGATCCGCCCGCTTCGCCAGCCGCGCCCAGGCCAGCCCCTCGGCAGGGTCGCCCCCGCCGGGCGGGGCGGCACCGTCCGGGCGGGTTTCCTTGTCCAGAATCCGGGCCAGAGCCATCTGGTCGGGAAACGGCATGGTCACCTTGAACATGAAGCGGTCGAGCTGGGCCTCCGGCAAGTCGAAGGTGCCCTGCTGCTCGATCGGGTTCTGGGTGGCCAGCACCATGAAGGGCGGCAAGACCGCGCCGCCGCTCACCGTCTCGGGCCGGCGGATCGGCTTGGTGTCGCCGAGCACGGTGACTTGCCGTTCGGCCATCGCTTCCAGCATGGCCGCCTGGGTCTTGGGCGTGGCCCGGTTGATCTCGTCGGCGAGCAGCAGCCAGCAGAAGACCGGCCCGTCGCGAAACGTCAGCCTGTTGGGGTTATCCGGGTCCGGAACCTCCGTACCAGTGATGTCGGCGGGCATCAGGTCCGGCGTGAACTGTATCCGTCCCATTCGGCCGTCGCTCAAACCCAGGGCGGCCGTCAGGGTGCGCACCAGTGCCGTCTTGCCGAGACCGGGATTGCCTTCCAACAAGACATGGCCTTCGCTGATCAGCGCCGTCAGCACGAGGTCCGTGACGTGCTCAAGCCCATGCATAGTTTCGGCGACCGCCGTGCGGGCGGTGCGGAGGAACGCGACGTCGTCTTCAGTGCCCATGTCTCTGGTCTATGCCGCTCGGAGCCCAAATCGATCAGCCAATGTGCCGGCCGCGTTCCGTCACCGCGCCAGCAAGCGGTCGATCCAAGCCGGTCTGACTTGCCGCGGCTCGAAGGGCCGGGGTGCCACAGCGCCCGCATCCGGATCGTCGAATTCTAGCGCCGGTTGCAACACGACGCCAGGTTCACCCGGCGCGGCCAACAGAACGCCCTGCCCATAGAGCCGGATGGCGCCATCGCCGACCGGCGGCGGCGCTGCGATGTCGATCACCGGCAAGCCGCCGGCGCCGGCCGTCGTCGGGCTTGACGGCGCGCCGGCCTCCCGCCCGGCGGAGTCGCCGAGACCGCTCGCGCCATCATCCTGTGCGCCCGCGGCGTCGGCCATCGCCGGGCCGTCCGTTCGGTCGATACCCGACGGGGTGCCTCCGGCCGTCGGCGCGCCGGGCTCCGCGGCCCCGGTGTCCGGCGCCAGATCCCCATCGGTTCCCGACGACGACCCGCCGGGCTGAGCATGGGCGGCCGACCCGCCATCGGCCTGTGCGCCGTCTTGCGGTCCGGCGTCGGACGCGGCGGAGGGGACGGCGCCCGGCCCGTCGGCCGGCGATCCGCCGTCGCCGGCCGTGCCATCACCGGTCGGGCCGTCACCGGCCGCGCCGGCGTCTGCACCCGACGGCGCCTCGGGGGCCGCTGCCGTCTCGCCACGCGCCGGCGGAGGAGCGCTGCCGGCATCGTCGCTGGATGGCGCGTCCGGCGGCGGCTGGTCGCCGGATGGGGCATCCGGCGGCGGCACCTGGTCGCCGGACCCGGCACGCCCCGCCGGCACCCCCGCACCCGCATCACCCGCGGCGTCGGTCGCACCGGCGCCATCGGCGGTCTGCGGCGACGGCGCCCCCTCGCCCCCGCTCTCGTGAGGCACGGTGCCGGCATCGTCGCCGCGCACGGCGTCGGGCAGCGCCGCCCGGCCGTCGGTGTCGCCGCCCGACGGCGTGCCCGCACCCGAACCGCCCTCGGCGTCGGCCGCGCCCGATCCATCGGCGGTTTCAGGCGACGACGCGCCGTCGCCATTGTCGCCGCCATCCTGGGGCGCGGCGATACCCGAGCCTGAACCGTCGTCGCGTCCCGGGTTGTCTTCGGTCGTCTCCCCTGGCGCCGGCCCGCTGCCAGCGTCCCCCATATCGGCATCCGATCCCTCGCCATCGGCGCGCTCGGGACCGTCGTCCCGGACCTGCGGTTCTGGCTCCGGCTCCTGGTGATCCGGCGGCGCGTCAGCCGACACGCGCTGCGCCGGATTCGGCGCCTCCGCCCAGAGATCGTCGGGCCCTGGCAGGTCGGCGAACCGGTCGGACAACAGGCCGGTTCCGGGAAAGCCGAGGGCCGCCAGCAGCAGAAGCGGTGCGATCACCAGGCCGACGAGCAGACCCGAGGCCCGTCCTCGACGCGCCAACTCCGGCCGCCAGGCCAAGGCTGGGCTGCGATCGAGCGGCGGCAGGCGCGGCACAGGGTCATCTTGCGCGCTCTGCAGCACCGCGGAAACGGCGCCGATCAGCGCCAGCGCCTCGGCCCGCCTGTCCGCCGCCAAGCAGGCCGCCAGCCGTCGCGCGAAGACCATGACGGGCAGGAAGGCCCGCACCCGGCCGTCGATCCGGGTGTCGGGCGCGAGATGGGCGATCAGCAGGGCGTGCGGGGGCCTCCACGCCATCGCCGCAAAGGCCAGAATGGCGACGCCGGCGGCGACACCCGTTGCCGCAGACAGGGCCACCGCCGGCGGCTGCGGACCGACGAGCAGCATCGGCACCGCCCCCAGCATCAGCAAAGCCGCGCCGTTCAGCGAGCCGTCCGCGGCGAAGCGCGTACCGATCCACCCGGCCGCGTCGGCGAGCCGCCGGCGCCGGCTATGGGCGAACATCGCGGTCGGCCGGGTGGTGCGGCGGCGGCGCCACGCCGCAACGCCGTAGAGGATTCCGGCCAGCAGGAACAGCCCCCCGCCGAGGACCGTCAGCCACGCCGCCAGGGTCGGGCCGGCCGCCAGCGCATAGGCGAGCACGACACCCGCCAGCCAAAGCGGTGCTACAACCGCGATCAGGCCGGCCACCGACCGCCCCGCCCCACGGCGGCGCCAACGGGCCAGTGTCGATGCAGCCCAGCCGATCAGGGCCTCCGGCCGGCCCTCCGAAGGCGACGCCATCATCGCCCGGTGTCCCCCCCATCGCATCACACGAACGGCCGATACTGCGCCCCATCATCGCAAATGATGCCGCGCAAGGTTGATGTGATGTGCCGCCACGGATCTGGTTGCCAGCGGACGGCCATACTTGACAAGCGACCGCGGAAGGATAGGTTCTGCGCCTTCCGGTCTGATGTCGTCGAGAGGCTGAATATGCGTCTTGGAACCTTCCGGGGCGCCGATATGGTGACCGTCGGTCGACACCGGATAGATCAGATAGTCAGCCTTTAGAACCAAAGTATGGCGGAGTAGCTCAGTCGGTTAGAGCAGCGGAATCATAATCCGCGTGTCGGGGGTTCGAGTCCCTCCTCCGCTACCACCGAGACATTTATCCGATCCTGAGCATGGGCGCGGCAGAGAAGACCCGCGGGTCGTCGCCACCGCGCCCCTCGCCGCTCAGACGAAGTCGATATCCATCCTGACGAAGTCCCAGAACGACGTGTCCTCGAACCGGAGGCTGGTCTCGTCGTCGAACTCGAAGACCAGATCGCGGCCGTCCCGGTCGAGGAAGCGGACCATATCCCACTTGCTGTCGACGCCATCGATGTTCAGCAGCAACCGGTCTTCATCACTTCGCCAGAAGAAGAAGCTGCTGGTCTCGAAGTCTTCGATGACATCGTGGCCGTCGCCCTCCCCGAAGACGAAGGTATCTTCCCCGGCACTGCCCCACAGACGGTCGTTGCCGGCACCGCCCTCCAGCCGGTCGTCGCCCCAGCCGCCCGATAGGCGATCGTTGCCGGCGCCGCCCGACAGCGTGTCGTCGCCCCGGTTGCCGAACAGGCGATCATTGCCCGCGCCGCCCCACAGCGCGTCATCCCCGCGATTGCCGAGCAGCCGGTCGTCCCCGTCGTTGCCGAACAGGAAGTCGTCGCCCTGCTTGCCGCGCAGCGTGTCGCCGCCGTCGCCGCCGCGCAGCAGGTCCGACTCGCGCGTGCCGATCTCGGTGATGGCGCCGTCGATCGGCGCATCGGAGACCGTGAAGTTGTACGAGCTGGTGTCGCCGCTCTCGAAGCCGATCACCGGATTGCCGTCGGCGTCGACGAAGGCGCCGGTGTCGAACTCCACGGCATATCGGGCGTCCGGGCGGAAGAAGGCCGACGGCGTGACGGTCACAGTATCGCCGTCGAAGACGACGAACCGGTCGTCGCCGACATCCAATTCCCGCACATCGCCGGGGTCGTCGCGATTGACCAGCCGGATGGCCCCGTCACCGGCGAAGATCTCCTCGGTGAAGGTGAAGACCAGGCTGGCATCGGCATCGATATCCCGCGCATTGTCCGCCGGCGTCGTCGCCAAGAGGAACGGGGCGGGATCGTCGGCAATCTCCACCAACGCCGGCTCGTACACCGGGCCGTCCGACACGAAGCCGAGACGACCGTCGCTGTTCGATCCGAGGGCGTAGATCTTGCCGTCTTCGGCCCGGGCGAGCAGATGGTTCGGCCCGGTCTGGATCTCGACGATCGTCGGATCGTCGAGGCCCGCCAGCTTGGTCGGGAAGAACGAGGCGTCGGTCTCCCGCGCCGGATCGCCGTCCAGCCCGCCGCTCGGCCCTTCGTCGTTCGGCCCCCAAAGATATACGTCGCCATCGTCGGTGAGCGCCGCGACCCAGCGCGCCCCGCCCTTCACGTCGACGACAGTGCCGGGCACGTCGAGCTCTACCGGCAACAACACCTTGTCGTCCGTCGGCACGAAGGTTCCATCGCCGTTATCGGTGCCGATCAGAAGCTGACCGAAGGAGTTCTCGCCCCAGCCGAACAGCTTGCCGTCGGCGGTGACTGCGAAGGAGGTCTGGGTGTCGGCGGTCACGCCGATGACGTTGTCCGGCAGCCCCGGAATCAGGGACGGCGTCAGCACGCGATTGACCGGATCGCCCGGCCCTTCGAGCTGGTCCGGCGCCGCCTGACCGTCCCGGTTGCCGCCGAAGCCGTAGACCGTGCCATCGGCGGCCAGGACCAGCGTATGGCCGGTTCCCGACGACACCGCCGCCACGGCCTTGCCGTCGACGTCGAGCTTGGTCGGCGTCAGGCGATCATCCGTGTCGCCGAGGCCGAGCTGCCCCTGATTGTTCTTTCCCCAGCCATAGAGATCGCCATCCTCGGTGATGGCGTAGGAAACGCCGTTGCCGTGGTTGATGGCGACCACTTTCTGGTCGTCGAGCGGACCCTCGATCCTGGTGGCGACGACCCGGTTATCCTCGTCGCCCAGTCCGAGGCTGCCGAAGTTGCCGAAGCCCCAGACATAGACGTCGCCGTCTTCGGTCAGGAACGAGCCGTGGATCTGCCCGGCGGCGACCGACACGATCTTCGCGTCGAAGCCCTCCGGCAGCGCCACCGGCAGCGGCGTCTTGATGTCGTAGCCGGTGACCCCGTTGCCGAGCTGGGCCAGCACGTTCTCGCCCGTGGCGTAGACCGTGTTGGCATCGGTGTCGAGGAACAGGGAGAAATGGTTGCCAGCCGCCAGGGTGGTGGCCTCGGCCACGCCCGTCGCGGTGACCGTCACTGTCGCCACATCGGTATTCGGCGCGAAGGTCGGACGGCCATAGACGACGTAGGCGCCGCCGTCGAAGCCGTTGGCGAACGGCCCGCCGACGATGATGTCGTCGAAGCCATCGTTGTTGAGGTCGCCCGCCGCCGACACCGACAGGCCGGTCTGGGCGCTGCTGCCGCTGCCCTGCAGACGGAAGCCGTCGGTGCCGTCGAGTGCGGCCAGGTCGATCTCCCGATCGAACCCGTCCGCCGAGCCGAAGACCACATAGGCCGCCCCGGCAAAGAAGTCGAAGCCGGCCGTGGCCGCAGACGCGCCGATGATGACGTCGTCGATGCCGTCGCCGTTGACGTCGCCGGCGGCGGCGACGGAGACGCCGGTGTTGTCGCCCGACTCGGCGCCGAGGATCCGAACCCCGTTGGTGCCGTCGATGTCGGCGAGGTCCAGAATACCGTCGGACGGCTCGGGGGTGCCGAAGACGACATAGGCTTCGCCCGCGGCGAACCGGACATCGCCGCCCACCGACACGTCGGCCGTCCGCGCACCGATCAGGAAATCGTCGATGCCGTCGGCGTTGACGTCGCCGGCCCGGGAGACGGAGACCCCGCTGTCGCCGCCGGCGACGGCGCCGATGACGCGCAAGCCATTGCTGCCATCCAGCGTGGAGAGGTCGAACGACTCCTCGAAACCGTCCTTCGTGCCGAACACCACATAGCTCTCGCCGGCACCCGCCCGGCCATCCGGGCTGGCCTTGGACGCGCCGATAATGAGGTCGTCGACGCCGTCGCCGTTGACGTCGCCGGCGCCGGAGACGCTCACCCCGCTGCTGTCACCGGCATTGATGCCATCGAGCCGGAAGCCGTTCTCCCCGTCGAGGTCGTCGAGGTCGAGGTCGGCCGGGAAATCCTCGTCGCTGCCGAAGACCACATAGGTCTCGCCGGCCCCGCCGTTGGCGTTCTGCGATCCGACCAGAATATCGCCGATGCCGTCGTCGTTGATGTCCCCCGCTTCGGAAACCCAGATGCCGGCGAAGTCCGCCTCGTCGATGCCGTCCAGGCGGAACCCGTTGGTGCCGTCGATGTCCGACAGGGAGATATCCGCCGCGAAACCGGCCGCGGCGCCGAACACCACATAAACGGACCCGGCGTTCGTCTTGCCGTCCGGGCTCGCCTGGACGGCGCTGATGATCAGGTCGGCGATGCCATCGCCGTTGACGTCGATGTCGCCGGAGACGGCTGAGCCGGTCCAGTCGCCCGGGTTCGCGCCGGCGATCGCGAAGCCGTTGTCGCCGTTGAGCGTCGACAGATCGAACTCGGCACCCAGCCCCTCCTCGGTGCCGAACACCACATAGCTCGCGCCGGCGAGCTCCCGGCCGCCGGAGTTGACGCGATTGGCGCCGATGATGACGTCGTCGATGCCGTCATCGTTCACGTCGCCGGCGTTCGACACCACGATCCCGGTATTGGCGAAGGACTCCGCCGCGATGAAGCGCGTGCCGTTGGTGCCGTCCAGCGCCGTCACGGAGAGGCTGGCCGGGAACGGATCGACCAGGTCGAAGACGCCGTCGGTGATGGTGTAGGTGAAGCTGTCGGTGGCAGTCTGGCCGAACGCGAGACCGTCGAAGATCCCGTTCGCGTCGTAGGTGAAGCTGCCGTCCTCCTGCACGGTGACGAAGGCGCCCGACGCCAGCGCGATGGTCTCGCCGACGGCGGCCTCGTCGCCGTTCACGGCGACGACCGTCAGAAAGTCGACATCGTCCGGATTGACGTCCGTATCCGGCCCGTTGCCGTTGTCGTCCAGCACATTGCCGGTGACCTCGACGGTTCCGGCGGCAATCGCGAAACCGTCGTCTTCGGCCGATGGCGCCCGGTTCGGCGGCCCCTCGTAGAACGCCACGGCGCGCGGGCGGTCGAGTGCGCTGTCATCGAAGGCACGGGACGCCAGGACGTTGGTCTCGCCCAGATCGAAGTAATCGCCGTCGCCATTCAGGTCGTCGAGAATGTAGATATTGTCGCCGAACCGATCGAAATCGTTCGATGTCAGGGCCAGGCGCCCCTCGCCGTCCGAGGCGATGGAGAATCCCGCGCCAGTCTCGAAGACGGACGGGAGCTGCAGGGTATTCCAGATCTCGACCGTCTCGTCCGGCTGGTCGATCGCCCCCGAGCCGTCGAGATCGGTCAGGCGCAAGACCCGGGAGATGCCGGTGTCGAAGTCGCCAAGGAGTTCCCAGACGACGATGGACTCGCCGTCGGCGGCCTGGGCGAAATCGATGGGCCCGCCATCCGGACCATCGGCGGCGAAGACGGAGAGTTCGTCCGCCTCGATGACGCCGGAGCCGTCGTCGTCCCGGAAGGTGTAGATCGCGTCGGTCTCGCGTCCCGCTGTGTCGGCGACGTATCCGCGGTCGCCGATGAAGGAGAGCTCGAACGCGGAGGACGAGGGCACCAGGGCGCTGAGGTCGACGAAGAGCGTCGCCTCGCCCGCGTCGTTGGCGTCGCCGTCACCGTTCAGATCCACGGTGCGATAGATCGCGTCCTGGGGCTGGCTGCCGGTCCCGGCGTTCACGATGTAGATCGCGCCGTCCGGTCCCTCGGCGATGCCGTTCGGTGTCGGCAGGGTGAAGCCGTCGGCATTGCCGGCGCCGGAGAACCAGATGCCGGACTCGCCGACATCGTTGGCGTCGCCGTCGCGATTGAGGTCGATCAGGCGATACACCGTGTCGGTGGTGCCGTCGCCGACAAAGACGGAACCGTCGGCCGCCTGGGCGATGGCGAAGACACTGGTGGTCGGCGCGGCGATGCCGTTGGCGTTGGTCGCATCGAAGAAGACCAGCCGCTCGCCGGCATCGGCGGAATCGCCGTCACCGTTCTTGTCGACGAACAGGTGAACCTTGTCATCCCCCTGATCGCCGACAAGCACGCCGGACGGAATCGGCGGGATCTCGCGCGGCGGGACAGCGCCGGCGACGGACGGTGACGGCGCGTCAGAGGCCATGATGGCTTCGTCGCTGTCTTCCATCGGCAGGAACAGCGCATCGGCACGCCGATCCCCAACCAGGATCGCGGTCTTCACATTCGTCATCGGTCCGGTCCATTGCGAGAGGATGTGATGCGACGGTGCGGATGCGGCCCACCGGATCCTGGTCCGGTTGGCCGGCACGCTTCGAGCCGGACACCGTCATCGGCCAGCTCGGCGGCCCGCACGATATTGATAATGAGAATCGTTATCAAACAAAAACGGCGCAAATGCCACCGTTTCCCGGGCCGTTGGAACCACGAGACTATCGCAGAGGTCTGGGTATCCCCAACCGAGCCGCCCTCACCCCGGGGGCGCGCCGAAGCCCCCGCGGCACGCCGTCGCCATCAGGCGGATCGCGGCGGCCAAGCCCTATGAGCGCCCAGTCGACGCCCGCGCGCCTGGAAGCCGACCAGCGGCATCGGACTCAGGGGTCGCCGATCCAGTATCCGTCGAGCCAGTGCATCTTCCATACATCCAATGAGAAAAATCCACTTCGCCGTTAACGTTTTCTATACCCAACTCATCACGATGATATTTGCTCTATCGTTGAATTATTAAGTCAATTTCTGGCAATTCTCTTGAGAGATAGGATCCAAATCCTCAATCGCTTGTTAAGGTTTCGCCGATAGCCTCCTCGGGCCTTCCCAAACCTCCGGGAGATCCGGCGCCGATGTCCCTTCGACTCAGTCTCTCTCAGAAAGCTGGCCTCGTCTTCGCCGTCGTCATCACGGCGGTTTCCGGCGCGCAAGCCTTGTGGAATGCCCGCTCGACGACCGAGCGCCTGGAGGCCGACCTGCAGAGCCAGGCGCACTGGGTGGCGGAGTCCCAGGCGCGGGCGCTGGTCACGGCGGTTTGGAACATGAACGGCGGCGAGGCCGAGCAGATCATCGGCGGCTTGTCCGAGGTCGATGACTTCATCTGGGCGCGGGTTGTCGAAGCCAATGGCGACGTCATGGCCGAAGTCGGCACCGCCCACGCCGACGACCGCGTGATCGAGGCCAGCCAACCGATCGTGCGCAACGGCGAAGAACTCGCCATCTTCGAGCTGCAGTACTCCCGCGCCGGCATCGAGGAAGCGGCCGCCACCTCCCTGACCAATGACGCCATCGGGGCGCTGGTCACTCTGGTGATCATGCTGGTCCTGGTGACGGTCGTCCTCAGGACGGTCCTGCGGCCGGTGATCCAACTGACCGGAACCATGAAGCAGCTCGCCGCCGGTGACGGATCGACACCGATCGACCATCTGGACCGGCAGAACGAGATCGGCGACATGGCACGAGCCATCGCCGTCTTCCGCGACAACCTCGCGCAGATGGACAAGCTGCGCGGCGAGCGGGAAGAGGCCGACCGGCGCTCGGTGGAGGAAGTGCAGCGCACCCGCGAGGGTCTGGCCGACCAGTTCCAGGCCTCCGTCAAGCACCTGGTCGCCAATATGGCGGAGAAGGTCGGCGAAGCCCGCACCTTGTCCACCAGCCTGAAATCCGCCACCGACGACAATGCCGGGACCTGCAGCCGCGCTGCCGCCTCGGCGTCGTCGATCAGCGACAGTTTCCAGTCCGTGGCGTCCGCGACCGAGCAGCTTTCGTCGTCGGTGCGCGAGATCGCCGAGCATATCGACCGGAGTTCGGAGATCACCGGCGTCGCGCGGACGCGCGCCGACCAGACCCAGGCAAGCGTCGGCGACCTGAACAACAGCTCCCGCAAGATCGGCGAGGTGGTGACGCTGATCTCATCGATCGCCGAGCAGACCAACCTGCTGGCCCTGAACGCGACCATCGAAGCGGCACGAGCCGGCGAGGCCGGGCGCGGGTTCGCCGTCGTGGCCAACGAGGTCAAGAACCTGGCCGCCCAGACCCAGCGCGCCACCCAGGAGATCGAGACACTGGTCGACGGCATCCAGGCGGCGACCACGACCACGGTGGACGACATCGCCCAGATCGTCGAGGTGATCGGCCAGTTGAGCGAGATCGCGACCACCATCGCCAGCGCGGTTGCGGAGCAGGACAGCTCGACCGGCGAGATCGCCCGCAGCGTGCGCGTGGCCTCCGATCAGACGGTGCAGATGGCCGGCGACCTGACGGAGGTCGAGACCCAGTCGGCCGGCAATGCCGGTCGCGCCGAGACGATCTCCACCGGCATTGCGGCGGTGTCGGACGAATTCACGACGCTCAATGCCGAGGTCGACCGCTTCCTCGACCAGGTCCGGTCGGCCTGAGCGCCGGCAGGCAACAAGCCCCCAAGATCACCGAAAACGAACAAGATGGAGTTGCCCCGATGCGGAGCCTGAAACCCGTGGTCCTGAGCGCTGCCTTCGCGGCCTCGGCCCTGTCCGCCGCCGCGCCGGCGATGGCCGAGGAGTACACCCTCATCGCCGCCCCGATCCCGCCCTACGGCATCGTCGAGGACGGCGTGATGACCGGCGGCGTGCTGTACGACACGCTGCAGGAGATCACCAGCCGCGTCGGCCACCCGTTCGAGGTCGAGGTGATGCCGTGGGCGCGCGCCTACAACACCATGCAGCAGGAGGACGACCACATCATCGTGATGATGGTGCGCTCCCCGCCGCGGGAAGACCTGTTCCATTGGGTCCTGCCGGTGCTGCCGGAGCGCATGGTCATCTGGACCTGGAACGGCGATGCGCTGAGCGTCGACGATGCGGCCGACGTCGGGCGCGTCGGGGTTCAGCTCGACACGCCGATGCATAACTGGGCGGAGGCCCAGGGCTGGACCAATCTGGAAGTGGCCAGCGATCCCTACACCCTGGCCCGGCTGCTCGCCGCGGGCCGCGTCGACGCCATGGTCAACCTGGAGTCCCTGGCGATCTTCTCCGCCGTGCAGGAAGGGCTGGATCCGTCGCAACTGGTGGGCGGGGATGAGGTGTTCAGCTCCCACGTCTACATCACCGGGTCGCGCAACCTGGTCGACGCCGATTTCAGCGCCTGGGAAGCCGCCTTCGCGGAGATGCAGGCCGACGGCACCTATGCGGAGATCCTCAGCCGCTACGGCCTTGAACCCGCGATGAACTGACCGCCGGCCAGTCGTCCGAGGGCCAGATCGAAGAAGGCCGGTGCGGCATGACACAGCCGCACCGGCCTTCGCATGGCCGCATGCGGCGTCTTAGAGGGCGCCGATCTCGCGGTAGTAGCGCTCGGCGCCCGGATGGAAGGGCACGCCGACATCCTGGGCCATGGTGGCGGGATCCAGGGCGCGCAAGGGCGCGATCGCGGTGCCCAGCTCCTCCAGGCCCTCCACCATCGCGCGTGTGATGCCGTAGGCGATCTCCTCGTCCAGGCCGCAATCGGCGATGATGTGGGTGCCCCAGCCCGCGGTCATGACATCGGCGTCCTGGCCGGGATAGGTATCGGCGGGAATGGTCAGCCGGCCGAAGCCCGGGTTGATCGCCTGCAGGCCGGCGAAGGCGTCGTCGCTGATGCCCAGCACGCGGATATCCGTCGACGCGGCGACGTCCATCACCACGCCGGCCGGAATGCTGGTCGCCTGGAAGAAGGCGTCGACCTGGCCGTCCTTCATCATGTTGACCTGGTCGGACATGGCGGCGAAGTCGACGCCGTCGAGGTCGTCGTAGCTGAGCCCGTACGCTTCCAGCGTCTGGCGCGCCACCAGCTCCGCCGTATTGCCGCGCGGCGTCACCGCCAGACGGTGGCCGGCCAGGTCCTCCATCGCCGCGACATCCAGGTTGACCGTCACCGCCTGGATGTATTGCGGGTACATGTAGCTGATATGGCAGACATTCTCGATCGCCGCCTCGAACGGGTCGTGGCCGGCGCGGGCATCCACGGTGGAAATCGTGTTGCCGACGGCAAGATGCGCCTGGCCGACCTCGATGGCGCGCAGATTGGCGAGGCCGCCGCCCGGGCGCACCTGGATCGACACGTCGTCCAGCGCCTGCTCCGCGACATTGGCGATGGCGCCGGCCATCGGGAACCAGGTGCCGCCCTGGCTGCCGGAGACCATGATCAGGTCGGTGGCGGCGGCCGGCACCGCCGTGGCGAGCACGCCCGCGGCAAGTGCGGTGCCGGCGGTCCAACGGGTGGCCCTACGGGTCATCGAGCGGGTCATGGGTGTTTCCTCTTCCTGTCGGCTTGGTGTTTGTCGAGGGAAGGCCCGGCCGGGGCCGACGCCCCCGCGCGCGGGCCGGACGCCGCGGCGAGACCGCCGTCGGGGTTCGAATGGCCGGCCGGCCCCGGCCGCACGACTTGGCGCAGCACGACCGCGGCCATCAGCACGCCGCCGGCCAGATCGGAGGACAGGCCCGGTTGGATCAGTGCCAACGCCGCCGCCACCAGGGCCAGCCGCTCCACGGCGTAGAGCCGCACGAGCAGAAAACCGTGCAGCCCGGCTGCCAGCGCGACCACGCCGATCAGCGCGCTGACCAGCGCCACCGCCGTCTCGCCGGGTGCGCCCAGCAGCAACAGCGCCGGGCCGTAGACGAACATGAACGGCACGATGTAGCCGGTCGCCGCCAGCTTCAGCGCCGCCAGGCCGGACGGCCACAGCGTGGCGCCGGACAGGCTGTTGGCGGCATAGAGGCTGATCGCCACCGGCGGCGTAATCACCGACAGGATGGCGAAGTAGAAGACGAAGAGATGCGCCGCCTCCATGACGACGCCGAGATTGATCAGCGCCGGCACCAACAGGGCGGTCTGAACGATATAGGCGGGCGTCGTCGGCAGCCCCATGCCCAGCACGATGCCGGCGATGGCCGTCATCACCAGCGCGATCACCAGCGTGTCCTGGCTGAGGCCGCGGACCAGGCCGGTGAACTCCAGCCCCAGCCCGCTGAAGCCGATGACGCCGATGACGATGCCGGCCGAGGCGCAGGCCATCGCCACCTGCAGGCAGTTGCGGATGCCCAGCGTGACGCCGTCCAGGACCACCCGCGCCCCGATCTCGCGCCGCGTCGTGCGCCGCAGCAGCGCCACCGGAAACACCGCAAGGCAGCCGCACAGCGCCGCATAGGGCGCGCTGTAGCCGGACAGCAGCACGGCCAGGATGACGAAGATCGGGATAATCTGGTGGCCGCGGTCGATCAGCGCGCGGCGCACCGAGGGCAGCTCCGCCCGCGGCAGCCCCCTCAGGTCGAGGCGCTTGGCCTCGAAATGGATGGCGAAGAACAGGCAGACGAAGAACAGAATGGCCGGAACGATGGCGATCTGCACGACATGCAGGTAGGAGACGCCCATGAACTCCGCCATCACGAAGGCCGCCGCCCCCATGATCGGTGGCATGATCTGCCCGCCGGTCGACGCCACCGCCTCCACCGCGCCGGCGAAGGGCGGCCGGTAGCCGAGCCGCCGCATCATCGGGATGGTGAAGGTCCCGGTGGTCATGACATTGGCGGTGGAGCTGCCGGAGATGGTGCCGAACATCGCGCTGGTCAGGCACGCGACCTTGGCCGGACCGCCGGCCGACCAGCCGGCCACCCCCAGCGAGAAGTCGCGGAACAGCGTGCCGGTGCCGGAGACCTGGACGAACGCGCCGAAGACGATGAACAGCACCATGAAGGTGGCGGAGACGGCGAGCGGGATGCCGAAGATCCCCTCCGTCGTCAGATACATGACGTCGACCAGATAGCCCGGCGAGAGCCCGGCGACGAACAGCGCGTAGGCGAGGAACAAGAGCGCGGTGATCGGCAGCGCCAGGCCGGTCGTCCGCCGCGTCGCCTCCAGCACCAGCGCGATCAGGCAGATGCCGAGCGCCATGTCGGCCGGCCGCAGCGGGTCGATCCCCTGGAAGCGGGTGAAGATGTAGTCCTGGTTGGACAAGAGATAACCGATGGCGACGACGGTCAGCGCCGCCAGCGCGATGTCGACCAGCCGCGCCGTCACCGGCACCGTGCCGTCCTGGGACTTCCAAGCCGGGAAGATCAGGAAGACCAGGACCAGCGCGAACAACAGATGCGTGCCACGGAAGGTGAACACCTGCGGCGCGCCGAACAGCACGACATGGAAGTGGAACGCCGCCATCGCCACCGACAGAACGGTGACCAGAAACGCGATGGAGCGGTCGAGGCGCGGCATCGGATCGGGCATCGGATCGGGCGTCGGCGACGATGGGCCGGCGGGGCGCTGGCGCCTAGGCGCCGGCCCGCCGCGGCGCGTTGGCGCCGTAGCGCCGCACCCGGATGTCGGCCTGTTCCTTGTGGCCGGCGAAGCCCTCCAGCGCGCACAGGCGCGAGCAGACCTCGCCCATCTCCGCGCTCGCCGCGTCCGTCAGCACCTTCTGATAGGTGCAGGTCTTCAGGAACTTGCCGACCCACAGCCCGCCGGTATAGCGGGCGGCCTTCATCGTCGGCAGCGTATGGTTGGTGCCGATGACCTTGTCGCCATAGGCGACATTGGTGCGGGGACCGAGGAACAAGGCGCCGTAGTTGCGCATACTGGCGAGGAAGTGGTCGTCGTCGCGGGTCATCACCTGGACGTGTTCCGAGGCGATGTCGTCGGCGATCTTGACCATCTCGGCCTTGTCCTCCGCGACGATCACCTCGCCATAGTCCTGCCAGGCCCGGCGTGCCACCTCGCCGGTCGGTAGCCAGACCAGGATGCGCTCGACCCAATCCAGGGTATCGCGCGCCAGCGCCTCGCTGTCGGTCAACAGCACGGCGGGGCTGTCGGGTCCGTGCTCCGCCTGGCCCAGCAGGTCGGTGGCGCAGATCTCGCCGTCCACCGTCTCGTCGGCGATCACCAGCGTCTCGGTGGGGCCGGCGAACAGGTCGATGCCGACGCGGCCGAAGAGCTGGCGCTTGGCCTCCGCCACGAAGGCGTTGCCGGGACCGACCAGCATGTCGACCGGCGCGATCGACGGGGTGCCCAGCGCCATCGCGCCGACTGCCTGGATGCCACCCAGCACATAGATCTCGTCGGCCCCGGCCAGCGCCTGGGCGGCGACGATCGCCGGGGCGGGCCGGCCCTCGAACGGCGGGGCGCAGGTGGCGATGCGCGGCACGCCGGCGACCTTGGCGGTGACCACCGACATGTGCGCCGAGGCGAGCAGCGGGTACTTGCCGCCCGGCACGTAGCAGCCGACGGCGTTGACCGGGATGTTCTTGTGGCCCAGCACGATGCCGGGCCGCGTCTCCACCTCGATGTCCTGCAGGGCACCGCGCTGGTGTTCGGCGAAGCCGCGCACCTGGGCCTGGGCGAAGCGGATATCTTCGATGTCCTGGGGGCTGAGCCGGTCGAGGCAGGCGTCGATTTCCGCCGGGCTCAGCCGGTAGTCGTCGCGGTCCCAGCCGTCGAACTTGATCGACATCTCGCGCACTGCGGCATCGCCGCGATCGGCGATGTCGGCCAGCGCGGCTTCGACGATGTCGCGCACCTTGGCGTGCTCGGCGGTCCGTTCCGCAGCGGAACGGGCGGTCTTCAGCCAGCGGGCCATGGCGTTCGCTCCCCTCAGGCACCCTTCGGATTGTCGGCCGCCGTCCTTGCCTGTCGCGGCGGCCTGATCCTCACTTTGGCCGATCTTGCACACGCGTGCAAGATCTGAAACGGCTTGCACAAGCCCCTGTTGTCGACAGCGCCGCGGGCATTTGCACGATTGACCAGGCCTGTCCATGCGTCGGAAGCTGGGCGTCGCCCTCACGAGGCGCCCAAGAAATCCGTGCCGGAGGACACCACCGATGACCGATCCCACCGGGCAGGCCGCACCGACGCGTCCCCGCACCCCGTCCTTCCGCCTCGACGGGCGACGCGCCCTGGTCACCGGGGCCGGACGCGGGCTCGGCCGCGCCATCGCGCATGGCCTGGCGGAAGCCGGCGCCCATGTCATCGCGTGTTCGCGCACGGCTGCGGAGCTGGAGAGCCTGGTGGCGGAGATCGTCGAGGCCGGCGGCGCCGCGGAGGCGCTGGTGCTCGACGTCGCCGATGTGGCGGCCGCCCGCGACACGATCGGGAGCCTGGCGGGCCTGCATGTCCTGGTGAACAACGCCGGCACGAACCAGCCGACCCCGGCGCTGGACGTCGAGGTCGCCGATTTCGACCGGATCATGGGCCTCAACCTGCGCGCCGCCTTCTTCGTCGCCCAGGCCGCCGCGCGCGCCATGCAGCGCGACGGCATCGCCGGCAGCATCATCAACATGTCGTCGCAGATGGGCCATGTCGGCGGCCCGCGCCGGTCCGTCTACTGCGCCAGCAAGCACGCGGTGGAGGGCTTCACCAAGGCGATGGCGGCGGAATGGGCGCCCCACGGCATCCGGGTGAACACGCTGTGCCCGACCTTCATCGAAACGCCGCTGACCCGCCCCTTCCTCGCCGATCCGGCGTTCCGCGAGCAGGTCGAACGCTCCATCCTGTTCGGCCGCGTCGGCCAGCCGGAGGACCTGATGGGCGCCGTCGTCTTCCTCGCCAGCGACGCCAGCGCGCTGATGACCGGAACGCCGCTGATGGTCGACGGCGGGTGGACCGCGCTGTAGGCGGTTGCGCGACCGCTGGCGCCGCCGGATCGGGTTTGCAAGGATGTGCAAGTCCGTGCAATGCACAGCCTGGACGGGTCGATCCTGCCACCGGACCGCCCCGGCCCCCGCGTCCCGTGACCACCGCCGATGACCGCTCCACTCGACGACGCTTCACGCACCCGGCCCGGCCGCAAGGCCGGCGCCGCCGTCCCCAACAGCGATGCCGTGGCCCGGCTCGCCGGCGTCTCGCGCTCCACCGTCAGCCGCGCCTTCACGCCCGGCGCCAGCATCGCCCCGGTGACGCTGGAACGCGTGATGGCCGCGGCGCGGGAGCTCAGCTACAGCCCCAACCCGCTGGCCCGCAGCCTGATCTCGCGGCGCACCGACACGGTCGGCCTGGTGATGGGCCATCCGGAGAACCCGTTCTACCAGGAGGTGCTTACCGGCTTCACCAGCCGCCTGCAGCGCCGCGACCTGCGCGTGATGTGCCAGACCGCACCGGATATCGAGAGCGTGGAGGACAGCGTGCGCAGCCTGCTGCGCTACAATGTCGACGCGGTCATCGTCACCTCCAGCGGCATCACGTCGGCCGCCGTTGGCGAGGCGCATGCCGTCGGCGTGCCGATCATCCTGTTCAACCGGACGGTCGAGGACGACGCGCTGTCGCGGGTGCAGACGGACAACCGCCGCGGCGGCCGCGCCGTCGCCGACCTGTTGAACCATGGCGGGCATCGCCGCCTCGCCTACATCAACGGCCTGGAGAACGCCTCGACCAACCGCGACCGGCTGGCCGGCTTCACGGAGCGCCTGGGCGAACTCGGCCTGCCGCCGCCGCTGCTGGAGTACGGCGAGTACAGCTACGAAGGCGGGCGCGAGGCGATCAAGCGGCTGATGCTGGGCGGCGACCCGCCGGAGGCGGTGTTCTGCGCCAACGACATCTCCGCCTTCGGGGCGCTGGACGGGTTGCGCTACGACCTCGGCCTGCGGGTGCCGGACGATGTCAGCCTGGTCGGCTTCGACGACGTGCCCATGGCGGCCTGGCCGTGCTTCGACCTGACGACGGTGCGCCAGCGCCGCAATCAGATGGTCGAGGCGACGCTGGACTCCCTCGACCTCTTGATGCGCGACCCCGACCGGCCGCCGATCCGCCACGACATCCCGGGACGCCTGATCGTCCGCCGATCCGCCCGCCTCGCCCCCGCCGGCTAGGCAGAGCTCCTTTCCGCAGCCCCCGAAGGGTTTCTGTGCCATGAGCGAGACCAACGCCGTCTCCCGATTCAAGTCGCGTCTGACCGGCGGCGAGCGCCTGGTCGGCACCTTCTTCAAGACGCCGGCGCCGGTGATGGCCGAGGTTCTGGGACAGAGCGGCCTCGACGTGGTCTGCGTCGATGCCGAGCATGCTGCCTTCGACCGCGGGTCGCTGGATGCGGTCCTGGCCGTGCTGCGGCTGAAGGACATGCCGGCGCTGGTGCGCATCCCCGCCGCCCGGCCGGAACACATCCTCACGGCGCTGGACGCCGGGGCGGTCGGCGTCGTCGTGCCGCATGTCACCAGCGCCGCGGAGGCCGCCGCGGTGGTCAAGGCGGCGCATTTCGGCCCCGGCGGGCGCGGCTATGCCGGCTCGACCCGCGCCGCCGGCTTCGCCGGCCGGCCGATCGGCGCGCATCTCGCCCGCAGCGCGGCGGAAACGGTGGTGGTCGCCCAGATCGAGGATCTGGAGGCGCTGGACGCGCTCGACGAGATCCTCGCCGTGGACGGCATCGACGCGCTGTTCATCGGCCGCATCGACCTGACGGTGGCGCTGGGCGAGACCAGCTCGGACGCCCCGGCGGTCGTCGCGGCGGTGGAGCGGATCGTCGCCCGCGCGCGCGCCGCCGGCCGCACCGTCGGCATGTTCACGCCGACGGTCGACGAGGCGGTCGCCTGGCAAGCCAAGGGAGCCAGCTTCTTCCTGCTCGGTTCCGACCAGGGCTTCGTGCTGGCCGGCGCCAACGCGCTCGCCGCCGCTTTCGTCGGATAGGCGCCGATCGCCGCCAAGGCCGCGATGACCTGAAAAAGCGCAATCATCGCTCCGCCTGCTCAACATTCTCGATCCGAGACGAAATCTCGCTGCGGCATATCTTCCACGCTGATCCGGGTTAACGCGTGAGAATTCTCTCCTTTGTCTCCGCGTGGCCTCACCAATCTCGACTTAAAGTCTCATGGGGACTGAGTCTTACCAATCAGCCCCTGTCTCTCCTGTGTTCGTTCGTTAACCTGATATTGAGAGTCTCTGAACCACCTTTTCCGACAAGAAACCGACTACCGATCTAGCGCTGCGCAAATCCGCGCTACGGCGTTTCGCGTGCCGACGTTCACGTCCCGACGCGCGATCTCTATGACTGGGAGACTCAGATGCCTCGCTCTACGCCCGGCAGCACCGGCTTTTTCGGCCGCCTCACGATCGGTCAGCGTCTCGCCGGCGGGTTCGGCGTCCTGGTGCTACTGGTCGCCGGGCTGGGGGTGATGGCGCAGATCCAGATGGCGACGCTGGCGGATCTGACGACCAAGCTCTATCGCCATCCCTTCGCCGTCAGCAACGCGGTGCTGCATGTCCGCGCGGACGTCTTGGCGATCCACCGCAGCATGAAGGACGTCGCGCTGTCCCGGGATGCCGCCGGCATCGATGCCGCCGCCGCCCTGGTCGATACCCATGAGCAGGCGATCCTGGCGCAGTTCGACATCATCCATGAGCGCTTCCTCGGCGATCGGCGCATGGTCGAGGCTGCCGAGACCGCGATCGTCGACTGGCGGCCGATCCGCGACCAGGTGATCACGCTGATGGAGGCAGGCGCCCGCGACGAGGCGGCGTCGATCACCCGCGGCGTCGGCGCCGATCAAGTCGCGCTGATCGACGAGACGGTCACCGCGCTCTACGACTTCGCCCAGAACAAGGCCGACCAGTTCATGGTGAACTCCGAGACCATCCGCGCGCGCACGGTCGTCACCATGTGGGCGTTGTGCGGTGGCGGGATCCTGATCGGCTTGCTGGTCGCCTTCGTGATCGCGCGCAGTATCACGCGCCCGATCGGCAGCATGACCGGTGCCGTCGCCCGCCTGGCGGAAGGCGACAAGACGGCCGATGTCCCGGGGCTGGACCGCGGCGACGAGATCGGCCGCATGGCCAAGGCCGTCGGTGTCTTCAAGGACAGCCTGGTCAAGAACGAGGAGCTGCAGGCCGCCGCCGCGGCGGAGCAGCAGACCCGCGACCGCCGGGCCGGCGCGCTGGACCAGGCGTCGACCACCTTCGAGGCCGACATGCAGGCGATGCTGGGCGTCGTCACCGGAGCCGTCGACCAGATGCAGACGACCGCCAACGCGCTCAACCGCTCCGCCGACCACGCCAATGGCGAGGCCGGCGCGGTGGCGACTGCCGCCCAGCAAGCCAGCGCCAATGTGCAGACCGTCGCCGCGGCCGCCGAAGAGCTGGGTCAGTCGATCCAGGAGATCAGCCGCCAGGTGTCCCATCAGTCGGACATCGCCGGCTCGGCGAGCGAGAGCATGGGCGCCGCCGACCAGCGCGTGCGCGACCTGGCGACCGGTGTGCAGCAGATCGGCGAAATCGTCACGCTGATCACCTCGATCGCCGAGCAGACCAACCTGCTGGCCCTGAACGCCACCATCGAAGCGGCCCGCGCCGGCGACGCCGGCAAGGGCTTCGCCGTCGTCGCCTCGGAGGTCAAGGGCCTGGCCACCCAGACGGCCAAGGCGACCGAGGATATCGCGGCGAAGATCAAGGAAATCCAGGACCGCACCGACGGCACGGTGGAGGCGATCGACCAGGTCAGCGCGCGCCTGGCCGAGATGACGGAGATCGCCGCCACCGTCGCCTCCGCGGTGGAGGAGCAGAACGCGGCAACCCGCGAGATCAGCCACAACGCGTCGCAGGCGGCGACCGGCACGACCGACGTGTCCCGGGGCATCGACGGCGTGACCCGGGCGGCCGGCGAGACCGGCTCCGCTTCGACCCAGGTGCTCGACTCCAGCCAGTCGCTGGCCACCCAGGCCGACGCACTGACCGCCCGGGTGGAGCGCTTCCTGGCCGACGTCAAGACAGCCTAGAGCGCGGGCGTGGTCCGCGCTCTCGGTGTCGGGCCGGCGCCTTCGATCCGGCCCGACACCGCGACGACCGCAAGGGCCGGCGGCGCCGCCGGCGACGTGCCATCGAATTCATCGGACTCTTGAATTTCCGGTCCCAGGTTAGTATCTGAGCCGAGGCAATCGCCTTTATTGCAGGCTCGGCATGGCACAGCCCACTCATGGCTGAAGACGCATCCGGCGCGGCGCCGAAATCGGGCAATCGCGGCGCCGGTCCGCTCGGGCGCTGGCCGATCGGGCGTCGTCTGGCCGCCGGGTTCGTCGTATTGATGCTGCTGATGGCCGGGCTCGGCATCGTCGCGCAGATCCAGATGGCCCGTCTGGCCGATCAGACGGTCAACCTCTATCGCCACCCCTTCGCCGTCAGCAACGCCGTGCTGCAAGTGCGCGCCGATATCCTGGCGATCCACCGGACGATGAAGGACCTCGCCGTCTCCAACGATCTGGTCCGTCTGGAGGCGGCCGCCGGCATCGTCGCCGGCTACGAGCAGGCCATTTTCAACCATTTCGAGATCATCAATGACCGGTTCCTCGGCGACCGCGCGATGGTCCAGGCGGCGGAGCAGGCGATCGCCGACTGGCGACCGATCCGCGATCAGGTGATCACGTTGACCACGGAAGGCGCGCATCAGGAGGCCGCCGCCATCACCCGCGGAATCGGTGCCGAACAGGTGGCGCGGATCGACGACGCCGTGGGCGCACTGCACGCCTTCGCCCGCGGCAAGGCCGCCGAATTCATGGGCACGTCGGAGGCAATCCGCACACGCGCCGTGACCACCATGTGGGGTTGGCTGGCCGGCAGCATCGCGCTCGGCTTCGTCGTCGCCATCGTCATCTCGCGCAGCATCACCGTGCCGATGGCCGGGATGACCGGAGCGGTCTCCCGGCTCGCCCAGGGCGACGACCGGGCCACCGTGCCGGGCACTGCACGCAGCGATGAGATCGGCCGCATGGCCCGCGCCCTTGCCATCCTGCGGGACAGGCTGCTGGCGCGCGATGAGCCGACGACGACACCGGCTGACGCCGAACCGGTGCCGACAACCGGCGCTGCCGGCGGATCGCCCGAGACGCGGGACCGCCTGACAGGCGCTCCGCACTGACATCTCGTTGAAAAATAGAAGATTTCTCCTTTGACGTCATTCCTGCGGCGGCGGAACGCCCTTCGTCGCAATCGGTCGGAGATCTCCGCCCGCGTGGCGATGACGTCCGGTAGGTGGTCTTCGCCGGCCTGCCGGCCTGACCGCGCTCGCGCGCTGAATTCTGCTTGCACGGGCGTGCAACGCTCCTAGAATTGGGCGTCCGGCTGGCGCGTGGTCGTTCGACGAAATCGCGCGGATCGGCGCGGTCGGGACGTTCACCCCGCCTCCTCCAGGAACTCGGTGGCAATACCGTGATCGCGGACAAGGGGGTGTCGGCGGCACCGGTTATGTCTGCCCGCGGCGTACGACACCGCGCCGACGCCGGGCGACAGCCGCCATCCCCCTTCTGCCGAGAGACTTTGCCCCTTGCCCTTTCAGGTTGCCGTCATCGCGGCCTTCGATCCCACCGGCCTGCGCCTCTTGAGAGACGATCCGGGGATCGCCGTCACCATCGTCGACCCTGACGACACGGCCGCCGTTCGCAGCGCGCTCGCCACCGCCGACGCCGTCACGGTGCGCACCTTCGTCCTGGACGAAGCGTTGATCGCCGGCGCGCCGGCCTTGAAGCTCGTCGCCAAGCACGGCATCGGCACCGACAACATCGCCGTCGACGCCTTGAGCGCGCGCGGCATCCCCGTCGCCATCGCCCCGGGCAGCAACGACCGGTCGGTAGCCGAGCAGACCATCGCCTTCATCCTGGCCTTGGCCAAGCAAACCCGGACGATGGACGCCTGGGTGCGCGATGGCCACTGGCACCGCCGGCTGGAGGCGTCGGCCCAGGACATCGAGGACCGCACCCTTCTGGTGGTCGGCTACGGGCGCATCGGCCGGCGGGTCGCCCGGATGGCCCGCGCGCTCGACATGATGGTGCTGGCCTACGATCCGGCCCTGCCGGCCACGGCGCGGGCCCGGGCCGACGACCCGCTGGTCGACGACCTGCACGCAGCCCTGGGCCAGGCCGACTATGTCAGCCTGCATGTGCCGCGCACGGCCCAGACGGTTGGCCTGTTCGACGAAGCGGCCTTCGCCGCAATGCGGCCCGGCGCGCGGCTGGTCAACTGCGCCCGCGGCGGCGTGGTCGACGAGGCGGCGTTGCTGCGCGCGCTGGAGAGCGGCCGGCTGGCCGGTGCCGCGCTGGACGTATTCGAGACGGAGCCGCCGCCCGCCGACCACCCCCTGCTGGCCTGGGACGACGTCTTGCTGTGCCCCCACGCCGCGGCGCTGACCCGCGAGAGCGCCCGGCGCATGGCGGTGATGACCGCGGAAAACGTGCTGGCGGCGCGCGACGGCCGGCTCGACCCCGCACGCCTCGTCAACCCGGAGGTCCTGGGACGATGACCACCGATATCCAAGCCCCGCCCGCCACCGTCGCCGACTGGTTGACGGCGATCTTCGCCGCCGCCGGCTGCCCGCCTGACGAAGCCCGGGTGATCGCCGAGCATCTCGTGGACAGCGACCTGTCCGGCCATCCCAGCCACGGCATCGTGCGCTGCCGGCGCTATCTAGAGTGGATCGAGACCGGCCGGCTGAACCCGGTCGCCCGGATGACGGAGCTGACCCGCGGTCCCGGCCTCGCCCTGCTGGACGGCCACTACAGCTTCGGCCAGGTCTTGGGCCACCGCTTCGTCGACCTGGCCATCGACATGGCGGCGGAGAGCGGCGCGGCCGTGATCGGCCTGCGCCAAGCCGGCCATCTCGGCCGCATCGGCGCCTGGTCGGAACGCCTGGCGGCGGCGGGCTTGGTGTCGGTGCTGTTCGTCACCGTCGCCGGCAGCCGCATCGTCGCCCCCTTCGGCGCCGCGGCGGCCTGCATGTCCACTGCGCCGGTCGCCATCGGCGTCCCGCACGGCACAGACGGCGCCGATCCGTTCATCCTCGACTTCGCCACCAGCCGGGTGGCCGAAGGCAAGGTGCTGGTCGCCTTGAACACCGGCGGCGCGCTGCCGGCCGATGCCCTGGTCGACGAGGCCGGCCGCGACACCGCCGATCCCCGGGTGCTCTACGGCGCCAGCGCGGACACCGCCACGCCCGATCCGCGCGGCGGCCCCGGCGCCTTGCAGGCGATGGGCGAGCACAAGGGCTCCGGCCTGGCGCTGGCCTGCGAGCTGTTGGCCGGCGCGCTGATCGGCAGCGGCACCAACGCCGCCGACCGGCCGTTCTGCAACGGCATGCTGGGGATCGTTCTCGATCCGCAACGGTTCGGCGACACTGACCAGATCGCCCGGGATGTCGGCGAGTTCATCGCCTTCGTGCGCGCCGCGGCGCCGCGCGACCCCGCCGTGCCGGTGATGATCCCCGGCGACCCGGAGCGCGCGCGCCGCCAACGCTACACCGCGGCGGGCGTTCCCCTGCCCGCCGGCTTGGTCGCCGCGCTCAGCGAAGCCTCGGTGTCGCTCGGCGTACCGGTCCCACCGATGTTCGGCGGGTGAACCACGACCGGTCCGGCAAGAGGTGTCGGATGCGGGGCTTGGTCGGTTGGCCGGCTCTGGGCTAGAACTTGAGAAGTGGTTGGTTTGGGCGGCCCTAATGACTGCAGCTCCGCTCATGGTCGGTGCCTGCGAGGCCAAGACCCGTCTTGTCGTCGCTTCTGGACCGCGTCGCACAGGGCGAAGAGGTCGTGATCCCGCGACACGGCCAAGCCATTGCCCGGCTCGTGCCCGCATCGGCCAGCGACCGGACAGAGACAGATCGGGCGATCAACCGCCTGAGAACGCTTCGGCGGGACACGACCCTGGGTGACCTCGACTGGAAGGCCCTGCGCGACCAGGGACGTCGGTAGGCCGCAAGCGCCACTGACCCCGCCCCCTCACAACAGGCTGAGCTGGTCGCCGGAGCGGGGCGGTACGCGGAACTGGCTTGTGTCGAGGTGGAAGCCGCGGCGGCCCATCCGGTGGTGGCGGCAGGCGGTGGCGAAGCGGTCGGCGAGCAGGCGCGCCTCGATCCCCTCCCCGGTCATCCGCCGGCCGTAGGTGGCGTCGTAGCGGCGCCCGTTGCGCAGGCGGCGGAGCGTGTTCATCACCTTCGCCGCCCGGTCGGGATAGTGGACGGCGAGCCACTGCTCGAACAGGTCGCCGACCTCGTGCGGCAGCCGCACCACGATGTAGTTCGCACTGGTGGCGCCGGCCGCCGCGCCCGCCGCCAGCAGGCGTTCCAGTTCCCAATCGTTCAGACCGGGGATGATCGGCGAGGTCAGCACGGCGACCGGCAGGCCGGCGCCGGCCGCCCGCTCGATGGTCTTCAGCCGGCGTGCCGGGGTGACCGCCCGCGGCTCCATCCGCCGGGCAAGCGCGGAGTCGAGCGTGGTCAGCGACACGCATAGCGAGGCGAGCCCCGCCGCGCCCATCGGCCCCAGGATATCGAGGTCCCGCGTCACCAGGTCCGATTTGGTGATCAGACCGACCGGATGGCGAAAATCCGCCAGCACCGCCAATAGCCGCCGGGTCAGGCGCGTGCGCCGCTCCACCGGCTGATAGGGATCGGTATTGGCCCCGAAGGCCAGCGTCGCCGGGCGGTAGCCGGGCCGGCGAAGCTCCGCGCCCAACAGGTCCGGGGCGTCGGGCTTGTGGAACAGCCGGGTCTCGAAGTCGCGACCGGGCGATAGCCCGAGATAGGCGTGGGTCGGCCGGGCGAAGCAGTAGATGCAGCCATGCTCGCACCCCCGATAGGGGTTGATCGACCGGTCGAACGGCACGTCCGGGCTGTCGTTGCGGGTGATGATGCGGCGCGCCCGGTCGACCGCCAGCGTCGTCGGCGGACCGGCCGGCGCGTCCTCGCCCTCCCCGTCCCACTGGGCGACGCCGGCCGACCAGCCGTCATCGACGGCGTGCCGGGCGGTCGCTTCGAACCGCCCGGCCGGATTGCCGACGGCGCCGCGCCCCTTGACGGCGCGGTCGGGCAGCGGATCGGCCATGCCATGCCCTCAAGCAAGGAACAAAAAATGAACATAGGACGCCCGTCATCCGCTGGCAAGGCGCAAGCGAACCCGACTCCCGCACAGGCGCACGACGCCTGGCGGCCGATCAGCCATCAACGGGATGCTGAGCGCGGAAGGCGATGGCCACCCGGTTCCAGATGTTGATCGTCCCGATGGCGACGGTCAGCTTGGCGATCTCGTCATCGGAGAAATGCGGCCTTAGCGCTTCGAAGTCCGCATCCGAGGCGCCGGCCTGGGCCACGTTGGTGAGGCTGTCCGTCCAGGCCAGGACCGCCCGCTCGCGGGCATCGAAGACCGGCGACTCACGCCAGGCGGCGATCAAGGCGATCCACTGTTCCCTCAAGCCGTGGCTGCGGGCCTCCTTCACATGCATGTCGATGCAGAATGCGCACCCGTTGATCTGCGATGCCCTGATCTTCACCAAGTGCAGAAGCTTGGGATCCAGCCCCGCCTCGTGCGAGACGAATTGCTCAAGCGCCAAGACGGCCTTCAGCGCGTCGGGCGACGCCTTCATGTAGTCCATGCGCGGTTCCATGATCTTTCCTTTCCGATCATCATGATTTCGAAGGGATACGGCGGACATGCACTTCGAGAAATGCGCCGCCGCGGGCTGCCAGAGTGCCGTCGTCCTTCTCCATGACCTGGGTCAGCAGATCGGCGACGGTCACCCGACGCAACTCCGCCCGATAGGCCTGCTCGGCGCGCAGCATCGCGGCATTGATCTCGCACGGCGTCTTGAAGAACGCGGCGGGCGGTGGATTGGGGCCGTTGCGCCGGATCTCCTTGCATCGAAACGCGGGCTCCGGCCCCTCGACCGCCAGCACGATGTCGAGAAGCGTGATGTCCTCGGGCCGCCGCGCCGTGCGGTAGCCGCCGTTCGGACCCGGCACGGTCGCCAGCAAGCCGGCGCGCGACAAAGCCTGGAGATGCTTCAACAGATAGCTGGGCGAGACACCGTGAAACGCCGCCAGCGCCGCCGCCGACAGCAGTTCCCCGTCTGCGAGGCTCGCCAGCATGGCGACCGAATGGACCGCCTGCTCGACCCCATCGCTGAGCTTCACCCGGCCTCTCCCTCCGATCGCGGATAAAGTTTATCCGCGATTTTTGGCTGTATCAAGCCCGGGCATCCGATCTGTCGTCATCCAGGCCGCCTTGGTGGACGAGGACGCCGGCGCGGCCGCCCGTGCCGCTGATGCGTCACGGCCTGTCGATCGCCTATGACGACGGGCACGACCAGGCCCTGGCCACCTACCCCACAACGCACCATCTGATCGTCTTCGACGGCGCCTCCGGCGAGATTCTGGAGGCCATTGACACGCAGTCGATGGGTTTTGCGTTTCCCGTCGGGTCTATCTCTGCTGTCCGTCGGCAGCCACTACGTGGTCACCGGCTAGTGGTGCGGCCGAAACGGATGGTTCCCATCCGCTTCGGCAGAAGCACCACTAGAGTCATAGTCTTGTGGTTCGAATTCACTGACAGATGCGGGACGCATCTGTCAGATTCGAACCACTAGTCCGCGATCTGTGCCAGTACCGCACCTTCTTCGGGCACAGCCACATCGCCTCCGCCTGAGCGGCGGACCCGGGCGGCCGCACCACTGGTTTGGATCAACCAGCGACATGACGTTGCCGCTCGGGTCCATCACAGGGGCACGGCGTCCGCTGCAGACGATTAGAACTGCAGTCGGTAGATGTCGTCGACGGCATTGACGACCCATGTATCGAGGGCCGTGCCCCCGACCCGAACAGCGGCACCACCAATCGTTTGCCACTCCGAGCCGGTCCAGCGCCAGATCGTGTTGCCACCCGTGACACCCGGGCCCGTGCCGATGGCCCAGCCTTCGCTGGCGTCACTGGCGGGGGCACCTGGCACCGATTCCCAAACGGACCCGGTCCAGCGATGGACGTTGTCCTCTTCATCGACCACCCACGGCTGTAGATATGTACCGCCGATAGCAACCACCGAAACCGGAGCGGCCATGGGGTCCCAGCTGAAGCCGTTCCAGCGCTGCACATCGTTGCTTAGGTTGACAATCCAGCCTTCGCCGACGTCGTTGGCGACGGGACCGGACAACATCAATTCCCAATCAGACCCAGTCCACCGATAGACACTGCGATTTGAATCGACAACCCACGGCTGCAGGTATGTGCCGCCGATCCGCAGCGCCCCATCCGGCATGACCGTCGTACCTGGCATGTTTTCCCAGGCCACGCCGTTCCAGCGCTGAATGATGTTGCGATCGGGATCGCTGGGATCTGCCGTGATTATCCAACCTTCGCCAACATCTTTGGCAGTACCCGGCAGCTTCTCCCAGTCCGCCGCGCCGGCCGTGCCTACCATGAAGCACACGGCAAAAACAAAAGCGGTCGCAAGTGCTTGAACACACGTCTTGTACATTGTTTCCGTCCCGGTTGCTGTGCAGTTGAAAGAGATTTCTAGACATTATCGTTTTATCGACCACCCTAGAGCGATGATTCTGGAGCGTTACTCTGCTTTTGATAACGAGTCCAGATCAATCCGCCCTCAAGGACTGAAATTCACAGGGCAGCGGGCGTCACGATAACGCGACGGGGCGTTCGGCCTCGCCCGGCGACTCGCACCGCGATGCAGCGGTCGGACGCCTGATACAAAAGTATCAACACCGAGGGTGGTCTTCAGATCCCCTCCGAAAATGCACCCTCGGGCTAATGCTTCGCAGCCTCATTTTCTGGTAGGTTGGAATATTAGTTCAAGTCTTTGACTGAATTGGAAAGGAACAAACGATAGGAATGCTGCGGCGCAAAGATCCGAAAGCCGCAGGGGTCCGACAGCCAATGGACCTGTGTGTTGCCGCTGCGGACGTCCCCGGTCCGTTCGAACGCTCAACCAAGAACGTCAACCAAGAACCTCAACCAAGAACCTCAACCAAGAACAATGTGGGAGGTAGCCAAATGAAGTGCCCCATCCGCGCGATCGCCGTCGCCGCACCGCTCCTTCTCGCCGCCGGGGCCGCCCAGGCCCACGTCGGGGCCGGGCCGACCGGCGGGTTCCTGGCCGGGCTCGCACACCCGTTTCTCGGCGCCGATCATCTCTTGGCGATGCTTGCCGTCGGGCTTTGGGCGGCGCTGCTGGGGGGACGGGCCCGCTGGCTGGTGCCGTTGGCCTTCGTCGCGGTGCTCGTGCTGGGCGGCGGTCTCGCCATGGCAGCGGTCGGGCTGCCGGCGGTGGAGCTGATGATCCTGGCGTCGGTCGTCGTGCTGGGCGGTCTGGTGGCCGCCCGGATGCAGGTATCGACGGCGATCGGGCTTCTGGTCGTCGGCGGCTTCGCCCTGTTCCACGGTCATGCCCACGGCGCGGAGATGCCGGCCGGTGCCGGCGCGTTGCTGTACGTCGCCGGCTTTGCCTTGGCGACCGCGGCGCTGCATGGGCTCGGCCTGGCGATCGGGCACCTGGCCGGTCGTCTCAGCGACGGGCTGGCGGTGCGCTGGGCCGGCGGAGCCATCGCTGCGGCCGGCGTGTTGATGATGGTCGGCGTCTAGGCCCGGACCGACGAGGTTCCGAGCGGCCCGACTGTCGGGTCTGCCGCCGGGCTCGTGTCGGTGGTTCCGCAGAGCGGGGCCACCGACAGCGGCCACCCTTGCCGCCGATCAATCAAAAAGAATCCATAAAGAAAAACCTGGAGGAATCGCGTCATGCAAGCAGAGAAGCTGTGGCAATTCCCGATCAAGGAATTTCACCGGATGCCCCGCGGCCTGCTCGGCCCCGGTGCCTATGAGATGGTCGGCGTCGAGGCCAAGAAGCTGGGCTTCAAGCGGTCGCTGCTGGCCACGTCGGGACTGCGCGGCACCGACATCGTCGAGGACATCCAAGGGAAGGTGAAGTACCAGGGCATCGACGTCGTGCTCTACGACAAGATCGAGTCGAACCCCAAGGACTACAACTGCATGGAGCTCGCCGATCTCTATGTGAAGGAGAAGTGCGACAGCTTCATCTCGGTGGGCGGCGGCAGCGTCACCGACGCCACCAAGGGCGCGCGCATCGTGGTTGCCCACGACGGCCGCAACGTCAACGAGTTCGACGGCTTCAACAAGTCGGAGAACCCCGACAACCCGCCGCATATCGCCATCAACACCACCGCCGGCACCGGCTCGGAGACGAGTTGGGCCTACGTCATCACCGACACCACGTCGGACAAGGCGCCCTACAAATGGCTCGGCTTCGACGATAACTGCCCGGTCACGCTGGGCATCAACGACCCGGTGCTGTTCTTCTCGATGCCGCAGGACCTGACGGCCTTCTGTGGCTTCGACGTGCTGGCGCACGCCTCGGAGCCCTATGTCTCGCGCCTCGACTTCCTGCCCAGCCTCGGCAACGCGCTGAAGGTGATCGAACTGGTCGGCCAGGACCTGCGCCGCACGGTGTTCGAGCCGCTGAACTACGAGGCGCGCTACAACATGATGTTCGCCTCGTACATGGCCGCACAGTCCTTCAACAGCGGCGGCCTCGGCATCATTCACGCGATGTCGCACGCGATCAGCGCGTACTACGACACCCATCACGGGCTGAACAACGCGATCGCGCTGACGCGGGTGTGGGAATACAACATGCCCACAAACTACAAGCGGTTCCGCGACATCGCCCGGGCGCTCGGCGAGAATGTCGACGGCCTGACCGACGTGTCGGCGGCGGAGCGCGCCTTGGAAGCGGCCATCCGCCTCAGCAGGGATGTCGGCGTCCCGGCCAACTTCTGCTCGACGCCCGACTACACCAAGTCGCGCATGGGGGTCGGCAAGTATGCCGAGTGGGGCGGCAACAAGATCGTTGGCGACGACCGCGACGTCGACCGCATCACCAAGCACCTGCTGGGCGACGGCTCGACGCCGGGCAACGCGCGCGAGGTGACCTACGATGCCGTGGCACCGGTCGTCGCGCATGCGCTGACGGGCTCTTACTACTGACGCCGCCGGCACCGTTTCGCTACTCTCGAAAGGTCGGGGCCGCTCTCCCGGCGGGAGGCGGCCCCGCATGGTGGGCCGGCCCATGTTCGACAGCATCGACCGGACGATCGACCAACTCGCGGCGCAGCAGTACATCTGCGACCGCAAGGTGGCGACGGTCGTCTTCCTCGCCCAGCAGATGCGCAAGCCGATCCTCATCGAAGGACCGGCCGGCGTCGGCAAGACCGAATTGTCCAAGGTCGTCGCCGCGGCGCTCGACCAGCCGCTCATCCGCCTGCAGTGCTATGGCGGGCTCGACGAGACGCGAGCGCTCTATGAGTGGGAATACGGCAAACAGCTCCTTTACACCCAGATCTTGCGCGACAAGATCAGCCAGGTGTTCGCCGACGTCGACGACCTGCGCGACGCGGTGGAAACGCTGCGCCGGCACGACGACGTCTTCTTCTCCGAGCACTTCATCGTGCGGCGGCCGATCCTGCAGGCGATCAGTGCGCCGGATCCGGTGGTGCTGCTGATCGACGAGATCGACCGCGCCGAAGAGCAGTTCGAGGCGTTCCTGCTGGAAGTGCTCAGCGACTTCCAGGTGACGGTGCCGGAGATCGGCACGGTCACCGCCAAGACGCCGCCGACGGTGATCATCACCTCCAACAACACCCGCGACCTGAGCGACGCGCTGAAGCGCCGCTGCCTGCACCTGTTCATCGACTATCCCGACGAGGGGCGCGAGCTGGAGATCCTGCGCCGCAAGGTGCCCGGCGCCGGCGAGACGCTGGCCGCCCAGGTGGTGGACGTCATCCGCCGATTGCGGGCGCTCGACCTGCGCAAGGCGCCGAGCATCAGCGAGACCCTGGATTGGGCCCAGGCCCTGGTGCTGCTGAACGCCGAGACCCTGACCCATGACCTGGTCGAGGAGACCCTGGAGCTGCTGGTCAAGTACGAGCGCGACACCCAGCAGGTCCGCGACCAGATCGCCTGGGTGCTGGAAGGCGTGCCGGGTGCGGCCGCCCGGGCGCAGCATCACCATCACCACGGGCACGGGCACGGCCACCACCATCACGGACCGCACGACCACCACCATCACCACGATCACGATCATCCCCACGATCACGACCACGATCACGGGCCGGGGCACGGCCACGCCGATCCCGGCCCGGGCGATGGGCCGCCCGCCGGACCGTTGCGTCCGCCGCTGCGCCCGGCGGAGCCCGACCGCGGCGAGGCCGAGGCCCGCCAGCGCGAACACGGCGCCCGCTATTTCGGTGGCTACAGGGGGCGCGTCGGCGGTGGGGTCGGAGACGCCTGATGGACGCGCCGATCAATCGCTTCATCTGCCTGCTGAAGCGCAACGGCGTGCGCATCTCGCCCTCGGAGTCGATCGACGCGATGCAGGCACTGACCTGCGTCACCCTGGCCGACCGCGAGACGGTGCGCACCGTGCTGCGCGCGGCGCTGGTCAAGGACCTGCACGACATCCCCGTCTTCGAAGAGTTGTTCGCGCTGTTCTTCACCCTGCCCGGCCCCGCCGACCGGCGGGCGCACGGGCATGGCCACGACCATCACCACGACGGCGATTTGGCCGAGCCGGAGCGGATCGTCTTCGCGTCGGAGGAGACCGGCGTCGTCAACGATGATGGCGAGCATGCCCATGGCGAACCGGTATCGATCCGCGACTTCTTCGATCCCGACCGGATGGTAACGCGGTTCAACCCGCATCAGGACCCCAACCAACTCAGCCTGTCGGCGATGAGCCAGGGGCTGATCTTGAACCGCAACAAGGGCCTCTTGGACGAGGTCATGAAGAAGGTGACCCACCAGCTCCATGTCCGCCGGGTGAAGAACATCGCCCAACCCGGCGAGCTGAATTTCGGCGACGCGCTGCAGCACATCGACGAGGACCTGATGGTCAACGCGGCGGAGACGCTGCTCGACGATCTGCGCGACCTGGAGATCGACGAGGCGCTGCTGGAGCACCTGGCCAGCAGCATCGACGGCATCATCGCCAATCTGCCGGCGCTCTTGAAGGGCTACCTGGAACGCGAGATCGCCTTGCAGCGCGGCAGCGAGCCGCCGGAAGGGAACGGCCAGCCCATCCGCTCGGCCTACGATTTCCACTTCTCGGAGAGCGAGCGGCGCGAGATGGCGGAGATCGTGCGCCGCCTCGGCCGGCGCATGAAGGGCGCGCGATCGCCGCGCCGGGTGGTCAGCCATCGCGGCCGCATCAGCGTCACGCGCACCATGCGCAACAGCATGGCCTATGACGGCATTCCGTTCCGCCCGGTGCTGACCTGCCAGCGGGACGAGAAGCCGCGCATCGTCGTCATCTGCGATGTCAGCCTGTCGGTGCGCACCACGGCGCGCTTCATGCTGCACTTGGTCTACAGCCTGCAATCGCTGTTCGAGCAGGTGCGCAGCTTCGTCTTCGTCAGCGAGCTGGCGGAGGCCACCCAGTATTTCGAGCAGCGCGGCATCGACGACGCCATCGCCGCGGTGTTCGGCGGCGAGCTGATCGACTGCGATGCCAACAGCAATTACGGCCGGGCGCTCGACGTGTTCGGCCAGCGCTACCTGTCGGCGGTCACCAACCAGACCACGGTGATCGTGCTCGGCGACGGCCGCGGCAACCGCAACCCGCCCAATGTGCGGGCGCTGGAGGAGATCCGCCGGCGCGCCCGCCAGCTCGTCTGGCTGTCGCCCGAACCGCGCGGTAGCTGGGCGCTGGGCAGTTGCGACATGGCGCTCTATGAGCCGGTGTGCCACCGCACCGAGGTGGTGCGGAACCTGAAGCAGCTTGGCCGGGTCACCGAAACCCTGTTGCGCGCCCAGGCGCGCGGTGCCGGCGCGCCGCAGCGCATGGCGGCGGCCGGGTGAGGCGATGACGCCGATCACGCTCTCGCGCCAGCGCCACGGCATGCTGGCCGACTGCCTTGCCGACCGCGCCCCGCCGCGGGCCCGGAGCCGGCGCTTCACGGTCTACGACATCGATGCCGGCCGCGCCGCCGATCCGCGATCCTTCGACCCGTTCGACGTCATCCTGGTGCATGATTTCGACCCGAGCGAGATCGACAACAATATCGGCCGCTACGTCGCCGACGAGCTGCTTCCGTTGCTGAGCCTGCACGGCGCCGGTGGGCGGTCAAATCCGCAAGCCCTGTTCGAGCGCTTCGTCGGCGAGATCGTCCGCTCGATGCATGGCGACGAGCGGCACGCCTGGCATCTCTTCTACGACAATACGCTGGACCGCCTGCACGAGGCGGCGCAGCGCCCGGATGGGGCGAACGGGCAGGACGCCGGCGATTTCGTCGCCGACTTCGCCGCGATCTATCGCCAGGCTGCCGGCCTCGCCGCAGCGGTCGCGCCGGCGACCCTGCTCGACGTCGCCACCTGCTTCGGCTTCTTTCCGCTCGGGCTGGCGCGGACGTGGCATGCCGGCGGTCCGGCGCTGATCGGCTGCGACTGCAACGCCGCCTTGGTCGCGCTGGCCGAAGACTATGCCGGCGTGCGCGGGCGATCGGACATCCGCTTCGTCGCCGCCGATATCGGCGCCGCCACGGTCGCGCAGCATCTGGCGCGCCAACTGGCACCCCTGTCGCCGCCCTTCGACGTGGTCACGGCCATCCATCTTCTGGAGCATCTGGAACCCGCTGAGACCGCCCCGGCGATGGCGGCCCTGTGGTCGCTGACCGCCCGCCGGCTGGTCATCGCGGTGCCGGTCGAGGAGACGCCCGATCCGCGCTTCGGCCATCGCCAGGTGTTCGACCGCGCCCGGCTCGCTGCGCTGGGCGATCGGCTAGGCGGTCGCTGGCAGTGCTTCGACGACCACGGCGCCTGGCTGGTGGTCGATCGGCCGGGTGCCTGACCGGCGTCCAACGGGAGGGAGAGAAGAGGATGAGCTACGAGATCTTCCGCCAGGGCCTCGACGCGCCGATCTGCCTGACCTGGGAGATCACCTATGGCTGCAATCTGCGCTGCGTCCATTGCCTGTCGTCCTCCGGCCGGCGCCGGCCCGACGAGTTGACCACCGCGGAGGCCAAGCGGCTGATCGACGAATGGGCGGGCATGAAGGTCTTCTACATCAATGTCGGCGGCGGCGAGCCGATGAGCCGGCGCGATTTCTTCGAACTGATGGACTACACGCTGGACCGCGGCATCGGCGTCAAGTTTTCCACCAACGGCACCCTGATCGACCGGGCGGCGGCCGATTGGATCGCCTCGCGCGACTATCTGGACGTGCAGATCAGCCTGGACGGCGCGCGGGCCGAAACCAACGACCCGGTGCGCGGCGAGGGGTCCTTCGCCCGGGCGCGCCGCGCCATGGATCACCTGGCGGCGCGCGGCTTCGCCTTCAAGATCAACAGCACCGTCACCCGCCACAATGTGGCGGAGATCGACGACCTCTACGCCCTGGCCCGCGGTCACGGCGCCGAGCTTAGGCTGACCCGGCTGCGGCCGACCGGCCGCGGCGGCGACGTCTGGCACGATCTGCGCCCCACCCACGCGCAGAACCGCCGGCTCTATGACTGGCTGCTGGCGCACCGCGACGTGCTGACCGGGGATAGCTTCTTCCACCTGTCCGCCTATGGCGAGGCGGTCGACGGGCTCAATATGTGCGGCGCCGGCCGCATCGTCTGCTGCGTCGATCCGGTCGGCGACGTCTATGCCTGCCCCTTCCTGCTGGCGCCGGAGTTCGCCGCCGGCAACGTCCGCCAGCCGGAGGGCTTCGCCGGGATCTGGCGTCAGGCCGCGCTGTTCAACCATCTGCGCGACTGGCAGGTGGGGGGCGGCTGCCAGAGTTGCGGCGCCTACAGCAAGTGCCACGGCGGCTGCATCGCCGTGAAGCACTTCACCGGACGGTCGCTCGATGCCCCCGATCCGGAGTGCGTCTTCGAGACGGCCGATCGGCCGGCAGTCCACGCCTGAAGCCCGGACGGCGCAACCATGGCCGGGCCCCCGCCGGACGCATTCCAAGCCCTGTTCGAACCGCTCGCACTGGGCGGGCGAACCGCGCCCAACCGCCTGGTCTTCGCTGCCCATCAGACCAACTTCGCGACGCATCACCGCTTCGAGAAGCGGCACGCCGACTACTACGCCGCCCGGGCCGCCGGGGGCGTCGGGCTGATCGTGCTGGAAGGCAGCGTCGTTCATCCCTCCGACTGGCCCTATGAGTATGTCATCCGCGGCGACGACGATGCGGTGGTCGACGGCTATCGGATGGTCGGCGATGCCGTGCACCGCCACGGTGCCCTGGTGCTGGCCCATCTGACGCATAGCGGCATGCAGGGCTCTAGCCACTACTCCCAGCTTCCGCTGTGGGCGCCGTCTCCGGTGCCGGACGTCGCCAGCCGGGAGATGCCGCAGGCGATGGAGCGCACCGAGATCCGCACGGTGATCGATGGGTTCGCCGGCTCGGCGCGCCAGGCGATGGCGGGCGGCCTGGACGGCGTGGAGATCAATGCCGGTCAATCCAGTCTGATCCGCCAGTTTCTGTCGCCGTTGACCAATCAGCGCGGCGACGACTATGGCGGCGATCTCGCCAATCGACTGCGCTTCGCCCTCGGCGTCATCCGCGCCGTCCGCGACGCCGTCGGGCGACAGGCGGTGGTCGGCCTTCGCCTGGTCGGCGACGAACATGCGCCTTGGGCCGGCATCAAGCCGGACGATGCCGCGGAGATCGCGCGCCGGCTGACCGGCGACGGGGCGATCGACTTCGTCAGCGTCACCAGCGGCAGTATCTATACGACCCATCAGACGCGGCCCGGCCTCTTCGCGCCGCCGGGCTTCGCCGCACCGTTGGCCGCCCTGATCAAGAGCGCCGTGCGCGTGCCCGTGATCGCCCAGGGCAGCATCGTCGACCCAGCCATGGCGGCGGCCCTTCTGGCGGAGGACCAGGCCGACGCGGTGGAGATGACGCGCGCCCTGATCGCCGATCCCGATCTGCCGGCGAAGCTGCGCGCCGGCATGGCCGACGCCGTGCGTCCGTGCACGCTGTGCAACCAGTTCTGCCAGGTCGCCCAGGTCCAGAACCCGCGTTTGAGCTGCGCCAACAACCCGGCCGCCGGCTATGAGGGCGTGCCGGAGTTCGCGCCGCTGACCCGCGCCCCGGCCGGCCATCGGGTGATCGTCGTGGGCGCCGGTCCCGCCGGGCTGGAGGCGGCACGCGTGGCGGCCGATCGCGGGCATAGCGTGACCGTGTTCGAGCGCGAAGACGGCCCCGGCGGTGCGGTACGCGTGGCGGCCGCGGCGCCGGGGCGCGAGCGGCTGGGCCGCATGATCGACTGGCTGGAGGCCGAGGTTCGCGGCCGCCAGGTGCCGATCCGCACCGGGATCGACGTCACCGCGGACCTGATCGCCAGCGAGGCCCCGGACGCCGTGATCGTCGCCGCCGGCGGCCGCGCGGGCGGCGCCGTCGGGTCGGCCTTGGGCGACGGCATCGTGTTGAAGACGGCGCGCCAGGTGCTGCGCGGCGAGGTGGACGCGCCGGCGGGCAGCGCCGTCGTGCTCGACGCCATCGGCGATCACGTGGCGATGGGGGTGGCGGAGTGGCTCGCCGATCGCGGCTGGCAGGTGACGGTGGTCAGCGCCGACATGTTCGTCGGCCAGCGCCTTGCCGCCACCCTGGAACTGACCCCCTGGAACCAGCGCGCCGCCGCCAAGGGGATCGCGCTGCGCCCGCAGATCGAGGTGGAACGGGTCGCCGACCGCATGGTGGCGGGCGTCGATCCGTTCGACCGCGGTCCGATCGCGATCGACAATGTCGACCTGGTCGTACACGTGGATCACGAGGTGCCGGAGGAGGACCTCTATGCCACGCTGAAGGCGGCGGGCCGGCGCGTCTTCCGGGCCGGCGACTGTGTCGCGCCGCGCTCGGTCGGCCAGGCGATCCTGGAAGGCTACCGGGCGGGCCGGGAGGTCTAGAGATGACCAGCGCGCCCCGGCTTCTCTTCACGCCGCTCAAGGTCGGCAGCATCACGGTGCCCAACCGCATCGTGTTCTCCGCCCATCTGACCAACTACGCCGAAGATTTCATGCCGACCGACCGGCACGGCTATTACTACCGCGAGCGGGCAGCCGGCGGCGTCGGCCTGATCATCACCGAAGAACACTCCACCCATCCGACGGACCACCCGTACGAGAAGCTGATCCACGCCTTCAATCCGGCGGTGATCCCCGGCTATCGGCGGATCACCGAGATGGTGCACGACCACGGCGTGCCGATCCTCGCCCAGATCAACCACAATGGCGGGCAGGGCAGCGGCATGTTCACGCGTCTGCCCGCCTGGGCGCCGTCGGCCGTCGCCGATCCGCTGTTCCGCGAGGTGCCGAAGGCGGTCGAGGCGGCGGACATCCGCGAGATCGTCGAGGGCTATGCGAGGGTCGCCGGCTACACCAAACAGGGCGGCTTCGATGGCGTCGAGCTGCAGTGCTCGCACTCCTCGATCGTCCGGCAGTTCCTGTCGCGCAGCACCAACCGCCGCGACGACGCCTATGGCGGCAGCCTGGACAACCGGGCGCGGCTGCTGCGCGAGATCATCGCTGCCATCCGTCTGGCGGTCGGGCGCGACTATGTGCTGAGCGTGCGGCTGTGCGGCGACGAGCTGATCCGCGACGGCATCACCATCGACGAAACCGTCGCGCTCGCCCGCATCCTGGAAGGCGACGGGCTGATCGACTGCATCAACACCTCCATCGGCAGCGCCACCTCGACCCTCTACATGATCGAAGCGTCGATGCGGATTCCGCCGAACTACGCGATGTTCATTGCCTCGGCGATCCGCAAGGCGGTGCGCCTGCCGGTGATCGGCGTCGGCCGGGTCAAGGACCCGATCCAGGCGGAACGCGTGCTGGCCGAAGGGCATGCCGACCTGATCGGCGTGGTGCGCGCGCAGATCGCCGATCCGGAATTCGCCCGCAAGGCGCGGGAGAACCGGGCCGACGACATCCGCTTGTGTCTCTCCTGCAATCAAGAATGCGTCGGCCGGATGGGGCTGAACCGCTGGCTCGGCTGTATCGAGACGCCGGCGACCGGCCAGGAGAAGACCCTCGGCGCCGGCACGCTGACGCGCGCCGAGAAGCCGAAGCGCGTGGTCGTCATCGGCGGCGGGCCGGCCGGGCTGAAGGCGGCCGCGGTCGCCGCGCGGCGCGGCCACCGCGTCACGCTGATGGAGAAGCAGGCGCGGCTGGGCGGCCAGGTCGTCTGGGCCGCGCGGGTGACCAATCGGGCGGAGTTCGGCGACATCGTGCGCAATCTGCTGCACGAGATCGACCAGCTCGGCGTCGACCTGCGCACCGGTGCGGCGGCGACGGCCCAGACCGTGTTGGCGGAACGTCCCGACGCCATCGTCGTCGCCACCGGCTCCGCCCCCGACCGCACCGCCATTCCCGGCAGCGAGGGACCGGAGGTCGCCGACGTCACCGACATCCTCTCCGGCGCCGTCGTCCCCGGCGAACGGGTCCTGGTGATCGACCGCCTCGGCTTCCACGAGGCCACCAGCACCGCGGAGTACCTGGCCGAGCAGGGCTGCCGGGTCGAGGTGGTGACGCCGACCCTCTATGTCGGCCAGGACCTCGGCGTCACGCTGGATCTGGAGAACTGGTACCGCCAGGCGCGGCGCCTTGGCATCACCTGCACGCCCAATCACTCCGTGCTCAGCATCGCCGGCGGCGAGGTCACGGCCCTGCACAACTATTCCGGCCAGATCGTCACCTTCCCGAAGGTCGACACCGTGGTGCTGGCGATCCACCGCAAGGCCGACGACGCTCTCTACTTCGCGCTGAAGGGCCAGGTCCCGACGGTGCAGCGGATCGGCGATTGCGTGGCGCCGCGCCGCGCGCATGCCGCCATCGTCGAAGGCGAGCGTGCCGGGAGGGCGATCTGATGGACGGCCCGGTCCTGGTGGTGGCGGAGACCGACCACGACGCATTGACGCCGGCGACGCTGGAATGCGTGGCGGAGGCGCGCGACATCGCCGACCAGCGCGGCTGCCACGTGCACGTCGTCCTGCCGGGCGCTGCGGTGGCCGGGCTGGCCGAGGACCTCGCGCCATACGGCGCCGACCGGGTGACGCTGGTCGAACATGCCGCTCTCGACGGGTTCAGTGCCGATGGCTGGCTTGCGGCGCTGGAGCCTGTGCTGCGGGACGCCCGGCCGGCGACGATCATCGCGCCGGACAGCGGCGATGCCCGCGCCTGGCTGCCGCGGCTGTCCGTCCGGTGGCGACTGCCGCTGGTGACCGGCTGCACGCGGGTTGCGGTCATGGCGGACGGCTGTGCGGAGGCGTATCGCGTGACCCACGGCAACCGGCGCCACGAGCGGCTGATCTGGGCGCGCGACCTGCTGGTCGGCTTCCTGCTGACGCCGGGGGTGCGCGGCGTCGGACCAGGCCGCGCCGGTCGGCGGGTCGAAGTCGAGCGGATCGTCCCCGCCCTCGACCCGGCCCGCTTGCGCGACCGCACGCTCAGCACGCTGCCGCCGGACCCCGAGACCGTCGACCTGACCGATGCGGAGCGCATCGTCTCCGGCGGCCTCGGCGTCGGCGGGCCGGACGGCATGGCGCAGTTGCAGACGCTGGCAGCGGCGCTGGGCGCGACGCTGGGCGGTACACGGGTGGCGGCGGATCGCGGCTGGCTGGCCGACGACCGCTTCATCGGCACCACCGGCAAGGTGGTGGCGCCGAAGCTCTACCTGGCCTTCGGCGTGTCCGGCGCGGGTCAGCACGTCGCCGGGATCGGGGGCAGCGAGGTGATCGTCGCCGTCAACACCGACCGCACGGCGCCGCTGTTGAAGATGGCCGATCTCGGCGTCGTCGGCGATCTGCACGAGATCGTGCCGATCCTGCTCAGCAAGCTGGCGGCGCGCGCCGCCGGTGGTGCTGCGCCGGCCAAACCCGAGGCCGCCCGCCAGATGGTGCACCAATGAGCGCCAACGCCAACGGCAGAAGCGAACGCTTCGACGTCATCATCGTCGGCGCCGGCCCCGCCGGCAGTGCGGCGGCGCTGCTGTGCGCGCGGGCCGGGCTGAAGGTTCTGCTGATCGAGCGTGGCGAATACCCCGGCGCCAAGAACGTTTCCGGCGCGGTCTTCTACGGCAGTGCGATCGTCGATGCCCTGATCCCCAATTGGTGGGAACAGGCCCCGGTGGAGCGCCATGTCTGCCGCCGCGACCTCGTCTTGATGTCGCCGACCACGGCCGTCTCGCTCGACTTCCGGTCCGCAGCACCCGGCTATGTCGCGCCGCCCTACAACGCCTTCACCATCCTGCGCCCGAAATTCGACCGCTGGTTCGCCGCGCAAGCCGAGGCGGCCGGCGCCTTCCTGCTGACCTCCACGGTGGTGGACGACCTGCTGTGGGAAGGCAGCCGCGTCGTCGGCGTCAAGGTGCGCCGCGACGAGGGCGAGGTGCGCGGCGACGTGGTCATCGCCTGCGACGGCGTGAACTCGTGGCTCGCCCGCAAGGCCGGGCTGCAACGCGAACTGGAGACCCACGAGCTGGCGCTGGGCGTGAAGGAGGTGATCGGTCTCGACGAAGCGGTGATCCGCCAGCGCTTCCACCTCAACGGCGAGGAAGGCATGGCGCTGGAGTATCTCGGCGCGGTGACCGAAGAGGTGCACGGCGGCGCCTTCCTCTACACCAACAAGACCTCGCTGTCGCTGGGCGTCATCGCCCAGCTCTCCTCCCTGGTCGAGCACAAGAAGCGCCCCTACGACCTCCTGGAGACGTTCAAGGCCCATCCGGCGGTGGCGCCGCTGGTGCGCGGCGGCACCTTGCGGGAGTACTCCGCCCATCTGATCCCGGAGGCAGGGTGGAAGATGATCCCCGACCTCTACACCGACGGGATGATGGTGGCCGGCGATGCCGCCGGCTTCTGCCTGTCCACCGGGATCTATATCGAGGGCATCAACTACGCCATGCAATCGGGGCTGGCGGCGGCGGAGGTCGCCATCGACGCCTGCCGGCGCCGCGACTTCAGCCGCTCCGTCCTGCGCCTCTACCTCGACGCCTTGCGCCGGCGCAACGTGCTGACCGACTTCCAGGCCTATCGGCACGCGCCGTCCTTCGTCAACGGCGAGCGGCTGCAAAACCTCTATCCGGAACTCGCCGCTCTAGCGTCGGAGGCGCTGTTCCGCGTCGACGGCAACCGCAAGCAGAAGCTCCTGCCGCTCTATTGGCGCAGCCTTCGCAAGGTCGGTGGCAAACCGAGCCATGTATTGAGGGATCTATATCAAGTCACGAGGGCCTATCTATGGTGATAACCACCCACGACGAGAAGATACGGACCGCTCGATTCAAGGTCGATGATCGGCCACATATCGTCGTTGACGGCGAGAAATGCCGGAGCTGCGCGGTGCAATCCTGCGTCACCGTGTGTCCGGCAAATCTGTTCGTGCCGCTGGACGATGGCAGCGTGCTGTTCAACTATGAACAGTGCTTTGAATGTGGAGCCTGTTACTTCGTCTGTGCGGAGGAAGGCGCAATTCACTGGACCTATCCGCGGGGCGGGTACGGCGTCACCTTCCGCGAATCCTGAGGTGAGGCAGCCCCCGATGCGCATCGCCGTCTGCCTGTCCTGCCTGCCCGATCCGGAGACCGTCGAGGTCGACCCGCTGACCGGCGCGATCGATGCCGGGCGCACGCTCTACGTCCTCAACCCGGCCGATGCCGCGGCGCTGGAGCTGGCGCTCAGGCTGCGGTCAGACGACGGCACGGTGCGCGCCGTCACCATCGGCCCGGACGAGGCGGAAACCGTGCTGCGCGACGCGCTGGCGGTCGGCGCGGATGCCGTCTTGCGCGTCTGGGAGGATCAGCGAACCGCGACGCGACCCGCCGCGACCTCGCTGCTGCTGGCGGCCGCGCTCAGCACGGAGGGGCTGCCGGACCTCATCCTGTGCGGCGCGCGCAGCCTGGCCGGCGGCTCGGGCAAGGTGCCGGCGCTGTTGGCCGAGCGTCTCGGGTGGCCGGTGGTCACCGATGTCCTGTCGTTCGAACTCTCCGACGGCCGTGCCCGCTTCGTGCGCCGGCTGGCGCGCGGTGCCCGGTCGGAAGGCGAGGTCACGTTGCCGGCGGTCCTGGCCGTGGAGGCCGGGTCGGCACCGCTGCGCTATGCCGGGCTGCCCGGTCTGATGGCGGCCAAGCGGGCTGAGATACCCGTGCGCCATCTGCCCGACCTCGGCTTGGCGCCGATGGATCTTGCCTTCCCGTCGGCGACGGCTGAGGCGGCCATGCCGCCCTATCCGCGGCCGCGCGAGATCTTCATCCCCGACAGCGCGTCAGCCCCGCACGAGCGGGTGGCGCAGATCCTGTCGGCCGGCGTCGCCCAGAAGGCTGGGCGCATCATCGACGGCTCGCCGGAGGAATTGGCCGATGCCATCCTCGCCTTTCTCGGCGAGCATGGTCTTCTGGAGGAGCCGGCATGACCGCCCTCGGCGCCGATCTGCACCACCCGTTGCCGGCGCAAGACCGGCGCGGCAACGCCCGCTACCGCCTGGCGGCGGGGCTGACGGTGGTCGAGGGCCGCGACGGCGGCGTGCTCTTGTCGAAGCGACCGTTATTGGCGATCCGCCTGAACGCGGCGGCGGGCGCGCTGCTGGCCCGGCTGCCGACGGCGGCGGCGCGCCAGGGGTTGAGCGCGGCCGACCTCACCGACTCGTCTTCGGCGCCGGGCGAGGCGGCGGCGTTCCTCGACGACCTGTGGCACCGACGCCTGGTGACGCGCGAACCGGCGGTGCCGGTCCTCTGGCCTTCGGTGCTGATCATCGTGGCGGCGCATGGCCGGCCGGCGGCAACGCGGGCCTGTGTGCAGTCGTTGCTGGCGCTCGACTATCCCGCGGACCGGCGCGAAATCGTCGTGGTGGACGATGCCTCCGACCCGCCGCTGGCGCCCGCGCTGGCCGGGCTGCCGGTCGGGCTGATGCGGCTCGACCGCAATCGCGGTCCCGCCGCGGCACGCAACCTGGCGGCGGCGGAGGCCGAGGCGGAAGTCTTGGCGTTCATCGACAACGACTGCGTGGCGACCCCCGGCTGGCTCGCCACGCTGGTCGCCCATCTCGACGATCCGGCAACCGCCATCGTCGGCGGCCGGGTCGCTGCCCTGTCGGCCCACGGGCCGGTCGCGGCGTTCGAGGTGGTGCGCTCGCCCCTCGACATGGGTGCCTTCGACGGTCCCGTCGGCCCCAGCCAGGCGATCGCCTATCTGCCGGCCTGCAATCTCGTGGTGCGGCGCGACCTGCTGCTGGCGCTGGGCGGCTTCGCGCCGGAGATGCGGGTCGGCGAGGATGCCGATTTCGTCTGGCGGGCGCTCAGGCACGGTGCCGGCGTGCGCTACACGGCGGCTGGCATCGTCTTTCATGACCATCGCGTGCGGTTGACGGCGCTGCTGGCCCGGCGCGCCGACTACGCCTCCTCGGAAGCCGACCTGCAGGCGCGCCATCCGGCCAACCGGCGCATCCAGTACCTGCCGCGCACCGCGCTGGTCGCGCTGGGCGGGTTGACAGCGCTGCCGGTCTTCTGGCCCGCCGCGGCGGCGCTGGCGGTGCTGGCGCTCGGCCTGGTGACGGCGGAACTGGCCGGCAAGCACCGCATGCTGCGGCGGGTCGGCGTCGGCCTGCCGTTCGGCCGCCTCGTCGCCTCGGTGCTGCGCGGACACGGGGCGGCGCTCTATCACCTGGGGCGCGACGTCGCCCGCTATCTCGGGCTGCCGGCGCTGGCGCTGGCGGCGCTGTGGCCGCCATTGGCACCGGCGGTTGCGGTGTTGTTGCTGGTCGGGCCGGTGGTCGATCATCGACGGCTGCGACCGGCCGTCTCCCTGCCCGTCTATGCCAGCCTGTTCTGGCTGGAGATGGCGGCCTACCAGTTCGGCGTCTGGCGCGGCTGCCTGGCCCGGCGCTGCTGGCGGCCGCTGGTCCCGTGGCTTCGCTGGCGGCGCTAACCGGCGCCGGCAGGTAGCGGGACATCGTGTGCGTCGCGTCCCCGTTCCCCCCAATCAGAAAGGAGACCCCCTGATGCTCAAAGACCTTCAGCCGGCCGAGGCGACACCCGACACCGATACCGACGCCCCCGCGCCCGCCGCTCCGCCGGCCACGGCCAAGGCCAAGGAACCGGCCGCCGAGCCGCCGAAGACCCTGGAAGACGTGGTCATCGAGGAGGTCGGCATCGACGCCATGTGCGGGGTCTACTGACGCCATCGCCGTGGCGCCGGGCGACCCCGGCCCGCCCAGGCGCGGGATCCGGGGTCGCCCGGCGGACTGCGGCCATCACCAGGAACGCGCGCCCTTGGGCAAGCTCGACGGCAAGGTCGCCCTGATTACCGGGGCCGCGCGCGGCCAAGGGCGGGCGCATGCCGTCACCATGGCGCGCGAAGGGGCCGACATCGCGGCGCTCGACCTCTGCGAGGATCTGCCCTATCCGCGCTACGCGCTGGCGCGGCCGGAAGACTTGGGCGAAACCGCCGCTCAGGTCCGCACGCAGGGCCGCCGCGCCCTCCAACTGAAAGCCGATGTCCGGCTGGCCGACGCCATGGCCGCTGCGGTCGCCGAGACCGTCGCCGCTTTCGGGCGGATCGACATCCTGGTGTGCAACGCCGGCATCGCCGACATGGCCCAGAGCTGGGATCTCACCGAGGACTGGTGGGACATCATGATCGACGTCAACCTGAAGGGTTGCTGGCTGGCCACCAAGTTCGTCGTGCCGCACATGCTGGCCGGCGGGCGCGGCGGCCGCATCATCATGACGTCGTCGGTCGCCGGCCTGCGCGGCCAGGCCGGCATGGCGCATTACAGCGCCTCGAAATGGGGCGTCGTCGGACTGGCGCAATCCCTTGCGCGGGAGTTGGCGGCGCATGGCATCACCGTGAACACCCTGCACCCGACCGGCGTCGACACCGACCTGATCCCGGGCATGGCCAAGGCGGCCTCGATGCCGCTGGAAGAGCTGTTGCGCGCCATCGGCGACGGCCATGCCCTGCCGGTCACCCTGATCGACCCCGTGGAGGTGTCGCAAGCGGCCCTTTGGCTCGCCTCGGACGACGCGCGCCACGTTACCGGACAAGCGCTGGCGATCGATGCCGGGAGGATGCTGAGATGAACGAGGATGCTGAAATGAACACCGGCGCCCGCTACCGACTGGCCGAGGGCGTGGCGATCCGTCCGGAGCGGTTCGGCGCGCTGGTCTATCGTTACGACAATCGCCGCTTGTACTTCATCCACTCGCGCACGGCCGCGGACTTCGTCGGCGGCCTCGACGGTGCGCAGCCTTTGGATCAGGCGATCGCCCGGTTCGTCGACCGCCACGACCTGCCCGACGCCACCGGCGCCTCCCTGCTCAGCACGATGGGGAAGCTTGAGAAGATGGGGCTGGTCAGCGCCGTTGCCGTGTCTTGAGCGGCACCGCCGCGCCCCGGGTCAGGGTGCGGCCAACGCGGCCAGGGCGGCCGTTTCCTGGTCGGTGAACAGGCGGGAGCGGGTCAGGAAGCGCAAGCCCTCCGGCGCCTCCAGCGAGAAACCGGCACCGCGGCCCGGAACGACATCGATGGTCAGATGCGTGTGCGACCAGTACTCGAACTGTGCGCGGCCGATATAGACCGGGCAGTCGGCGACGACGCCGAGCTGCACGTCGCTGCCGCCGATCCGGAAGTCCGACTGCGGATAGCACATCGGCGATGAGCCGTCGCAGCATCCCCCCGACTGATGGAACATCAGCGGCCCGTGGCGCGCGCGCAGCATCTCCACAAGCCTCTCGGCGTCCGCTGTGATCGATACGCGCGCGACGGTCATGCGGCAACGGCCCCTACAGCAGAATGCGATCCCTCACGAGGGTGCGCTGGGCCGGACGGCAGCCGACCCAGCGCGCCTGGAACGGTCCGGCCCCGTGATCAGAAGAATCCCATCGGGTTGGGATCGTAGCTGACCAGCAGGTTCTTCGTCTGCTGATAGTGGTCCAGCATCATCCTGTGATTCTCGCGGCCGACGCCGGACTGCTTGTAGCCGCCGAATGCCGCATGCGCCGGGTAGAGGTGGTAGCAGTTGGTCCACACCCGCCCCGCCTTGATCGCGCGGCCGACGCGGTAGGCCGTGTTGCCGTCGCGCGACCAGACGCCGGCACCGAGACCGTAGAGGGTGTCGTTGGCGATCTCGATCGCCTCCTCCAGGGTCGAGAACTTGGTGACGGCGACCACGGGTCCGAAGATCTCCTCCTGAAACACCCGCATGCGGTTGTGGCCTTCCAGGATCGTCGGCTTGACGTAGTAGCCGTCCGCCAGCTCGCCGTCCTGCACCAGCCGCTCGCCGCCGGCCCGGACATTGGCGCCCTCGGCCTTGCCGATGTCGATGTAGGACAGGATCTTCTCCAGCTGATCGTTGGAGGCCTGCGCACCGATCATGGTCTCGCTGTCGAGCGGGTGGCCGGTCTTGATCTTGTTCACCCGTTCCACGGCGCGCGCCATGAACTCGTCGTAGATCGACTCATGCACCAGCGCCCGCGACGGACAGGTGCAGACCTCGCCCTGATTGAGGGCGAACATGGCGAACCCCTCCATCGCCTTGTCGGCGAAGGCGTCGTCCTTGGCGAAGATGTCGGGGAAGAAGATGTTCGGCGATTTGCCGCCCAGCTCCAGGGTGACCGGGATCAGGTTCTCAGAGGCGTATTGCATGATCAGCCGGCCGGTCGTCGTCTCGCCGGTGAACGCCACCTTGGCGATGCGCGGGTGCGAGGCCAGTGGCTTGCCGGCCTCGACGCCGAACCCGTTGACGATGTTCAGAACGCCCGGTGGCAGCAGGTCGGCGATCAGCTCGGCCAGCACCATGATGCCCATCGGCGTCTGCTCGGCCGGCTTCAGCACGATGCAGTTGCCGGCCGCCAGGGCGGGTGCCAGCTTCCACGTCGCCATCAGCAGCGGGAAGTTCCACGGGATGATCTGCCCGACGACGCCCAGCGGCTCGTGCATGTGATAGGCGACGGTGTGTTCATCGATCTCGCTGATGCCGCCTTCCTGGGCCCGGATGCAGCTCGCGAAGTAGCGGAAATGGTCGACCGCCAGCGGCAGATCGGCGGCGTTGGTCTCGCGCACCGGCTTGCCGTTGTCGAGCGTCTCCAGAAGCGCCAGCATCCCGAGATGCTCTTCGATCCGGTCGGCGATCTTGTTGATGATGGCGGCGCGCTGCGTGGTCGAGGTGCGACCCCAACTGTCGGCGGCGGCATGCGCCGCATCGACCGCGGCGTCGATATCCTCGGCGGTCGAGCGCGCGATCTCGCAGAGCGGCTTGCCCGTCACCGGGCTCAGATTGCTGAAGTACTGACCCTTCTTCGGCGCCACCCAGTCCCCGCCGATGAAATTGTCGTAGCGGGACCGAAGCGTTACCTTGCTGCCTATGGTTTCCAGAGCTGAGCGGAGCATAGCGCGATTCCTCCAGTTGAACCATAATCGGGAATTCTTATCCTTGCGGGAAACGCTAACAAAAGGTTTCGAAAATAACCACGGCCCCGAGGGTGCGGTTTGGGACGAAAATCGCATTGAGACTTTGGAATCGGTACTTGCGTATCGCTTGGCGGCGGGCGGCTGGTTACCACCAATTGAGCGCTGCCGCGGCTTCCGACGGCGTGATATACAAGAGCATGACCCAGTTCGCCGAAGGCCGGTCCTGTCTTGCGGCCGCCGCCACGCGACCGGCAAGACGCTGGATGTGCAGCAGGCGGCGCCGTGGTGGTGCCGCGCTGCCGGTGTGACCTCTCGCCATGCTTGAAATCCTCGAGGTCTTGATCGCCGACGATCACCCGCTGTTTCGCGAGGCGCTGGCGGAGGTGGTGGGTCAGATCAGCCGCGACTGCCGGTGCCTGGAGGCGGCGAGCCTGGAGGAGACGCTCGGCGTGGCGCGCGCCGCCCCCGATCTCGACCTGATCCTGCTCGACCTGATGATGCCCGGCATGGACGGCGTCGCCGGCCTCAGCTTGTTGCGTCACGAGGTGCCGGCGGTGCCGATCGTCGTCGTCTCCGCCAAGACCGAGCGGGCGACCGTCATGGAGGCGATCAGCCACGGCGCGATCGGCTTCATCACCAAGACCTCGCCGCGCAGCGTCATGGTCAAGGCGTTGGTCCAGGTTCTCGAAGGCGGCATCTATCTGCCGGCGGAAGTGGTGCGGCAGTACGACAGCGAGCCGTCCGCCGGTGCCGAGCCGGTCGGCAAGGTGTCCCGCAGCATGCTGACGACGTTGACGCGCAAACAGCTTCTGGTGCTGGAGCGTCTGGCGAAAGGCGAGTCGAACAAGCAGATCGCCCGCGCGCTGTCGCTGGCCGAGCCGACGGTGAAGGCGCATGTCTCCGCCATCTTGCGCAAGCTGAATGTGCAGAGCCGGGCCAGCGCGATCGTGGCGTCGAGCGGGATCGAGTTCCGCAGCCTCAGGCTGGCACGCGAGCCGGAGGCGCCTTCCTCGAAAGAAGATGGGTGATCATGGCGCGCAGCGGCGCCGGTTTGACCGGCTTGCCGAGGATCGCGTAACCGCGCAACTGCACTTCATGGCGCAGCGCCGGGCAGCGATCCGCCGTGATCATCAGAGCCGGCACCCGCGCCGGTAACAGTCCCTGCAGGGTCTCCACCGTATCCAGCCCGATCGGGCCGTCCGACAGATGGTAGTCGGCGATGATCAGGTCCAGCGCGCCGCCGACGGCGCGGGCGCGGGCGATCGCGTCGCCAACGGCGGTCGCCGTCTCCACCCGGCATCCCCAGGCGCCGAGCAGGGTGGCCATCGCCGCGGTGATCTGCGGGTCGTCGTCGATCGCCAGCACGCGGACATCGCCGAGCCCGACGCCGGCGACCCTCTGGGCGCCTTGGGGCGGGGCAATCCGCCCGCTTGTCGTGCGCGCCACCGGGACGTCCACCGCGAAGACCGTGCCGCGTCCGACATGCGAGCGGACATGCACCGGGTGGTCGAGAATACCGGCGATCCTCTCGACGATGGCCAGTCCCAGCCCAAGTCCCTTCTCGCGGTCAAGCGGCGGTTGGCCGACCTGTTGGAATTCCTCGAAGATCAGCCCGAGCTTGTCTTCCGGTATGCCCGGACCGGTATCCCAGACACCGATCCGCACCGTGTCGCCGAGCCGCCGGCAGCCGAGCAACACCCGACCGGCCGGCGTGTAGCGGATGGCGTTGCTCAGGAAGTTGCGGAGGATCCGGGTCATCAGCTGCTGATCGCTGCTGAGCGTCAGCGAACAAGGGACAAAGCGCAAATCGAGGCCGCGGGCGCGCGCCACGCCGGTATGCTCCTCCACCAGATCCAGGAAGAGCCCATTGGCGTCAAAAGGCCGGATCTCCGCCTCGATGACGCCGGCATCCAGCTTCGACATGTCGAGCAGCGTATTGAGCAGGCCGTCGACGCCTTCAAGCGCATTGCTGATGCCCGACGCCAGCCGACCGTTGCGCGGCGAGGTTCGCCCTTCCAGGAGTGCGGCGACGAACAGCCGGGCGGCGTTCAACGGCTGCAGCAGATCATGACTGATGGCAGCGAGGAACTTGGTCTTCGAGAGGTTGGCTCGCTCCGCCTCGTTCTTGGCCTGCCGCATCGCAACCTCGGCGGCCCGGCGGTCGGCGTTCTCCCGACGCAGCTGAGCGTTCAGCGCCGTCAGTTCCTGGTTGGTCGCGGCCAGCGCGCTGAGCGCGCTGCTCAACTGAGTGGTACGGTCGCGCACCACCTGGCCCAGGGTCACCGAGGTCTGGAACAGCGAGAAGGCGGACCCCTGCACATCCATGCTGCGCTCGACCCGGTCCATGAGGACGTCGGTGATCTTGTGGAGACGTGCGTTCTCACGCTCCAGCCAGGCCAGGCGATCGGCCATGGCCAGCTCCGGCGGCGAAGCCAAGGTGTCGGGCATAGCCGGGCTCAGAGCCCCGGCTCGCTCGGCCAGCCGATGGCCACCCCGGTCAGGGTCTGATTGACATGCATGGCGTTGTGCTGCTCTCCGTAGGTGCTGAAGCCGACCAGATTGTTGTCCGCCAAAATCGACGCCATCGGCGCCACGAGGCGCTTCCGCTCCGTCTCCAGGCGCCGGAGGATACAGTCGCAGCCGATGATGATCTGGGGCGGACCGATTTGCGTGCGGACCTTCCCCATCGCCTCCTGCAGGTTGTCGACGATGTCGGTGCCCCGGGCGACCGTCAGCACGATGCCTTCGTCGATGGCGCAGAAGAAGGTGAGGCTCTCGTCGGGGTTCACCTTTTGGATCGAGCGGACGTAGTAGACGCCACCGACCCGCACCACCACCGGATAGGTGGCGAAGATCATCGGCTCCAGCCGGCCGACATCGAGGCCGACCATGCGGGCGTATTCGCGCCCGGCGGGCTCGCCATTGATCTCGGTGACCACGCGTTCGGTCGGCGTCGCACCGGTGACCACCATCTTGCGATTGGTGCTGACGAAATGCTCCGTGCGGAACACGGTGAAGGGGCAGCGGGTCGCCACCAGCAACAGGACCGCCGCGTCGGTATGGAAGGTGCCGTCGACGTAGATATGCGTCTGTCTGAACCGGAGCTGGTCGCCGGCCGATCCGCCGAACAGCGGTATGTCGTCCAGCACCAGTGACAGGGCGCTGACCACCCACTCTTCGCGGCGCGACAGACCGTCGATCAGCAGGAAGGCAAAGACGTTGTCGTCGACCGGGAAACCGGCCGCCCGGTCGAGCCGGGATCGCGCCTCGGAGACCAGCGGATGGCCCTGCGCCAGGTCGAAGGTGGACACGGTGTGGATCGGCGCCGCGACGGCGGCGAAGTAGCGGCTGGGCAGAGCAACCGCCGTGATGCTGCCGCGACGATAGCCGTCCGGCGTGATCTCGCCGGCCGTGCTGCAGCCGACGACCAGGGTATCGCCAAAGCACCGGTTCATGGCCGCGGCGACGGCGGGCAGATGGCGGTCGGCCGAACAGAAGAAGACGACGCAGGCGAGGTCCGCGTCGCCGATGGCCGCATGGATCTCCGCCGCCGCACCGTCTTCCGACGGGTCGGTGGAGAAAGCCGTGCGCACCGTGTCGGACGTTGCGTATCCGTCCATCGCCGGCAACCTCTTCGTCCGGCCGGGTGTCGCGGGCGGGCCCCTTGGGGCCGACGGCTCCGCACCGACGGGGGCCCGGCAATGCCGGACCCTCCGCCCGCTGGTGGCGATCCGCCCGACCACCCCGGACGATGCCGGGCAACCGACCGGACACCCGATGCGCGAAAGGACGGGAAAGTTCCCGCACCGGCCGTCGGGATACGCAACCGACACCGGACAGCGACGACGACGACACGTTGACGCCTGACGCTTGGGTCTGCACCTCTGACGGGTGGTTCGCGCCAACATGCCCTACGCGGCCTGATCTCCGGCACATCCGCAACACGGCCGCCTTCCTGGGCGGCAGCGGGCGACGTGCCGGGCTCCCCGGGCGTTTTGATCCTTTCGGCCTAATACCCACGACCCAGCCGGCCAAGCCAAGCGGGGAATTGACCTCTTGCGCAACTAACGTTCACATATTCTAGAAAAAAGTTGCTGTTCTGTCACTCTCAAACGACAAGAAAAGAAAGGATGTTTCATGCGCCGTTATGTCATCGAGCGGGAGATCCCCGCCGTCGGGACCTTGGAACGCGCAGAATTGCGGGAGGCCGCCAACAAGTCCAATGCCGCACTCGCCGCACTCGCCCCGGACGTGCAATGGGTGGAGTCTTTTGTCGCAGCCGACCGGACGTTCTGCGTCTATCTGGCCCGGGACGAGGAGGTGATCCGCAAGCACGCCGAGATCAGCGGCTTCCCCGCCAGCCGGATCGTCGAGATCTCCAAGACGATCGATCCCACGACGGCCACCGCTTGATCGGGCGCCTGACCGATCCGATAGGGCGGCGCCGGAGGGAGTGAGGTCTCCGGCGCTGCGGACAGCCGGTCGAGCCAGCGTCTCGCCCGTTCAAGGCCCCTTGCAACCAAAGCCAGGAACACGGATGATTGGATCTACCCCGTGTCCGGGCTGACGCTACCGATACATCGGGGGCTTGCCAAAGCGCAGGCAATGGGAAAGCTGGTCCTTGCCGGCGAGCGGTGATGCGTCGACGACAATAAGGCCGCCGACAACCGCTAAACACCAGAGATAGAGTCTCTGTCGAAACGATAAGAGCCGAAAGTTAGGCGAACGGACTTTTGGGAGGAAGCAAGCGCCCAAGGCGGACCGCACGGCATTCAACCGCAGTGGACCCCTGGAGATGCTGCTGATCTACAGAAACGAACCCGGCGCGCAGACCGGTCTGTCACCCACCCGACGTGATCGGATCGCAGGCTTGGCGCGAGGGCTGGCATGGCTGTCGCCGTGACCACGGGGGCGGTGGATGACCGAGCCGCCCTGTCCCTCGTCAGCGTCTATGAAATCAGCAAGATCCTAACCTCGCCCGCGGATCTGCAGGCGCGCCTGCGCGCGGTGCTCAATCTGTTGGCGTCGTATATGGAGATGCGGCGCGGCATCGTTGCTATCGCCGATCGGCGTCGTGCCCTGCCTGGAGCGTCGGGGGCCGGAGCGTCGGGGGCCGGTACGCCGGGGGCGCTCAAGGTGGTGGCAGCCGCCGGGCTGTCGTCAGCCGCCGTGAACGACGGCAGAGCGGATCTGCCAGCCGAAATCGCCGCCCGCATCGTCGCCGGCCAAGCGCCGTTCGTCACCGAGAACGTGGCCGAGGATCCGTTGCTGGCACGCTATGTCCGCGTCCCCAGCGTGCTCGATGACGAGACGGTCTCGTTCATCGCCGTGCCCATCAAGACCTTCGGCCGCCCCTTCGGCTGCCTGGCCATCGCGCGGGTGTGGCGGCTGAAGACTCAGGTCAATGTCGGGGACGATCTACGCTTCCTCACCATGGTTGCCAATCTGATCGCCCAGACCGTTTGCCTGGACGAACAGTCGATAGCTATCGGCGCAACCGATTACGACGATCGCCCCAGAGGCGCCAGGGCCGAGGGTCCGCCGTCGACCGAGCGGCCGGCGCCCCCGCCCCGCGAGGTGCCGATGCCCGGCGAGCCGATCTATCGGCTCGACAATGTGATCGGCGCCAGCCGCGCCATGCAGCAGGTGTTCTCCCAGGTGCATCTGGTGGCGCCGACCCGCTCGACCGTCGTCCTGCGCGGCGAGAGCGGCACCGGCAAGGAGATGATCGCCCAGGCGTTGCACGTCTTGAGCGGCCGTGGGGACCGGCCCTTCGTCAAGGTCAACTGCGCGGCACTGCCGGACACGCTGTTGGAGTCGGAGCTGTTCGGCCACGAGAAGGGTGCCTTCACCGGGGCGACGCAGCAGCGCAAGGGCCGCTTCGAACTCGCCCATGGCGGCACGCTGTTCCTGGACGAGATCGGCGACATCTCCCGCGCCTTCCAGGCCAAGCTGCTGCGGGCCCTGCAGGAGCGGGAGTTCGAGCGGATCGGCGGCACCGCCACCATCCGCGTCGACGTTCGCATCGTCTGCGCCACCAACCGAAACCTGGAGGAGGCGGTGGCCCGCGGCGATTTCCGCGCCGACCTCTACTATCGCATCAACGTGGTGCCGATCTTCATTCCGCCGCTGCGCGACCGGCGAGACGACATCCCCGCACTGGCCGACCACTTTCTGTCCGCCTTCAACCGGGAGAACGACCGGCGGCTCTCGTTCTCCGACCGGGCCATGCAGGCGATCCAGGCCTGCAACTACCCCGGCAATGTGCGCGAGCTGGAGAACTGCATCTACCGGGTCGCGACCATGGCCCGCACGCCCAGGATCGACCGGTTCGACCTGCCGTGCCAGAGCGGGATCTGCCACTGCGCCAGCTTGCTGCCGGGCACCGCGTTCGGCGTCGATCCGGTGCCGCCGCCGGATGCGCCCCCACCGCCGCCGGCCGACCGCCGCGACGACCCCGACACCCTGGCGGATCTGCCGCAGCGGGAGCGATTGTTGCGCGTCATGGAGCGGTCCGGCTGGGTGCAGGCCAAGGCGGCCCGCGTGCTGGGCCTGACGCCCCGGCAGATCGGCTATGCGCTGCGCAAGCACAACATCGAGATCAAGCGGCTGTAGTGGGCTGCTGAAACAGCGCCCTCCAATCGTCATCCCCGCGAAGGCGGGGATCTCCAACCACCCGGCACGACCCCTGGAGATTCCCGCTTTCGGATTCCTCTGCGAAAGGGGCGATTTGTTTCGATATGGCGTGTTGTAGTTGGTCTTGGTCGAGGTGAGAGAGCGGTGTGCGCG
>JANQSN010000040.1 GCA_028284045.1 Alphaproteobacteria bacterium | reverse complement strand
GACGACATCCTCGCCACCATCAAGCGCTTCTGCCTGCAAACCCTCCAAGCCGCTCAAAACCAAACCCAAATCATCAAAACTTCTGAATCGGGACACTAGGCCGCCCGGCTGCCGGCGGGGCCCAGCATCTCCAGCGTCTCGGCGTCCGCATCGCTGACCGGGGTGATTGCCAAGTCGGTGTAGCGGCGAAGATCGGGTTCCCGCTGGACCGCCTTGCGCATGCGGTTGAGCCGCCAGGCGTACAGCGCCAACCCGCCATAGGTCCGCACGATCTCCACCAGGCGGCGCGGGTAGAAGACCACCGCACTTTCCCGCGGCAGGCCGGATCGCCGCTGGATGCGCACCTTGCGCCGGAAATTGCCGGCCTGCAGCGGGTGCACCCGCTCGTACTTGAAGAAGCCGTGGAACTGCAGGACGTGCTGCATCAGCCGGACCGGCTTGATGCCGCTGGCCGCCGCGCGGCGCATCAGCGTCTTCACATGGTCGTCGGAATAGTAGAGCCCCCAGGCGCGATGGTAGATGTCCTGCCACGCCTCGGCCGACATCCGCGCATGGCCGGTCGTGACATGCTCCAGGTCGTACTTGTTCATGTCCGGGTCCATCCACACGCCCTTGTCGTGCAGCGTCTTGTGGTCCTCCGACCCGGGCAGCGGCGTCAGCACGAAGAACTCCAACAGGTCGATCGGCAGCTCGCGCTGGATCACCCGAATGTCGCGCTCGATCGACTCCGGCGTGTCGGCCGGGAAGCCCAGGATGTAGCCGGCATAGGTGACGATGCCGGCGGCCCGCCAGGCCTGCAGCATCCGCCGATATTCCGCGATCTTGTTCTGCCGCTTCTTCGCGGCCATCAGATTGTCGGCATTGACGTTCTCAAGGCCGATGAAGACGCGGGTGCAGCCCGCGCGGCGCGCCTTCTCCACGAAGTTCGGGATGCGGTGCACCAGGGTGTCCACCTGGATGATGAATTGCAGGCTCATCCGCTCGTGCTCGCGCAGATGGATCAGCCGGTCGAAGATCGCCTCCCAATTCCGGTTGCGGGCGAAGTTGTCGTCGGTGATGAAGAAGCGGCTGGCGCCCTGGGCGAGCATCGCGCGCACCAGCGTCTCGATATCGTCGGCGTCGCGCCAGCGGGACTTGCGGCCCTGGACATTGATGATGGTGCAGAAGCTGCACTGGAACGGGCAGCCGCGCCCGGCGTCGAAGGCGCCGATCGACTCGATGTAGCGGCCGACGACATGCGCCGGCAGGAAGGGCGTGGTGGCGCCCTGCAGGCCGGGCAGGTCGGCCATATGGTTGTAGATCGGCGGCGCCCTACCGGCGTCGACGTCGCGCAGGAGCTGGGCAAACCGCCCCTCCTCGCTCTCGCCGGCGAACAGCGTGATGCCGAGATCCACCGCCTCGGCCAGATCGGCCGGCATCTCCGCCAGCATGGACAGGCAACCGCTGACATGGAAACCGCCGATGGCAACCGCGATCCCGGCGTCGCGGAACTGCCGGGCCAGATCCATCGCGCGCGGGAACTGGTTGGACTGGACACCGACCAGGCAGACCAGGCCGCCCGGCCCCTCCCCCGTCGCGGCATCGGCGATCCGGCGGATGATCCGGCGCACTGGAATGATCGTGTTGGTTTCGTCGTAGGCGTCGATGGCGATCTCGACATCGTCGCCGAGGACACGGGTCCCCGACGCCTCAAGCGCGATGCCGTAGAGGCAGGCAAGCGAGTTCGACGGGATCCACGCCCGCGCCCATTGGATGACGTAGCCGTCGTCGTCGTAGTGCGACGGCTTCACCAGCACGACGTGGAAACGACGGGGCATCGGCCGAACCTCCCGTATCGGTCGGGTCCCGTTGCGACAGTGGCAAGCCGCGCCGCGATGGGTTCAGCACCTTAACGGATCGGTTCACCCGATCCAATCGCGGCGCGCGCGGGTGACGCCTTGGGCGTGTGGCGGATCAGGGAGACGTGATGCTGACCCGGCGCAGCCCCGGGGCCGGCTCGTGAACCGTCAGCTCGGCCGCGCCGATGCGGGCCACGCCCAACCCGGTCGTCTCGTCAAACGCCGCGGTTAGCGACCAGAGATCGCCGAACTGCGCGGCGCGCAGCCTGCCGTCGGCATCGTACTCGGCCTCGATCTGCAACCCGTACAGGCTCGACCGCACAGTGGGTGGGACCGTGGGCAATGCGGCGCCGGGCTGCTCCGGGCGATGGTCTTCGATGGCGATGACGGCCGGCGGCTGTCCCGCGCGCCCCTGGCGGCGCAGCTCCATCGGCGTGCCGTCGCGGTCGAACAGGATCTCCGACCACGCGCCGCTCGGCGGATGGTCGATCCGCAGTGTCCGGTCGTCCGGGCCCAGCGAATACCGCCGCTCCAGCACGCCATCGACCAGCATGTCCGCCGTGCCCTCTCGCAACCGGAGATCGATCCGGCCGCCGCCCGGCCGATGCGTCACCCGGTCCGCACCCCCCTCTTGCGCGCGCCACTCGACATGCTCGTAGGGCAGGGTCCGGGACAGCGCGGTCAGCCCCGCCGGCCCCCATTGCGCCTGCACCCTGCCACCGGCCTGATCGCGGCCACTCAAAAAACGGCCGGCCGCATCCGTTGCGAAGCTGAGGCCCGCGGCCGCGCCGACGCGCTGTGCCCGCCAGAGGGCGGCGGCGCCCTCGGAGAGGGGCAGTACCACGCCCACCGGGCTGGGACCCGCATCGGCCGCGACGGCGAACACCACCTGCTCGCCGTCTCGCATCGCCGCCAGCACCCGATCGCGCGTGAGATGCGGCCGCGCGCCGGGCGTGTCCTGGGTGGTGATCGTCAGATCGACGCCGCCGGCGATATCGATCCGGCGCGTCGAGGCCGCGATCGTGCGCGTCCGGGCATCCGCCGTCACGGTTTCGTCCCGGTCCTGGTAGGCCCAGTGCAACGTGCTGACCTCGCGCACACTGCTGCCGTCGTCACCGATGCCGTCCGCCCAGCCGGGATCGGTCCGGATGTCGTTGCGGACGAGCCATTCGGCAAAGGCCATCACCTTGGCGAATTCCTGCAGCCGGGCGAAGGACGGCACTTGCGCCGCCGCCCGGTCGAAGTCCGCCGTCAACTGGGCGGCGAAGGCGTCGGCGGCCGGCTCGTCCGCGTCGACATCGTGCAGCCGGCCATCCGTGCCGATCTCCTGGCGCCGCGCGCTCACGCCCAGCCTGGCCTCGCCGAAGACGATCAGGCCGTCTTCCTCGCGGACCTCGACATGATCCACGACGATCCACTGCCGCGCCCGGCTCGCCGTCTGATCCGCCAGCGCCATGCTGATCTCCGGCACGGAGCGGAAGCCGGGCCAGAGCGGCGCCCGGGGACCGAGCGACAGCGGCCGGAATCGGTTGGACAACCAGACCTCGACCGGACCGGTAACCTGGGTGCCGCCCGCGTCGATCGCACGCCACGGCCCGTAGCGCGCCTGCGCACCGAAGGCCAGCAGCTTGAGGTCGAGATCGGCTTCGTAGAGGACCTGCCCCGCCCGGGTCCCGGCCAGGATATCGTCCGGATAGTAGGCCGCTTCCTGCCAGGTATGCGGATCCGACGGCGTGACCGGGTCGAGGGAGAACTGGATCGACTCGCCCCGCCGTGCGGCCGCCAGGGCGGCGGCCAGCAGCTCCAGATCCAGCGGTTCGACGCTCAGATCGCCATCGCCGACCAGCGCGATCCGCCCGGTCTGCGGGTCGACCGCCGCGGCGGAGATACGCCCGATCGACGGCCAGACCGCGTTGGCGATATCGAGATCGATGCCGCCCAACCCTGCAGCCGGCGCGGCCGACACGCGGTTTTCATCCTCCCGGACCGGCTGCGCGTTCACCAACGCATCGATGGTCGCGTCCAGAATGCCCGCTTCCCGCAGCGCCCTGCGCAGATGGCGATCGGTCCGAATCATCTGGCTGGCCCCGTCCCAGTCCCGGTTCTCGATCAGCTCTTGGAACCGCCGATAGGACTGGTTGCGCCAGGCCGTTCCCACCCAGAGGCTGGGTCCGTCGCCACCCATCACCGTCCTGAAGATGTCCGCGCGTTCTCCCTCGGGCGCGTAGGTCTCCAGGAAGCCGTCGACATTGCCGCGAAGCAGCGCACTCGCCGCCGCGTAGATGTACTGCCCGGTCTGGCCGCGGCTGGCATATGCCATGCGGGTGTAGGGCTCGCGCATCGCCTCCATGAAGAAGTCTTGAGTCGCTACGCGCATCTCTCCCGCGAAGGCCACGACTAAGCCCGCGAAGGCCTCCGCCGCCAGGGGATTGCCGGTGACGAGCAGCGCGAGGTTGAAGGTCGACACCCGGAGAAACTGGTCGGTGATGGCCTCCGCCACGCTGACCGTGTCACCAAGCTGCCAGCCCTCTTCGCGCGATGCCGCGCGCGCCACCGTGTAGCCGATGCCCAGCGCGGTGTCGGCCCAGGTCGACGCGCCGAACCCGCGGGTCTTCATGAACGCCGAGAGCCGCTCACGCGCCACGTATTCGGATACCTGGCCGAACACGCCGTGTTCCAGGATCCGCCGCCCGAGCGTTGTCCGATCGGTCGCCAGGCCAGCCAAGTCCGAGTAGACCGCAGATCCCCGTTCGGCCAAGCCGAGGATCGTCTCGCCCGCGGGCAGTACCTGCTCCAGCGCTTCACCGAGGTCGCTGTCCAAGACGCGGATCGTGTCGAGGATCGTATCGCCCTGGTAGGGCCCGCCATACGCCAAGAAGTGCAAGGCGTTGACGGTGGTGTCGTAGGTTCCGGCGTTGCTCAGCACCTCGCCGACATCGAAAGGCAGACGCCGCATCGACGGCGCCCCGGCGGGCAGCGTGGCGACGGTGAAGGGGCCCCGCTCCACCGAGATCACCTCCGCCCGCGCGGCCAGCGACTGGCCGGTCGACGCGCGCACATAGAACGGGTCGACCGGGTCGAACCCGGGATCCTCAAGATAGAGGACGGGCGGTGAGCCGAGGTCGTGCTCGATCGACACATTGTCCGCGACGACGAACGCGGCCGTCGCCCGCCCGGACGGGTCGATCTCGATCGCCAGCCCCTGCCCGGGGCCGGTCGGCGCATTGAGGAAGTAGCGGGTCTGCCCGTCGACGACGCTCGACAGGACGCGGCGGTCGACGCTCATGCGCAGCGCGGCGCGCGGCGGGTCCGCAATCTCCGGCACCGCGTGCAGATCGAAGGCTTCGATCTGCGCCGTCCCGTCCCGGGTCCGCGCAACCCGCACCGCGCCCTGGGCCAGGTCGTAGCCGATCTCGGCCAACTGGAAGGGCTCCGCATCGGGTGCACGGCGGTGGGAGACCGATAGCGGCAGGCCGACCGGATCGGCGTGCATCACCGAGACCATCCCGCTGGGCAGCGTCCGCGTGACCACCGAGCCCGCGCCGTTGGCCGAATAGGTGAACGCGACACTCGCGCCGCCGGTCTCCAGGCCGACAAGCCGGCCGGAGACGTCGTGGTCGAGCGCGACCGCATATCCCGCGTCGTTTCGGGACTCCGCCAGCGCGACCCCGCTGATCCGGCCGAGATCGTCGTAGCGATAGGCGATCGCCCGCTCCAGCACGCCGCCGTCCGGCGTCTCGATCCGATATCTGGTCGCGCGCAGCCGATCCAGCGCGTCGTAATCGTATTGGACGATGGCGACGCCGTCCTCGCTCCAGGCATGGCGTCCGGCCGGGTCGTAACCGAACCGGGCCGCGTCGTCCGAACCGTCGATGCGGATCAGCCGACCCTGCGCGTCATAGGTCAGCTCGGTGGTCAGCCCCATCGGATTGATGTGGCGGATCAGTCGACCTTGCTCGTCGAAGTCGAAATGCTCCTCCAAGCCCTGCGCGCCGGCGGACGGGGCGAGAAGGACCACGAACAGCAGGGCCAGACGAAGGACGGGCATGTCGGTTCCCCTCTCGCATGCCGAGGTATCGGGCGCGGGGGACGCCGGCCTGTCCGCGGTCGATCGCCCCACTGGGCGACGATATCGGCCGCGCACGCCATTTGGTCGACAATGAACTGCCGAAATATAATCTTAGTTGTTTTCTCGAAGACCAAGCAAGCGTCCGACCGGCTTGCCGGGGTTCGGCCCCTGGGTGATCCCACCCAACGCCAAAAACGCCCTACAGCGCGATCAGCGCGGCGCCGACGCGCCGATTCTCCGACACCAGGACGTTATAGGTGCGGCACGCCGCGCCGGTGGGCATCGCGTCCAGGCCGATGCGCGCCTCGCGGAACCGGCGGCGGATGGTGGCCGGCAGCAGAACGGTCTCGCCCGCACAGCCGACCAGCAGCACCTCCGGCGGCGCCGCCGCGGCCAGAACGGCATCGAGGCTATCGTCGGCGATCGCCGTTGGCGCGTCTACCGGCCAGGGCCGCACGCCATCGGCGAGGACCAGGATGGAGCCTTCGTAGTCGCGCCCCGCGACCCGGAAGCCGCCGGGCCGGTAGGTTTCCACCAGCAGCGCGCCGGGCGGGATGGCCGAGGTCAGCTCCACCGCCGCCCCCGCCCCCGCCCGCGGCGCGACGATCCCCGGTCAGCCGGCATGACCGTCCGCCTTCTCCTCCCCCTTCGCAAGGTCCACGCCCGCGGCGTCGGCCTTGGCGCCACGACCGCGCGCCCGCAGGTTCAGCGCCAACAGCAGCGGCACCGCCACGAAGATGGAGGAGTAGGTGCCGATCACCACGCCCCAGATCAGCGCGAACGCGAAGTCGCGGATGATCGCCCCGCCGAAGGTGTAGAGCGCCGCCAGCGCCAGCAGGGTCGTGACGCTGGTCATCAAGGTCCGCGACAGCGTCTCGTTGAGGCTGCGGTTCAGGATTTCCACGATCGGACTGCGCTTGTAGCGGCGCAGGTTCTCGCGCACCCGGTCGAAGACCACGACCGTGTCGTTGATCGAGTACCCGGCGATGGTCAGCAGCGCGGCGACGGTCGCCAAGTTGAATTCGTGCTGGATCAGGGCGAACAGGCCGACCGTGCTGATCACGTCGTGCAGCAAGGCGGCGACCGCGCAAACGCCGAACTGCCATTCGAAGCGGAAGGAGATGTAGGCGAGGATGCCGGCCATCGCCAACAGGACGGCCAGGGTCCCGGCCTCGATCAGCTCCCGCCCCACGGTCGGTCCGACGAACTCGATCCGTCGGTACTCATAGGCGTCGCCGAGGGTGGCCTGCACGGCCTCGATGGCGACGATCTGCTCCGCCTCGTCGCCGTCCTGGCGCTGGATGCGGATCAGCACGTCGGTCGGCTGGCCGAAGCTCTGCAGCGAGATCTCGCCGAGGCCCAGGCCGTTCAGGTCGGCGCGCATCTCACCCAGTTCGGCCGGCTGCTCGCTGCGCACCTCGATCAGGATGCCGCCGCGGAAATCGATGCCGAAATTCAGGCCCATGACGGCGAAGGCGCCGACCGAGCCCAACACCAGCAGCGCCGACAGCACCAGGGCGATCGGCCGCATCTTGAGAAAGTTGATGGAGGTGCCCGCCGGCACCAGCCGCAATGGCCGCATGGTCGCTCGCTCTCGCCGGTCGGATCGACCCGATCCGGCGTCAGATCGGAATGGTCTTGGGCCGGGTGCGCCTCAGCCAGGTCACCACCATCAGCCGGGTCAGCATGATCGCCGTGAACATCGAGCTGAGGATGCCGATGGACAGGGTCACGGCAAATCCCTTGATCGGCCCCGAGCCCAAGGCGAACAGCAGGATCGCCGCGATCAGCGTCGTCACATTGCTGTCGATGATGGTGGTCAGCGCTCGCGAGTAACCGGCGTCGATCGCCGATATCGGCGAGCGGCCCTGCCGGATCTCCTCACGGATCCGCTCGAAGATCAGCACATTGGCGTCGACGGCCATCCCGACGGTCAGCACGATGCCGGCGATGCCCGGCAGCGTCAGCGTCGCCTGCAAGGCCGATAGGCCGGCCAAGATCAGCGACAGGTTGAACAGCAGCGCGATATTGGCCATCAGCCCGAACAGGCCGTAGCTGATGCCCATGAACACCAGCACGCCGATCAGCCCGATCAGCGCCGCGGTCTTGCCCGCCTCGATGCTGTCGGCGCCGAGGCCGGGGCCGACGCTGCGCTCTTCCAGCACCGTCAGATTGGCCGGCAGGGCGCCCGCGCGCAGCAACAGCGCCAGGTCGGTCGCGGTCTGTACGGTGAAACCGCCCTCGATGATACCGGCACCGCCGAGGATGGCGGAGCGGATCACGGGTGCGCTGATCACCTCGCCATCAAGGATGATGGCGAAGCGCCGGCCGACATTCTCCGACGTGATGTCGGCGAAGCGCGAGGCGCCCACGGAATCGAAGCGGAAGCTGACCACCGGCCGGCCGTCCTGGAAGGTCGGCTGGGCGTCCACCAGATGGTCGCCTTCCAGCGGATTGCGTCGGCGCACGACATAGTAGGCAACGGGCTCGCCCGCCTCGGTCACCTCATAGTCGGGGAACAACTCCGACCCGGGCGGCAGACGGCCCTGCAGCGCATCGGCGACAGAGGTCTCCTCGTCGACGAGCTGGAAGGTCATCGCCGCGGTGGTGCCGACCAGATCCTTGATGCGCTGCGGGTCGTCCTCGCCCGGCACCTGGGTGAGGATGCGGTCTTCGCCCTGGGCCTGGATGTTGGGTTCACGCGTGCCGGTCTCGTCGATGCGGCGGCGGACGATCTCGATCGACTGGGCGACGAGCTGCTGGCGCAACTGCGACAGCGCGTCCTCACCGTAGCGCGCCACCACCTGGTCGCCGTCGACCGTGACCTCCAGGTTCTCGTCCAGCTCTTCCAGGATGTCCCGGGCGCGGTCGGCATGGGCGGTGTCGAGCAGCCGGAAGCCGACACCGTCGGCGGTCATCGCCCGGTCGACATAGCCGATATCCGCCTCGCGCAGGGCCTGCGGCAGCGCCGAAAAGGTCGCCTCCAGCCGGGTCTCCAGGACCGGCTCCCAGTCGACCTGCCACAAGAGGTGCACCCCGCCCTGCAGGTCGAGGCCGAGATTGACCTGGCGGCCCGGCACCCAGCCCGGCAGCGCCTCCTGCCAGCTTTCGGTGGTCTCCCGCGGCAGCAGGTTGGGCAGCGCATAGAGCACGCCCAGCACGGTGACCGCGAGGATGACGACAACCTTCCAGGGAGCGAAGTGAACCATCTAAGACCCGATCGGGGAGCGATGCGGTCCGGCCGGCGCCCGCCGCCTAACGACGCTTCGACAGCAGGCTGGAGGCGCGGCTGCGCCCGCGTGGGGCGCTGCTGCGGGTGTCGGCCGCGTCGTCCTCGTCCTCGTCTTCTTCGTCATCCTCGTCATCGTCGTCGCGGCTGCGCGCCGGCTCCGGCTTCGCCAGGACGGTATTGACGGTCGCCCGCAGCACCTTCACGCGCACGCCGTCGGCGATCTCGATGGTCAACTCCTCATCGCCGGCCCGGGTGATGGTGCCGATGATGCCGCCGCCAGTGACGATGCGGTCGCCGCGGCGCAGCGACTGCAGCATGGCGCGATGCTCCTTCATCCGCTTCTGCTGGGGCCGGATCAACAGGAAGTAGAAGACCACGAAGATCAGGATCAGCGGCAGGAATGTAACGAGTGCGTTCTGTCCTCCGTCCACGAGGCGGTCTCCCTGTCATCAGCGTGCGCACGGCTTGGCATTGCGGGGCGGCGCGGCACCCCGACGACCGGCCAGACCGGCCGGCCGCTCGAACCGGGCGGCACTATAGCGGGCCACAGGCACCTTGCAACGGATAGACCATCTGACGTAATCGGCGGTCCCGCCTCCCCCCGCGACCCGATGATCGATCCCGCGCCGCGATATGATGACCGACCCCGCCCTGCTCGCCCAACTCAACCGCCTTGCCGATGCGCTGGACCGGCTGGCCCCGCCGCCGCCGGCGCCGGCCGACCTCGATGCCGCCGACGCGGCCGACGCCTATGTCTGGCATGCCGACGGCGAGCGGCTGGAGCCGGTGGCGCGGGTCGCCGGCATCGCGCTCACGCTGCTGCACGGCATCGCCGCCCAGCGCGACACGCTGCTCGCCAACACGCGGCGCTTCGCCGCCGGCCTGCCGGCCAACAACGCCCTGCTGTGGGGCGCGCGCGGGATGGGCAAGAGCTCGCTGGTCAAGGCGGTGCATGCCGCCGTGCTGGCCGAGCGGGCGGCGGCCGGGGACCGCGGGCCGGCGCTGATCGAGATCAATCGCGAGGATCTGGCGACGCTGGGGCGCCTCTTGGCCCGGCTGCGCATGGTCCGGCGGCGGGTGGTGCTCTACTGCGACGACCTCTCCTTCGACCAGAGCGATGCCGGCTACAAATCGCTGAAGGCGGTGCTGGAAGGCGGCATCGAAGGGCGGCCGGAGACGGTGCTGTTCTACGCCCCCTCCAACCGCCGCCACCTGATGCCGCGCGAGATGATCGACAACGAGCGGTCGACCGCCATCATCGCCGGCGAGGCGGTGGAGGAGAAGGTCTCGCTATCAGACCGGTTCGGCCTGTGGCTCGGCTTCCATCCGTGCAACCAGGACGGCTATCTGGCGATGGTGCGCGGCTATGTCGAGCATTTCGCCCTGCCGGTGGCGGAGGCGGACTGGCAACCGGCCGCAGCGGAATGGGCGATCACCCGCGGCAGCCGTTCGGGCCGAGTCGCCTGGCAGTTCGTCCAGGACCTGGCCGGCCGGCTGGAGCGGCCGTTGCCGCCGACGTAGGGCCCGGCGCTAGGATCAGTCGACAGTCAGAACTTCCCTCCCCCTCGATGGGGGAGGGCTTCAACGGGCGGCGGCGATAAGTGTCGACTCAGCTTAGGAGCCGGGCACGGCGCGCATCCGGGCGCGGATGTACTTGGCGGCGGAGCGGTAGTGGCTGGCGCCGGCGGCTTCCGCCCAGCGACCGGGCGTCCAGTGATTGTTGGCCCCGACCATGGCGCCGCCATAGAGGCTGCGATCGGACGCGGCGGTCAGGAAGGCGATCAGCTCGGTGTGTGCCGCGCGCAACTGTACCCGCGCCTCGTCCCAGGACAGGCCGGCCTGCCGGTCGCGAAGGTCGGCGTTGTACCGCTTAAGCTCGTTCCACTTGTAGCCTTCCGCGGGGAAGAAGACCGGCCTGCCGGCAAGCCCGTCCTCGTACCAGCCGCGAAACAGCGCGATCCAATGGGCGCGATGGGCAACGACGTCCTTGATGGAGGTGTCGTCATCGTCCTTGGCCAGCGCCGCGCGCTCGCCGATGCCATCGATCAGCCGGTCGAGCTTGGCGAACTCGCCCTGCGTCACGTCGAGCAGGGCAGCCTTCGTCGTCGCCGGCATCGATCGTCTGCTCCGACTCCGGCCGATCAGCCGGCGTCGGTCGCGGGATCCAGGATGCGGTGCAGGTGGACGATGAAATAGCGGACATGGGCGTCGTCGAGGGTCGCCGCCGTGGCGCCGCGCCACGCCGCATAGGCTTCGGCATAGTTCGGGAAGATGCCGACGATATGCACTCTCTCCAGATCGGCGAACTCCACCGATCCCGGATGCGTCAGCTCGCCCCCGAAGACCAGATGCAGAAGCTGCTTGTCCGGTTGATCCGCCACGGGTGCCCTCTTCCTTCCTTGCCAGGTCCGGGCCGTCTGCTGCGCTATTGCGGGAAGGGCGGCAGAACGGTCTCGGGGTCGATCGCCTCGGTGCCACGGCGAACCTCGAAATGGAGCTGCGGCTCCGCCACCGATCCGGTGTCGCCGACGGTGCCGACCGGCTGACCCATGCGGATCTGCTCGTCCCGCGCCACCAGGATGCGGTCGAGATGCGCATAGGCGGTTACCCAATCGCCCGAATGGCGCACCAGCACGAGATTGCCAAACCCCCGGAGTTCGTTGCCGGCATAGGCCACGGTCCCGGCCTCCGAGGCGAGCACCGCCGTACCGCGGTCGGCAGCGATGTTGACCCCGTCATTGTGGGCGCCGTCGGCCCCCGGTCCGAAGCCGGCCATCCGCCGTCCGACCACCGGCCAGGCGAAGCGCGGCGTTCCGGGCGCCGTCGCCGGCGGCAGCGGCGCCGTGGTGACCGACCCGGTCGCGGCCGTCGTGCCGCCGTCGAGGCCGTCCAACGGGCTCGGCTCCGCAGGCGGCACCAGGGGCTGCGGCGCGCCGTCGGCGACCAGCGGCTCCGTCGACAGCGGCAGCGGATCGATAGCCGTGACCGTTGCCGTCGGCGCCGGTGTGGCCGGGCTGATGGGCGTCGGCGCCCCGGTCCCGCCCAGCGGCTCCACGGTCACCCGGCCCGAGGGCGCGGCGGCGACCACCGGGTCGTCCGGTCCCAGGGCCAACCGCCCGCTGGCGACCGAGCGCGGCACCGCCGTCGGCACGGTCAACCGGTCGCCCGGATAGATCAGATAGGGCGAGTCGAGATCGTTGAGGCCGGCCACGACGGCGACGGACGTGCCGTACCGTTCGGCGATGGCGGAGACGGTGTCGCCCGTCACCACCTGGTAGCCCCCCGCGTCCGGCAGGCGCAGCACCTGGCCCGGCCGCAGCGAATAGGGCGGCGTCAGCCCGTTGATCAGAGCAAGCTGGTCGAACGGCACGCCGGCGCGCCGCGCCACGGCGTCCGCCCGCTCCCCCGCCTGCACCTCCACGAACCCGGGCGGCAGTTGCACCGTGCGGATCTGCGGCTCGTCGCGCGCACAGCCGCTCAGTACCATCGCGATCGCGAAGACCACCAGCAGGGCCGCCAGCCCCACTGGGCGTCTCGTCACATCGCCCGGGCTTCGCCGTCCGGCAGATCCGGCAGCAGCGGAACAAAGCGAACCGGCCACAGCTCCTCCCGATCGATGCCGTTCTCGGTGCGGCGGAAGCGGACAACCCACTGGCGGCGCCCGTCCTCACCCATCGGTATGACGAGACATCCGCCGACGTGCAACTGTTCAAGCAATGCGGGGGGCGGCTCCCGACCGGCATGGCCGGCCGTTACCATGATGCGATGGAACGGCGCCTGTTCCGGCCATCCCTTCGTGCCGTCGCCGACCCGCGTCGTAATATTGTGCAGGCGCAATGCGGCGAATCTGCGTTCCGCCTCCTCCAGAAGCCCGCGGTGCCGCTCGATCGTGTAGACGCGCCGGCCGAGCTTGGCGAGCACCGCCGCCTGGTAGCCGGACCCGGTGCCGATCTCCAGGATCTTGCTGTCCCAGGCGATCTCCAGCGCCTGGGTCATCAAGGCAACCACCAGCGGCTGGCTGATGGTCTGGCCGAGCCCGATCGGCAACGCACGGTCCTCATAGGCCTGATCGGCGAAATTCTCCGGCACGAACGCCTCGCGCGGCACCCGTTCGATCGCCCCCAGGACGGTCGCGTCGGTGATGCCCGACCGGCGCAGCGCCATCAAGAGGCGGATCTTGCGGGCCTCGTCGATCACCCGAACACGCGCGAAAGCGCCTCGACGGACGGGTAATGCGTCAGATCCAAATCGAGCGGCGTCACCGTGATATGGCCCTCCGTCAGGGCGTGGACGTCGGTGTCCGGGACCACGGCGCCGTTGCGCTGGGTGCCGATCCAGAAATAGGTGCGCCCGCGCGGGTCGATCCGCTCCATCAACTGGTCGCCGATCTTGCGGTTGCCGTGCCGGATCACGCGGATGCCCTGGATCGCCTTCACCGGCCGGGCCGGCACATTGATGTTGATCACCACGCCGGGCGGCCAGCCGGTCGCCACCAGGCGGCGCAGCAGATCGGGCAGGTGATGCTCCGCCGCTGCGAAGTCGATCGGCCCGGCCCCGACCTCCTGGCTGAGCGCGATGGCCGGGATGCCCAGCAAGGTCGCTTCCATCGCCGCGGCGATCGTCCCGGAATAGGTGACGTCCTCGCCGATATTGAAGCCGTGATTGACGCCGGACAGGACGAGATCCGGCTGCGCCTCGGCCATCAGGTGGTTGACCGCGAGAAGCACGCAATCCGTCGGCGTGCCGTCGACGGTGTGACGGTGCGGCGCCACCTCGCGCAAGCGCAGCGGGCGGTGGATGGTCAGCGAGTGGCTGGCGCCGCTCTGCTCCGTCTCCGGCGCACAGGCGACGACATCGTCGGACAAGCCGCGCGCCAGCCGCTCCAGCACCCCGAAGCCCGCAGCACCCAGGCCGTCGTCGTTGGTGATCAGAATGCGCATACCCGCCCCCGATGCGCTGTGCCGCGCCGGCCCCCGCACCTCATGCCGCGCCGATCCGCTCAAGCCCGCCCATATAGGGCTTGAGCGCCGCCGGCACCGCGATCGATCCGTCCGGCTGCTGGTAGGTCTCCAAGACCGCGATCAGCGCCCGGCCGACCGCGACCCCGGACCCGTTCAGCGTGTGGACGAACCGCGTCGCCTTGTCGCCGCGCCCGCGCGTGCGGGTGTTCATGCGGCGCGCCTGGAAGTCGCCGCAGGTGGAACACGACGAAATCTCGCGCCAGGCCTGCTGTCCGGGCAACCAGACCTCCAGGTCATGGGTGCGCCGGGCGGCGAAGCCGATATCGCCGCTGCACAGCGAGACCACCCGATAGGGCAGGTCGAGGCGCTGCAGCACCGCCTCCGCACAGGCGGTCATGCGCTCGTGCTCCGCGTCGCTCTCCTCCGGCGTCGTCAGGCTGACCAGTTCGACCTTGTAGAACTGGTGCTGACGGATCATGCCGCGCACATCGCGGCCGGCCGACCCGGCCTCGGAGCGGTAGCAGGTGGTGTGCGCGGTGAAGCGCAGGGGCAGGCGATCCTCGTCGACGATCTCGCCCGACGCCATGTTGGTCAGCGGCACCTCCGCGGTGGGGATCAGCCAGAGGCCGCCGGTGGTGCGGAACATGTCTTCGGCGAATTTCGGAAGCTGGCCGACGCCGTAGACCGCGTCGTCGCGCACCAGCTCCGGCGGCGAGACCTCGGTATAGCCGTGCTCGCCCGTGTGCATATCCAGCATGAACTGGCCGAGCGCGCGTTCCAGCCGCGCCAGGCCCCCGCGCAGCACCACGAAGCGCGCGCCCGACAGCCGGGCCGCCGCGCCGAAATCCATCAGGCCGAGGGCCTCGCCCAGTTCGAAATGCTCGTTCAGGCCGTTGCGCCGATCGGGCTCGCCCCAGCGGCGGATTTCCCGGTTGTCGGTCTCGTCGGCCCCGTCGGGCACGTCGTCGGCCACACGGTTCGGCAGGCTCGCCAGTGCCGCGTCCAGCGTCTGGGCGGTCTCGCGCTCCGCCGGCTCCAGCTCGGCCAGGCGGGCCTTCAGGCCGGCGACCTCGTCGATCAGCGCTTGGGCGTCGCCGCCCGTCTTCTTCGCCTCGCCGATCGCGCGCGACGCCTCGTTGCGCCGGGACTGCACGGCCTGCAGCTCGGTCTGCAGGGCGCGCCGGCGCTCGTCCAGGGCGATCAGGCCATCGGCCTCAGCGTCCAGGCCGCGGCGCGCCAAGGCCGCATCGAAGGCTTGGGGGTCGTCGCGGATCCAGCGGATATCGTGCATCGCAAGCCAGCGCCCGGCGGCAGCCATCGAAAGGTCGGAAGCGAAAGCGCCGGCGACCCCAAGGAAGAGGCACCGGCGATCGGGATCACGAAACGGCGCCGTCGCGCCCCGCATCGTCGGGCAGGTCGTCGGCGAGTTCGGCCTCCGCCGCCGCCTCGCGCTCGGCCCGCCGTTTCTCGGTCAGCCAGGCGAGCCCGATGGAGATCTCGTAAAGCAGGATGATCGGCACCGCCAGCCCGATCTGGCTGATCACGTCCGGCGGGGTCATCAAGGCGGCGACGCCGAAGACGATGACGATCGCATATTTGCGCTTCCGGCGCAGCCCGGCGGCATTGACGATCCCGGCCTTGGCCAACAGCGTCAGCGCGACGGGAAGCTGGAAGGCGATGCCGAAGGCGAAGATCAGCTTCATCACCAGGCCGAGATACTCGCCGACCCGCGCCTCCAGCTCGATGGGCAGCGTCCCCGCACCGCCCGGCGTCTCGAAGCTCAAGAAGAACTTCCAGGCCAGCGGCATGATGCCGTAATAGACCATCGCCCCGCCGCAGAAAAACAGGATCGGCGTGGCGATCAGGAACGGCAGGAACGCCTTCTTCTCCCGCGCATACAGCCCGGGCGCCATGAACATGTAGAGTTGACTGGCGACCAACGGGAAGGAGATGAAGCAGGCGGCGAAGAACGCGACCTTGACATGGGCGAAGAAGACTTCGGCCAGTCCGGTATAAATCAGCCGGCGGTCTTCGCCCTGGAATTGGTCGGCGAGCGGCTGGACGAGGAACGCATAGATATCGGCGGCGAAGATGTAGCAGGCGATGAAGGCGACGAAGATCGCGCCGACCGAATAGACCAGCCGATTGCGCAGCTCGATCAGGTGATCGATCAGCGGCATCTCTCGGTCGTTGAGGGTGTTGCTGCTCATGCCCGGCCGTCCCCGCCCTCCGCCACCGGCGCGGCGGCGTCCGCGGTCGCGCCCGCATCGGCATCGGCCGCAGCCTCACCGGCGGTATCGGCACTCTCCGATCGATCGCTACGCATCGCCGCCGCCCGGGCGGCCCGCCGGCGCGGATCGTTGGGGTCGAGCGGGGCGGCCGGCTCTGCGCCCGGCTTGTCGAGGGCCGGCGGCGCTGTTTCGCCGGCGATCCCCTCACCAGCCGCCGCGGCCGCCTTCTGCCGGGCCGCCGCCTTGCGCGCGGCACCGGGACTGTCGGATGCCGACAGCTCGTCGTCCGGATCGACGAACTTCTCAAGCTGACGCTTCACATTGAGCGACCGGGTGGCCTCGATACCCTTCTTCAGGTCCTCCAGCTCGGTATCCCGCATCGCATCGTCGACATGGCGCTGGAACTCCCGGGCGACCTTGCGCGCCGAGCGCACCCAGCGGCCGACTTGGCGCAGGGCACCCGGCAGGTCGCGCGGACCGATGATGATCAGCGCCACCACCAGGATGACCAGGAATTCGGGCCAGCCGATATCGAACATCTCGGTTTCCGCTCAAGCGGGCCGGCTGCCCCGGCGCGGCCGGGACGGGAAGCCGAACGGCGTCAGCGCGTGCCCGTGCGGTCCTGCGGCTGCGACGAGCCGGCCGCCGTGTCGACCGGGGTCTCCGCATCGCCGTCGATGCGACGCATGGTGTCGCCCGCCTCGTCGCCGGCGGCGTCCTCCTCGCGCATCCCGCGCTTGAAGTTCTTCACACCCTTGGCGACATCGCCCATCACCTTCGGCAGCTTGCCCGCCCCGAAGATGATCAGGACGATCAGCAGGACAAGGATGACCTGCCAAACACCGATCTGACCCATGCTGCCCAGCGCCTCCTTAGCGCCCATGTCGGGGCCTCGCGGTCGCCGCCCGCCGAAGCGCTGCCCCTTTGAAACCGATACCAACGCCGGCCGGATCCGATGGCCTTGCCTGGGCACGGCCCGCGGTCGCCGGTCCACGGCGCCAGCTTGGGCCGGTTGTATGGCAGAGGCAAGCCGGCCCCGGCAACCGTGGAGGTCGCCCGGCGCCGACCTCACGCCGCCTCAGTCCGCGAAGACGAACGCCAGCAGCGGGTCGACCGCGATCTCGACCACCGATCCGGGATGCCATTCGGCCAGCCCCGGATGACGGACCAGCAGGTCACCGCCCGCCCCCTGGTGCGGCGCCAGGCGAAGCTCCGTCGCCGCACCCAGCGGCCGCGCCATCGTTACCGTCGCCGATGGCACGCCGTCCCGCCCGGTCGGCCCGGCGCGGTCGAGCACGCGGATCGCCTCCGGACGCACCAGGACCATTGCCTGGGCGCCCGAAGGCAGGTCGGGCGCGGCGAAACGCCCGAGCGGCGTATCGACACTCCCGCCGGCGACGGTGCCGGCCATCCGGTTGACCTCGCCGAAGAACTCCGCGGCGAAGGGGCTCGCCGGGTGGGTGTAGATCGCCCGCGGCGCGCCTTCCTGGACGATCCGGCCGGCCCGCATCAGCGCGATGCGGTCGCCCACCGCCATCGCCTCCTCCGGCTCGTGGGTGACGATCAGCGCCGCCGCCCCGATCGATTTCAGCACCTGAAGCGTCGCATCGCGCACCTGGCGGCGCAGCCGCTGGTCGAGGCCGGAGAACGGCTCGTCCATCAGTAGGACCGGCGGCTTGGGCGCCAGCGCGCGCGCCAGCGCCACCCGCTGCTGCTGGCCGCCGGACAGCATATGGGGAAAGGACGACGCCACCGCCGCCCCCGCCAGATCGACCTCCGCCAGCGCCGTGCGGGCGCGGTCGCGCTGCTCCTTCGGACCGAGATGGCGCAGGCCGAAGCGGACATTGTCCAGCACGGTGAGATGCGGGAACAGCGCGAAGTCCTGAAAGACCAGGCCCACGCCGCGCGCCTCCGGCGGCGTCTGGACAGTTGAGGATGCGACGACGCGCCCGGCCAGCGCCACCCGACCCTCCTGCAACGGCTCCAGACCGGCGGCCAGGCGCAGGACCGTCGTCTTGCCGCAGCCCGACGGCCCCGCAAGGCAGAGGATTTCGCCCGCGCCGACCGCCAGGTCGACGCCGTCCACCGCCAGCGTGCGGCCATAGGCATGGCGCACCTGGTTGAGCGTCAGGGCCGGCGGCGGTGCCGCGGCGGCAAGCGCCTCAGTCGCCATCGAACAGCGGGAGATCGGCGTCGATAGCCGTATCCTGCGCGGGATCGGCCGCGGCCGGGTCGCCGTCGCCGTCGGCCGCCCCGCCGGGCAGCCGCACCACGGCCGACGACCGCTCGATCAACCCGGCCTCCATCAACTCGCGCACGCCCGGCAGGTCCTCCACCGAGACCAGGCCGAAATGGTCCAGGAACGTCGGGGTCGTCACCCAGGTGACCGGTCTGCCCGGGGTCTGCCGGCGCCGGCCGGGCTGCACCCAGCCCGCTTCCATGAGCTGGTCGAGCGTGCCCCGGCTGGTGGTCACGCCACGGATCTCCTCGATCTCTGCGCGGGTGACCGGCTGGTAGTAGGCGACGATGGCCAGCGTCTCCAACGCGGCGCGGGACGGCCGCCGCTCCGTCGGCCGTTCCGCGCGCAGCACGGGGGCCAGATCCGGCGCGGTGCGGAAGGCCCAGCCGCCGGCCACCTGCACCAGATTGACGCCGCGGCCGTTGTAGCGGCCCTTCAGCTCGCGCAAGACCGCCTCGACGCCATGCCCGCCGGGCAGCCGTTCGGCGATGGCGTCGGCGCTGACCGGCTCCGCCGACGCGAAGACGATCGCCTCGGCGATGCGCACCGCCTGTGCCAGCGTGTCCATCAGTCGCGCTGCCCGCCGTCGCCGGTCCGTTTCAGGTACAGGGGGCCGAACACCGCCTCCTGGCGTAGCCTTACCCGCCCGGCGCGGCACAGCTCAAGCGCCGCGGTGAAGGTCGCCGCCGTCGCCGAGCGCCGGGTCAACGGATCGTCCAGCCCGCCGGGCATGAACCGGCTGAGCGTCGCCCAGTCGGGCACGTCGTGCAGCAGCGCGGTCATCCGCTCCAGCGCCTGATCCATGGAGAACAGGCGCGACGCCTCCACCGCCAGCGCCGTCTCCGCGCGCCGTCGGCGGCGGTAGCGGTCGGCGAAGGCGCTCAAGAGGTCGTAGAGGCTGGCCTGCCAGACCGGCCGGGCGATGGGCGCCATCGGCTCCGGCTGGCCGCGCGCGAAGACGTCCGCACCCAGCCGCGGCCGCGCCATCAGGCGCCCGGCAGCGGTTCGCATCGCCTCCAGCCGGCGCAGGCGGAACGCCAAAGTCTCAGCCAGCTCCTCGCCCGACGGCGCCTCGTCGTCGGCTTGCACGGGCAGCAACAAGCGGCTCTTCAGCCAGGCCAGATACGCGGCCATGACCAAGTATTCCGCCGCAAGCTCCAGCTTCAGCCGGCGCGCCTGCTCGATGAAGGCGAGATACTGATCGGCCAGCGCCAGAATGCTGATCTGGGTCAGGTCGACCTTCTGCTGGCGGGCCTGGTCGAGCAGCAGGTCGATCGGCCCCTCATAGCTGTCCAGCTTGAGGACGAAATCGTCGGCCGCCGCCGGCCCGGCAGGCCTTTCATCGGCCTCGAAGACCGGCGCGGGGCCGGCCGTCTCCTCCTCGTTCCCGTCGGCCATCGCAGCACTACCCGAGCCCGAACAGGCCGTCGATCCGGTGCGCCAGCCACAAAGCCGGATCGAGGATCAGCCGGCTGACCGCCGGCACCGGCCAGCCGGTCGCCTCGCCGATCAGCGGCAGGCCGATCAGCACACCGATCACCAGCAACACCCCCCAACGCTCCAGCCGAGCGTAGCGCCGGGCCAGCGCCAGGGGCAGCAGGCCGGTCACCACCCGCCCGCCGTCGAGCGGCGGGATCGGCAGCATGTTGAACACGGCCAGCAGGCAGTTCAGCACCAACAGCTTGACCAGCGTCTCCTGCAGCCAGTCGCGCGCCGTGCCGTCCAGCAGCGGCACAGTGTGGAACAGCAGCACCGCCAGGACGGCCAGAACGAGGTTGGCGGCCGGGCCGGCCAGCGCCACCAGCATCATGTCGCGCCGCGGGTTGCCGAGCCGCGCCGTGGTCACGGGCACGGGCTTGGCCCAGCCGATGATGAAAGGGGCGGAGGCGATCACCAGCAAGGCCGGCAGCGCCACCGTGCCTACCGGATCGGTATGCCGGATCGGGTTGAGGGTGACCCGCCCCAGCCGCTGAGCCGTATCGTCGCCGAGCAGCTTGGCGGCATAGGCATGCGCCGCCTCGTGCAGGGTGACGGCGAGCGCAATCGGCACGATCCAGGTGCTGGCCGTGTAGAGCCAGCTACCGATGCCTGGCGGCAAGCCGAAATCCATCGCGCTGTGCGTCCCTCTCGTCACCGCCGCCGGCGGCCGCGGTCGCGGCGTTCAGGCGGCCAGCCGGGCCAGCGCCCGATCGTCGAGCCGGCGGGCCGCCGCCGCCGCCGCGCGCATCTCGCCCAGATCGCCGTTGCAATGCAAGGCAACGTCGCAGCCGGCGGCGAGCGCGCCGGCGACGCGCTCGCCCATCGGCTGGCGCAGCGCGCCCATGCACAGATCATCACTGAGCAACAGCCCGTCGAAGCCGATCTGTCCGCGGATCACCTCGCCGATCACGCGGGCCGACAGCGTCGCCGGGCGCGCGCCGTCCCAGGCGGTGTAGACCACATGGGCGGTCATGCCCCAAGGCGCCACCGGCCAATGCCCCTGGAGCGCGCCGGCGAAGGCCGCGGCATCGGTTTCGGCGAGCAGGTCGGCACCGGCGTCGACCACCGGCAGGGCAACATGGCTGTCGACCACGGCGCGGCCATGTCCCGGCAGGTGCTTGATGACCGGCCGCACACCGCCCTCCCCCAGCCCGCACCCCAAGGCCCGGCCGCGCCGGGCGACCGTCGCCGCATCGCCCCCCAGCGCCCGGTCGCCGACGACGTCGCTCGCGCCGGGGAGCCGCAAATCGAGCACCGGCACCGCATCGACATCGATGCCGAGCGGCGTCAGGAGATCCGCCAGCGCCCGCCCATGAGCGGCGGCGGCGGCCTCCGCCGCGGCATCGTCGGCGGCGTCATCGACCACGGCGCCGGGCGCCGGCAGGGACGGCCAGTGCGGCGGGCGAAGCCGGGCGACCCGCCCGCCTTCCTGGTCGATCATCACCGGGGCCGCCGCCCGGCCGACCGCGGCGCGCAACGCGCCGACCAGTGCGCGCACCTGGTCGGGATCGCGGCAGTTCCGGCGGAACAGGATGAAGCCCAGGGGATCAGTTTCGGCGAAGAATCGCGCCTCGGCCGGCGACAGATGCGCCCCGGCGACGCCCAGGACCAGCGCCGCCGGTGGCGGGCGCGCGGGATCGATCACCGCAGGCGCCGGCCGGCCGTCACGGGCGCACCAGGCACTCCGCGCCGCGCCCGCGCAGGGCGTCGCACAGCGACCGGGCGGCCGGCGGATCGACCGGGCCGGCCTGGATGCGGTGATAGGTCCGGCCGTTCACCTCGACCGACTCCACATGCAGGTCGAGGCTACCCAGCAGGTCGCCGTGCAGCCGGTTCAGGCGCCGCCATTCCTCGCCGGTGACGTCCGCCCTGTCGACCGCCGCCAACTGCACCCGATAGGTGCCGTCTTCACGCCGAAAGTCGCCGTCCGCCCCGGCCGGCGCGGCGCGTTCGGCCTCCGACCCGCCGCGCGCCGACGCCAGCGCACGCGACAGTGCTTGCGGGTCGTCGTGCAGCGTACCGGCAAGCGCCATGATCTGGGCGACCCGCGACGGCGACGGTCCAGCCACCGCAATCTCGTCCGCTGGACCGCCGGCGGCGTCGAGAGGCCCGGCGGCCGGCTCTACCACCACGCCCGCCTCGGCCAGCGGCGCCGGCAGCGGCATGGTATCCCCGAACTCGATGATCGGCACCATGCGGTGGCGCCGGCGTTCGGCGCCGACCCCGAAGGTGTCCAGGCTCAGCGCCGGGGCCGCCGCCGCCCGCCGCGCGATCAGCGCTTCGACCGGGCGCGCCGGCAGTGCGGCGGTGAAGATGCCGGGTGGGTTGTCAGGGGCCGCCACGGGCACGGCGATCTGCCCGTCCCGCCGCGGGGCTGCGGTCGGGTCGCTGGCGAACACCGGTAGGGCCGCGCTGTTCAGCGGGGTCGCTGCGGGGCCGCCCCGTTCCGCCGGCGCGGGCCGCGGGATCGGCGCCTCCGGCCCCGGGCGCAGGGCGGTGTCGTCGGCGGCGGTGTCGGGCGGCTGTCCCAGCAGCACCAACCGGTCCTGATGGGCCACCTGCAGCCCGCCGGGATCGGCAGGTGCCACCCGCACCGGCGACGTGTCCGCCGTCAGCACCGGCGGCTCGTCCCCCAAGGTCAGCGCGTAGCGGTCATAGGCGTACCAGACGATCGTCGCGAAGCCGCCCAGAACGGCGGCCAGCGCCACCACGACGAACAGCCGGGCGGAGGTCGACCCGGCCTCGCCCCGCGGGCGTTCCCCGTCGTCTCGCTGGTCGTATTCGATATGCGCGAAGTCTGCCGCCACGCGCCGCACCTCTCGCTACTCGCTTGCGCTGCCGACCTGCGGCGACGATCGCCGACAAATCCGCGACACGAAGAGTATCCGTACCCTGTCACAAAACAACTAACGCGCGACGGGCTCGCCATCACCCCGATTTGCCCCACCATCTTCAACCAGGACGCGAAGGCGCAGGGCTAACGGCTTGTGTGTTATTTCACATTCTGGGTGTCAAGTCGAATAGTCGCTGATGCTCGATCTGGGCATAGCGATCGGTCATGCCGGCAATGTAGTCGCCGACGATGCGCGCGCGTTCCGCCATGCCGGCGTTTCGGACCGGCGCATGCCAAGCGTCGGGCAGACAGTTCGGCTCCGCCACCAGCAGCCGGAACAGGTCGGTGACGATGCGGCGCGCCTTGCTGGTCTCCCGGTTCACCCGGTAATGGCGGTACATCCGCCGGAACAGGAAGTCGCGGACCTCGGCGATGGCCGGCGCCAGATCGTCGGAGAAGGCGACCATCGCCATCGGCGCCGCCCGCACCGCCGCCGGCGACCCGATCCCCAGCATCTCCAGTCGACGGCCGGTCTCCGCCACCGCATCGGCGATCATCCGGTTGATCACCCGGCGCACGGCCTCGTGAACCCGCCGACGCGGCTCAAGGCCGGGATAGCGGTCGTCGACGCCCGCGACGATGGGCCCCGTTAGGTCGAGCGCGGCCAAGTCGCGGACGTCGAACAGCCCGGCGCGCAGCCCGTCGTCGATGTCGTGGTTGACATAGGCGATGTCGTCGGCAATCGCGGCGATCTGCGCCTCCAGCGACGCCTGGCTGTCGAGCGCGAGGTCGCGGTGGCGATCGGCCTCGGCGATCGCCGGCGGCAGGGCCGCCGCGGGCAGCAGCGGCCCGTTGTGCTTGGCCACGCCCTCCAGCGTCTCCCAAGTCAGGTTCAGGCCGTCGAACTCGGCGTAGCGCTGCTCCAGCACCGTCAGCACGCGGATCGTCTGGTCGTTGTGGTGGAAGCCGCCGCAGGCCGGCGCCGCCTCCAGCATCACGGCATTCAGTGCGGCCTCGCCGGCATGGCCGAAGGGCGTATGGCCGAGATCGTGGGCCAAGGCGATCGCCTCCGCCAGCGTCTCCTCCGCGCCCAGGGTGCGCGCCATGGATCGGGTGATCTGGGCGACCTCCAGCGTATGGGTCAGGCGGGTGCGGTAGTGGTCGCCTTCGTGATGCACGAAGACTTGCGTCTTGTATTGAAGCCGCCGGAAGGCGCCGCAATGGATGATGCGGTCGCGGTCGCGCTGGAAGACGCTGCGCGTTGGGCTCTCCGGCTCCGCGCGCAGGCGGCCGCGCGAGGCGTCTGGATGGCTGGCATAGGCGGCGAGCATGGCGAGGGCGACGCTAGCATCGGCGGCGGCATGCCGATAGATCGGCCGGCCGCGCCGCTCTTGGCGGGACCGCCGGCGCCGCCTATCTTGAGGACACAGTGGTTCTGCGATCGACGATGCGCTCGGATCTGGGCGCTCGGATCTGGACGCTCTGATCTGGCGAGGGGATAAGGACGACATGACCCTGGATGCGGTGGCCACCGACAGCCCGTCGGCCGAGGGCCGGCATGTCGTCCTGACCGCCAGCGCCGCGCGGCGCGTCGCGGCCTTGCGCCGGGCGGAAGGCGATGACGCCCTGATGCTGCGGGTGTCGGTGTCCGGCGGCGGCTGTTCCGGCTTTCAGTACGGGTTCTCGTTCGATCACGACATCCAGTCGGACGACCACCGGTTCGAGCGGGACGGCGTCGTGCTGCTGGTCGACGACGTGTCGCTGGACCTGTTGAACGGCGCGGAGATCGACTTCGTGGAGGAGCTGATCGGCGCCTCGTTCCAGGTGCGCAATCCCAACGCGTCGTCGTCGTGCGGTTGCGGCACCTCGTTCTCGATCTAGCCGACCGGCGGTGCGCTCGGCCGTGATGACCGACGCCCCGGACCCTCTGGTCGTCGCCACCTGGAACGTCAACTCCATCAAGGCGCGCTTGGCCGCGGTGTGCGACTGGCTGGGCCGGACGGCGCCGGACATCGTCCTTCTGCAAGAGCTGAAATGCGAGACGGCCGCCTTCCCGGCTGAGCCGATCGAGGCGCTGGGCTACAACATCGCGGTCTTGGGCCAGCGCACCTATAACGGCGTCGCCGTCTTGTCGAAACGGCCGATCGATCAGGTCACGATGGGATTGCCGGGCGACCCGGACGACACCCAGGCCCGCTATGTCGAGGCGGAGATCGGCGCGCTGACGGTCGCGGCCCTCTACCTGCCCAACGGCAACCCGCCGGGCGAGGACGGCCCGTCGGAGAAGTACCGCTACAAGCTGGCCTGGATGGCGCGTCTGAAGGACCGTGTGGCGGCCCTGCTGGAGACCGGCTCACCCTTCCTGCTGGGCGGCGACTTCAACGTGATTCCCGAGCCGATCGACGTGCACGATCCGGCGGCCTGGGCCGGCGATGCGCTGTTCCGGACGGACACGCGCGCCGCGTTCCGCCGGCTCTTGCATCTCGGGCTGACCGACGCCTATCGGGCGCTGCACAGCGATCCCGGTGCCTATACCTTCTGGGACTACCAGGGCGGCGCCTGGCCGATGGACCGCGGCATCCGCATCGACCACTTCCTGCTGTCGCCGGCGATCACCGATCGGCTGGTCGACTGCCGGATCGACCGCGGTCCGCGCGGCCTGCCAAAGGCCAGCGATCACACACCCGTCTTGCTCAGCCTCGCCGCCGACGATCTCGTCGGCTGAACGGGGACGGCCGCCGGGGGGCGGCCGCCCCTTACCGATAATGCGGGTGGAACGGAGTCGGGCGCTGCATCGACCGGCGGAACGCCGCCCATTCGCGCAAACCATGCGGTGGCGTGGGCTTGGTCGACACCTCGACGGGCAGGCTGAAAATCCAGCCGCGCCAGAGGTTGAGGTAGTTGAGCATCATCGGTCTCTCCTGTTTCATTCGCGCTGCGGCGTCGTCGGTCACTCCGTCTTTCGCGGTCGTCCGATATGCCCTATTATATGCGCACATGGTGCGCATTTTTCAAGAGCCTATGTGCAACCGGGCCTCGTTAACCGAAGAAATCGGATCGGAACACGGCTGATGACCCCCAAGAGCTTCCGCCACTGGCGCAAATCCCTCGAGCTGTCGCAAAAAGAAGCTGCCAGCGCCCTCGGTCTGAAGCGCCGCGTCGTGCAGTATTATGAGAAGGGGGAGCGCGACGGTGAGAAGATCGAAATACCGAAATATATCCGTCTAGCCTGCCATGCGCTGACCCAGGGCGTGCACGACTACAACGGGCCAGAGCCTAATCCCGACGCAGCGGCGATCGAGGAGACCGCCGAAGCAAAGAGCAAGACGGCGGCGAACAAGACGGCGGCGAAGAAGTCGAACGCCAAGGCACCCGAGACTGATAAGCCGAAGAAGGCCGGCAAGACCGACAAGTCGACGAAGGTCGGCAAGCCAGCGAAATCGGCGAAGCCGCCGAAGGCGCCTGCGGGCGACGACGCCAGGAGATCCAAGCCGGATGCATCCTCCGGCAAGACCGCCGCGGCCGGCACCCCGACGTCGGCGGCGACCGCCAAGGGCAAGGTGCGGGCGACCCGCGCGGCGGCGAAGGGCGGGTCGCCAGCACCCCGATCGACCGGGCCGGAGCGCGCGTCCTAAGACGTCTCTGGTTGAGAGCCCTCAGGCCGCCGGCTCGGCCCGTTCGATCGCCCTGTAGTCCGTCAGCCGGGTGATCCTGAGCCCGGCGACGCCATGGGTGCTGAGGCGCCGCACCCAACTCTCAAGCTCCTCCGTGGAGAGGCCGTAGCGCACGCAGGCGGCATCGAAGGACAGCACGTCGGCCTCGATCGCGCGGACGACAGCGGCTTTGCGCCTTATCCCCCAGCGAACCACGTCGGGCGGCGGCAGATCGTCGAAGATGCTCTGCGTCCCCATCGACGCGTCCAGATCATCTGCCAGGACACTGCATTCTGACCGGGTCATGACTGTCTCCTTTCTTTCAGTCATAACCCATCGTAAGGGGAGATAAAATAATAAATGGTAAAGCTGCGCAAGTTTTATTTAATCTTTATTCTCTTTTATTTTGTTTTTTCTTTTAGAGAAACTTGTTGGGTATTTGAGAAGAAATGCCGGACCGGGGCAAGGCCCGGTCCGGCACGCTCGTTCGACAAGATCGCAAGAACCCGGCGGACCGCCCCCGGCCGGCCGAACGCGGCGGGTCAGGCGGCCGCGGCGGCGCCCGCGACAGCGTCCAGGGCGCGGCGGATCACGTCCGGGCCGGCGTCGGCCCGAGCGCCGTCGACGGTCAGCCGGCGGCGCCAGAGACGCGCCCTCGGCTGACCATAGAACAGACCCAGCATATGACGGGTCACCGCGGCGAGACGTCCGCCTTGAGCCAGCCAGCCTTCCGCATAGTCGGCCATGCGCGCCGCAACGATCGCCGGATCGTCGGCCGGCGCTGGCGTGGCGAAGACCAGCGGATCGACATCGGCCATCAGCATCGGCTGCTGGTAGACCGCGCGCCCGAGCATCATGCCGTCCAGACCGGCCGCCGCGCGGATTCCAGCGGCAACATCGGCGATGCCGCCGTTCAGCACGATGGACAAGTCCGGAAAATCCGCCTTCAGCCGGTGCACCAGGGCGTAGTCCAGCGGCGGCACCTCCCGGTTCTGCTTGGGGCTCAGGCCGTTCAGCCACGCCTTGCGGGCATGCACGACGAAGTGCCGGCACCCCGCCCCCGCCACCGTGGCGACGAAGTCGCGGAGCGGCCCATAGCCCTCCTGCTCGTCGACGCCGAGGCGGCATTTCACCGAAACCGGCACGGCGACCCGCTGGGCGACCGCGTCGACCAGCCGCGCCACCAGCTCGGGCTCCTTCATCAAGCAGGCCCCGAACCGGCCGGACTGCACCCGGTCGCTGGGGCAGCCGATATTGAGGTTGATCGCGTCGTACCCCCAGGCCGCCCCGATCGCCGCCGCCTCGGCCATCGCTGCGGGATCGGCGCCGCCGAGTTGCAGGACCACCGGCGATTCCGCCGGATCGAACCCGAGCAGCCGCGCCCGGTCGCCGAACAGCACCGCGTTCGCGGTCACCATCTCCGTGTAGAGCAGCGCCCGGACCGACAGGGTGCGCAGCATCCACCGACAATGCCGGTCGGTGCAGTCCATCATCGGGGCGACGGCGAAGCGCGATGCCTGGTCGAACCGCATGCGGGACCCATCATCCGTCTGGTTGCGGCGGGATCAAAAGGTGCCACCGCCGGCATACACAAGCCCGCACCGAAACTGCGGCAATACGTCCGCCTCGTGGCGCGGTTTCGCAGGGTTTTTCGGGCGTCGTCAATAGTTCGCTAACCATTTCTCGGCAGACTGCGATCTGACGGGGCCCCGCCGGCGCCCCTCCACACCCGATGGTGAGCGATATGCCCGTGGTGGCAATGCCGGAGACCGGCCGGTTCGAGGCGAACGCACGATACGCCGACACTCCGGTCCCTCTCGACTGCCGGGTGGTGGTCGCCGCCGCCGACGAGCGCGACGGCGTCTCGCTGACGGTGGCACTGGACAGCCGCGGTTGGGCGGTTAGCCCCTGCGTCTTCAACCGGCTGGCCTCCAGCATGCGCCGCCGCACCCCCGACATGGCCGTCGTCCGCCCGGCGACCGCCTCGGACGGCGTGGCGATGACCCGCAAGCTGCGGGCCGGCGGATCGGCGGTCCCCTTGGTGGTCATCATCGACGCCGCGGGGCCGGAGGATCGCGCCGACATCCTGACCGCCGGCGCCGACGAATGCCTGACGCTGCCGATGAGCACCGAGGAGCTGGTGGCCCGCATGCACGCCGTGCACCGCCGGCCGCGCAAGACGGTGCGCGCGGCGGTCACCGTCGGCGCGCTCAGCCTGGACCCGGAGAACGGCACGCTGTGCCTGCCCAACGGCTCGGTCCACATCACCAAGCAACAGTTCGCGATCCTGCTGGCCCTGGCCCGGCATCTCGACCAGTATATCGACAGCGATCGGCTGGTCCGCCTGGCGCAGCTCGAGAGCAATCGTCAGGACAGCTCCCGCTCGCGGGTCCTGGCGGTGGTGATCTATCGGCTGCGACGGCTTCTGGAACGATGCGAATCCGGCTACGCGATCGAGTCCATGCAGGGCCTCGGCTACCGTCTGGCACGGGTGCGCCCGGCGGCCGAGACACCAGCCCGTCCCCATTGATCGTCCGTTTCGTCCGCCTCGCCGCTTGGATCGTCCTGGCGGGGGTGGTTGTCGCGGCCGGTTCGCCGGCCCTGGCCGACGATAGCTGCCCCTATGCCCGAAACGGCGCCTGCGACGAAGAACGCTACGGCGGCCCAGGGGTCTGCACCAACGGCACCGACGACAGCGACTGCCGCGCCCATGCCGCCGGCAACAACAGTTGTCAGTGGGCCTATGACGGCGAGTGCGACCATCCGAACATCGGCACCGGCGCCTGCCAGAACGGCACCGACCAGAGCGACTGCCGCGCCCTGGCCGCCGGCAGCAACGACAGTTGCTATTGGGCCAATGACGGCGAATGCGACGAGCCCGGGATCGGCACCGGTGTATGCATCGACGGCACCGACGTCACGGATTGCCGGCCGGTCGCCTATCTGCGCCATCGCACCAACGCCTGCGTCAGCGCCTTCGACGGCCGCTGCGACGAGCCGGGATCGGGCAGCGGGCGTTGTGCCGCGCGCACCGACACCGCCGACTGCCTCGGCCGCAGCCGGCCGCCCGGCATGCAGGACCACTTCTTCGGCCATGACGACCGGATCCGGCCGCCGGCGGACGAGCCGCCCTGGCGGGCCATCGGCCTTCTGGAAGGCGACGGCGGAAGCTGCACCGCGGCCCTGGTCGCCCCGCGGGTGGCGCTGACCGCGGCGCATTGCGTGCTGGACGATGTCGGCCGGCCGGTTGCCGACCCCGGGCGGCTGTTCGCCGGCTATGAGGGCGGGCGGCACATCGCTGCCGCCGCCGTCGTCGGTGCCTTGGCCAACCCGCTCTACGATCCGCAGGCGCCGGCCGACGGGCCGGGCGGTCTCGACTGGGCGTTCCTGGAACTCGACCGGCCGCTCGGCGACATCGTCGGCACCTTCTCGGTGTTCGCGTGGACCGAGCGCGACCTCGCCGACGCCGATGCCGGCGACTGGCACCGTCTGTTCCAGGCCGGCTATAGCTGGGACAGCCCGGACTACCTGACCGGCAATATCGGCTGCCTGGTGTCGGGGATCCGTGCGGACGACAGCCTGCTGCACCAATGCGATACGACCCAGGGGGACAGCGGCTCGCCGATCTTCATCGAGGGTCCGAACGGCTATGAGATCGTCGCCATCGACAGCGAGTTCCTGCCCACCGACAAGGGTGCGCCGTTGAACCTGGCGGTCGACAGCCGGGCGTTCCTGGAGCCGCTGCGGCGCTTCATCGCCAAGATCGAAGGCACCGACTGATCGTCGCGCAACCACGATAGCGGCTACCCGACGCCACCCTCGTCTTCGTCGTCGTCTTCGTCGTCGGGGGGGCCGCCGCTCTGCCGGCATTCGTTGAAGAACGCTTCGAACCGCGCGGCGGCCACGCCGTGCAGGGTATCGATGCGCGCGGCGATCGTCCCATCCGGCTCGTTGAAGCGAAGCAACTCGGCGCTGATGTCGAAGTCCGACACGGTGACGCCGTCCGACGAGACGATCAGCCGCACGTCGAGCTGGGTGCCCAACGGCAGCGTCCGGCCGACCGGCATCGCGCAGAGGAAGCCGCCGGGACACCAGTCCACCAACGGGTGAAGCAGGCCGTCCACCATGACGACGCCGGTCTGAAGGGCATCAAGGCGAGGAAAGCGACGACGCTCGTCAGAAGGGGGCGGTCTTGCGCCGCCGTCACCGCCATGCCGTCCCGTCATCCAAGCCTGTCCGCATCTCTCCCCACCGCGAGGCCGCAATCGAACAGGCGGGCGGCGCCTCGGCGGGGCCGGCGTGCAGGTCCGGGAGGTGAGCCTCCCCGCTTGCCCGACAGGCGCCCGAACCCGTGCTAGCCGCCGACCCGTGCGGCCTCGGCGTCGGTCTCCGGCAGTGCGACGGTAAACCGATCCATACGATAGTAGATGTCGCGATGCACCACCACGCCCGCGTCGCGATCGATCGTCGCGGTCCAGTAGGCGAGATAGACCGGCAACGACTGCTCCAGTTCGATCACCTGGGTGTATCCGGAGTCCAGCCGGCCCTGCAGATCCTGCGGCGTCACCCCCTGCGGGCGCACCAGCATCTCGGCGAAGGACTGGGCATCCTCCACCCGCACGCAGCCGGAGCTGACGGCGCGGTAGACGCGGTCGTAGACCGACCGGGAATTGGTGTCGTGCAGGAAGATCGCCTGACCGTTGGTCAGCGTGAAGCGGAAGCGGCCCAAGGCGTTGTGGTTGCCCGGCCGCTGCACGATGGCGATCTCCCACGGCTCCACCATCGACCAGTCGACCAGCCCGGGATCGACCCGCACGCCATGCAGATAGACCAAGGAGGCCGAGACCCCGGCCGCCCCCGACGACCGCAGCCGCGGCAGCACGTCGTTGCGCATGATGGTCGGCGGCACGGACCAGGTGGGGTTGACGATCACCTGGGTGATCCGGTCCTCCATCACCGGGGTCTGCCGGTCGGGCCGCCCGACGGCCACGCGCATCTCCCGCGCGACGCTGCCGTCGCGGATCAGCATCGCCTGCTGGGAGGGGATGTTGACCACCAGGAAGGCGTCGGGCAGATCCGCGCGCAGGGCCTCCATCTCGTTGATGGTCCAGTGCACGGCGCGCAACGCTTCCTCGCGGCTGCGATTCAGGGCGCCCAGGGTCTGCGGACCGACGACGCCGTCGACGAACAGGCCGGTCGCCTGCTGATAGTGGCGCACGCCCTCGTCCAGCGCCGCGTCGAAGACGACGGGCGGCAGGACCGACGGCTCCAACGGGTCCAGCGGGGTCGGCGGGTCCATGACGTTCAGCTCGACCAGCCGCTGGAACAGCGCCTCCACGCGCGGTCCGGCGCTGCCGAGCTGGAGCGTCGCGCCGGCCGGCACATGCGTGCGCGGCCCCTCCATCTCCGCCGTGATGACCGCCGCCTCGTGGCGAAGCTGGTTGAGCCAGCCGGCCAGCAGGTCGTCATTGGTCGCCTCGGCCGCGGCTGCGGCCGGCCACAGGACGGCGATGGCCACGATCGGCTGGAGAAGACTGACGTAGAACCGACGCATCGCCGCCACCCCTGTTTGCGCTATAGTCCCGGGCGGCCCCGCCGCAACCCTTGAGGTTCGGGGCGGAAAAGCTCGACTCGGGAACTGTAAGGTATCATCCCATGTCTCGCGCGCCAAACCCGGCGCATCGACACCGTGCGGTTGCTCATCGCCTCGGTTATCGCCTGATCGCAATGACGGTTGCAGTGATGATCAACACACCGGCCGCGGCGTCGACGGCGGACCGCCTGGCCGACCGGGTGCTGGATGACTGCATCGACAAGGGTCAGACGGCGGCGTCTTGCCGGTGCATGGTGGACGGTCTCACCGACCGGTTGAGCGAGGCGGACGCCCGGCGGTTCTTCCTGCTGGCGCTGGATGAGCCGGCCACCGGCCTGCCGATGCTGTCGCTCGACGAGGTCGACGCCTTTACCGGCCGCCTGGAGGCGGCGTTCGCCGCCATCGGCCGCGAATGCCATTCTTGAGGGCGGGCCTTACGGCTGCCTTGACGCTCGCGCTCGCCAGCGCCGCCGACGCCCAGATCGACGATGGGCTGTGCCGGGACACACGCATGTGCTCGCTGACCTTCGTGGAGACGCTGGCGACCGCCCCCTTCCCCTATGCCGGCGTCGACCCCACCACCGGCCAGCCCTTCTTCGACACGACTGACCCGACCACCGGACAGCCCGCCCACACCACCGCGGATGGCTTGGTCTACCCGCACGATCCGCACTACGGCGACGGGACCGTCCTGTTCCATGTCCCGCAGGGCTTCCGGCACGACCAGCCCTTCGCGGTTCTCGTCTTCTTCCACCATCACGCCACCCGCCTGCCCGACGCGGTGATGGGCGAGACGGCGGTGATCGACCAGGTCGACCGCGCCGGACGAAACATCCTGCTGATCGCCCCGCAGCTTGCGGTGAACGCCATCGATTCGGCCGCCGGCAAGCTCTATCGGCCGGACGGGCTCGCAGCCTTGCTTGCGGAGGCGGCCGCCGTGCTGGCCGAGCGCGTGGCGCTGACGGCCGAGGCGGTGGGCCGCGCGCCGGTGGTGCTCGCCTCCTACTCCGGCGGCTACCGGGCGCTGGCCTATGCGATGGACCGCGGAGGATTGGGCGACCGGCTGGCCGGCCTTCTGCTGCTCGACGGGGTGTTCGATCAGGTGGACCTGTTCGAGCGCCATCTGGCGGCAGCGGACCGGCGAAGCTGGTTCGTAGTGGTCTACTCGCCGCGCAGCGCCGGGCCGACCGAGGCGCTGCGCGACCGGCTGGCGCGCACCGGCGTCGCGCTGACCGACCGCTGGCCGGCGGCGCTGCCGCCCGGCACGACGGCCTTCCTGCGGGTCGACACACCGCATCGCGCCGTGCCGATCGCCGGACCGCCGGCCTACCCCCTGGCCGCCGCGCTCGCCGCCGCCGGGCGCGAAACCGCCGACATACGACCTTGATTTGGCCATCCCCGCCGGCAACTGTAGCCACCAGTGGATCCCGGCCCGCCGGGATCGCGATCGACGGGTCGGACAAGGCCCGCGCGAATCGGGAGACATCGACGATGCGCCACCTTCTTCAATGGCCCGCCGGTGCGGCGCTGACGGCGGCGGCCGTGCTGTGGCTGGCGCCGATGCCGGCGGCCGGGCAGGCCGCCAACACCGACGACGTGCGCGCCCAATACGCGCGGGCCATCGAGTACTGCAATTCCGTCGGCTGGCGGTTCCAGAACTGCGTCGATGCACGCCAGGTGATCGAGGAGTCCTGCGCCAACAGCGTCGCCGGCTATTGCGACCTAGCCGCCCGGATCGACACCAGCGGCTCGGGCGGCAGCGCCTTCCCCGGCCGCCGCTCCTCCAGCGGGGTGACGGTGATCGAGCCGAGCGAAGCGCCACCGACCGCCCTGTCGCCGGCCCCAGCCACCACGACAGGCACGTCGACGACCGTCACGCCACCCGCTGGGGACGCGGGCGCCGCGGGCGCGACCGACAACCGGAACTTCGACGACGTGCTGCAGGGCCTAACCGACAACTGACGGCACGGGCCGACTGACCGCCGTCACACCACGGTGGGATAGTCGAGCCTGTAGCTCTCCAGCACCTTGATGTAGTTGGCGCGTTCGAACGCGCTCGGGTCCTGGACCTTGAGCTGGCTCATCGACCCCTTCATCTGGGCGATCGACTCGTAGCCGCGCTGGTCCATCCAGGCCTCCAGCTCCGCCACCATGCGACCGGCCAGATCCGGGCCGTTCTTCAAGAGCGCGGACGTGGTCATCACCGCGTCGGCGCCGGCCATGACGTATTTGATCACTTCCTCCGCGCCGTGCACGCCGCGCGTCGCCGCCAGCGACACGCCGTCGAGCCGACCGTAGAGCACCGCCAGCCACAACAGCGGCAAGCGGATCTCCACCGGCGTGCTGAGCGTCAGGTTCGGCCGGACCTCACGCTTCTCCAGGTCGAAATCCGGCTGATAGAATCGGTTGAACAGCACCAGCCCGTTCGCGCCGGCATCGGCCAGCCGCCGCGCCATCGCGCCCATCGCGCTGAAGAAGGGGCTGAGCTTGATGGCGACCGGTATATCGACCGCGGATTTCACGGCGTTCAGAACGTTCACATAGCGGTCCTCCACCTCCCGGCCGCTGACGTCCAGCGCGGCGGGGATGTAGAAGACGTTGAGTTCGATGGCGCTGGCCCCGGCCTCCTGCATCTGGCGGGCATAGCCGGTCCAGCCCTCGTCGGTGACGCCGTTCAGGCTGGCGATCACCGGGATCTCCGTCGCCGCGCGGCAGGCGCGGATCAGCTCCAGATAGCGGTCCGGCCCGACATGGTAGTCCTCCACCTCCGGGAAGTAGGACAGGCTCTCCGCGAAGCTCTCCGTCCCGGCGGTGGTCAGGTGGTCGTAGGCCTGCTGCTCGTGGCGAAGCTGCTCTTCGAACAGCGACGCCAGCACCACCGCCGCCGCCCCGCCGTCTTCCAGGCGCTTGACGTTCTCGACGCTCTCGGTGAGGGGCGACGCCGAAGCGACGACCGGGTGCTTCAGCGGAAGACCGAGATAGGTGGTGGAGAGATCAGCCATGATGGGACGGGCTTTCCGGATGGGACGTCGAAGAAGGCGGGGCCGGGCCGCCCGGGGGCTCAGCCGCCCATACGGGCCGCCATCTCCTCGTAGAGTTCGTACTTGCGGGTGACCTGCTCCTGCGCCTGCGCGATCAGCGCGTCGGCCGCGTCGGGGTTGGTGCGGCTCAGCATGCGGTAGCGCAGCTCGTTATACGCATAGTCCTTCAAAGACACGCGCGGGCGCGGGCTGTCCAGCACGAACGGGTTCTCGCCGCTCTCGCGCACCATCGGGTTGAAGCGCAGCAATGGCCAGTGCCCGCTGTGCACCGCCAGGTTCTGCTGGTTCAGCCCGTTGGCCATGTTGATGCCATGGGCGATGCAGTGGCTGTAGGCGAGGATCAGCGACGGGCCGGGGAACGCCTCCGCCTCCCGGAACGCCAACAGGGTCTGCTGGGGGATCGCCCCCATGGCGACACGGGCGACATAGACATTGCCGTAGGAGATCGCCTGGAGCGCCAAATCCTTCTTGCCAACCTTCTTGCCGGCGGCGGCGAATTTGGCGATCGCGGCGGTCGGCGTCGACTTCGACATCTGGCCGCCGGTGTTGGAATAGACCTCCGTGTCCATCACCAGGATGTTCACGTTGCGGCCCGTGGACAGCACGTGGTCGAGGCCGCCGGACCCGATGTCGTAAGCCCAGCCGTCGCCGCCGACGATCCAGATGCTGCGGCGGATCAGATGGTCGACGACGCTTTCAAGCTGGCGGGCTTCCGGACCTTCGATGCCGGCCAGGCGCTCCTTCATCGCCGCCACCCGGCCGTGCTGCAGATGGATCTGCACCTCGGTGCGCTGTTGGGCCAACAGCGTCTCGTCCACCAGGTCGGGGCCGATCCGGTCGGCGAGCTGGCGCGCCAGCGTCTGGGCCAAGTCCTCGTGCTTGTCGGCGGCCAGCCGGAAGCCGAGGCCGAACTCCGCATTGTCCTCAAACAGGGAGTTCGACCAGGCGGGCCCGCGCCCTTCCGCGTTCTTGGTCCACGGCGTGGTCGGCAGGTTGCCGCCATAGATGGAGGAGCAGCCGGTGGCGTTGGCGATCTGCAGCCGGTCGCCGAAGAGCTGACTCAACAGCTTGAGGTACGGCGTCTCGCCACAGCCCGCGCAAGCGCCGGAGAATTCGAACAGCGGCTCCAGGAACTGGCTGCCGCGCACGGTGGAGAAGTCGACGCGGCCGCGGTCGTTGACCGGCAGGGTCTCGAAGAAATCGACATTGGCGCGTTCGGACTCAAGCACCGGCTCCTTCGACGCCATGTTGATGGCCTTGACGCCGGCGGCCTCCTTCGACTTCGCCGGGCAGACCTCCACGCACAGGCCGCACCCGGTGCAGTCCTCCAGATAGATCTGCAGGGTGTAGCGGATGTCCGGGAAACCGCGGGCGTCGATCGGCGCAGAGCGGAAGCCTTCCGGCGCGTCGGCCAGCCGGTCCTGGTCATAGAACTTGGAGCGGATCACGGCATGCGGGCACACGAAGCTGCAATTGCCGCACTGGATGCAGATGTCCGGCTCCCAGATCGGCACGAACAGCGAGATGTTGCGCTTCTCCCACTTCGTCGTGCCGGACGGATAGGTGCCGTCCACCGGCACCTGGGAGACCGGCAGGTCGTCGCCGCGCCCGGCCATCATCATGGCGGTGACGCGCTGGACAAAGTCCGGGGCCTGGGCCGGGACCGGCGGCGCCAACTCCAGGTCGCTCGACGCCACGCCGGGCACCGTGACGCGGTGCAGATTGGCCAGCGTGCGGTCGACCGCCTCGAAGTTCTTCTGGATGACCTCGTCGCCCTTCAGCTTGTAGGTCTTGGCGATCGCCTTCTTGATCTTGTCGATGGCGGCGTCGCGCTCCATCACGCCGGAGATCGCGAAGAAGCAGGTCTGCATGATGGTGTTGGTGCGCGTGCCCATGCCGGCTTCGCGCGCCACGGCATAGGCGTCGATGACGTAGAACGGCAGCTTCTTCTCGATGATCTGCTGCTGCATCGGCCGGGGCAGATGGTCCCACACCTCATCCGCCGGATAGGGCGCATTGAGCAGGAAGGTCGCGCCCTCCGCCGCGCGGCCCAGGACGTCGGTCGTGTTCACGAAGTTGAACTGGTGACAGGCGATGAAGTCGGCCTTCTCGATCAGATAGGAGGACCGGATCGGCTCGCGCCCGAAGCGCAGATGGCTGACCGTCTGCGAGCCCGACTTCTTACTGTCGTAGACGAAGTAGCCCTGGGCGTAGAATTCCGGATCGTCGCCGATGATCTTGATGGTGTTCTTGTTCGCCCCGACCGTGCCGTCGGCCCCGAGGCCGAAGAACATGGCGCGCACCACGCCTTCGTTGGCGGGGCGGAACTGGGGATCGTAGTCGAGGCTGGTATGGGTGACGTCGTCGACGATGCCGACGGTGAAGTGGTTCTTCGGCTGCTCCTTCTTCGCCTCGTCCAGCACGCCCTTGACCATGGCAGGCGTGAAGTCCTTCGACGACAGGCCGTAGCGCCCGCCGAACACCCGCGGCATCGTCGCCGTGGGCAGGGTGCCGGCCGCGGCCGCCTCCGCCAACGCGGAGATGACGTCGAGATAGAGCGGCTCGCCCGGGGCGCCCGGCTCCTTCGTCCGGTCGAGGATGGCCAGCGTGCGGGTGGAGGCCGGCATCGCGGCCAGGAAGTCCGCCGCCGCGAAGGGCCGGTAGAGACGCACCTGCAGCACGCCGACAGCCTCGCCGCGCCCGGCCAGATACTCCACCGTCTCGCGCGCCACCTCCGCGCCGGAGCCCATGACGACGATCACCCGCTCGGCTTGCGGATCGCCGTAGTAGTCGAACAGGCGATAGCGCCGGCCGGTCAGCCCGGCGAACTCCTCCATCACCGCCGCCACCACCGACGGGACCGCGGCATAGAAGCTGTTGGATGCCTCGCGCCCCTGGAAATAGACGTCCGGGTTCTGCGCGGTGCCGCGGATGAACGGGTTCTCCGGGGACAACGCCCGGCCGCGATGGGCCAGAACCAGCTCGTCCGGGACCATCTGGCGGAGGTCGTCGTCGGTCAGCAGCTCCAGCTTGCCGACCTCGTGGCTGGTCCGGAAACCGTCGAAGAAATGCACGAATGGCACCCGCGCGCGCAGGCTGGCCGCCTGGGCGATCAGGGCCATGTCATGGCTTTCCTGAACCGAGCCGGACGCCAGCATGGCGAAGCCGGTGGAGCGCACCGCCATGACGTCCTGATGGTCGCCGAAGATCGACAGCCCCTGGGCGGCCAGCGCGCGGGCCGCGACATGGAAGACAGCCGGAGTCAGCTCGCCGGCGATCTTGTACATGTTGGGGATCATCAGCATCAGGCCCTGCGACGCCGTGAAGGTCGTCGTCAGCGCGCCGGACTGCAGCGCGCCGTGCACCGCCCCGGCGGCGCCGGCCTCGCTCTGCATCTCCATGACGTCGGGGATGTTGCCCCAGATGTTCCGGCGCTCCTCGCTTGCCCACTGATCGGCCAGCTCGGCCATGGTCGAGGACGGGGTGATCGGATAGATCGCGCAGACCTCGTTGATGCGGTAGGCGACGTGGGCGCAGGCCTCGTTGCCGTCGATCGTGGTCATCTCGCGTTCGGCCATCGGGGGCATTCCTCTCCGAGCCGCCGAGGGCGGCGGTTTTCTTATCCTGTCTTCAAGCGGGGGGCCGGGCGCGGGGCCGCCACCGCCTAGCCGGCATCGCCTAGCCGGCGTCGCCGGTCGCCGGCTCCGGGATCATCTCGATGGCGTGGCACGGGCACTGGTCGAAGCAGATCGCGCAACCGGTGCACTTGTCGTAGTCGTAGCGGTAGCGCTTGCCGGGCCCGAGCTTGATCACCGCATGCTCGGGGCAGGCGCCGAAACAGCCGTCGCATTCGAAGCAGTTGCCGCAGGACAGGCAGCGCTTGGCCTCGTACAGCGCGTCCTTCTCCGACAGGCCGCCGACCACCTCGTCGAAGCTGGCGCGCCGGCGGATCAGGTCGATATGGCCCTGCGGGCGCTGCGAGGCGTCGGTGTAGTACCAGACATGCAGCTTGTCGAAATCGGCGATCCCGGCGGAGGAGCCCTTGACGTAGTGCCGGCCCTTCAGCCAGGCGTCGATGTTGCGGGCGGCCTTCTTGCCGTGGCCGACGCCGATGGTCACGGTGCGGTCCGACGGCACCATGTCGCCGCCGGCGAAGATGCCGGGATGGCCGGTCATCATGTGCTCGTCGACCTCGACCGTGCCGTCCCATTGGAACGCGATGTCCGGCACCGCGCGCAGGAAGCCCGTATCGGTGTCCTGGCCGAGCGCCAGGATCAGGTCGTCGACCTCCAGCGTCTCGAACCGTCCGGTCGGCTCGGGCCGGCCTTTCTCGTTCACCTCCATCACCTCGACGGTGAAATGGGTCTGGTCGATCTCCTTGATGGTGCGCAGCCAGTGCATCGTCACACCCTCCTCCTCAGCCTCGTCGGCTTCGAAGCTGTGGGCGGGCATGTGCTCGCGGTCGCGCCGGTAGATGATCATCGCCTCGTCGACGCCCATGCGCCGGGCGGTGCGCGCGGCATCCATCGCCGTGTTGCCGCCGCCATAGATGGCCACACGGCGGCCCAGCTTGGGCGCGTCGCCGCTCTCCACCTCGCGCAGGAAGCCCACGGCATCCATGATGCGCCCGGCGTCGCGCGCCGGGATGTCGACCCGCTTGGACAGATGCGCGCCGACCGCGACGAACACGGCGTCGAAGCCGCCGGCGGTCATCTCGCTCAGCGCATCCTCCACCTTGTGGTTCAGCGTGATGGTGACGCCCATCGCGGCGATGCGGGCGACCTCCGCGTCCAGCACCTCGCGCGGCAGCCGGTATTTCGGAATGCCGAAGCGCATCATGCCGCCGGCCACCGGCCCGGCGTCGCGGATCTCCACCTGGTGGCCGAAGCGCGCCAGGTGATAGGCCGCCGACAGCCCCGAGGGTCCAGCGCCGATCACCAGCACCTTGCGCCCCGTCGGCGGGGCGGTGACCTCGAACTGCCAGCCCTGCTCGATCGCGAGGTCGCCGAGATAGCGCTCCACCGCGTGGATCGACACCGTGGCGTCGAGCTGGGCGCGGTTGCAGTTGCTCTCGCACGGGTGGTAGCAGACCCGCCCGTGGATCGCCGGCATCGGGTTCTCGCGGGTCAAGTGGCGCCAAGCGTCCTCCATGCGGCCGGCCTGGGCGTGGGCGAGCCAGCCTTGGATGTCCTCGCCCGCCGGACAGGCATGGTTGCAGGGGGGCAGCAGGTCGACATAGATGGGCCGCTGGATCCGCAACGGTCCGGTCCGCCGCTCATGCGTCAGATCCGGCGGCGTTGTCATGTTGACGAGCTTGTCGGTCATCGATCAGCCTCCAGCCGACGGTCGCCGGCCCGGTGCGAACGCAGGTGCCCTCGATTTTGTCTTGTCTTGGCGCAACGCCGCGTCTCGCGACATCCGCGCGTGCGGACGCCGCCCTCTCTCCCAAGGAGCCGCGACCCGGCACGCGTAACGGCTTCGGCGACCGCCCAACAGTCGCCGTTTCGTCCGTCTGCGCTCCAGAGCGGCACAGCAACAAACATGGCGGAATCGAATAGTTACGCCATGATTTCGATCAATTGTGAGAAAGCGAACGGTCCGCCGGGGGCTCTCATCCCAGCCAGCGAAGCAGGACCAGCGACAGCCCGGGAAAGGCGATCAACAGCCCGACCCGCACCAGGTCGGCGGCCAGGAAAGGCAGCACGCCGCGGAAGGTCTGGCCGATCGGCACGTCGCGGGCGAGGCCGTGGATGACGAAGACGTTGAGGCCGACCGGCGGCGTGATCAGTCCGATCTCCACCACGATCACCGCCAGGATGCCGAACCAGATCGCCGTCTCCGTCGGGTCCAAGCCGAAGTCGAGGCCGACGATGATCGGGAAGATCACCGGTACCGTCAGCAGGATCATCGACAGGCTGTCCATCACACAGCCCAGCACCAGATAGCCGGCCAGCACCACCAGCAGCACCAGCCAGGGCGACAGATCCGACGCCGCAATCCACGCGGCGGAGAGCTGCGGCAACCGGGTCAAGCCGAGAAAGGCGTTGAAGACCGCCGCCCCCAGCAAGATCAAGAAGACCATGCCGGTGGCGACGGCGGTGGCGGAGAGCGCCCGGGCAAACCCCCGCGCCCGCAAGCCGCCCTGCGCCACGGCGAACAGCCCGGTCAGCGCGGCCCCCACCGCGGCGCCCTCGCTGGGCGTGAACCAGCCGGCATAGATGCCGCCGATCACCAACGCGAAGATCGCCACCACCGGCCAGGTCTCAGCCGCCGAGCGCCAGCGCCGGCGCCACGACACCGCCGGCCCCGCCGGCCCGGCTGCCGGGGCCAGGCGGACATAGACGGCGATGGTCAGCAGATAGCCCAGCGCCGCCAGGAGGCCCGGCACCAGCGCCGCGATGAACAGATCGGCGATGTTCTGCTCCGCCAACAGCGCATAGAGCACCAGCACGATCGACGGCGGGATCAGGATGCCCAGCGTCCCGCCGGCCGCCACCGTGCCGGTCGACAGCGCCCCGGAATAGCCGCGCCCCCGCATCTCCGGCAGGGCGACGCGGGCCATGGTCGCCGCCGTCGCCAGCGAGGAGCCGCAGATCGCCCCGAAGCCCGCCGACGCGCCGATCGACGCCATGGCCAGCCCGCCGGGGCGGGCCCCCACCCAGTCATTGGCCGCGCGGAACAGCAGGCGGCTGATCCCGCCGGCCGAGGCCAGCTCCCCCATCAGCAGGAACAGCGGCACCACGGCCAGGGAGTAGCTGGAGACCTCCGCGAACACCGCCGTCTTCACATAGGCGAGGAACGGATCGACCCCGCGCACCAGCACATAGGCGCCGGCCCCGACCCCCAGCATCGCCACGCCGATCGGCACGCGCAGCGCGATCAGCCCGATCAGCGCCGCGAAGGCGAAGACCCCGTCGATCGGATCGGCCATCACACGCTTCCCGGGCGCGGCTCGGCCGGGGCCGTCCGTGCCGCCGCGTCGAACAGCCGCGCCAGCACGACCAGCAGCCACAGGACGGCGGAGACGATCGCCGGCCCATAGGCCCACCACACCGGCAGGCGCAAGACCATGGTGGTCTCGCCGAACCGCGCCAGATCCAGCGCACCGGCGACGAGCTGCACGGCGATCACCCCGACCAGGACGGCGAACAGCGCCTCCGCCACCCGGGCGACGACGGCGATCAGCCGCGCCGGCAGGAAGCGGGCGACCAGGTCGACGGAGACATTGCCGCCCCGCCAATGGCACCACGGCAGGAAGCTGAAGACCGCGATGCCGACCCCCAGTTCCACCAACTCGAAATCGCCGGGGATCGGTCCCAGCGGGCCGCCGGGCCACAGCCGACCGGCCAGGCGGCCGACCACGCTGGCCAGCGTCATTAGCGCGATCGCGCACAGCAATAGCCCGCCGGCGACCGCCCAGGCGCGCACCAGCCGGCCCAGCCATCGGGGCCGCCGACCGCCCGGATCCAGGCCGTCGGTGCTATCGACATTGTCGGGGATCATCGCCTGGGACCGAAGGAAGGCGCCCTGACGACCGCGCGAGCGGTGCAATTGACGGGCCGCCGGGACAATTGCTACGGTTCGATGGCAGCGACATGGGGTGCCCGTCAACTCCCGGTAACCGGCAACGCCGGCCAGCGGGAGGATCGAAGACGGGCTGAGATCAGACCCATCGAACCTGATCTGGGTAATGCCAGCGAAGGGAGTCGTCGATCATGACGTCCACCGATTCATCCATCGTTCAGTCCGCCACCGGCCACGCTGACCCTGGCGGCGCGCGGCTCGGCCGGCGCTCTCTCCTGGCCGGGGCCGGCGGGGCCGCGGCGGCGGCCGGGTTCGCCGCGCCGGCCATCGGCCAGACGGCCCATACCTGGCGGATGGTGACCTCCTGGCCCGCCAACGCGCCGGGACCGGGCACCAGCGCCAACCGCCTCGCCCGGCGGATCGGCGCGTTGAGCGGCGGCCGCCTGACCGTGCAGGTCTACGGCGCCGGCGAACTGGTGCCGGCCTTCGAGACCTTCGACGCCGTCGCACTGGGCAATGCGGAGATGGCGCACACCGCGTCCTTCTTCTGGGCCGGCAAGGTGCCGGCGGCGCCCTTCTTCACCGCCATGCCCTTCGGCCTGGCGCCGCACGAGCACGACGCCTGGCTGCACGAGGGCGGCGGGCAGGCGCTGTGGGACGACCTCTACCGGCCGCACGGGCTAAAACCCTTCGCCGCCGGCAATTCCGGCATGCAGATGGGCGGCTGGCTCAACCGCGCGGTCGACGGCCTCGACGACCTGCAGGGCCTGGTCTACCGCATGCCGGGGCTCGGCGGCGCGGCGCTGGAGCGGCTGGGCGTCACCACCGTCGCCCTGCCGCCCGGCGAGATCTTCGCCGCCTTGGAGAGCGGCGTGATCGACGGCGCGGAGTTCCTGGGTCCGTGGAGCGACCTGGCCATCGGCCTCGACCAGGCCGCCCGCTACTACTACTGGCCGGGCTTTCACGAACCCAACGGCTCCGCGGAATGCCTGGTCAATCTCGCGGCCTACCAGGCGCTGCCGGCGGACCTGCAAGAGCTGGTCGCCGTCGCCTGCGAGGCGGAGGCGTTTCGCGGCCTCGCCGAGGCCAACTGGCAGAACGCCGCGGCGCTGGCGCGCATCCGTTCCGGTGACGTGGCGGTGGCGCTGAAGCGCTACCCCGACACGGTGCTGGAAGCGGTGCGCGTAGCGACCCAGGCGGTGCTGGACGAGCAGGCCGCAGGTGATGCCGCCTTCCGGGATATCCTGGACAGCTACCGCGCGGCACAGGCGGCGTTGAAGCCGTGGTCGCGCCTCACCCTCTCCCCGATGATCGCCAGCGACGCGGCCTGATGCCCATGACCTACGCCTCCCCGACCGCGGCCGCCCTGGCGGGCCGCCTCAACGACCTCCGGCGCCAGCGCCCGGTGGTTCACAACATCATCAACCCGGTGGCCGCCGAGGTGGCGGCGATGGCGATGCTGGCCGTCGGCGCGAGCCCCGTGATGGCCGAAGGACCGGAGGAGGTGGTGGCGGTCGCCCGCGCCTCGGCCGCCTTCACCATCAATCTCGGCACGCCGACCGAATCCAACACCTATGCGATGCATCTGCTGGCGGAAGCGGCGCCCGGCCTCGGGCGGCCCTGGGTGCTCGACCCCGTCGGGGTCGGCCTGACGGAGACCCGCCAGCGGCTGGCCGAGCTGCTGGTGCGCCGGCGTCCGACCGCGATCCGCGGCAATGTCGACGAGATCGCCTTCCTGGCCGCCACCCATGCCGGGACCGGCAGCGCGCCGGCGGCCCGCGGCGTCGACGCCGGCGGGGAGACCGCCGACATCATCGCCCCGGCGGCACGGCTGGCGCGCGCGACGGGATCGGTGGTCGCGGTGACCGGCGCGGTCGACCGCGTCACCGATGGCGAGCGGGTCTTCTCCATCGCCAACGGCGATCCGATGATGACCCGGGTCACCGGCATGGGCTGCGCCCTAAGCTGCATCGTCGGCGCCTTCCTGGCCGTGGGGCCGGACGATCCGGCGGCGGCAACCGCCGCGGCGCTGGCGACCGTCGCGGTGGCCGGCGAACAGGCGGCGGCCGACGCCGCGGGGCCCGGCAGCCTGCGCAGTGCCGTCATCGACCGGCTCTACGATCTCGATCCCGACCGCCTGGCGGACAGCCTGCGCCTGGAAGTCGCCACCGTCGCCTCGGCGGTCGAGGCATGAACGACTTCGACCTGTCCGTCTACCTGGTCACCGACCCCGGGGTCGGCGACAAGGAGCGGTTGGCGGCGCTGATCACCCAGGCCATCGACGGCGGGGTGACCATGGTGCAGCTTCGCGACAAGCACGCGTCCACCCGCCTATTGATGGACACCGCCATCGCGTTGCGCGGCGTGCTGCGCGCCGCCGGTATCCCGCTGATCATCAACGACCGGGTCGATGTGGCGCATGCCGTCGGCGCGGACGGCGTGCATCTCGGCCAGGACGACATGCCGGCCCCGCTCGCCCGCGACTTCCTGGGCGATGACGCGATCATCGGCATCTCCATCGGCAGCGAGGACGAGCTGGATCCGCGGGCGCTGGCCGTCGCCGACTATGCCGGCATCGGCCCGGTCTGGCCGACCGACAGCAAGATGCCGCCGGAACCGGCGATCCAGGTTGCCGGCTTCGAGCGGCTGCGCCGGCGCATCGACCTGCCGGTGGTCGCGATCGGCGGCGTCACCGCCGAGCGGGCCGCGGCCGTCGTCGAGGCCGGCGCCGACGGCATCGCCGTCATCTCCGCGATCACCGCGGCGGACGATGCCTTTGCCGCCGCCAGCGCGCTGAGCAACGCCGTCCTCGCCGCTCGCCGGACGACGACCGCCGACTGATCCCCCGCCCCCGATATCCCCGGCCGCCGCGTTCGCCGGGAGGAGACACCGTCCCCGTGCCCACCCGCATCCCCAATGTTCTCGCGATCGCCGGCTCCGACCCCAGCGGCGGCGCCGGCATCCAGGCCGACATCAAGGCGATCAGCGCGCTGGGCGCCTATGCCATGGCGGTTCTCACGGCCCTGACCGCCCAGAACACCCGCACGGTCACCCAGATCCATGTGCCGCCCGCGGCCTTCGTGGCGGCCGAGCTGGACGCCATCCTCGACGATATCCGCGTGGATGCGGTGAAGATCGGCATGGTCGCCAATGCGGAGATCGCCACCCTGCTCGCCGACCGGCTGTCCGCCGCCGCGGCGGAGGGTGGGCCGATCGATCGCGCCCGCATCGTCGTCGACCCGGTCATGGTCGCCAAGAGCGGCGCGCCGCTTCTGGAGCCGGCGGCCGCGGCCACGGTGCGCGACCGCCTGGTGCCGATGGCCGGCCTGATCACCCCCAACCTGCCGGAAGCCGCCGCGCTGACTGGCCTGCCGCTGCCGACCACGGTGGACAGCATGGGCGAGATGGCGCGCGCGCTGAAGGCGCTGGGCCCGCGCGCCGTCCTGCTGAAGGGCGGCCATCTCGACGGGCCCGCCAGCGACGATGTCTTCTACGACGGCTTCCGGCTGATCCGGCTGCCGGCGACGCGGCTGGCCAGCCGCAACACCCACGGCACCGGCTGCACCCTGTCGTCCGCTATCGCCGCCCTGATCCCGCAGAGCCCGGACCTGGAAAGCGCGGTGCGCCGTGCCAAGGGATACCTGACCGGCGCCATCGCCGCGGCCGACCGGCTGTCCGTCGGCGGCGGGCACGGCCCGACCCACCACTTCCACGAGATGTGGCAACGCGACGCGGCGGACGCGGCGGCCGCCTCCTGACACTTCCGCATCGCCTGCCCCCCGCCCGTCAGCGAAAGCACCTTCCCGATGTCCCGGTTCTCCGAATTGGCCTGGGCCGACACGGCCGCGCTGCGTCAGCGCATCATCGACCACCCGTTCAACCGCGAGCTGGCCGCCGGCACACTGGCCGAGGAGCGGTTCTCCCACTACGTCGTCCAGGACGCGCTCTATCTGGAGCACTACGGCCGCGCGCTCGCCCTGACCGCCGGGCGCGCTCCGGATGCGGAGGCGGTGGCCGCCTTCGCCCGCTTCGCCGTCACCGCCATCGAGGTCGAACGGTCGCTGCATGCCGGCTTCTTCGAGACGCTGGGCATCCCGGCCGGCATCGCCGCGGGCGCCCGGCCGGCGCCGGCCTGCGCGGCCTATACGAGCTTCCTGGCGGCGACGGCGGCGATCGGCGACTATCGGGTGATGGCTGCCTCCTTGCTGCCCTGCTTTTGGGTGTATTGGGAGGTCGGCACCACCATCGCCCGCTCAGCCGCGCCCGAGAACCGCTACCAGCCGTGGATCGACACCTATTCCGACCCCGACTTCGCGCGCGCGACGGAAACGGCGATCGCGCTGGTCGACCGCGCGGCAGCAGACGGCAGCGACGCCGACCGGCAGCGCATGATGCGCGCCTTCCGCCAATCCACGCTGTACGAGTGGATGTTCTGGGACGGCGCCTACCGGCTGGAGCGTTGGCCGCTTGACGATGACGGCTGACGGCCCCGATGCCGGCCGGCAGCGGCGCCGGCTGCTGTCGTGGTGGGCCTACGACTGGGCGAGTTCGGCCCCGCCCGCGGTGATCATCAGCTTCGTCTTCGCCACCTATTTCGTCGAAGCGGTGGCCGGCGATACGGAGACCGGCTCCGCGCTCTGGGGCAACATGATCGCCGCTTCGGGCGTCACCATCGCCCTGGTCAGCGTGCTGTTGGGGCCCGTTGCCGACAGCGGCACCGGGGCGAAGCGCTGGGTGGTGCTGTGGAGCGCGGTGGCCATCGCCGCCGGGTTCGCTCTGTGGTTCGTCGTGCCGGCACCGGAGGCCATCGTGCTGGGCCTGGTGCTGGCCTTCCTGGTCAATGTCGGCCTGGAAGTGTCGCTGGTCTTCTACAACGCCATGCTGCCGCGGTTGGCCCCGCCCGACCGCCTCGGCCGCGTGTCCGGCTGGGGCTGGGGGATCGGCTATGTCGGGGCACTGGTCTGCCTGGCCCTGACGCTGGCGCTGGTGCTGGTGGAGCCCGCGCCGTTCGGCCTCGACGAGGCGGCGGCGGAGCCGGTGCGCCTGACCGCCGTCCTGGCCTCGGCCTGGTTCCTGGTGTTCGCGCTGCCGCTGGTCTTCCTCTACGACGAGCCGCCGGCGACCGTGACCACCTGGGACGCCGTGCGCCGCGGCGTCGCCAGCGTGGCGGAGACCGTCCGCCTGGTGCGCCGCGACGGCCGGCTGACGCGCTTCCTGATCGCCCACACGCTCTACCGCGACGGCGTCAACACGATGTTCTTCTTCGGCGGGATCTACGCCGCCGGCACCTTCGGCCTGTCGACCGAGGCGATCCTCGCCTTCGGCATCGCCATCTACATCACGGCCGGCATCGGCGCCTTCGCCTTCGCCTGGCTCGACGATCGGATCGGGGCGCGCACCACCGTGCTGATCGCGCTGGCCGGCACCCTGGCCTGCGCGGTGCCGCTGATCCTGGTCGAAGGGACCCTGTGGTTCTACGTCTTCGGCGTTCCGCTCGGCCTGTTCTTCGGCCCGGTGCAGGCCTCCAGCCGGTCGCTGATGGCGCGTCTGTCACCGCCCGGGCTGGAGGGCCGCGCCTTCGGCCTGTTCGGGTTGTCGGGCAAGGCGATCTCGCCCTTGGGCCCGCTGATCGTCGGCTGGGTCACCCTGCTCGCCGACAGCCAGCGGGCCGGCATGGCCTCCATCCTCGTCTTTCTTGTCCTCGGCGGCCTGTTGCTGTGGACGGTGCGCGAGCCGTCGCGCGCCCCGTTGGCCCCTCGATGACCGCGACGGCCAACCCTGCAGCGCTGCTGGAAATGCCCGTCGACCGCGTGCCGGGCGGAGCGCTGGCGGAACTGGTCTCGCGCCACCGCGCACCCGTGGCGGCGATCCTGAGCGAGGCGCGGCGCCGGTACACGCTGGCCGGGCTGGCGATGGCCGACCGGGTGGCGCGGCGCTGGGCGAAGCGGCAGCGCCTTGAGGAGGCCGGCGAGATCGCCCGGGTTGCCCGGATGATCGCCGGCCCTGGGGCCTGGGCGCTCAATCTCAGCTACGAATGGGGCTGCAGCACCCGCGTCGAGGCGCCCGACGACCGGCCGCCGCGGCTGGTCCGCACCCTGGATTGGGAGCTGGCGGGGCTGGGGCGGGCGGGTGTCGTGGTCACGTCGCGCGGACCCGCCGGCGACTGGCTGGCGCCCACCTGGCCCGGCTTCATCGGCCTGGTGCATGTGCTGGCGCCCGGCCGCTTCGCCGCCGCCTTGAACCAGGCGCCGGGACCGGCCACCCGGTTCGGCCTGGCCGGCGACTGGCTGGCCGGCCGACGCCGCGCCTTCGCGTCTGAGGGCGTGCCGCCGGTGCTGCTGCTGCGCCGGGTGGCCGACCAAGCCATCGACTTCGCCGACGCGCTGGCGCGGCTGAGCCGCACGCCCGTCACCCTGCCGGTGATCTTCGCGCTGGCCGGCCGGGCGCCGGGCGAGGCGGCGATCGTGGAGCGGACGCCCACCGGCTTCCGGCGCCATGACGGCACCACGACGGTGACCAATCACTGGCTCGCTCCCGACCTGCCCGGGCGCAGCCGGTCCGTCGACACGCAAGAACGGCTGACGGCGATGCGCGCTGTCGACGCCGCCACGGCGGAGCGATTCGGCTGGGTCACCCCGCCGATCCTCAACCCGCGCACGCGACAAGCCCTTGTCGCCGACGCCGCGGCCGGCCATCTGAGCGTGGTCGGCTATGAGGGCGGACGCGCCGTGACCGCCCCGACGCGGATCACGGCGCCGGCGTGAGCCGCCCCGCCCCCGGTCGACGGACCAGACCGCCCCTCCGGGACGACCGCAAAGGGTGACCGTCATGGCAGACGATATGCCCCCCACCCCCCTCGGCCCCACCCCGGCGACCGTCCGGGTGGCCAGCGGCGGCCCGGCCCCGGCCGTGCCCTGGGCCGATCTCGGCCGCTTCGTCGCCGCGCTGGCGGCGCATGGCGAGGCGCCGGCGCTCTTGGACCTGTCCACCGGCGCCGAGCGGCGGGTCAGCTATCGAGACTTGGCGGACCGCGCGCTGCGGCTGGCGGCCGGGCTGCAGGGGCGCGGCGTTGGCCCGGGCACGCGGGTCCTGCTGTTCGGCCCGAACAGCCTGGAATGGGTGACCGCGCGGCTGGCGCTGGCGGCGCTGGGCGCGCTGACCGTCGCGCTTGACGACCTGTCGACGGATGCGGAGCTGGCGGTGCTGGTGCCGGACAGCCGCGCCCGCCTCGGCTTCGTCGCCGGGCATCATATCGGCCGCCCCGGCCTCGCCGCCGACGGCGGCCTCGACCTGATCGCGCTGGACGCGGCCGGCGAGGCGGCGGGGCTGCCGGGGCTCGACGGCCTGCTTGGCGCGACCCCGCTCGACCCGCCGCCGCTCGATCGCGAAGCGCCGCATATGCAGGTCTACACCTCCGGCACCACCGGCCAGCCGAAGAGCTTCCTGCTGGCCCACCGGCACAACCTGCACAATGTGGCGGCTCTGGTGGCGCAGGCCGTCGTCGGCGCCGACGACCGGCTGCTGCTACCCTTGCCGCTGCACCATGTCTACCCGCTGACCGTGGGGCTGTTGGCGCCGCTGGCCAGCGGCTCCATGGTGATCCTGCCCGAAGCCGTGGACGGCCCACGACTGGCGCGCGCGATGCAGGCCGGCCGCGCGACCGCGATCATCGGCGTGCCGCGCCTCTACGGCGCGCTAGCGGAGGGCATCGCCGCGAAGGCCAAGGCGGCGGGCGGCCTCTCCGCCCTTCTGTTCCCGCGGCTCTTGGCGCTGTCGCGGTTCGCCCGCCAGCGTTTCGGGTTGCGGCTCGGCCGGCGGCTGTTCGGCAAGGTGCACCGCTCGCTGTCGCCCGATCTGTGGCTCTTGGGCTCCGGCGGCGCGCGCTTCGAGGCGGAGCTGATCTGGACCCTGGAGGCGCTGGGCTGGGATGTCCGCTCCGGCTGGGGGCTGGCGGAGACGGCGTCGATCCTGACCAACAACGGCGGCGGCGCCGACAAGCATGTCGGGGCGGAGGGCCGGCCGCTGGCCGGCGTGGAGGTGCGCGTCGCCGACCCGGATGGCGACGGCATCGGCGAGCTGCAGGCCCGAGGGCCCTCGGTCTTCGCCGGCTATCTCGACAACGACGAGGCCAATGCCGCCGCCTTCACCGGCGACGGCTGGTTCCGGTCGGGCGATCTGGGCTGGATCGACGACCGCGGCTTCGTGCACATCGCCGGCCGGCTGAAGGAGATGATCGTCCTCGGCGGCGGCAAGAACGTCTTTCCCGACGAGCTTGAGAAAGTCTACGGCGCCAGCCCGCTGATCGGCGAGGTCGCGGTGGTCGAGCGCAAGGGCGCGCTGGTGGCGCTGGCGGTGCCCGATCAGGCGGCGATCCGGGCCGCCGGCTACGCCCAGCCCGAAGACGCCGTGCGGGTCGCGCTGACCACGGCGGCCCAGGATCTGCCGCCGTTCCAGCGCATCGTCGACTTCGCCGTGACCGCGGAGGAGCTGCCGAAGAACCGGCTGGGCAAGTACCAGCGCTTCTTGATCCTGGAGCGGTTCGAGACCGCCAAGGCGGGCGCAACCAAGCGCGCGGCGCCGGCCTGGCGCGACGCGGACCGCGCGCTCGTCGCCGATCCGGCCGCGGCACCCGTCTGGACGCTCCTGCAAGCCCGCTTCCCCGATCGCGACCTGCACCCCGACCAGTCGCTGACCATGGACCTGGGCATCGACAGCCTGGACTGGGTGAACCTGTCGCTCGCCCTGTCGCAGGATCTTGGCCTTACCTTCACCGTCGCCGAGGCGGAGGCGCTGTTCACGCTGGGCGACCTGCTGCGCGCGGCGGCGGCGAAACGCCGGGCCGGCGAGACCGCGGACACCGACACCCACACCGGCAGCGCGGCCGCCCCCGGGCGACTGCCGCCGGTGCCGGCGGATCTCGGCCGCTGGCTGGCGCCGCTGTCGCCCGCGCAACGGCTGCTGCGGCCGCCGCTGTTCGCGCTGACGGCGCTGCTGATCCGCGGCTATTTCGGCCGGCGGATCGCCGGGTTGGAGCATGTGCCGGTCGGCGGGCCACTGATCATCGCCTGCAACCATGTCAGCGATGTCGACCCCTTCATCATGGTCGACGCGCTGGGTCGCGCGCGGCTGGAACACACCTGGTGGAGCGGCGACGTCAACCGGCTGTTCGCCGGTCCGGTATCGCGCCTTTTCTCCCGCCTGTCGCAGATCTTCCCGGTGGACGAACGGGATGCCGGCGCGACGCTCGCAGCCGCGGTGGAAGTGCTGCGCCGGGATCGCTGCCTGGTCTGGTTTCCGGAGAGCTGGCGCTCGCCCGACGGCGAACTGCAGCGGTTCCTGCCGGGCATCGGCGTGCTGGTGGCGGAGATCGGCTGTCCGGTCGTGCCGGCCCGCATCTTCGGTGCCTTCGAGGCTTGGCCCCGCACGCGCTCCTGGCCGCTGGCGAAACGCGTGGCGATCCGCTTCGCCCCGGCGATCGACGGCCAGCGCCTGGTGTCGGAGACCGGCGGCGACCCCGCGGCGATCGCGGCGCGCATCCGCGAAGCGGTCGCCGCCGTCGGCCCGAACCCCAACGCCGCACCGCGCTGATGATCGGCGAGAGCAGGCGCCCCGCCTGGGCGTGTATCGCCCATGGGCGGTCCCGGCTCAGGAGACCCTACTCTCCAGATAGGTAAATCGATGTATCGCGCCGGGCGACCGCCGATTGAGCGATACCGCCCCCGATGAGACCGTCCGGCAGCGGGGGCCTTACGGCCCCCGGCCTCGGTCAGTTGGTGGCGCTTTCCACCTGCCGCAGCATCGCCGCCAGCAGTTCTTCCAGCCGCACCGCAAGCTCGCCGCAGCGGCTCTCGCTCATCTCGCCGAGCGCGGATTCCAGCTTGCGCAGCGGATCCTGCGCCAGCAGGCCCTGGGCCTCGTTGGTGAGCTGCAGCCGATGGGTTCGCCGATCCTCCGGCACCGCGACACGAACCAGCAGTCCCCGGTTCACCAGACCGTTGATGGTCTGCGACGCGCTGCTGCGCGACGTCCGGTTATGCTCGGCGAACGCGCTGACGGTGCAGCTATCGTCCGGCGAGCGGTCGAAGAACCGCAGGGCCGTCCACTGGGCCGGCCGGAGATCCGATGCAAACCCGAAGCGATAGGCAAGCTGCGTAATCTGCTCGATCACTTCTGCCGTCGCCCGGGGGCGGCCGTCCGTAGCAGCCGCCACCGCCGAGACGTTCGACCGTTCCCCCGGCAAACTCTCGAACACGTCCATTACCTCGATCCTCGTCGGTCATCACCGCAGGTGCCGCGCGTTGCCGCTTCGCCGATGTCAGGAACGCTTCTCGTCCGTGATGCCGTCGCGCGGTTTCGCCCCATCTGCCCAACGCCCCGCGGGACACCGTCATCGCGGCCCCCGGGACTGTACCGGTTGTAACCATTCCCTACGGTCTCAGGACAATACCGTAATCACCTGATGGCTAGTTGGGACCGACGATAAAGCATGTCAACGACCTGATCACGATGTTTCGTCCACAAGGTTCTTTTCTTTCCGTTCCAGATCGGCGGCCGCGCCGGCCCCCGCCCGCCCGGCCGGCCGGTCGCCGCCGGAACCGGCGCCAACAGTTGTAATATTGGTAAGCACATAGCGGAGCGTACTGGCGGACGTACGGCCGGGCCGAGGGGTCTTGGACGGGCCGAAGACGGCCGATCGACGCGGATGCGGCCGCTGGCCGCACCGCAAAAAAAAGAAACCGATCCGGCGGGGTTGGCGGCCGGTACCGCGGTTTCCGACGGGCCGGATGCGCACCTAATAGGCGATAACGCTGCGAATCGACTCACCTGCATGCATCAGATCGAACGCCGTGTTGATCTCGTCGAGCGGCAGGGTGTGGGTGATCATCGGATCGATTTCGATCTTGCCGTCCATGTACCAGTCGACGATCCGCGGCACATCGGTGCGCCCGCGCGCGCCGCCGAAGGCGGTACCCCGCCACGACCGCCCTGTGACGAGCTGGAAGGGCCGCGTCGCGATCTCCGCCCCGGCGGGGGCGACGCCGATGATGATGCTCTCCCCCCAGCCCTTATGCGCGCATTCCAAAGCCTGGCGCATGGTGGTCACATTGCCGATGCACTCGAAGGAATAGTCCGCCCCGCCGCCGGTGAGGTCGACCAGATAGGGGACGAGGTCGCCCGCCACCTCCGCCGGGTTGACGAAATGGGTCATACCGAAGCGTTCGGCCATGGCCTGTCGCTGGGGATTGAGGTCGATGCCGACGATCATGTCGGCCCCGGCCAGGCGCGCGCCCTGAACCACGTTGAGCCCGATGCCGCCGAGCCCGAAGACGACGACCCGCGCTCCTTCCTCGACCTTCGCGGTATAGAGCACCGCACCGATGCCGGTGGTGACGCCGCAGCCGATATAGCAGACCTTGTCGAAGGGCGCGTCGGGCCGGATCTTGGCCACGGCGATCTCCGGCAGCACCGTGTGGTTGGCGAAGGTCGAGGTGCCCATGTAGTGGTGCAGCATCTGCCCGCCTGCGGAGAACCGCGAGGTCTCGTCCGGCATCAGCCCGCGCCCCTGGGTCGGACGGATCGCCTGGCAGAGATTGGTCTTCGGATGCAGGCAGTAATCGCATTGCCGGCATTCCGGCGTGTAGAGCGGGATGACGTGGTCGCCCGGCGCGACGGAGGTGACGCCGCGGCCGACCTCGACCACCACGCCGGCCCCTTCATGGCCGAGCACGGCGGGAAACAGCCCCTCCGGATCGGCGCCGGACAGGGTGAAGGCGTCGGTGTGGCAGACGCCGGTCGCCTTGATCTCGACCAGCACCTCGCCGTCGCGCGGGCCTTCCAGATCGATCGTCTCAATGGCGAGCGGCTTGCCGGCCTCGTAGGCGACGGCCGCCCGGGTCTTGATGCCCATGAACGTGCTCCGGACGGTATCGGTAGGACTGCTGAAAGACAAACACCGGCAATGGTGCCAGAGGACGCCGTCCGCGCCTACAGCAGGCTGCCGGTGCCGACCAGGTCGTCCTCGCCGATCTGCACGTCGAAGCACGGCCGGCGGCCCTCGTCCCGGCTGAGATTGGGACAGCGGGTCGTCGGCTGGATCGCCAGGCGACTATCCGGGCGCGGCAGGGCGACGCCGGTCCGGTCCTGAGCGGCGATCCAGTCGACGAAGCGGATCGCCTCGAAGCGCGGCGACGGATAGTCGTAGCCGGTCAGGAAGAACCGTCCCGCCCGACACCCCATGACCAGCCAATAGAAGTTCTGGGAGTTCAGCCGCAGTCCCACCGGCGGCGGGTCGAAGGCGCCGCTGGCCGCCAAACGGTCTTCGAGGTCCGCGACGTCCGCCGCCGACACCGGATCGAGCCGGTTGACCGGCGAGAGCGGGCGACCCGGCAAGAAGATGCCTTGCAGCAGGCTGACGCCGCGGTCGACCGTCTGGCGCAGCAGGGCGTCGCCCGCCCGCCCGGGAATGATGTCGTAGCCGCGGGCCTGTTCATCGAAATCGGCGTTGTAGATCAGCCGATAGCGGTCGGGTGCCGCGGTCTCGCCATCCGCCTCGCGGCACAGCGGGCGCAGGTCCTCGCCGGCGATATAGCTGAACCACGTCAGCCGCTGGTCGACGACGGTGGCGGCCGGCCCCTGGTAGGCGCAGCCGGCGGCGGCGACGCCTAAGAGGGCGATGGCGACCCACCGCCGATACCCGGCGGCGCGACCGAGGATTAGCCGCACGCTCTGGCAGATTACGTAAACGTTAACGCCCAACCCCTTCAGCAAAATTATGAATCTCCCGCACGGAAACGTTCCATGAATATGGACATCGGCCCCGATTCGCCTTAGTCTGCCCGTCGTTCGCGTTCATTCGCGGCAAGATTCGTGACCGATTGAAGGCGCGTGGCCATGATCCGACCGTTCCGAGCCGGCTTGCCAACCCGCTTGCGCGCCCGATCGGGCTTGGTGATCGCGCTCGCCTTGTGGATCGGTGCCGTGCTGGCGCTGCCGGCGACGGCCTCGGCGAATGCGCGCTATGCCGGCTTCGTCATGGAAGCGACGACCGGCGAGGTCTTCTATCAAGAGAATGCCGACGCCTATCTCTACCCGGCGTCGCTGACCAAGATGATGACGCTCTACCTTCTGTTCCAGGCTCTGGAACAGAATGTGGTCAGCCTCAATACCGGGTTTCGCGTCTCCCCCACCGCCAATGCCGAGCCGCCGACGCGCATCAATCTGGTGACCGGCGGCACCATCGCCGTGGAACAGGCCATCTATGCGCTGATCACGCGGTCGGCCAATAACGTCGCCGTGGTGGTGGCGGAAAACCTGGCGGGCAGCGAGGCGGAATTCGCCCGGCGCATGACCCTGCAGGCGCAACGCCTCGGCATGTCGCGCACGACGTTCCGCAACGCGTCGGGCCTGCCCAACGCCGCTCAGCGGTCGACCGCCCGCGACATGGCCCGCCTGGCCCAGGCGCTGCTGCGCGACTTTCCGCAGTATTATGGCTATTTCGCCACGCAATCCTGGTCCTGGCGTGGCACCACCTACAACAACCACAACCGGCTGCTCGGCCGCTATGCCGGGATGGACGGGCTGAAGACCGGCTATATCCGCGCCTCGGGCTACAATCTGGTGGCGTCTGCGGAACGCGGGCGCCTGCGCCTGATCGGCGTGGTGTTCGGCGGGCGCTCCGGGGCGTCGCGCAACGAGCATATGGCGGAGATCCTGGACCGCGCCTTCGAGAGCGAGCGCGGCCGCTATCTGATCGCCAACGGCACCCGTCCCTTCACCCCGCCGATCCCGATGGCCCGGCCGGCCCGGCCCGGCGAGGCGCCGCGGTTTGCCGGGGCGCCGACGGCGCCGGCGCAAGACCCGCTGGCGCCCCTGGTCGCCGCCGCTCTCGCGCCCGCGGACGGCGATCCGATGCCGCTGGTGCCGACCGCCTATACCGCCGCCGGCACCCGACCGGCCGCCGCGGCACCGGCCGCCCCGGTTGCGGTGGGCAGCGCCGACGCGCCGCTCAGCCCGGCCGCGGCGGAGGCCGCGGCGATCCTCGGCTTGGCCGCCCCCTCCGGCACCCGGCATGTCGCCGCGGTCGCCGCCGGTGCCGCCCAGGCGACCGCACCGGCGGTTGGCGCGCCGATCGGCAGCGGCGGCGACTGGGGCATTCAGGTCGGCGCCTTCGCTACGCCGAGCGGCAGCCAGCAGGCGCTGATGTCGGCCGCGCGCGCCGTGCCGGACCTGCTGGGCGGCACGACACCGCGCATCGTTCCCGTCGATACCGATCAAGGCCAGCTCTTCCGGGCGCGGCTGTTCGGCCTGGATCAGGCTGCCGCCGCGCTGGCCTGCCAGGCGCTGACCAGCCAAGGCCGCGACTGTTTCGCCGTCGCCCCCGGCGGCTGAACCGGCACCCGTCAGCCGCGCGCCCGCACCGCGTCGAGGAAGAGCGCGTAGCCCGGATGCGGCGCCCCGGGGCGCGATTGCAGTTCCGGGTGGCCCTGGAAGCCGATGAAACACGCCGCGCCCTCGTGCTCGACCACATAGTCGATGTCGCCTTGGGGATCGGCGGCGGCGACGGTCAGGCCCGCGTCGCGTAAGGGCGACCGATAGCGCGGCGCCAAGCGGTAACGGTGATTGGCACGCTCGACCAGCCGCCGCGGCGGCCCGCCCGCCGACGCCAGGCGGCGGTCCAGCCGGGTGCCGGCGGTCACCACCGTCTCCACATCGCCCAGCCGATGCGCCGGCCGGCCGGCGGCACCGCCGATCGGCTCGAACAGCAGCGCGGGCGCGGTCGGATCCAGCTCCGCCAGGGCCGCGCCGGCGATGTCACCCGAGCCGCGCGCCACCGCCAGCGTCATCGACTGCATGCCGAGGCACAAGCCCAACACCGGCACATCCCGGGCGAGCGCGGCACCGGCCAGCGCCGCCTGGCCCGTGACTTGGGTAAGATCGGCACCGCCGGGCAGGATGACGCCGGCCGCTCCCGCCAGCACGCCCGCCGGGTCGGCCGCGGCCGCCGTCGGGTCGACGATCCGCACCGCCGGCGCGATGCCGGCGGCGTCCGCCGCGTCGCCCAGCGCCGCCAGCACGGCCGGATAGACCCGGTGCAAGCGATCGGCATCGCCGACCACCACAATCCTCGACCCACTGTCAATCGGCTCGACTTCGGACGCGTCGTCGCCGTCCGGAACGATCCAGTCATGCGCGTCGCTGCCGCGGACGCGCCGACACAGCGCGGCGACGGCGTCATCGCCGGCCAGGCCGGGATCGACCACGACCACCGCCCGATCGTCCAGGTCCGACAGGGCCGCCGGGTCCGGCGGGGCGATCTGCCAGGCCAGGCCGGCGCGATCGGCCCATAGCACGAAGTTCGCCACCAGGCGACCGTCGGCGGTGGCGTGCTGGGTGGCGTGCACGTCGAGGGCCGTTTCGGGCGCGACGACGAAGACCAGCCGGTCCCCGGGACCGGCGCGCGCGGCGGCCGCCTGGCCGCTGAGGCCCGGGCCGGCCGCGCGCCCCTCGACGAAGCGCGCCATCAGTCGATGACGGCGAGCGCCCGATCCAGCCCGCTCAGCACGCGGCAGCCGGTCTCGGTCACCACCACGGTCTCGCTCAAGCCCACGGTGTAGGCGCCATAGACGCGCAGCGCCGGCGGGATGTGGAAGGCCATGCCGGGTTCGATCTCGCGCGTCTGGCCGTAGTAGAGGCTGAGGATGTTGCCCTCCCCCCAGTCCGGCGCGAAGGAGATGCCGGTGGCGTAGCCGCAGCGCTTGCGGAAGGCGTCGGTGTAGCCGTGGCGGTCGATCACCGCCTGGCAGGCGACATGGACCGCCTCGCAGGTTACGCCCGGCTTCAGCGCGTCGAGCGCGGCGACCAGCGCCTCCTCGCACACCGCGGCCATGGCGAGCGCCTCGGCCGGCGGGCGGCCAAGCCAGGCGCTGCGCATCAGCGCGCCGTGATAGCGGTTGTGCACCCCCGCCATCTCCACGAACAGCGGGTCGCCGGCCTCCATCACCCGGCGCCGCCAGGTGCCGTGCGGCACGCCGGAGCGCGGGCCGGACGACACCAGCGGCTCCATGCCGAAATACTCCGATCCCGCGGCGACGGCGCCGTGCAGCATGGCGGCAACCACGTCGTTCTCGCTGGCCCCGACCCGCGCGGCGGCGAGACCGGCGCGCATCCCCGCCTCCGCATAGGCGGTCGCCTTCTCCAGGAACGCGATCTCCTCCGGCGACTTCACGGCGCGCGCCCGTTCGACCAGGCCCGAGGCGTCGGCCACCCGATCGACGGCGGCGGCAAGCTGCTCGAAGAACGCGATGGGCAGGAACCAGCCGCGCTTCTCCACGCCGAGGCGGGCGCGCTGCCAGGCGCGCTCGCCGAGCACCCGGACCACGGCGTCGGCCGGGCTCTCGTCGTCCTGATAGACGATGAAGTTGTGAATCCGGGTGTTGGCGCGCGCGTTCATCAGTTCGAGCTGACGCACCAGGAAGACCGGATCGCCGTCGACCGGCAGCAGCAGGGCTTGGAAGGTGTAGTAGCCCGGCGTCTGCTGGCCGGTGAGGTAGAAGATGTTCTCCGGCCCGGTCACCAGCATGACGTCGATGCCGGCCTGCGCCAGCGCGGCGCGGGCGGCGTCCTGGCGCCGCGCCAGCTCCGCCGCGCCGAAGACGCATTCCCGGGCAGCGATCTCATCCGACATGCACGACCTCCGCAGGTTTGGGCTCTGGCGCCGCCACCGGTCGGCAGCGCGTGGGATCGAGGGTGACGCCGAGGCCCGCCGCACCCGTCACGCCGACGCGGCCCGCGCCATAGACGATGCCGGTGCCAGGGTCGTCAGCCAGACCGTCGGCGCCGTACAGCTCCGCGTGATCCGGGGCGAGCGCCGCGGCGGCGGCGAGGGCAGCGGCGGTGGCCACCGCGCCTTCGTTCATCTGCCCGACCATCACTGTCATGCCGGCCGCGCGGCCGCGGCGGCCGGCCGCGATCAATCGGTCGAGTCCGCCCAGCTTGACCAGCTTCAGATGCACGCCGCCGCGCCAGCCCAGCGCCGACAAGCGGTCGATCGCCGCCGGGTGCGACACCGTCTCGTCCAGCATCACCGGCACCGGCGCCCCATCGGCCAGCCGGGCGAGGGTCACCCAGTCGTCGGCCGGACAAGGCTGCTCCACATAGGCCGGGGCCGCTTCGGCCAGGGCGGCCAGTCCGCGGTCGACATCCGCCGGCGCCCAGGCCCCGTTGATATCGGCCGCCAGCTCCACTGCCTCACCGAAGCGGTCGCGCAGCGCCAGCAGGCGGGCCCGGTCCTCCGCCACCCCGGCGGGGCCGAGGCGCACCTTCAGCCGGCAGAACCCGCGCGCCACGAACCGCTCCGCCGCCACCAGCAGCGCCGCGCGGTCCTCGGTCCAGGCGAGCGACTGGTTGGTCTCCCCGGACACCGCGCCCGCCGGTCCGTCGAACAGCGCCGCGACGGACCGGCCGGCGCGCCGCGCCTGGAGGTCGCGCACCGCCATTTCCACCAGCATGCGCACCGGAAGATGGATGCCCGCGGCCGGGCAGTCTCGGTCGAAGGCGGCGAGCGCCGCGGCCGGCCCGTCCTGCCAGGGCAACCGGCCGACGGCCGCCGACGCCGCGGCCGTCACCGCCGCCGCGTCATGGCCGTGCAGATAGGCGATATTGGTGCGCAGCTCGCCGAGGCCGGTAACACCCTCGCCGCCGTCCAGCACCAGATAGAGCGTCTCCAGATGGTCGACGGGACCGGACAGCCAAGTGTGGAAACCCCGGCCGGGGGCGTAGTGCTGGGTGGCGGTCAGCAGGCGCCAGCCGGTGACCGCGCCCACACTTGCCGTCATCGCGTCGCTCCATCGCGGTGCAGCATGGCCAAAGCGGTATCGCGGTATACCAGCACCGCCGCCATCAGCTCCTCCTCCGGCACGTACTCGTCCGGCTTGTGGGCGACGGCCAGCGAGCCCGGGCCGATCACCACGCCGTCGGCCCCGACGCTGCGGAAATGCACGAGGTCGCAGCCGCCCATGAAGCCGTGGAGGTGTACGCCGTCGCCGCCATGACGGCCGCAAGCGGCCAGCGCCGCCGGCACGATCGGCCGGTCGGCCGCCGTCTCACCCGCCGCACCCGTCGTCGGGCGCCACTCGACCACCTCGGCCTGCACGCCGAAGCGGTCCTTCGCCAGCGCCAGCAACGCGGCGATCTCGGCGCGGGCGTCCGCCTCCGCCTCTCCCGGCACCATGCGCCGGTCGAGCAGGAAATCCGTGGCGTCCGGCACGACATTGTCGGCGAGGCCGCCCTGGACGCGGGTGACGGTCAGGCTGGCCTGGCCGCACAGCGGATGGGTGCGCGCGGCCAGGGTGGCGGCATGGTCCTCCGCCAGACCGAGCAGCCGGGCGGCCCGGAAGATCGCGTTGACGCCGAGATGCGGCGTGCCGCTATGCGCCGTCTCGCCATGCACGCGGACCAGCGGGCGCAGCGACCCCTTATGCGCGGTGACGACGCTGTTGGAGGTCGGTTCGCCGATCACCGCCCAGTCGATCTCGGGTCCCCCGGCGACATAGTGGCGGGCGCCGTCGCTCGCCACCTCCTCATCCGCGACGAACACGGCCATCAGCCGACCCGACCAGCGCTCGCGCTGCGCCACCAGGCTCTCCACCGCCGAGGTCATGGCGGCGATCGGTCCCTTGGCGTCGCAGGCGCCACGGCCATACAGGCGGCCGTCGCGCCGGGTCAGCCGATGCGGATCGCTCTGCCAACCGGTGCCGGCCGGCACCACGTCGACATGGCTGTTGAAGCAGAAGGTCGGGCCGTCGCCATTGACGAATTCCGCGACGACATTGGCCCGGCCGGGCCGGAACTCCTGGGTCGTCACCGACAAACCGATGCGCTTCAGCTCGTCGGCCAGGCGGGCGACGGCCTCCACCTCCCGCCCCGGCGGGTTCTGGGTGTCGATGGCGACCAGCGCCTCAAGCAGCGGGATCGGCGATAGATCGGTCATCGGTCGAACCTCTCCGGCAACGCGCGCCGGTCTCTTCTAGTGGTGCAGGATCTGGTCCAGGAAGCGGGCCGTGCGTGGATGAATGGCCCCTTCGAAGAAGCGGTCCGGCGGCGCGATCTCGATGATCCGGCCCTCGTCCATGAAAACGATCCGGTCGGCGACGCTGCGGGCGAACCCCATCTCGTGGGTGACCACAACGCTGGTCATGCCCTCCTGGCTGAGATCGCGGATGACGTCCAAGACCTCCTTGATCATCTCCGGATCGAGCGCAGAGGTCGGCTCGTCGTACAGCATGACGCGCGGGCGCATGGCGAGCGCCCGGGCGATGGCGACCCGCTGCTGCTGCCCGCCGCTCAGCTCGCTGGGATAGAAATCCGCCTTTTCCGGGATGCGCACCTTCTCCAGAAGCGCGTGCGCCCGATCGCGCGCCTCCGCCTCCGACAGGCCCAGCACCTTCATCGGCGCCAGCATGATGTTGCCGGCGGCGCTGAGATGCTGAAACAGCTCGAAGTTCTGGAAGACCATGCCCATGTGCCGGCGCACCGCGGGGGCGTCGCGGGCCTCGGCGGAGATCGCTTGGCCGTCGAACGCGATATCGCCCCGGTCGACCGTCTCCAGCAGGTTCATGCAGCGCAGCAGCGTCGACTTGCCGGAGCCGGAGGGTCCGATGACGACGACGCTCTCGCTGGGCCAGATGTCGATCGACACGTCATGCAGCACGTGCAGCGGCCCGAAGCTCTTGTCCAGGCCGGTGACGCGCAATACGGGCGCGCCGGCTGCGGTGGTCTCGGGCTTCGTCAAGGTCGGCGGGGTCGTGTCGGTCATCGGCGGCGGTGGGCTCCTGGAGGGGCGCTCAGCGAAGCTGCTGCTGGCGGCCGGTGCCGAAGCCGAGCAGCCGTTGGGCGAAACCCGCCTGGCCCTTGACGCTGCGCCGCTGCGGTCCGGCCCAGTGTTCGATGCGAGCCTGGAAGGCCATGAAGATGGTGGTGAACAGCAAGTACCACAGGCCGGCCGCGCCCAACGCTTCCAGATAGCGGAAATTGGCGCTGGCGGTCTGGTTGGCGACCAGCAACAGCTCCTCCACCGCGATCACGGAGACCAGCGCGCTCAGCTTCAGCATGCCGATGAATTGGTTGCCGATCGGCGGGATGACGATCTTCAGCGCCTGCGGCAGGACGATGTAGCGCATCACCTGCCAGTCGCGCATGCCGAGCGCCCGGCCCGCCATGCGCTGACCCTTGCCGACAGCCTGCAGGCCGGAGCGCATGATCTCCGACATGTATGCGCCTTCGTTCAGCGACAGCGCCAGCACCGCGCAGGCGAAGCCCGACAGGCGGATGCCGAAGACCGGCAGCACGTTGAACACGAAGATGAGCTGGAAGAGGACGGGCGTGCCACGGAACAGCCAGAGATAGACCACCGACGATCCGCGAAAGACGCCCCTAAGATAGGGCGTTCGCGTCTCCTGCATGATGGCGATGACCAGCCCGACGACGATGCCCAGGATCACCGACAAGATGGTCAGCATCAGCGTCATGCCCGCCGCTTCGATGAAGCGGTCGGACACGGCGTATTCGAGAATCAGCTCCGGACGGACCAGCGCGGTCTGGCTTTCCATCATCTATCCTGACGCGACGCCGGCACGACGGCACCCGCCCATGCCCGAACCGTCGGGTCCGATCGGGGCATGGGGTAAGGGGCCGATCCGGCCGGTCGCAGGCCGGCGATTTGGGTCCTGCGACCGGCGGTCACGATCGATCAGTAGAGCGGCACGCTCTCCGGGAAGCCGTATTTCTCGACCAGCTCGTGATAGACGCCATCGGCCACCACCTGCTCGATCGCGGCTTCGATGGCGGCGCGGGTCGCGTCGTCGCCCTTGCGCACGGCGATGCCGATCTGGGTGGTGTTGAAGGTCTCGCCGACGATCTCGTAGACGTCGGGCAGCTCCTGCACCTGGATCACGGCGCCGGGCGTGGAGTTGTAGAACGCATCGGCCCGACCCTGGCGCAGCGACAATGCGCTATCCTGCGCGGTCGGCAGGGTCATGACGTTGACCGTCTCCTGGCCCTCTTCCTCGCAGCGGGCGGCGTCTTCGCGGGCGTAGGTCTCCTGGATGCCGCCCAACGTCACGGCCACGCTCAGCCCGCACAGATCCTCGCGGCTCTCGATGCCGAGCGGATTCCCGGTGGGGACGATGATCTCGTTGCCGACCTGCATATAGGGGATGAAGTCGACCTGCTCCGACCGCTCCGGATTGATGTACATCGCGCTGTTGATGATATCGATGCGGCCACCCTGAAGGGCCGGGATCAGGCCGTTGAACTCCATGTTCAGCGGGTTGACCTCAAGGCCCATCGCCTCGGCGAGCGCGGCACCGAACTCCACGTCGAAGCCGGTCAGCTCGCCATCCTCCATATACTCGAACGGCGCGAAGGTCGCGGCGAGGCCGTAGGTCAGCTTGCCGTCTTCCACCAGTTCCGGCGGCGGATCAACGTCTTGGGCGATGGCCGAGGCCGGCAGGGCGACGACGGCGACGCCCAGAGCGATCGCCGACAGGGTCCGGTTGATCTTCACAAGAAGCCTCCTTCGCAATAATTCTGGATTTGGCCGAGCATCACTGCCCGTGCCTGGAGATACGGCACCCTTCGCGCGCACCTTGTCGTATCGTCCTTCGGATCTTTCCGATCCTTCGGATGGTCCTCCCGTCATCGGTACTTGCACGCCGACATTTGCGGTGGCGAAGGCGTCGCTTTGGGTGGTGAAAGCTAGCCTCCCGGCACGCCGGCCGCAACGACCGCTTGAAACTGATTGTACCGACGTGCTAGGTACGTACAATAGTTTTCTGCCACCCCCCGCTAGACTTAAAGCCATGCAGATCGAGACACCGAATACCAACCTCCCCTCCCCCCGCCTCCGCCCGTCCGCCCTTGCCGGCGATCTGACCCGCGTTCCGCTCGCCGCCCGGATCGTCGCCTATCTGCGCGAGGCCGACCTGCCCGGCGGCGCCCATGTGACGGAGCGGGAGCTGGTCGAAGCCTTCGGCGTCTCCCGCACGCCGATCCGCAAGGCGCTGGCCGCCTTGTCCGAACACGGCCTGCTGTCGGCGAAACGCAATCGCGGCTTCTTCCTCAATCAGAGAAGCGCCGATTTCGACCCCAGCGAGGTGGAGCAGCGGGTGACCGAAGCCTCCTCGCTGTTCAACCGGATCGCCACCGACCGGCTGCGCGGCGTGCTGCCGGACTGCATCCGCGCCGGTGATTTGGCCACCCGCTACGAGATCGGCCGGCGGCGCGCCCGCCAGGTGCTGGACGAGCTGGCCGAGGAAGGCGTGGCCGCGCCGGGCCGGGACGGTTGGCAGTTCAACGCGGCGCTGTCGACCCACCAGGCCAGCGAGGACAGCTTCGCCTTCCGCGCGGCGATCGAGCCGCAGATCCCGATGCTGCCCGGGTTCCGGATCGACCTGCGGCAGATCCAGCTCTGCCGGGAGGATCATCTCCGCTTCCTGGAGATGGGGCCGGGGTTCCGCACCGCCCGCCATGGCTACAAGATCGACGCCAACTTCCACGAGATGATCGCCGCCTTCGGCAACAACCCGTATTTCCGCGCGGCGGTGGAGAAGCAGAACCGGCTCCGCCAGCTCCTGGAGTACCAGAGCTACGCCGACATGCCCCGGGTGCGCGCCTGGTGCATGGAGCATCTCAGCATCCTCGACGCGCTGGAGGCGGATGACCGGAAGCTGGCCTCCAGGCTGCTGGCCACCCATCTCTCCAACGCCGCCGCGGCCAGCCGCACCAGCGCCGCGGCATGACCGGCGGGGGTAGCCGGGCCTTGTCCGGCACCCCGGGACGGTCGATCCTCTACACCCCCTGGGACAACGCGGCGGAGTGGCTGGCGGCACTGCGTGCGGCTCTGCCGGACCGCCCGATCGATCTCTGGGAGGGGAGTGGCGGCGCACCGCCCGGGCCGGCACAGGCCGCCGACTACGACCTGGCCTTCGTCTGGCAGGCGCCGGAGGCGTTGTTCGAGGCCTGCCGGGGCCTGCGCGTGGTCTGCTCGCTGGGGGCCGGCAGCGATCACATCCTGCGCCATCGCGCAAAGCTGCCGGCCGGCACGGCGGTGCTGCGCGCCGCCGACCCGCTGATGGCCGACCGGATGGCCGACTATGTGTTGGCCGCCGTCCTGGCCTTCACCCAGAACCACGATCTCTATCGGCGCCAGCAGGCGGCCCGGGTCTGGCAACGCCACGCACCGCGGGACGCGACCGCCACACCGGTCGGCCTCCTCGGCCTTGGCCGGTTGGGCCGACGGACGGCGGAGAAGCTTCAGGCCGCCGGGTTCCCGGTGACCGCCTGGGTGCGCAGCCAGCGGGCCGCAGCCGCAGACAGCGCGGTCCCGCTGGTCAGCGGCGAGGCGGCATTGGCCGACCTGCTGGGACGGGTGCGGGTGCTGGTGGTGCTGCTGCCGGAGACCGGCGCGACGCGCGGCCTGATCGCCCGCCCCCTGCTCGACCGACTGCCGCACGGCAGCCTGCTGGTCAATCCGGGCCGCGGTGGGCTGATGGTGGAAGCGGATGTGTTGTCGGCGCTCGACAGCGGTCGGCTCGCCGCCGCCGCCCTCGACGTCTTCGAGACGGAGCCCCTGCCGCCGGACAACCCCCTGTGGGCGCATCCGGCGGTCACCCTCACGCCGCACTCGGCCGCCATCTCCGACCCCGTCAGCGTGACGCAGGCCCTGGCGGCAGACCTGGCGCGGCTGGCCGGCGGCGACCGGCCGGACGGCTGGGTCGATATGGCGGCGGGGTATTGAGGGGCGGAGACGTGGCGGGGGGCGCGCTTACGCCGCGCGCACCTTCTGCACGAAGTCGCTGACGACGCGTGACAGGTTCTCGGACTGCTGCGACAGGTCGCTTGCTGCCGTCAGCACGTTGTTCGCGGCCACGCCCGACTGCTCGGAGGCCTCCATCACGCCGGTGATCGACGCGGACACCTGCTGCGTGCCGACGGACGCTTCTTGCGTGTTGCGGCCGATCTCCGCCGTCGCGGCGTTCTGCTCTTCGATGGCGGCGGCGACGGAGGACGAGATCTCCCGGATCTTGTCGATCTTGGTCTTGATGTTGGCGATGGACGTGACGGCGCTGCCGGTGCTGTCCTGAACGTCCTTGATCTGGGCGGCAATCTCCTCGGTCGCCTTGGCGGTCTGATTGGCCAGGCTCTTGACCTCCGCGGCGACGACGGCGAAGCCCTTCCCGGCATCGCCGGCCCGCGCCGCCTCGATCGTCGCGTTGAGCGCCAGCAAATTGGTCTGCTCCGCGATGCTGGTGATCAGGTCCACCACATCGCCGATCGCCGCGACCTTCTCCGCCAGACCGTTCATCTCGGTGTCGCTGGCGGCGGCGGCGTTGACCGCCTCGTCCGCCGCGCCGGTCTGAACGCCCATCTGGCGGCTGATCTCGTTGATCGCGCCGGAGAGCTGGTCGGCCGCGGCCGAGACGGTCTGGACATTGGCCGATGCCTGGTCGGCCGATGCCGTCACCGTCGCCGCCTGCGTGCTGGTCTCCTCGGCGATCGCCGACATGGATTGCGAGGTCGACTGCATCTCCGTCGCCGCCGACGCCACCGACTGCACGACCTCGCCGATGCTCGCCTCGAAGTCCTCCGCCAGGCGCATCATCGTCGCCCGCTTCTCCGCTTCGGCGCGGTCTTCGGCCTCGGCCTGCTGCTGGTGGAGCGTCGCCTTCTCGACCCCATTCAGCCGGAACACCTCGACCGCCTGCGCCATGGCGCCGATCTCGTCGGAACGATCCCGGTAGGGGACGTCGATCTCCGTCTCGTCCTTGGCGAGCCGCCGCATCACCGACGCCAGCGCCGGGATCGGCCGCAGCAGCGACCGATAAATGACCACGGCGAGCCCCATGCAGACCACCGTGATGACAAGTGTCACCAGGACCAGCGATCGGGCGATGTCGCCCAGGATCGCATCGATGGCTTGGCGCTCGACGCCCGCATAGAGGATGCCCAGGATCTCGCCTTGCGGAGAGAAGATCGGCTCGTAGATGGTGTAGTAGGAGATGCCCAGGATGATAGCTTCCCCCGTGAAGGTCTGACCGGATCGAATGACCGGGTAGACGGCCCCGTTCTGGCCGAGCGGTGTGCCCACCGCCCGATTGCCGTCCGGCTTGATGATGTTGGTCGTCCGACGCCAGAAATCCGCCGTCTCGGGATCCCAGGCGAAGACCGTCGCCGTCTCGCCGGTCATCTGCCCGATGCGGTCGATCATCGAATGGTCTTCGAAGCTGGGCAGCACCGGTACGACCAGCCGTTCGACCGTGTCGCCGTCGCGGAACTGCACCTCCAGCTCCGGAAAGCGCGCCTTGAACTCCATCGCCGCGATGCGCAGGCTGGCGTTCTGCTGGCTCACCGCCTTGGTCTCCACATAGCTGCCGATCTCGATGATCGCGGCGCTGACCATGCCAACGGCCAACGCCAACATGATCGCCGTTGTCACCAGCGTTGCCTTGGTCGTCAGTTGAACCTTGGACAGAATGCGGATTGCCATGGCAGAACGGTCCTGGAATGGGGCCAACGGCGAAATCTTGCCTGAACTATTCTTTATAGCGTGTTAATCAAGACAGTCGAGTTGACATCGGTTCGGGAGGAACTTGTCGGCTGGACCGAGAATTTCTTGGATTCCAAGGGACTATAGTCGGGTTAAGCTGACGGTCGGGAGGTATCCGGCGACGGGTCGACAGATCCCAACCCTCGCCGATACCTCCGGTTCACGCGCAGGACCGGAGTCTTGGGGCGCTTTGCGCCCCTGTTGAACGGCTTCCGGAGAGCGGGCGGTTCCACCTCAAGCGAGAACGCCGAGCCGGCGACGCTACAACAGCCGGTCCGTCAAGATGGCGCCGCGGGAGGCCATGAAATAGAGGCCGAGATGGTGGGTCTCCGCCTGGGGATGGGCTGCGGTCTCCGGCAGCCCCAGCGATTCCGCGAGCGCGCGGGGCAGGTCGTAGGTGGCGCAGCCGGGCTCGTACACCGCAATCTCGCGCAAGCTCTCCATCAGGCCGTGGTTGCGCGCCGACAACATGGTCAGCACGAAGTCCATCACGCAGATATCGGTGCAGATGCCGACCACGACGATCTGCTGGAGCGCATGAGCGTTCACCCAATCGACCACATGGTTTCGGCTGCCGTCGATCGCGCCGACGAAGCCGTTGATGCAGTCCTTGCGCAGCAAGGTCGCGTGGCGGCAGGCGTTGAGCCAGGCCAGCGGCTCCACCAACTCCTCCTCGCCGGTGCCGCGCTCGCAATGGGGCGGATAGGGCGGCTCGGGCTTGCCCGGCTCATGGGTGTCGAGGAAGGCGAGGATCGGCCATTCCGCGGCCTCGAAGCGGCGGGCCAGCGCATCGGTCTCCGCGACCATGCGGTCGACCTGCGCGTTGGGCTCGCGCGGCGCCAGGTTGCCGCCGCCGACCTTGGCGAAACCGTTGACCTCGTCCACCACCACCAGGCCGGTCGGCACGGCCGCCGGATCGACCGCGCGGAAGGCGATCGGCAGGGCAATCGACAGCCGGTCGTTCAGGTCGTCGTCTTCGGCAATCGCAACGATATGGCCGTCTTCCGCCATCGCTTAACCGCCCCTTCTTCGCGAGCGCCCGTCAAAAGGGCGGTACCGCCACCCCGGCCGTCGTCAACGCCTCGGCGATCGCCGCCTTCAATCGGTCCAGCCCCTCTTCAGAAGGGCTTTCGGCCCGCGCCACCAGCACATCCTGGGTGTTGGACGCGCGCAGCAGCCACCAGCCGTCTTGCGTGCGCACGCGGACGCCGTCGGTGGTGTCGACCACCGCGCCGGCCGCCGCCAGCCGGTCCGCGATCTCCGCTACGGCGGCGAATTTGCGCGCCTCGTCCACCTGAAAGCGGATCTCCGGCGTGTTCACCACCGCCGGCAGCTCTTCGCGCAGGGCCGACAGCGGCCCCCCCGACCGGCTGACCATCGAGATCACCCGCAGGCCCGCATAGAGGCCGTCGTCGTATCCCGGGTGCTTGTCGGCGAAAAACAGATGGCCCGACACCTCGCCGGCCAGCGGCGCGCCGGTCTCGGCCATCGCCACCTTCATCAGCGAATGCCCGGTCCGGCCCATGATCGGCCGGCCGCCGAGCCGCGCCACCTCGTCGAACAGCACCTGGCTCGACTTCACGTCGCCGATGATGGGCGCGCCCGGCTGCGCCTGCAAGATCTCGCGGGCGAACAGGGCGAGGAGCTGGTCGCCCCAGACGATGGTGCCGGTCTCGTCGACCACGCCCAGCCGGTCGCCATCGCCGTCGAAGGCAAGCCCGAGGTCGAGATGCTCCCGGCGCACCGTGCGGATCAGCGTCTGAAGCGTCTCCGGCAGGGTGGGATCGGGATGGTGGTTGGGAAACCGGCCGTCGATCTCGTCGAACAGCAGGACGTGGCGGCCCGGCAGCCGCGGCGTGATCCGGCGCAGCACCTCGCCGGTCGCCCCATTGCCGGCGTCCCAGGCGACGCTCAGCGGCCGGTCGAGGTCCAGCCCGCCGAGCAGGCCGTCGACATAGTCGGCCAGCACCACCGCCGACTGTCGCCCGCCGGCTGTGGACGCTGCCTCGCCCGGCGGGTCGGCGGCGAGACGACCCAGTTCCTGGATCGTCTCACCCCAGATCGGTCCGTCCGCCCAGGTCATCTTGATGCCGTTGTACTCGGGCGGATTGTGCGAGCCGGTCACCATCGCCCCGGCATCCATGCCGAAATGGCCGACGGAGAAGTACAGCATCGGCGTCGGGCCGAGGCCGATATTCACCACCTCCATCCCGCCGGCCACCAGACCGGCGCTCAGCGCGTCGGCCAGTTCCGGGGAACTCAGCCGGCCGTCATACCCCAGCGCCACGCGCCGCCCGCCGCGCCGGGCCACCAGGACGGCCAGCGCCCGACCGATCGCCGCGGCATTCTCCGCGGTCAGGTCGCGGCCGACGATGCCGCGGATATCGTATTCGCGCAGGATCGTCGGCGACAGCGGCGGCCCGCTCATCCAAGCACCGCCGATGGCGTCGGCGCGACCGACGGGCGGCCGACGCTGTGATATTCGAAACCCTCCTTCGCCATCTCCGCCACCTTGTAGATGTTGCGCAGATCGACCATCACCGGCCGGCGCATCAACCCCCGCACCCGCGCCAGATTGAGCGCCCGGAACTCGTTCCACTCGGTCAGGATGACCACGCAGTCCGCCTGCTCCAAGGGGGCATAGGCGTCCGCGCACAGGGTCAGCCCGGGCAACGCCTTCGCCGCCTCGCCATGACCTTCCGGATCATAGGCGCGGACCTCCGCGCCGGCCGCCTGCAGGGCCGGCACGATCACCAGGCTGGGCGCGTCGCGCATGTCGTCGGTGTTGGGCTTGAAGGTCAGGCCCAGAACACCGATCCGCTTTCCGCTGAGGTCGCCGCCGCAGGCCGACACCACCCGGTCGGCCATCTTGCGCTTGCGATGCTCGTTGACCGAGATCACCGTCTCCACGATGCGCTGGGGCGCACCGACCGCCTTGGCCGTCGTGGCGAAGGCCAGGGTGTCCTTCGGGAAGCAGGAGCCGCCATAGCCCGGGCCGGGATGCAGGAACTTGCGCCCGATGCGGCCGTCGAGGCCGATGCCGCGGGCCACGTCGTGGACATTGGCGCCGACGCTCTCGCACAGGTCGGCCACTTCGTTGATGAAGGTGATCTTCGTCGCCAGGAAGCTGTTGGCCGCGTATTTCGTGACCTCCGCAGTCTCCAGGCTGGTCGACACGATCGGCACGTCGATCAGGTTGAGGGGGCGGTACAGCTCCCGCATCACCGCCAGCGACCGCTCGCTGTCGGCGCCGATGATCACCCGGTCGGGCCGCATGAAGTCGTCGATGGCGGAGCCTTCGCGCAGGAACTCCGGATTGGAGACGATGTCGAAGTCGGCATCCGGCCGCTCGCCGCGGATGATCGCCGCGACCTCGCGGCCGGTGCCGACGGGCACGGTCGACTTGGTGACGACCACAGTATAGCCGTCCAGCGCGCGGGCGATCTGGCGGGCCGCCTCGTAGACATAGGTCAGGTCGGCATGGCCGTCGCCGCGCCGGCTGGGCGTTCCGACGGCGATGAACACGGCGTCGGCCTGCGCCACCGCCGCCGACAGCTCCGTGGCGAAGCCAAGCCGCCCGGCGGCAACGTTCTTGGCGACGAGCTGGTCGAGCCCCGGCTCATAGATCGGGATCTCGCCCGCCGAGAGCTGCGCGACGCGGCTATCGTCGCGATCGACACAGACGACCGTCACGCCGAACTCGGAAAAGCACGCCCCCGACACCAGACCGACATAGCCGGCGCCGATCATCGCGATCCGCACGTGGTCCGCTCCAAAATCCCGTCCCGGGTTCTTCAGCGAGGCTTTTGCACCCTCCGGCCCCGGCGGCGCAAGGGTCGGCCTATGCCGGCGGCGAGAGCCCCCAGGCGATGAAGCCGGGATTGCCGTAGGCCGGCTTGCCGTAGGTGAAGGGCGCCCCATCGATCGTGGTCACGCGGCCGCCCGCTGCGTTCAGCACCGCATGGCCGGCCGCGGTATCCCATTCGCACGTGGGTCCGAACCGGGGATAGACGTCCGCCACCCCTTCCGCCAGCCGGCAGAACTTCAGCGAGGAGCCGGCGGCGATCGTCTCCGTCACGCCGAGTTCGGCCAGAAAGGCCTCCGTCTGGCGATCGCGGTTGGACCGGCTGGCGATCGCCACCATCTGACCGGGCGGCGGCCGGCGGGCGGCGATCGACCGCGCAACGCCGCCGACCAGACGCGCCTTGGCTCGCGGTTCCCCATCCGACCGGGCGACCCAGTAGGTCTCGCCGGCAACCGGAATGTGCACCGCCCCCAGGACCGGGGTGTCGCCGACCACCAGCGCGATGTTGACGGTGAACTCGCCGCGCCGCTGGACAAACTCCCGCGTGCCGTCCAGCGGATCGACCAGGAAGAACGGGCCGCCGGCGGTCTCCGGCAGATCGCCGGCCGCGGCGCGTTCCTCCGCCACCACGGGAATGCCCGGCGTCAGTGCGGCGAGGCGATCGAGGATCAGCGCCTCCGCCTGCTCGTCGGCGTCGCTGACCGGTGAGCGGTCGGCCTTCTCGCGCACGGCGAAGTCGCCGGCATAGATCTCCAGAATGACCCGGCCCGCCGCCTCGGCGATGTCGGGCAGCGCCCCGGCAATCCGGTCGAGATCGAGCGTTGTTGGCGTCGCGGGTTCGGTGGTCGACAAGAACGGCGTCAGGGTCAAAGGGGTGCAGCAGCGGGCGCACAACCCGCGTTGCCGGCATGGCGCAAGGCGCAGTCGCGCAGCAGCGGCCGGAAGTCGGCGAAGCGGGGCAACGCCTTGCCGGGCACCTTGGCCGCTTCGTCGTAGCGGCGCAAGGCCACCGCGGCCCGGGCATGCGGCAGGGCGGCGAAGGCCGAGGCCTCCGCCGGGCTCATCGGGCCGCCCTGCAGGGCCAAGCTGCGCGCGGAGGCTTCCGACAGACGTTTGGCGTAGCGGGGATCGGTGGCGCAGAGATAGCGCTTCGCCGCCACATGCAGGCGCAACGGCTCGATCACCGCCGGGCCGAACAGATCATCCAGATAGGCCGCGCCCAGGCTCTCGTGGTCGGTGTCGACGCCGCGCTCGGCGATGTCCTCGCCCAGCCCATGCAGCAGATGGCCGACATCGTGCAGAAGTGCGGCGGCAATGGTCTCCGCCGGCTGGCCCGCCCGGTCGGCCAGCACCGCGGTCTGCAGCATGTGTTCGGTCGTCGTCACCGGCTCCCCGAAATAGGCGGTGCCGCCGACCTCTTCGAAGAGGCGCTCCAACGCGTCGAGCCGCTTGTCCACCTTCCCCGCCGCATCCTCGCCCGCCCGGCGGTTGCCGGCGCCGCTGTCGGTCATGGCTCCCCCGCTTGTTGGTCCGGTTCTTGTCGATCGCGCGCCGACAGCGCCACCGCGCGGTCGGCGATCGCCTCGCGCACCATCGGGTCGTGGAAGATGCCCAAGACCGCGGCGCCGCCGGCCACCGCCTCGCGCACCAGATCGATGACGACGGCGCGGTTGCCGGCGTCCAGCGATGCCGTCGGCTCGTCCAACAGCAACAGCGGCCGCGGCGCGATCAGGCCGACCGCCACGTTGACGCGCTGTTGCTCGCCGCCGGAGAAGGTCGCCGGCGGGAGGGTCCACAGCCGCTCCGGCAGGTTGAGGCGCGCCAGCAGGGCGCCCGCCCGGGCCTGAGCCTCCAAGGCATCGCAGCCCAGCGCGATCAGCGGCGCAGCCACGATGTCCAGCGCCGGCACGCGCGGGATGACCCGCAGGAACTGGCTGACATAGGCGACGGCATGCCGGCGCAGGTCGATCAAGCGCCGCGGCTCCGCGTCCGTGACGGCGACCATGCGACCCGCATGGCGCACCCGGATCTCCCCACCGCCGGCGCGGTAGTTGCCGTAGATCAGGCGCAGCACCGTCGACTTGCCGACCCCCGACGGACCGTTCAGCGCGACGCACTCGCCGGCGTCCACCGACAGGCTGAATCGGTCGAGCACCGGGATCGACGCCCCGCCGCGGGTGTGCAGCACGAAGGTCTTGGTAAGGTCGCGGATCTCCAGGATCGGCGCCGTATCCGTCATCGCCGTCATACGCGCAGCACCGAAGAGACGAGGAGCTGGGTGTACGGCTCCTGCGGGTCGTCGAGAACCTGATCGGTCAGCCCGCTTTCGACGATCTCGCCGTGCTGCATGACCACCATCCGGTCGGCCAGCAGCCGGGCGACCGCCAGATCATGGGTGACGATCACCGCGGCGAGGTCGAGTTCCGCCACCAGCCGGCGCAACAGGTCGAGCAGGCGGGCCTGAACAGACACATCCAGCCCGCCGGTCGGCTCGTCCAGAAAGACCAGGCGCGGGGCGGACACCAGGGTTCGCGCCACCTGAAGGCGCTGCTGCATGCCGCCGGAGAACTGCGCCGGCAGATCGTCCAGCCGGGCCACATCCAGCTCCACCCGCTCCAGCCAGTCCGCCGCCGCGGCGCGAATCCGGCCGTAGTGGCGATGGCCGGTGGCCATCAGCCGCTCGCCGATATTGCCGCCGGCGCTGATGTCCAGGCGCAGGCCGTCGCGCGGGTTCTGGCGCACCACGCCCCATTCGGTGCGCTGCAGGCGGCGGCGCACCATCTCCGACTCCTGATGTACGTCGATGATGCCTCCGGCAGACGTACGATAACGTACAGACCCTGAGTCCGGCGCGCGCTGGCCGGACAGGCAGTCCAGCAGGGTGGTCTTGCCCGCCCCGCTCTCGCCGACGACGGCGATCACCTCGCCCGGCCAGATCCGCACCGATACGTCTCGGCAGGCGAAGCGCGCGCCGAAGCGGACCATCAGACGGTCGGCGTCGAGCAGCGACGGATCGTCCACCGCCATCTCCAACCCCGCCGCCGGGAGGGCCGCGGCGCCAAGGGCGCCGCCGGGGGGCGCGGTCACGATGCGGCCTCCGCGCGGCGCTGTTCGCAGCGGTCGGTGTCGGAGCAGATGAAACGGCGATTGCCCTGGTCGTCGATCACCACCTCGTCGAGATAGCTGTCGGTGGCACCGCACAGCGCGCAGGGCCGCGACCAGCGCTGCACCTCGAAGGGATAGTCCTCGAAGGCCAGGCTCTCCACCGGCGTCCAGGGCGGGATGGCGTAGATCCGCCGCTCGCGGCCCGCACCGAACAGCATCAGCGCAGGCGAGCGGTCCAGCTTCGGGTTGTCGAATCTCGGGATCGGCGACGGCGCCGTCAGATAGCGCCCCGCGACCATGGCCGGATAGTCGTAGCTGGTGGCGACCTGGCCGTGATGGGCGATATCCTCGTACAGCTTCACATGCATGATGCCGTAATCGGCCAGCGCATGGGCGCGGCGCGTCTCCGGCTCGCGCGGCTCCAGCCAGCGCAGCGGCTCCGGGATCGGCACCTGGAAGACCATGATCTGCCCGCGCTGCAACGGCGCCTCGGGGATCCGGTGGCGCGTCTGGATCACCGTCGCGTCCTGGGTGCGGGTGGTCGTGGGCACCCCGGCGGTGCGGGCGAAGAAATGGCGGATCGACACCGCGTTGACGGTGTCGTCGGCGCCCTGGTCGATCACCTTCAGCCGGTCTTCCGGACCGATCACGGCGGCGGTCACCTGGATGCCGCCGGTGCCCCAGCCATAGGGCAGCGGCATGACCCGGCTCGCGAACGGCACCTGGTATCCGGGGACCGCGACGGCCTTCAGGATCGCCCGCCGGATCATCCGTTTGGTCTGCTCGTCGAGATAGGCGAAGTTGTAGCCCGCCAGGCCCGGCGTCGCCGCGTGCGCCGTGTCGGTCACGATCCGCCCCCCGCAGCCTTAGCGGTGTCGGCTGGGGCCGACTGCCGGCGCAGGCCGCGCAATAGGTCCAGTTCCGCCTGGAAATCCACGTAGTGGGGCAGCTTCAGGTGCTGCAGGAAACCCGACGCCTCGACGGAGTCGCTGTGGGCGACGACGAATTCGGCGTCCTGGGCCGGGGCGCCGACGGCCTCGCCCAGCGCTTCCGCGCGCAACGCCCGGTCGACCAGCGCCATCGCCAGCGCCTTGCGCTCCGCCTCCCCGAAGGTCAGGCCGTAGCCGCGGGTGAAGCGCGGGCCTGCCGCCGCCTCCGGTCCGGGCATCGCCGGATCGGGCGGTTCGCCGGCCGGCTCGGCGAACTGGTTGACGGTCTGGCACTCCGTCACCGTGATGTCGGCGATGGACACCGGAAAATCCAACTCGTCCGGCACCAACTCCACGGCCACCTCGCCCATACGAATCTCGCCGGCGAAGGGGTGGTTGCGGCCGAAGCCGCGTTGGGTGGAATAGGCGAGGCCGACCAGGAACCCCTCGTCGCCGCGCACCAGCGCCTGCAGGACGACGTCGCGGCCGTAGGGCACCGTTGGCGGCTCGCGGGTCAGGTCGCCGGGGGCCGGGTCGCCGGGCGCGGGGTCCGCTGGTTCGATCAGTGCCTCCGCGCCCAGGATGTCGGTGACCCGCGGCATCGCGGCGGCGGCAGACGTCTCGGCCTCCACCGGGGCCGGCGGGGCGTCGCCGTCGCGTTCCGCGGCCAGGGCGAAATCGATCAGCCGGTGGGAGTAGTCGAAGGTTGTGCCCAGCACCTGACCGCCCGGCAGGTCCTTGAAGGTCGCCGATATCCGCCGCCGCACCGCCATGGTGCCGGTGTCGATGGGCCGCGCGGCACCGAGTCGTGCCAGCGTCGTCCGGAAGGCGCGCACGAGGAAGATCGCCTCCATCAGGTCGCCGCGCGCCTGCTTGATCGCCAGCGCGGCCAGCGCGCGGTCGTGCACCGCGGATTCGGTCATCACCCGATCGACGGCCAACCCCAATTGCTGGTCGATCTGGGTCGGCGTCAGCGCGGGGTTCTCCGCATCCTCCGCGTCGCCGCGGCGGCGCCAGCCGGTCAGCCGCTGCGACTGCGCGATTGCCGCCTCGCCGCCCTTGGCCGCGACATACATGTGCCGTCCGCCCTCCCCGCTACCCGACCAGATGGATGCTGCGCGGCAGGCCGATCACCGACCCACCGGCCACCACCAGGACGTCGACGCCGAGGGGGAAGGCCGGACGCTGCGCCGCCAGGCGCTGCCACACCGCATCGGCCAGCCCGTCCAGCCGCAAGCCGATCCGGCCCTGGATGCCCGGTCCTTCGAGGTCGCGCGCCGGCCCGTGGCCCAGCCCGTCGGTCTGGATGATCAGGGTGGTCGACCGGTCCGGCTGCTCCGCCGTGCCCAGGGCGAAACGGTCGAGCGGCGGCGGCTGCCGCCCATCGGCAACGAAGGCGAAGACCGCGTCCGCCGGGGCCGCATCGCTGGGGATGCCGGCATGAAAGCGCAGATAGTTCCTGACATCGTCGCCCGCGGCCGGGTCGCGCCAGACCGGGGTGTCGCGGTCGGCCAAGGTCAGCAGGACGGCGGCGGCGCCCCGGCCGAGCGGGGCCGGCGGGTCGACGCCCGCGCCGGGATCCAGCGGCACGGGGACCCCGGGCTCGGCCATCGCGCCCAGGACCGCGCGGAACACCCGTTGGGCGTCGATCACCGGATCGGCGAACCCGGCGCCCGGCACCGGCGCACGCAGCACCGCGGTGGAGGGGGCAGCCGGCTGGGAGGCATCCATGACGTCAGCTCCCACGCACCAGCGTCGTGAAATCGACCTTGGTGGCCGCTGTACGCCGCGCCGCCGTCGCCCGCTCCGCCGCGAGGCGCGCCGCCTCGGGCTCGACGATGTGGCGGTTGACGTCGCCATGCCAGTCCGGGTCCTGCAACAGCGCGTCACACAGCGCGGCCAGTTCCGCCCGCTGCCGGTCGCGCCCGGCGACATAGGCGACGCCGAGCCGATCGCTCACCGCCACCGAACAGCGCGTCACCACCAGCTCGCCCAGAATGAAGCGCGCGCCGGTGCCGCCGGTCCGCCCCTCCACCGCCACCAACCCGGTCTCCGGGGGCCGCACGGCCTGGTAGGCCGGCAGGTTGCGACGCTGGGCCACGGCGGCCAGACCACGATCGAGCGTCGGCCGGCTGGCCCGCGCGAGCACCGCCATCCACTGCCGGCGCGCGGCCGTACCGTCGGCGCCGGCCTCGGCATCGTCGGCGTTCGGGGCCGTTTCGGCAGCGTCTTGCGCCATGGCGGCGGCGGGGCCTCGGTTCGGGGGACCGGCGATGGCCGGCAGGGACACCATCACGGAAAGGTCTATAAAGGTCTAGACAACCATATCACTGCGTGGGACCGTATCGCATTCCCTCCCGCTCGCCAATCGGTCGTCGCCTCCGCCATGCGTGATTCTTTTGTGACAGCCGCCGACCCCGCGCCGCACTTGACGCAGACCGATGCCGCGGCCGCCGCCGACGATGCGCCGGCCGGCGCGCTGGAGCGCGGGCGCGGCGTCGCCCTATGGCGCCAGATCGAAAGCGTCCTGGAGCAGGACATCGTGGCCGGGACGATCGCCGCAGACGGGCGCATGCCGACGGAGCACGACCTGGTCCGCCGGTTCGGGGTCAACCGCCACACCGTGCGCCGGGCGCTGGGCGGGCTGCAGGATCGCGGCCTGATCCGCATCGAGCAGGGCCGCGGCAGCTTTCTGCAGGAGAATGTGGTGGACTATGCGCTGGGCCGGCGGGTGCGGTTCGGCGAGATTCTCAGCCGCCAGCAGCGCAGCGGCCGCGGCCGGCTGCTGCGGTCGGTGGAGGCGCCGGCCGATCAGACCGTGGCAGCCGCGCTGAACCTGCGCCTCGGCGATACGGTGGTGGTCCTGGAGACAGTCGGCGAGTCGGACGGGCAGCGGCTGTGCGTAACCTCGCACTATTTCGAGGCCGCGCGCTTCGCCGGCATCGCCGAGGTCTTCGCCGAGCAGGGGTCGATCACCGCCGCCCTGGCGCACTACGGCATCCGAGACTTCGAGCGGCGAAGCACACGGGTGACGGCCCGCCTGCCCTCTCCGGAAGACGCCCGCTACCTGCATCAGCCCAAGACGCGGCCGGTGCTGGTGACCGAGGCGATCAATGTCGCGCCGGACGGCACACCGGTGGAGTACGGGCTCTCCCGCTTCGCCAGCGACCGCGTTCAGCTCGTCGTGGAGTTGTAGGCGTCTGTCGCCGGCGGCCCTTGCGCACGCCCCGGGCAAAGACACCGCCAACGGCCGATCGGGGGGTCAGCCCCTCTGCCGGATCGACCTCTCAAGATCGCTGACCGTCCCGGGATTCTCGCCGGGCGGCCGCGTCTCGGCCGGGCAATCGGCCCGGCCGCTACCCTCAATGCTCGACGATGTCGCCGTCGCCGTCCTCGTCCCGGCCCAGGGCGCGGGCCAGGTCGACCAGACGCTTGCGCACCGACTGGCTGGGAATGCGGTAGTACGCCCGCACCAGTTCGAGCGTCTCGCGGCTCGCCACCCGGTCCGTGTCCGGCATCTCCGGCGACGGCGGCAGCGACGAGAACGGCACCTCGTCGGCGCTGCTGGGCAGACCGTCGAAGAAGTACGTCACCGGCACGTCGAGGATCTGGGTCAGCAAATGCAGGCGGCTGGCGCTGATTCGGTTCGCTCCGCGCTCGTATTTCTGCACCTGCTGGAAGCTGACGCCGAAGGTCTGAGCCAGCTTCTCCTGGCTCATGCCGAGCAGGGTGCGGCGCTGGCGCAGGCGCTGCCCGACATAGACGTCGACGGGATCCGGCCCGTCTTCGGCGATGGTCTTGCGCCGCCGGCGGCGCGGTTCTGCTGCAACAGCCATAATGACAGGGAACTCCTTATCTTCAGTGCCGCATCGGCGTTGGGCCGCGGCGGGGCGCTCACGAAAACAGAAGTGGTCAGACGACCGCCCGGCAAGAGCAACGGGCGTCGTGTCGGTCATGCGGATCCATCGACTTGCCGCCAGGGGGGTGGCGGCGGCCATCCGCAAGCACCGGTCACGGCCGCCGCCACCCTCGGCAGTCGGCCGTCTTGGCCACCTCTATTCGGCGGCAGTCTTGATCACCGGTTCAACGGAGCGCAACTCCGCCATAGGTATATGACAAAAGATTGTGTGCCCCTCCGAATCAACCGCATTCGGTGGTGTTTCTTCCTCGCAAATTGCGCCGATTTTGCGGTGACATCGGGTGTGAAAAGGACAACCTTTGGGCGGATTGAGGACGCTGGGGAGCTGACCTTCCAGAATGATCCGCTTCTTTTCGACGCGGGTATCGGCAATCGGCACGGCAGACAATAGCGCTTCTGTATAGGGGTGGTAGGGCGGTGAGAAGACCTGATCCGTCGCGCCCTGCTCCATGATACGGCCGAGATACATGACGACGACCCGGTCGGCGAGATAACGCACGACGCCGAGGTCGTGGCTGATGAACAGCAGCGTCGTGCCGAACTCCCGCTGGATGTCCATCAACAGGCCGGTCACCGCCGCCTGCACCGACACGTCCAAGGCCGAGACCGGCTCGTCCGCCACCACCATCGCCGGATTGCCGGCGAAGGCCCGGGCGATGCCGATGCGCTGCTTCTGCCCGCCGGAAAGCTGGCGCGGCCGGCGGCGGGCGAAGTCGCGGGGCAGCTTTACGAGGTCGAGCAGGCGTAGCACCCGCTCCTCGATCTTCACCGGATCGCTCTCGACGTTGAACTTGCGGATCACCCGGGCGATCTGGCCGCCCACCGACATGCTGGGATTGAGCGTGTCGTTGGGGTTCTGAAAGACCATCTGCAGCGAGCCGAGCTGCTGGGGCGTGCGCCGCTGCACCGGCAGTTCGGAAATGTCGACATCGTTGAACGACAGCTCGCCGCCGGTCGCCGTCTCCAGCCCCATCAGCACCTTCGCGAAGGTCGACTTGCCGCAGCCGCTCTCGCCGACGATGGCCACCGTCTGGCCCTCGCGCGCCTCGAAGCTGAGGCTCTCGTTCGCCTTCACATAGCGGACCGACCGGCCCCGGATCAGCGCCGCCAGCGAACGGTCGAAGATCGGGTAGTACTTCTGCATCTCCCCGCTCTTCAGCACGACGTCGCCGATCGCCTGGGGCGGGCGGGCATCCGCCGCGACGGTGTCGACCGACCAATCGATCTCCTGCCAGCGCGAGCAGCGCGCGCGATGGCCGGTCGCCGGGTTGACGTCGCGCATCTGGATCATCCCGCCGCCGCACGACGCCGCGTCGAAATGGTCGCAGCGCGGGCCGAAATTGCAGCCGTCGGGGCGTTCGTGCGGCAAGGGAAGCTGGCCGCGGATCGGGGTCAGCGGCCGGGCATTCTTGTCGGTCCCCGGGGTCGGGATGCAGCCGAACAGCCCGCGGGTATAGGGATGGCGCGGGTTCTCGAACAGCTCGCTAACCGTCCCCTCCTCATGCACCTCGCCGGAATACATCACGCAGACCCGGTCGCAGGTCTCCAGGATCAGGCCGAGATTGTGGCTGATATAGAGGATCGACGTGCCGAAGCGTTCCGACAGCTCGGCGATCAGCTCGACGATGCCGGCCTCCACCGTGACGTCCAGCGCCGTGGTCGGCTCGTCCAGCAGCAAGAGCGCCGGCTCGCTCAACAACGCCATGGCGATCACCACCCGTTGCTGCTGGCCGCCGGAGATCTGGTGGGGATAGGCGCGCAACACCCGCTCCGGATCCGGCAGCTTCACCGCGGCCAGCATGTCCAGCGCCCGCCGATACGCCATCTCCGGCGTGCAGCCGGGCTCGTGGTAGAGCGGCACCTCGCAGAGCTGGGTCTCGATGGTCAGGCTCGGGTTCAGGGCGGCCATGGGCTCCTGGTAGACCATGGCGATCTCCGAGCCGCGGAGCTGGCGAAGCTCCTCCTCCGACAGGGTCGCCATGTCGCGGCCCTTGAACTTCACGGTGCCGCCGACGATCCGGCCGTTGTGGCCGAGATAGCGCATGATCGCGTTGGCGACGGTGGACTTGCCGCAGCCGCTCTCGCCCACCAGGCCGACCGCCTCGCCCTGCCGGACGGTCAGGGAGAAGTCGATGACCGCGGGGATCTCGCCGGCGCGGGTGAAGTAGGACAGGTTCAGGTCCTCGATTTCGAGAACCGGCGGACGGTTGTCCGGCGAGACGGTGTCCCGCTTGGCCATGTCCAGCGTCATGCCTCTCCCCCTCTCCCGGCGGCCCGGTCGGCCGCGGTCAGTCCCTCAACGACACTTCGCGCATCCCGTCGGCCAGCAGATTGAGGCCGAGCACCAGCGACGAGATCGCGATGCACGGGAACACCGTCATATGCGGCGCGAAGGTCGCCATCGCGCGGGTCTCGTTGATCATGCCGCCCCAGTCCGGCTGCGGCGGCGGCAGCCCGAGGCCGAGGAAGCCCAAGACGCCGATGGTGATGGTGGTGTAGCCCAGCCGCAGGCAGGCATCGACGATCAGCGGCCCGCGGGCGTTGGGCAGGATCTCCACGAACATGATGTACCACATGCTCTCGCCGCGGGTCTGGGCGGCGGCCACGTAGTCGCGGTTGCGCAGGTCGAGCACCAGGCCGCGCACGATACGCATGATGCCGGGGCCGCTGGCGAAGGTGACCGCCAGCACGATGTTGATCGCCGAGGCGCCGAAGGTGGTGATGATGACGACGTAGAGCACCAGGATGGGGAACGACAGGATGATGTCGCTAACCCGGCTCAACACATCGTCGACCCAGCCGCGCTTGTAGCCGGCCAGCAGCCCCATGACGATGCCGACGGCATAGGCGGAGAAGGTGGCCAGCGGCGCATAGATCAGCACGCGCTGCGCCCCGAAGATGATGCGCGACAGCACGTCCCGGCCGAGATGGTCGGTGCCCAAGAGGAAGAAGTTGCCGTCGGCGTCGGTGGCGAAGGGCGCCTGGAACGGCGTCATCTGCGCGATCGGGTCGTAGGGCGCCAGCAGCCCGGCGAACAGGGCGACGAACACCCAGAACAGGATGATCAGCGCACCGACCGTGCCGACGATGCTCTCGCGCAGCAGCAGCGCCGCCTTCAGCGCGCCGATCAGGGGGCTCTGGCGTCGCGGCGCCGGCGCGTCCACGGTCCGATCGGTCATGGCTTCTGTCCTCCGCCGTGGCGCTCGATCAGGTGAACCGGATGCGCGGGTTGAGATAGGTGTAGCCGATATCGGCCAGCGTCTGCGTGCCGACGGCCACGAACACCGCGACCATGGCGCAGGCCTGGATCAGGTAGATGTCCTGGTTCAGCGACGCCTCCAGCAACAGGCGGCCGAAGCCGTTGTAGGCGAAGTAGAACTCCACCACGATCACGCCCGAGAGCAGCCAGTTGATCTGCAGGATGATCACCGTGAAGGGCGCGATCAGCGCGTTGCGGAGCGCATGGCGCAGGATCACCCGCTGCACCGGCAGTCCCTTCAGCCGGGCGGTCTTGATGTAGGCGCTCTGCATCACCTCGGCCATCGAGGCGCGCATCATGCGGGCGATGTAGCCGAAGCCGTAGAGCACCAGCACCATCACCGGCAGCACCATCTGCGAGAGGTCGAAGCCTTCGCTCATCGTGCTGGTGCCGGGCAGCCACGCCAGATAGAAGACGAAGATGAAGGCCAGCAGGACCGAGCTGGCGAATTCCGGGATGGAGGTCGTCACCACGGCGCCGACGGTGATCGTGCGGTCGAGCGCCGATCCTTCGCGCATGCCGGCCAGCACGCCCAAGACCAAGGCCAGCGGGACCATGATGGCGAAGACCATGCCGCCGAGGATCGCGGTGTTCAGCAGCCGCGGCCATAGAACGTCGCCCACCGGCACCTTGAAGCGCAGGCTCTCGCCGAAATCGCCGGAGGCCATATTGGCCAGCCAGCCGAAATAGCGGACATACCAGGGCTCGAAATAGCCGTTGGCTTCGAGCCAGAGGCGCCGCTGCTCCTCCGACGTATAGGGGCCCAGCACCTTGACCGCGACCGACTCCCCGTTCACCTCCAACAGGAGGAAAACGAGGATCGAGACCGCCAGCATGGTCAACAGCATGAAGGCGGCGCGCTTGGCCAGAAAGATCACCATGACCTGGCTCCGCGGCTAGAAGGAGGAGTCCGCTCGCGATCGGCGGCCGCCCGGATCGGCCGCCGCCAAAGGCCGCACCCCGTCGGCGTTCGCCGGCGGGGTGCGCAAGAGGGCGGCCGTCTCATGGGACGGCGCGCCTCTCTCGCTCCCAAGTCAGATCACGCGGTTTCCAGCCAGGTCTTGTTGATGTGGATCTCGTTGGCCGGGTGCAGAGCGAACTCGCGCACGCCGGGCCCCACCGCCGTGAACTCCGAGCGCCAGAACGGCTGAATGATCACCGCGTCGTCCTGCAGGATCTGCTGGAGCTGCGCCATCACCTCCCGCCGCTCGTCGACGTCGTAGATGCCGTTGGCCCGGTCCAGCAGGGTGTCGAACTCCGGATTGCTGTAGGAGCTTTCGTTCCACGCCTCGCCGGTGCGGTAGGCGAGGTTGAGCACCTGCACGCCCAGCGGACGGTGCGTCCAGGACGTGAAGCCGAACGGCGCGGTGGTCCAGCGGTCCCAATAGGTGCCGCCGGGCATGATGTTCACCGACAGATTGATGCCGGCCGGCCGCAGCATCTCCGCGATCACCTGGCAGGTGTTCGGCTCCCACGGCGGCTGGGCGACGCAATCGATGGTGATGTCGAGGCCGTCGGCATACCCGGCTTCCGCCAACAGCGCGCGCGCCTCGTCGTAGTTCTGCTCCATCGCCGGCAGCGTGGCGTATTCCGGGTGGATCGGCGCGACATGGTGGTCTTCCGCCACGACGCCGAGGTTCTGGTAGGCGAGGTCCAGCACGGCGGCGTTGTCGACGCAGCGCTGAACCGCCTTGCGCACCAGCGGATTGTCGAAGGGCGGCTCGGTCACCTTCATGCGCGCCACGCCGGTCTGGGCGGTCGGCGTCTCCAGGATCTCCAGGCCGGGAATCGCCTGGGCGGCCGGCACCTGCTCCACGAACAGGCGGTAGAGCACGTCCACCTGGCCCGAGGCCAAGGCGGCCAGCCAGGCCGACGGGTCGTCGCCATGGTCGATGTAATGCAGGCCGTCGAGATAGACCTCGCCGCCCCAATACGGATCCTCGCGCCTGGTGAACACGGCTTCCTGGCCCACGCCGAAGCGCTCCAGCGTGAACGGGCCGGTACCCACCGGGTTCTCCACCAGATTGCCGCCTTCCTCGACGAAGCGGCGGTGGACGATCAGCGCCGGGTAGTCGCCCATGCTCTCCGGCAGCGCCAGCATCGGCTCCCGCAGATTGAGCTGCACCGTGTGGTCGTCGATCTTGACGACCGCGTTCTCGATCATTGGATCGCCGTCGTTCGGCCCGCGCAGAAGGGCGAAGCGGCCGTAGTTGGAGGACCCGACCTCCGGATCCAGCCAGCGTTCGAAGTTGAAGATCACGTCATCGGCGGTGAAGTCGTCGCCATTGCTCCACTTCACGCCCTGGCGGAGATTGAAGGTCCAGCTCGTCAGATCGTCCGACGCCGTCCAGCTCTCGGCCAGGAAGGGCCGGGTGATGTTGTCGGCGCCGACCTGGGCCAGGCTCTCCACGATGTGGCGGGCGACATTGCCCTTCTCCGACCAGTCGTAGATCGCCGGATCGGTGATCTCCTTGATGTTCATGGAGATCCGCAGGACACCGCCGCGAGTCGGCTCCTGGGCGGAGGCCTTGGGCATCAGGTCGACGCCGGTCAGCTCCGCCACCACGCCGTAGGCGGCGGTGGCCGACAGGCCGAGCAGCGTTGAGGTGCGCAGGAACTCGCGCCGGCCGAGCTTGCCTTCGGCCATCTTCTCCGCCAGCCCCGGCAGCAGCCGGTGCACGCGTCCCAGATCCTTGATACCCATTGATGTGAGCTCCCGTCCCTGTTTCGTGATTATCGCGCATTGGTTGCGGTCCGCGCGTCTAGGTCCTGCGCCCCGCAAGCGATTTCGCCAGCGGCGGGAACCGGGCGGTCCGCCGCTCGTCTCGGCCGGTCGTTCCGGCCGGCCCATGCTGGCCCGGCCGTCTTGGGATGCGTCGGCACCACGCTCACGCGCTGCCTCAACTTCCGGAACCAAGCCTCTGAATTTCAAAGACCAGCCTAGGTTGAACTGGTCTTCACACCCCCTCCCTGGCCGGCCTTGCGACCTGGCCCTGGGCGACATCGGTCCGTGCAATGCACGGGCCCTGGTGCCGCATCGCCGCGGCGACCACCGGGGTCGACGACCCGCCCGGCGATCACGCGCCTCAACCAGAAAGAAGCGCAGAAAACCCTAGGTTTTCTGATCGTCTGATGTCAAAGGAAAAAGCCCCGCGGCGGACTGACGCCGCCGGGACCGCCGGTCCCGCGGACGGTTTCCTTTCCCGCCGCCAATAGTGTCGGATCAAGGTCTTCCATGGAACCGCTGAACGCGCCTTCGAACGGCACCCCGAACGACCGGTCCCAAGACTCCGGCGACGATGTCGAGATCCTGTCGGTGGAGCCCTGTCATCGCGGCTTCTTCTCGCTGGACCGCTACCGCCTGCGTCACCGGCGCTTCGACGGCACCTGGTCCGACGCCTTCAACCGCGAGATGTTCCAGCCGCCGGGCGCGGTCGCCGTGCTGCCCTATGATCCGGCGCGCGATCGGCTGGTGCTGGTGGAGCAGTTCCGCCTGGGCGCCCATCTGACGGGGCGGCCGGCCTGGTTGATCGAGGTGGTCGGCGGCATGGCCGAGCCGGGACGCACCGCCGAACAGGTCGCCCATAGCGAGGTCGCCGAGGAGGCTGGGCTCACCGTCTTGGACCTGGCGCCGGTGGCCGCCTTCCTGCCGAGCCCCGGCACCTCCACCGAGCGGATCGAGATGTTCTGCGCGCGCGTCGACAGCGCCGGTGCGGGCGGCGTCCACGGCCTGGCCGAGGAGCACGAGAACATCCGCGTGCGCATCGTCCCGGCCGGCGAGGTGCCGGCCCTGCTGGAGTCGGGCCGGATCGAGAACGCGTATACGCTGATCGCGCTGCAGTGGTTCCTGCTCAACCGCGACCGGCTCAGCCGTCTGTGGGCACCGGCGGATCGCCGACCAGCGAGTGGGCGAAGCGGGCCGTGACGTCCTGATCGGGCAGGTCCGCCGGCCGGGCGATGTAGAAGGTCTTCTCCAGCGCCGCCCCGGCGATCGGCACCGCGGCCAGGCGCCCCGCCGCCACGTCGTCGCCGACGGCGTCGGCCAGCACGATGGAGACGCCGAGGCCGGCCTTGACCGCACTCTTCACCGCCTCGGTGGAGCCGACATTGGCGACCACCTGCAAGTGCGAGGCGCGCGCGCCGAACAGGCTGCGCAGAACCGTGCCGGTGCCCGACCCGCCCTCGCCGCCGATCACCGCCAAGGTCAGGAACTCGTCCGGCGTGATGGCGTCGCGCCCGGCCCAGGCATGGTCTGGCGGCAGGATCACCGTCATCGCCGCGCGGCGCCACGGGGTGACGGCGATCGCCGGATCCTCGATCGGCCATTCCATGGCGGCGACATCGATCTCCCGGCGCGCCAGCATCTCCGCCACCTGCGGGTTGGGGGCGGTGCGCACCTCCCAGCCGCCGGTCCAGCCGTCAACCTCCAGGAACCGCTTGATCGCCCGGGAGATGTAGTAGCCGGCGATGTTGCCGCTGCAGCCGATGACCAGGGCGTTCTGACGGGCGACGGCGGCGGCGCGCTCCGCCGTGCGCAGCAGGCTGCGCGCGTAGGGCAAAAGCCGTTCGCCGTGTCGGGTGGAGCGGCTGCCGGCATGACTGCGCTCGATCAGCACCACGCCCAGATCCTGTTCCAGCTTCTTGATGTGCTGCGACAGCGTCGGCTGGGCGATGCTCAGCCGCGCGGCGGCGTCCTGGAAGCTGCCGGTCTCCGCCAGGCTGACGAAGCTGCGCAGGAGGGCGAGGTTCAGCATCGCGCGGCGACCGCCAGGGCGTCGGGGTTGACGATGGTCTCCGGCACCCCGCCCTGCAGCACGGTGATGATGCTGTCGGCTGCGCTCTCGGCGATGGCGGCGCGGACCGCGACGACGGCGGAGCCGATATGCGGCGTCAGCACCGTCTTGTCGGAGGCGAGCAGACCCGGATGCACCGCCGCCGGGCGATCCGGACGCGCCCAGTCCTCCATGGCGAAGGTGTCGGCGGCATAGCCGGCGAGATGCCCGTCGGCCAGCGCCGCGGCGACCGCCGCCTCGTCCACCAGGCTGCCGCGGGCCGGATTGACCAGCCGCGCCCCCGGCTTCATCGCCGCCAGGAATGCCGCGCCCACCAGCCCCTGGGTCGCGGCGGTCAGCGGCAGCGCCAGCACCACGAAATCCGACGCCGCCTGGAGCGCCGCCAGCGACACCCGCTCCGCGCCCAGCGCCGCCGCGCTCGCCGCATCGAGCGGTTGCCTATCGTGATAGATCCGCCGGCCGCGGAAGCCCGACAGCAGGCGCAAGATCGCCCGACCGACCGCACCGGCGCCGATCACGCCGACCGTCGCCCCCTGCAGCGTGCTGCCGTAGAGATGCGGGCGCCAGCCGGCGAACGCGCCGGCGCGCATATGCGCCTCCCCCGCCCGGAAATTGCGCGCCAACGCGATCATCAGGCCCAGCGTCAGCTCCGCCGTCGGCTCGGTCAGCAGGTCCGGCACGATGGTGACGGCGACCCCGCGCTCGGTGCAGGCGGCGATGTCGAGATTGTCGAACCCCTTCAGCGCGGCGGCCACGATCCTGAGGCACGGACAGGCGTCCAACAGCGCCGCATCCACCGTTTCCGTCATGAAGGCCATCAGTGCTGCGGCATCGGCAGCCGCGGCGCGCAAGGCGGTCGGCGACATCGGCTCGTCCTGGCCGTTGGCGACCACCTCGCCGACCCGGCGCAGCCGGTCCAGCACCGCTTCGTCGACACGATTGGCGACGACGATCTTGGAACTCATCGGGTCGGCGGCCTCCCGCTGGCGTGCTGCACCCTGAGTAGCAAGACACCCGATCGATCGCAATACGTCATCGAAACTTCATTTGAATTGGAAAACGCAATCCAATAGCCAAGCCGCTCAGAACGATCACGCCTTCCGACGACGCGTCGGGCCGACCCGGGGAGAGCGACCGCCATGGTCCTCAACGCTGCCCATGCCGATACCCCGGACGTCCACGCCGCCGCGGCGGTGCCGGCGGCGCGCACCGCCGCCCCGACGCAGCCGATCATGCGGCTGGACGGGGTCGGCGTGGTCTACCCCAACGGCACGACGGCGCTGCGGCCGACGGATCTGGACCTGGCGGACGGCGAGATGACGGTGCTGCTGGGACCGTCCGGCGCCGGCAAGTCGACGCTGCTGCGCAGCTTGAACCTGCTGGTGGCGCCGACCCAGGGCACGGTGCGGTCGCGCGATATCGGGGCCTTGTCCTCGCGCGCGCTGGTGCGCCGTCATCGCCGCGACACCGCGATGATCTTCCAGCAACATCAGCTCATCGGCCGGCTGACGGCGATGCACAATGTGCTGACCTCGCGGCTCGGCCGGCATTCATCGTGGCGCACGATGCTAGGCTTCTCCGCGGCGGAGCGACGGTTGGCATTGGACTGTCTGGACCGGGTCGGCCTGTTCGAGAAGGCGCTGGTGCGCTGCGACAACCTCTCCGGTGGACAGCAGCAGCGCGTCGGCATCGCGCGCGCACTCGCCCAAGAGCCGAAGATGATCCTGGCGGACGAGCCGGTGGCGTCGCTGGATCCGACCGCCTCGCGCCGCGTCTTGAGCGTGCTTCGGACCATCTGCAAGGAGGACCGTATCGCCGTGGTGGTCAGCCTGCACCAGCTCGAATACGCCCGCGAATTCGCCGACCGGATCGTCGGCCTGGCGCAGGGCGCGATCGTCTTCGACGGCCCGCCGCCGGCGCTCGACCCGCCGACATTGGCACGCATCTACGGCACCCCCGCCTAGAGCCCGAATGGCCCGCTGGGCCGACCCACTGCCCTTGCATCGAGGAGAGACGACGATGAACCGGATGATCCTGGCCGCCGCCGCGCTGAGCTTCAGCGCCAGCGCCAGCCTCGCCGGCGGCACCCACGACCCGGAGACCATGCGCATCGCGCTCCTGCCGGACGAGAACGCCGCCACCGTGATCCAGGACAACCAGCCGCTGGCGGCGCATCTGGAGAACGTGCTGGGCCGAGAGATCGAGCTGATCGTCACCACCGACTATTCCTCGATGATCGAGGCCATGCGCTTCGGGCGGGTCGACGTCGCCTATTTCGGCCCAGCCTCCTACACCATCGCCAAGGACCGCATGGACGGCGGCGACTTCGATATCGAGCCCTTCGCCGCACGGCTGCGCAACGGCAGCTCGACCTATCAGTCGGTGCTGATCGCCAACGCCGATGCCGGCATCACCGAGATCGCCGACATCGAAGGCTCCGGCATCGACATCGCCTTCGGCGACCAGGCGTCCACCTCCAGCCATTTCGCGCCGAAGTTCACCCTCCTGCAGGCGGGTGTCGCCGTCGGCGAGGACTATGAGGAGAACTTCACCGGCGCCCACGACGCGGTCGCCCGCAATGTCGAGCTGGGCAACGCCCAGGTCGGCGGCCTCAGCCTGCCGATCTTCGAACGCCTCTTGGAGCGCGGCACGGTCGATGCGGATCGGGTGGTGGTCATCGGCTACTCCTCCGACATCCCGCAATATCCCTGGGTCATGCGTACCGACCTGACGGCGGAGCTGCAGGAGAACATCCGCAACGCGTTCCTGGAGCTGGAACCGGGTACGGAGGTCGGCGACGCCGTCCTCGGCCCCTTCTCCGCGGACGGGTTCGCGCCGATCACCGACGCCGACTACGACATCATCCGCGATATCCGCAGCAGCCTGCAGCTCGACTGACGGCCGCGACCGCCCCCCGGGCCTCGCGCCGAACGGAGAGACCGATGAGCCGCGCCCCCGCCGACCATCCCCATCCGCCGACCCAGATCGCCCCGGTCCAGATCGCCCCGGCCCAGATTGCCCCGGCCCAGATTGCCCCGGCGAGGATTGCCGAGGTCCTGTCGGCGGAGCGGCGGGGCCGGCGTCGTCTCATGGTTCAGGTCGGCGCCGTCCTCACCATCGTCGCCGCCTGCCTGTGGGTGACCGGCATGCTGGACGGCGCCCGGCTGGCGGAGGGCCTGCCGGCGATCGGCGTCCTGATCGCGGAGATGGTGCCGCCCGACTTCGCCCGGTGGCGGGCCTGGGTGTCGCCGATGGTGGAGACCTTGGCGATGTCGGTGGCCGGAACGGCGCTGGCCATCGTCTTTTCCGTGCCGCTGGCCTTCCTGGCGGCGCGCAACACCACGCCCAACCTCGTCGCCTACCAGGCGGCCCGGCTGGTCCTCAACGCGCTCCGGTCGATCCCGGAGCTGATCATGGGGATCATCTTCGTCGCGGCGGTCGGCTTCGGCATGCTGCCGGGCGTGCTGGCGCTCGGCCTGCATTCCGTGGGCATGGTCGGCAAGTTCTTCGCCGAGGCGATCGAGCACGCCCACAACGCGCCGATCGAGGCGGCCGAGGCGGCCGGCGCCACGCGCCTGCAGGTGATCACTCATGGCGTGATGCCCCAGGTGTTCCCGCAGTTCGCCGACGTGACCATGTACCGGTGGGAGTACAATTTCCGCGCCTCCACCGTCATGGGCATGGTGGGCGCCGGCGGCATCGGCACGGAGCTGGTGGGCTCGCTGCGCCTGTTGGACTACCCGCAGGTGGCCGCCATCCTGCTGGTCATCCTGGTGACGGTGACCGTCGTCGACGCGCTCAGCAACGTGCTGCGCCAACGGTTCAAGTAGGCGCGGCTGGCATCTACCGTTTGTTTCCGTTGGCCGCGTTGACTAAACAGGGGCCGGCTGGCCGCCCGCATCGGGCCGCCCGCCTCCCTGCCCCGCGGTTCACGAGCGCTTGTCGATGTTTCCCGCCCTCACCCCGCCGCCGGTCCGTCGCGATTTCGTCGACGCCATCGGCAACACCCCGCTGATCCGCCTGGCGCGGGCCTCGCGCGAGACCGGCTGCGAGATCCTCGGCAAGGCGGAGTTCCTGAACCCCGGCGGCTCGGTCAAGGACCGCGCGGCGCTCGCCATCGTCCGCGCGGCGGAGGCGGCGGGCCGCCTGAAGCCCGGCGGCGTGATCGTCGAGGGCACCGCCGGCAATACCGGGATCGGCCTGGCCCTGGTCGGCAACGCGCTGGGCTATCGCACCGTCATCGTCATGCCGGAGACCCAGAGCCAGGAGAAGAAGGACATGCTGCGCCTGTGCGGCGCGCAGCTTCACCTCGTCAAGGCCGTGCCCTATCGCGACCCCGGCAACTATGTCCACGTCTCCCAACGCCTGGCCGAAGAGATGGCGGCCAGCGAGCCGAACGGCGCCTTGTGGGCCAACCAGTTCGACAACACCGACAACCGCGACGGCCACGAGGCGACGACGGGGCCGGAGATCTGGGAGCAGACGCAAGGCCGGGTCGATGCCTTCACCTGCGCGGCCGGCACCGGCGGCACGCTGGCCGGCGTCGCCAAGGCGCTGAAGGCCCGCAAGCCCGCGGTCAAGGCGGTCCTGTCGGACCCCATGGGTTCCGCCCTCTACGGCTTCTACGCCCATGGCGAGTTGAAGGCGGAGGGCACGTCGATCACCGAAGGGATCGGCCAGGGCCGCGTCACCGCCAACCTGAAGGACGCGCCGATCGACGGAGCCCAGCAGGTCACCGATGCGGAGGCCCTGCCCGTGGTCTTCGACCTCCTGCGGGAGGAAGGTTTGGTGTTGGGCGGCTCCAGCGGCATCAACGTGATGGGCGCCATCAAGCTGGCCCGCCAGCTCGGCCCCGGGCATACGGTGGTCACCGTCTTGTGCGACAGCGGCACCCGCTATCAGTCCAAGCTGTTCAACCCGGAGTTCCTCACCGCCAAGGGCCTGCCCGTGCCCGATTGGCTCTAGCGCCGGAACCGCAGCGCGATGGCCGACGACGCCGACCTCTTCCGCGCCGACGCCTATGCCAAGACCTGCACCGCGCGCGTGGTGGCCGCGGATGACGGCGCCATCGTACTCGACAGGACGGTGTTCTACCCGACCGGCGGCGGCCAGCCCGGGGACACCGGCACGCTGACCTGGGACGGCGGCGCGGTGGCCATCGTCGACACGATCAAGGGCGGCGGTGGGGGCGTCGTGCACGTGCCGGCGCCCGGTGCCGCCTTGCCGCCGGCGGGCATGGCGGTTGAAGCGGCGATCGACTGGGACCGCCGCTACCGCCATATGCGCATGCACACCACCATGCACCTGCTGTGCTCGATCATCCCGGCCGACGTGACCGGCGGGCAGGTCGGCGCGGACAAGAGCCGGCTCGACTTCAACCTGCCGGGCCAGCCGCTCGACAAGGCGGAAATCCAGGCCGCCTTGGACCAGCGCATCGCCGCCGGCCATCCGGTCGCCGTGTTGTGGATCGACGAGGACGAACTGGCCCGCCGGCCGGAACTGGTGCGCACCCTGTCGGTGAAGCCGCCGGTCGGCAGCGGGCGGGTGCGCCTGGTGTGCATCGGTCCTCAGAACAACCCCGTCGACCTGCAACCCTGCGGCGGCACCCATGTCGCCAACACCACCGAGATCGGCCTCGTCGCCGTCGGCAAGATCGAGAACAAGGGCAAACAGAACCGCCGCGTCAGCATCACGCTGGCGGATTGACCGCCACGACGGCCATCGCGTGGCGGCGGCCGCGCCGAGCTTTCCATCGCGATCTGGTCTCCCCAGCGCGCGGCCGCTATCGTCAACCCGCGGGTGCAGACTGGCATCCGATCGGCGACATTTGGGGGGCCGGCCGTGGCAAGCTCAGTCGTTTCCGGAACCAGCCCGTCCCGCCGCCCGCGATCGGGCGCGCTGCGGCGCCGGTGCGGCGGCATCGCCGGCGCAGTGATCGGCGCCCTGATGGTCTTTGCGACCCCCGCCATGGCGACCGACTCGCGGGCCGCGGTCCAGCTAGCCCGACTGAGCCACCCGGCCGACGCTTCGCCGCCGTTGCATACCGGCATCCACCGCGTCCAGCACGATACCCTGCGGCGCTGGTGCAACCAGCTTCACCCGGACGAACTCCAGGTCGCGCTGGCATTGGTGCCGGCGGGGCCGGCCGGCATCGGCACCTTCTTCGGCCCCGGCGTGGAGGACACCCGCCAACTCTACTGCGCGCGGGACATCTTCCAGTCGCTCTGTCAGCAGGAAATCGTGCGGCTGGCCGGCGACTTCCTGACGGCGGGCCGCGGCGCCGGAAACCCGTATGTCCAGGGCCTGTTCACTGCGGCGCAAGAAGTCGAAGAGATCCGACGGACGGGCGATGCGCAGTCGATCAATGCCATCGCCATCGGCGCCGTCTTAGGCACGGCACTGACAGGCGAGTTGCGCGGCGGCTTGATCGGCGGCCTGGTCGGCGGCGTCGTCGGCAACGCCCTGAACGCACTGAGCTGCGGACAGCGGCGCATGATGATGGAAGCCGTCGGATCACGCTTTGCGGTGCCGGGCGGCGCCGTTCGCATGACCCCGACGCTGCAATCCGTCGACCAGTACTTCGACGCCAATAGCGGGCAGTTCGCCGGACCCGACCAGCAGGTTCACGCCTACATGCATGCCTTGTCCCGGCAGTTGCGCCAGCACACCGGTTTCTGAGCGCCGGGGCGCACCGCCCCTCCGGCGCACACTTGCCACGAGATATCCTGGAAGCAATCTAAATACCCATAGTTTTGTTGCGCTTGCCCCGATGGTCTTTCGGCCATAGCGCGAGTAAGTGGATTCATCGTTCCTTAAATGGGGTTCCCCAAGAATCACGGTTCGACTTCGAACCGCAGCCGGACCGCCGTCCATGGCCTTGATGCCGCTTGCCCGAACGACACCGAAGGCGCCGCGAAAACTCAGCCGTGCGGTTCGACCGACGGGCCGGGAGGTGCGCTTCGACGTCGACGAGATCATCGTCAGCAAGACCGATCTGAAGGGCACCATCACCTACGCCAACCGGGTCTTCATGCGCGTCGCCGGCTTCGAGGAGTCGGAGTTGCTGGGCGCCCCGCACAGCATCATCCGCCATCCCGAGATGCCGCGCTGCGTCTTCAAGCTGCTCTGGGACACGCTGGCCCAGGGGCAGGAGGTCTTCGCCTACGTCAACAACATGGCGCGCAACGGCGACAACTACTGGGTGTTCGCCCATGTGACGCCCAGCGTCGGGCTGGATGGGACGGTGCTCGGCTACCACTCCAACCGTCGGGTGCCGAACCGGCAGGTCGTGGAGACCATCGTCGCGCCGCTCTACCGCGCCCTGCTGGCGGAGGAGAACCGCCACCACGATCGCAAGCGCGGGCTGCAATGCTCCTTCCAGATGATGCTGGACACGCTGAACGAGAAGAACGTCGGCTATGACGAATTCGTCCTCTCTCTCTAGGGCGTTGTGGCTGTGCGGCGCGGTGGCGGCGCTGGCGGTCTCGGGCCTGGGGCTCGCCGTGGCGACGGGTGCGGGCCTCCTCCCGGCAGCCCTGGCGGGCGCGATCGCGGTGGCCGCCCTGGCGGCCATCGGTTGTCTCGTCAGGACCGGCCGGTCGTTGCGGCGCTGTGCGGCAGTCTGCCAAGCCGTTGCGGCCGGCGACTTCGAAGCGCGCCTGGTCGGCATGCGCGAGGCGGGCGACCTGGCGGAGATGGTGTGGGCGATCAACAGCCTGATCGACCGCACCGACGCCTATATCCGCGAGTCCACGGCATCGATGGACTATGTCAGCCGGAACAAGTACTTCCGCGGCATCATCGAGACCGGCATGGTCGGTGCATTCCTCGGCGGCGCCAAGTCGATCAACGCGGCGACCGACGGGATCGCCCAGCGGGTGGCGGAGTTCCGCGGCGTCACCGAGACTTTCGAGGCGACCATCGCGGGGGTCGTCGACGGCGTGGTCGGCGCCGCAACGGATCTGGACGCAACCGCGGCCCGGATGGAGGCGATCGCCCACGCCACGCGCGAACAGTCGGAGTCGGTGGGCGAGGCGGCCGACAGCGCGGCGACCCATGTCCAGTCCGCCGCCGCCGCCTCTGAAAGGCTGTCCGCCTCCATCGCGGAGATCGGCACCCAGGCGGGCCGGTCGTCGGAGATCAGCGGCGGCGTCGTTTCCAGGATCGCGGAGACCCGCGACGGCATGGACCGATTGGATCAGGCGGCGCTGCGCATCGGCGAGGCGGTCGGCCTGATCGCCACGATCGCCGCGCAGACCAATCTGCTGGCCCTGAACGCGACCATAGAGGCGGCCCGCGCCGGGGAGGCCGGCCGCGGCTTCGCGGTCGTGGCCCAAGAGGTCAAGCAGCTCGCCACCAATACGGCGAAGGCGACGGAGGAAGTTTCCGCCCAGATCGCCGCCGTTCAGGACGCCAGCCGCGACGCCGGCGACCGGTTCCAAGCGATCGCCGACGCCGTCGGCCGGATCGACGAGACGGCAACCGCGATCACCCAAGCCGCCGAGCGCCAGACAGCGGCGACCCAGGAGATCGGCGACGGCGTGGCGCAAGCCTCGGCCGGGGCGACAGCCGTATCCGGCAGCATCGAACGGGTCTCTGCCGGCGCGGCGGAGACCAGCGCCACCGCCGACCAGGTGTCCGGCGCCTCCAGCCGGCTCGCGGGCGAAGCAGAGAAGCTGCGCCGCGAGGTCGACGGCTTTCTCAACCAGATCCACACCGTGGTGTGAGACCGGCCGGGTCGGTAGGCGCCCGCCCGTGGGCCGGGCGAAGTAGGCGTCTTTGGACTCTCTCGGCTGATGCAGAGCCGCGCGACCAACGGCAGCGCAATGCACCTTGGCACGCTGCCGAAAACAACAGATTCGGCCTTGAACGTCATTCCCGCGAAGGGGGGAATCTTTTCGTTTCAATTGGTTGGAGGTCCCCGCTGGCGCAGGGCCGAGTTTGGAGGGTGTCGTTAGGTCGCCCGCTAGCCGGTGCGCGCGGCGGGCGGGCGCCCGCCACGGGCAAGCGCCGCGTCGCTGATCGCCGCCACGCGCGCCACGCCGTCCGCGGCGGCCTCGTCGTCGCCCGCCTCCCCCTCCTCGCCATCGGTTGCGTCGCGCGCGGCCGCGTCGCGTACGACCTCCCTGCCCCGCGCGACGGCAGCGGCCAAGGGCATGGCGATGATCGGCGCGGCGGCGGGCATACCGGGTGCGTGTTCGTCGGCGTCCCCCCGATCCGCACCGTCCGCTGGCTTCGGGAACCGCAAGACGACCGTCGTCCCCCGACCCGGCGTACTGTCGATGCTGATGGACCCGCCATGCGCCTCCATCAAGCTCTGGACGATGGGCAGGCCGAGGCCGGAGCCGCCGATGGAACTGGTGTAGCCAGTGTCCATCCGCTCGAACGGCCGGAACAGCCGGGCCATCTCGTTCTCCGGAATCCCGATCCCGGTGTCCGCCACCGTGATCTCCAAGCCGCCGTCCGGGATGCCATCTGCGGCGATCCGGATCTGCCCGTACTCCGGCGTATACTTGATGGCGTTGGACAGGATGTTGAACAGGATCTGCTTCACGCTCCGCTCGTCCGCCCACACCTCGCAATGGTCGCAGACATCATCAAGATCAAGATCGATCCGCTTACTCTGGATTTCGTGGCGGATCAGCTCGCAACACCCGGACAGCAAGGCCTGAACGTCCATGGACTGCACGTTCAATTCGACGTTGCCCGACTCAATCCTCGAAAGATCGAGAATTTGATTGATGATATTCAAGAGATGTATACCGCTATCGTGAATATCTTCAGCATAAGAATAATACCGGTCGATCCACTCTTCACCGAAACTACGGTTCTTTATAATATCCGAAAAACCGATAATGGCATTCAACGGCGTGCGCAGCTCGTGACTCATGGTTGCGAGGAAGTTTGATTTGGCGATATTGGCTTCCTCGGCCTGCACACGAAGCGATTGCGCGGTGCGCAGGGCATCGCTGAGCTGCTCCGCCAGCGTGCCAAGATCATGCGCCTGATGCTCCGCATGCACCGCGGCGTGCTCCAGATCGATCTCCCGCTGCTTCATCAGCGAGATATCGGTGCGCAGGCTGACGGTCCCGCCGTCCCAGGTCCGGCGGTCGTCGGAGCGGATCCAGCGACCGAACGGGTCCAGATAGACCGACGTCCCGCCGCGCCGATGCAGACGCAGCCGTTCCTCGCGCATCGCGGCGAGCGGCCGGTCCGGAAACAGGGTCTGAAGATGTTCGTAGTAGACGCCGAGCGCGGCCTCGAACGGCACGCCTTCGCGCATCACCTCGCGGACGCTGGGGAACATGGCGCGGTAGCGGTCGTTGCACAGCACCAGGCGATCTTGGCTATCCCATAGGGCGAAGCCGGCATCGATGGTCTCGATGGCGTCGCACAGGCGCTGCCAGTCCCGCGACCGCTCCGCGGCAATGGCATCGATATCGTCTATGGTGCGACTGAGATCGGCCATGCGCCGGCCGCAGAAGGCCAGCGCCAGTAACGAAGTTGTGATCAGGCCAGTGAACACCTCATCGAGCTCGAAGGCCTCCACCTTTCGGGTCAGCTCGACGAGCTGCTCGAACAGATCGACGGTCATCGCCACCCCGGCGGTGACGACCAGCACGATCAGAAACACGACCGTCTCGACATACGCCCTGGTGCGACGACGCCGCGCCATCAGCGCGGTTCGGTCGCTGCGCGGACAAGGATCGCTTGTCAGCATCGGCCCAATTTCCTCGGTATCAAGCACCTTTAGATGCCGCCCGCCCAACCGGCACCACGGTGCCCGGTTCCCGTCGGCAGCCCTGAAAACTGCGCCGCAGAGACCCGATGACAAGAGGACTCCATAGCCGATCCCATCCCCCGCCATTCGTCTTTGGATGCGCCGGACGGCCGGAAAGAGATGATTCCGACAGCCGGCTTGCCCTTAGATACAATGTTAGAAACTAATCAGATTTCGTAAACAAAAAAAGAATCGACAGGTTCGGTCACACATAACAACCGAGTTGCCGCAAGCACCTGCAAAAACATCCCGTATTGCGCGTCATCGTAGGGTTGGAAGATTGTACGACTCGCGAAGCTTTTTGCCGGTGACATAAGCGATCGACCGGCGCGGACGCGCAATAAGGAATTATTCCCATTCGCAAGACTTGATCGTCATCGAGTACGATCATTATGCGACCAAGGTAATTCATGGCGCGCCGGCCGAAGATCCGGCGCGCTCGACCCGACGCCCCAGACCGGCGCGCGCCGATCCGAGATGCCCCGACGTGCGGGACGCCGCGACTTGTAGGACGCCGCAACGTGGGACGCCGCAACGTGGGACGCCGCAACGTGGGACGCCACGACCTGGAACAGAGTCCGGCGTGACGCCGTCAGATGTCGGCGTAGCAGTGGGTTTCCGCCGCGCCGCCCTTGTGGGTCACTGCCCCCTTCTCGGCATCGCCGACAAGCTGGGCGTATTTCCACAAGGCACCGGCCTGGAAGTCGTGGGTGCGCGGCTGCCAGGCGGCGTGCCGGCGGGCCAGCTCGGCCGGGTCGACCTCGACATCGATGGTACCGCGGATGGCGTCGATGGCGATGATGTCGCCGTTCTGCAGAAGGCCGATCGGGCCGCCCACCGCCGCCTCCGGCCCGACATGGCCGACGCAGAAGCCGCGCGTGGCGCCGGAGAAGCGGCCATCGGTGATCAGCGCCACCTTCTCGCCCATCCCCTGGCCGTAGATCGCCGCCGTGGTGGACAGCATCTCGCGCATGCCGGGACCGCCGCGCGGCCCCTCATAGCGGATCACCAGCACCTCGCCTTCGCGGTAGTCGCGCGCCCGGACCGCGGCGAAAGCCTCCTCCTCGCTGTCGAAGCAGCGCGCGGGGCCGCGGAAGACCAGCCGCTCCGTCGGTATGCCGGCGACCTTGACGATGGCGCCCTGCGGGGCGAGCGAGCCGACCAGGCCGGTGACTCCGCCGGTTGGGGTGATCGGATCGCTGGTCGGCCGCACGACATCCTGGTCGGCGGGCAGTTCAACGCCCTCCAGGTCCTCCGCGATCGTGCGGCCGGTCACCGTGAGGCAATCGCCGTGCAGATAGCCGCCGTCCAACAGCGCGCGCATCAAGACCGGGATGCCGCCGATGTCGAACAGGTCCTTGGCGATGTAGCGGCCGCCGGGCTTCAGGTCGGCGATATAGGGCGTGCGCTTGAAGATCTCCGCCACCGCGTGGAGGTCGAAATCGATGCCCGCCTCATGCGCAATCGCCGGCAGGTGCAGGCCGGCATTGGTCGAGCCACCCGACGCCGCCACCACGGTCGCCGCGTTCTCCAGCGCCTTGCGGGTAACGATGTCGCGCGGCCGGATGCCCTGGGCGACCAGCGCCATGACCTGGCGCCCGGCCCGCTGGCAGTACGCATCGCGGCTCTCATAGGGGGCCGGCGGACCGGCCGAGCCGGGCAGCGCCAGGCCGATCGCCTCCGACACGCAGGCCATGGTGTTGGCGGTGAACTGCCCGCCGCAGGCGCCGGCCGTCGGGCAGGCGACCTGCTCCAGCGCTTCCAGATCGGCATCCGACATCTGGCCGCCGGCATGGGCGCCGACCGCCTCGAACACGTCCTGCACCGTCACGTCGCGGCCGCGGAACCGGCCCGGCAGGATCGATCCGCCATAGATGAAGATCGCCGGGACGTTGAGGCGCACCATCGCCATCATCATGCCGGGCAGCGACTTGTCGCAGCCGGCCAAGCCGACCATGGCGTCGTAGCTGTGCCCGCGCATGGTCAGCTCCACCGTGTCGACGATCGCCTCGCGGCTGACCAGCGACGACTTCATGCCGGCATGCCCCATGGCGATGCCGTCGGTCACGGTGATGGTGGTGAACTCCCGCGGCGTGCCGTCGCCGGCCTTGACGCCGAGCTTGACCACCTGCGCCTGGCGGGAGAGCGCGATGTTGCAAGGGGCCGCCTCGTTCCAGCAGGTGGCGACGCCGACGAAGGGCTTGTCCATGTCCTCCCGGGTGAGGCCCATGGCGTAGTAGTAGGACCGGTGCGGCGCCCGGCTCGGACCCTCGGTCGCATGCCGGCTCGGCAGGCGCGACTTGTCCCAACCCTCAGGCTTGTCCGAACCCTTGGCCTTGCGGTCGTCCAGCGGCATCGCGGCACCCCTCCCCCTCATCGCATGCGGACGGCGACGTTAGCGTCTGCCCGCCGCCTCTGCCCAGCCCTCAGCGGCGTAGACCAGCCTTGCGTTCCGGGAAGGCAACGGTGCCGGGCGCCGACCCGCTCAGCATCGCTTCTTCAGCTCTCCGACGACGGATGCGCGAACGGATCGACGACATCGATATCGAACTCGGCGAAGTCGCGGACATTCCGCGTCGCCAGTACGAGCCGATGAACCGCCGCGGTCGCCGCAATCATGGCGTCCTCGATCAGCGTATCGGACTTTCGATGCTTGAAACGAGCCCACTGCCTGAACGCCATCGTGTCCATCGAAAGGACCGAGTAGCTGGCCATGACGCGGTCCAGCCACCCTTCCAGCTCGGCCGCCTTTTCTGGGTCCTGGTCGCGCGTCACTTCAATGCCGGCCTGGATCTCCCCGACCGTCACCGCCGACAGAAACAACTGATCGGTCGGCACGGTTTCCAACCAGCGGACGAGACCAAGATGCGGTCGCGGCCGCCGCAGCTCGGAAACCACGTTTGTGTCGAGCAGATACACCGTCGCGTATCAGTCGAGCGGTACCGTCCGCCGCCGCGGAACCGCCTGGCGGTCCGGCGTCAGCCGTTCCGTCCGGGCCTCGCCGGACAGCAGCAGATCCTTAAGGGACGGCGTGGCCATGCTCTCCATGCGCCGCCACTGCTCAATCGGAATCAAGACGGCCGCGTCCACGCCGCGGCGGCTGACGACCTGAGGGCCCTGCGTCAGACTCGCCGCGAGCAACGCGCTGAAGCGCGCCTTTGCCTCATGAACCGGCCAACTCTTACCCATTGCCCGTGTTCCCGCCCCTCGCGAAGGAATGGCTAGTCATAAAGATAGTCTTTCAACTGAAGAAGGTCACCAGCCGGATCAGGACACCCCTACCCCTCTACCCGCGCCAGGGCCGCGGCGAGGCGGTCGCGGATGTCGGCATAACCGTCGCGCCGGGTCTGCTGCTCTGCGACAACCGTGTCCGGGGCCTTGGCGCGGAAGTTGGGGTTGGCCAGCTTGGCCTCGATCTTGGCGATCTCCGCCTCCACCTTGGCGATCTCGCGGCCCAGGCGCTCGCGCTCGCGCGCCAGATCGATGACGTCGGCAAGCGGCAGGATCAGCGTCGCCTCGTCCAGCACCGCCTGGGCCGCCCCACCCGGCACCGCCGCGGTCTCCGCAATCGCCTCCAGGCGCGCCAGCCGGGTGATCAGGGGCCCGTGCGCGTCCAGCCGGCGGCGCGTCTCCGGCCCGCCGTCGCGCACGAGAAGCGTCAGCGCGGCCGAGGGCGGCACGTTCATCTCCGCCCGCACGGTGCGGATCGTCGAGACCAGCCGCACCACCCAGTCCATCTCCGCCGCCGCCGCCGGATCGCCGAGGCCGTCGGGCAGCGTCGGCCGGACCGCGTCGATCAGCCGCCCCCGGTCCTCGCCGTCGCCCATGGAGGCCCACAGGGTCTCCGTCAGATAGGGCATGATCGGGTTCAGCAGCTCCAGGATGCGGTCCAGCACCCAGGCGGTGGTCGCCCGCGTCTCGGCGACCAGGCCGGCATCGGCATCGGCCAAGAGCGGCTTTGTGAATTCCAGGTACCAGTCGCAGAAGGTCGCCCAGGCGAACTGGTAGATGCCGCCGGCCGCCTCGTTGAACCGATAGCCGTCGAGCGCCTGGTCGACGGTGCCGCGCAAAGCCGCTGCCTCGCCGACGATCCAGCGGTTGACCGGTGCGGTCACCGAGGCCGGGTCGAACCCATGGACCGGCCGGCAATCGTTCATCTGGCAATAGCGCGCCGCGTTCCAAAGCTTGGTGGCGAAGTTGCGGTATCCGGCCACCCGATCGGGGGAGATGTTGATGTCGCGCCCCTGGGCGGCCATCGACACCAGCGTCATGCGCAGCGCGTCGGCGCCGTACTGGTCGACCAGGTCGAGCGGGTCGATGACGTTGCCCTTGGCCTTCGACATCTTCTGGCCCTGCGCGTCGCGCACCAGGGCGTGGATGTAGACCGTGGCGAAGGGCACATCGCCCATGAAATGCAGGCCCATCATCATCATCCGCGCGACCCAGAAGAAGATGATGTCGAAACCGGTGACCAGCACGTCGCCGGGATAGTAGCGCGTCAGTGCCGGGGTCTCGTCCGGCCAGCCGAGCGTGGAGAACGGCCACAGCGCGGAGGAGAACCAGGTGTCCAGCACGTCCTCGTCCCGGCGGAGCGTGACCTCGGGCCCCAGTGCTGCCTCGGCCGCGGCCAGCGCCTCGGCCTGGGTCTCCGCCACGAACACCTCGCCGCCCGGCGCGTACCAGGCGGGGATCTGGTGGCCCCACCAGAGCTGGCGGGAGATGCACCAGGGCTGGATGTTACGCATCCAGTCGAAATAGGTCTTCTCCCAGGTCTTCGGCACGAAGCGGGTTCGCCCCTCCTCCACCGCCCGGATCGCCGGCGCGGCCAGCACCGCGGCGTTGCAGTACCATTGGTCGGTCAGCCACGGCTCGATGGCGACGCCGGAGCGGTCGCCATGCGGCACCGTGTGGGCATGCGGGTCGATCTTCTCCAACAGGCCCGCCGCCTCGAACGCGGCGACGACCTTGGTGCGGGCGGCGTAGCGGTCGAGCCCGCCAAAACCCTCCGGCACGGCCCTGTCCGGCGCCTCCGCGTCGCCGCCATGGACCTCGAACCGGTCGACCAGCACGCGGGCGTCGCGGTCGAAGATGTTGATCATCGCCAGGCCGTGCCGGCGGCCGACCTCGAAATCGTTGAAGTCGTGGGCCGGGGTGATCTTCACCGCGCCCGACCCCTGCTCCGGATCGGCATAGTCGTCGGCGACGATCGGGATCAGCCGATCGACGATCGGCAACCGGACGTGCCGGCCGATCAGCGCGGCATAGCGCGGGTCGTCCGGATGCACGGCGACCGCGGTGTCGCCCAGCATCGTCTCCGGCCGGGTGGTGGCGACGGTCAGGGTGGTGCGCGGGTCGTCGGCCAGCGGATAGCGGAGATGCCAGAGCTTGCCGTCGACCGGCCGCGGCTCGACCTCCAGATCGGAGATCGCGGTGTGCAGCTTGGGGTCCCAGTTGACCAGCCGCTTGTCGCGATAGATCAGCCCCTGGCGGTACAGCTCGACGAAGACGCGGCGGACGGCGTGGCTCAGCCCCTCGTCCATGGTGAAGCGGGCACGCGGCCAGTCGGGCGAGCAGCCGAGGCGGCGGAGCTGGTCGACGATGCGCCCGCCGCTCTCGGCCTTCCATTCCCAGACCTTCTCCACGAAGGCCGGGCGGCCGAGGTCGAGGCGACCGATGCCGTCGGCCGCCAGGTTGCGCTCCACCACCATCTGCGTGGCGATGCCGGCATGGTCGGTGCCCGGCTGCCAAAGGGCGTCGCGGCCCAGGCGGCGCTGATGGCGGATCAGCACGTCCTGCAACGTCATGGTCAGGGCATGGCCCATATGCAGGCTGCCAGTGACGTTGGGCGGCGGCATCATGATCGTGTAGGGCGCGCGGTTCGAGGCGACGTCGCTGGCGAAGGCGCCGGCGCGCTCCCACTCGTCGTATTGCCGCTCTTCGAGCGCGGCGGGTGTATAGGTCTTGTCGAGCATCGGGGCGAGCCCTTGCGAATCGGCATGCGGGGCGCGCCAGCCGCGCCCGTCGGCGGCTCGCATCGCGCATCAAGGCGCCGGGGTCAAGCGCGGGAGAAGCCGCCGGTTCAGCGAGACCCGGGCGGCCGGCCGGCCGGCCGGCCCGTCATCGGCGGCGGTTAGCGGTCGCGGCCGAGGCGCCGGACCTCGCGTTCGACGATGCGTTCGACGATGCCGGGAAGATTGGCGTTCAGCCACTCGCGCAGCATCGGCTGCAACAGCTCCGCGACAAGCTGCTCCAGGGTCTTGCCGCCATCGATACTGGTGGGATGGCTGGTGATCGGCACCGTGTCGAATCCGTCGAGGCGATGCAGGGCATTGCGCGCGGCGGCATCGGCATCCGCGGACAACAGACCGGCGCCCTCATCGGCCCGGGGTGCCGGCCGCGGGGGCGGCGCCGGCTCGCCGACATCGACGCGCTGGGTCAGCTCCAACACCTCGTCTTCCGGCTCGAAGGCCGGTTCCGGGGGCGGGGGTGGCGGCGGCGGCGGCGGCGGGGGTGGTGGCGGTGGGGGCGGGTCGGGCTCCGGCTCTGGCTCGGGTTCCGGCTCGGGTTCCGGCGGTGGCGGCGGCGGCGGCGGTTCGACGGCGGCGGGCGCTTCGTTCGCGGGCGGGGCCGGCTCCTGCTCGGTGCCGTCCTCGGAAATGATCCGCCGAATGGAGGCGAGGATCTCCTCCATCGAAGGTTCTTGTTGCGGCTTGCCCTCCGCCATCACCATACCCTGTTCAGCTCCTCAGCCGGCGATTCGGTTCGGCGGAATATCTGACGTAACGGTACGCGTCATTGTAAACCTCTTTCTGCCGACCTGGCGATCCGCCCGTGGGCCGTCCGGCGATCGACCCTGCCCTCGCAGCCCGTGACCCCGCGCGGCCGGTCGGCTTTCGCGCCTCGGCCCCGCCTCGACCCCATGCCGCTAGTCGACATCCGTGCCGATCAGACGCGACCGTGTCGCGTTGTAGTCGCCGTCGAATTCGTAGTACTCGACCGGAAGCGACAAGTCACGCGCCGTCAACTGGCCGACCGACGACAGGATCTCGAAGCCGGCGACCACTTCGTCACGCTGGGCGCGCACCAGTTCCACCCGCGCGTCCAACAGCTCCTGCTCGGCATCCAGGACGTCCAGCACGGTGCGCGAGCCGACCTGGGCCTCCTGCTCCACCCCTTCCAACGCGATCTCCGCGGCGCGCACCTGGGCCTGCAGCGATTCGATCGCCGCCTGGGCGGTGACCAGCGATTCCCACGCGACGATGGCCGTCTCGATGGACGCACGACGCGCATCCTCGATATCGATTCGCGCCCGGGCCGCGTCGTAGCGGGCCTCGCGCACTCGCGAGGAGACGGCGCCGGCCTGGTAGATCGGCACCGTCAGCTCCGCGCGGATCTCCGCCGCCGTGGAGTTGTCGGTGGTGCGCTGCGGCTCGAAGCTCTGGGTGATGCCGCCGACGACGGACACCTCCGGCAGCAGGTCGCCGAACAGCACGTCGACATTGGCGACGGCCGCGCGCTCGGTGAAGGTCGCCTGGATGACCTGGGGGTTGTTCACCTGGGCGAGCGAGACGGCTTCGTCCAACGAGGTCGGCAGGCCGACCAGGGGCTGCGGCGGGATCAGCGCCGGTGCGGCATTGCCGACGGCACGCTCGAAGGTGGCGCGGGTCGAGCGCAACGCGCCTTCCGCCTCGATGCGTCCGGCGGTCGCACCGGCCAGCCGGCTTTCCGCCTGGCTGACATCGGTGCGGGTGATCTCGCCGACCTCGAAGCGATCCTGGGCCGCTTCCAACTGGCGGCGCAGGACATCTTCGTTGTTGATGGCGAGTTCCAGCACCGCCTGGGCCTCGACCACGTTCAAGAAGGCGGTGGCGGCGGTCAGCAGAACCTCTTGCTCGGTGGTCACGACGCCCGCGCGGGTCGCCTGGATGACCAGCTCCGCGCGATCCACGTCGGCGAAGGTGCTGCCGCCCTGATAGATCGGCTGGCTGACCTCCACGCCGACGCTGGACGGCGTGGCGAAGCCGGCGCCGATGGATGCCGAAGTGCCGCCGTCGGCGCCCTGCACGTCGGTGACGGAGCGCGTCCAGTTCTGCCCGACGCTGCCGCGGGCCACCACGGTCGGGCGGAAGCCGGACAGCGCCTGGGCGATCTGCTCGTTGGTGGCCCGCAGGTCGGCGAGTGCGGAGGCCAGGATCGGGCTGGTCTGGTAGGACCGGACCAACGCCTCCAACAGCGTCGCCTGCGCCGCTGCCGGGCCCGGCGCCAAGACGGTGGCCGGGGCCAGGACGAGCGTCAGCGCCGTCAACCCGGCCGCGATGCCGCCCTGGTGCCGCCGGGGTCCCGGCCTTGCGGGTCTCGGCCCTGTGGGTCTCGGCCCTGCGGGTCCCGGCCCTGCGGGTCCCGGCCCTGCGGGTCTCGCCGATCGGGCGCCCGGCTGTCGGGTGAAGGCCGTCGTGGTCATTCTGTGATTCCCGTCGTTCCGTACCGGCTGGCCGTCGGTTCCGGACCCGGGGCGCGGAGCTGCGCCTAAGAGGTCCGGGCCAAGCGGCGAATACGGTGCCACGACATTGCGCAAGGCCGATCGCGGATCGGTCGGCACCGGGTATCGTCGCCCATCGCGTTTAATGAAAGATGAAGCCGTAAGCCTCACGAACCAGACCCCAGACCTCGCATTAGTGGCGGAAACGTCCCGCTTCGCTCAGCCGGTCTCCACCAAGACGACGCCCGCAGCGTTGTCTTGAAGCGACCCGCCCGAAGCGGCAGCGACGCTGGCCGGAGTCGGAAGATCCGGCATGCCGCTGCGTGTCCGACGCCTCAATGCGCGGTGTAGCGGAAGGTCAAACGGGGCGGAGCTTAATACCAAGCCGGCGCGTTAACCAGTTTGTTCCTTCGCCGCGGCGGAAACCGGTGCCCGCCGGCGGCTAGAACTGGAAGGCGGCGGCGGGTTCGAAGCCGGGCAGGATCGGGGTGCCGGCCTCGAACAGCGGGCGCGGCGAGGCGGTCTGGCCGACCTTCAAGAACAGCGTACCCTGCCCCGGCCCGGGGCGATCCAGCGCCGGCGCCAGCACGGTGACCAGCCGGCCCCCCTCGGCGAGCTGATCGGTGATCGCCCGTGGCACCGCGCCGACCGAACCGTTGATCAGGATGACGTCGAAGGGCGCCTCGCGCGGATACCCTTCCGTCACCGCCCCGGCGACTACGACGGCATTGTGGATGCCGAGCTGGGTCAGGGTGTCGCCGGCCAGGCGCACGAAGTCGGCGTCCGGCTCGACCGCGACGACGGTGTCGGCCAGACGGGCCAGCACGGCGGTGGAGTAGCCGGTAGCGCAACCGATATCGAGCACCCGGTCGGTGGGCCGCACCTGGGCGGCGTCGACCAGGCGGGCGAACACCAGCGGCTCCGTCAGATAGCGGGTCTCGGCGAGCTTCAGGTCCTCGTCGACATAGGCGACCCCGCGCGCCCAGGCCGGCACGAACGCCTCGCGCGGGATCTCTCCCATCGCGGTCATCAGCGCCATGTCGGTCACGCGGTTTGGCTTGATCTGCCCATCGATCATGTTGCGGCGCGCTTGGGCGTACTCGATCGGCATGGCTGTCCCAGGATCCCCACTGGTGGTGCGGCGGTGCGGTTCCCTTTTCGCGCCTTATACCGCCGACACGCGCGCGAGGCCAGCGGGCGTGCCCCTCGCCTGTGCTTGACCATGCGGCGACGCGGTGGCTATAGCGTCGATCCTCTTGGCCCAGGCGCGGTGGCGGAGAGGTTACGCAGAGGACTGCAAATCCTTGTACGCCGGTTCGAGTCCGGCCCGCGCCTCCAAACGCCCCGCCAGATCGGCGGCGAGACCCTGCAGCGTCGCCGCCAGGCGTGCCAGCAAATCGTCCAGCTCTTCCGGCGTGATGGTCAGCGGCGGCGCGATCAGCAGCCAGTGGCCATAGCGCCCGCCGGAGGTGGGCCGCGCATAGAGGATCAGCCCGTTGTCGAGGCCGTGGCGGCGCGCCCGCTCCGTGGGCTGCAGCGCCGTCGGGAACGGCGCCTTGGTCGTCTTGTCCGCCACCAGCTCCACGGCGTGGAGCAGGCCCAACCCGCGCACATCGCCGACGATCGGGCTGTCGGCGGCCAACGCGTCCAGGCCGCTGCGCAGGCGTGCCCCGAGCCACGCCGCCTGGCCGATCAGGTCCAGCCGCTCGTATTCCTCCAGCACCGCGAGACCGACCGCCGAGGCGATCGGGTTGGCGTTGTAGGAGTATTGGAACTCGAACCCCGTCCGCTCGGCGAGGTCGTCGACCAGCGCGGCCGGCGCCAGGACCGCGCCCAGCGGCGCATAACCGGACCCCATGCCCTTGGCCAAGGTCACCAGGTCGGGCCGCGCGTCCGGCCAGTGATGGGCGGCCAGGAACCGACCGGTGCGCCCCATGCCGCACAGAATCTCGTCGAACACCAGGGCGACGCCGTGACGGGTGCAGATCTCCCGGATCCGGGCCATGTAGTCGGCCGGCGGGACGAGGCAGCCGGTGGCGAGCCCGCCCACCGGCTCGATGACGAAGGCGAGAACCGTCTCCGGCCCCAGGTCACGGATCGTCCGGTCGAGCGCCTCCGCGCAGTGGCGGGCATAGTGTGCCGCGTCCTGGTTGTCCGGCGGCCGGTAGGCGAACGGCGCCGGCACCTTCGGTGTAGGCGTGGCGAAACCGTCCAAGAACGGCGCCATCATCACCTCGCCGTTCATCGCCAGCGTGGCGATGGTAGCGCCGTGATAGGACGGCTGGCAGGTGATCACCTGGGTCTTCGCCGGCCGCCCGGTCGCGATGGCGTGCTGGCGCAGCAGCTTGATGGCGTTCTCCATCGCCTCGCTGCCGCCCGAGGCGAGATGCACCCGCTCCAGCCCCGGGCCGGCCAGCCGGGCCAGCCGCTCGGTGTAGGCAAGCGTGGAGCGGTTTCGCGCCAGGCGCGGAAAGGCGTAGTCGAGGGTTTCGGCCTGCGCCGCCATGGCGGCGGCGACCCGGGCGTTGCCGTGGCCGATATTGCTGACCGCCGGCCCCGACGAGGCGTCGATGTAGCGGCGCCCGGCCTCGTCCCACATATGCACCCCTTCGGCCCGCGCGATCATCGGCAAGGGAACGATGTTGGCGCGGGCGTAGAAGGCCGTCTGGCCACCGCCGATCTCCGTCATTTTCTTCGGCTCTTCTCTGAATTGTATTGATTGATCTGTTCGTTTGAGCCTCTCATTGACGAGGAAATCGAGTCAATCTATACATTGTCATCGTGACAATCTGGTGCCCTCGCCTGCCCGACCGACCCGGTCCGGCCTATCGGCGGTTGGCGGAGGCGATCGGCGACGCCATCGCCGCCGGCCGCCTGACGGACGGCGAGCGGTTGCCGCCGCAACGCAACCTCGCCTTCCGGTTGGGCCTGTCGCTGAACACGGTCAGCCGCGCGTACGCCGAGGCGATCGGCCGCGGCTTCGTGCGGGGCGAAGTGGGACGCGGCACCTTCGTGCGCGCGGCCGGGCCGCTGCCGGCAGTGGCGCCGGTGGCAGGGCTCGACCGACCGGATGGCGGGGTCATCGACTTCTCGCTGAACCTGCCGGCGCCCGGCGCAGGCGCGGAGGCGCTGGCGGCGACCCTGGCGGCGATCGGTGGGTCGGGGGATCTTGCCCGGCATCTCGACCACCGGCCCGGGGACAGGGTCGACGGCCACGCGGCCGCCGCCGCGGCGTGGCTCGGCCGGCTGGGCCTGGACACGGACCCCGACGAAATGGTCGTGACGGCCGGCGCCCAGCACGGCTTGACCGTCGCGCTGCTCGCCCTCACCCTGCCCGGCGACGCGGTTTTGGTCGAGGCGTTGACCTATGCGCCGGCCAAGGCGCTGGCGCGCCATCTCGGGCTGAAGCTCGTGCCCGTGGCGATGGACGTGGCCGGCCTGTCACCCGCCGCGCTGGACGCCGCCTGCCGGGCGACGGCCGCGCGCACGCTCTACTGCCTGCCGACCCTGCACACGCCGACGACGGTGACGATGCCGACCGATCGGCGCGCCGAGATCGCCGCCATCGCGCGCACTCACGACCTGACGATCGTCGAGGACGACGTGTTCGGCTTCCTCCCGCCGACCCGCCCGCCGCCGCTCGCCCAGGTCGCGCCGGAGCGCACGGTGTTCGTCTCCAGCGTGTCCAAATGCCTGGCCCCGGGCCTGCGCGTCGGCTACCTGCGCATTCCGGCCAAGCATCGCGCCGCAGTACGCGCCGCCGTCCACCTGACCTGCTGGATGCCGCCCCCGTTGATGGCCGAAATCGCCACGCGCTGGATCACCGACGGCACAGCAGAGCGGCTGAACGCCCACCAGCGCGCGGAGGCCGAAACCCGCCAGGCGATCGCCGCCCGTCTGCTGCCGGCCGACGCGATCTCCGCCGACCCGCACGGCTTCCACCTCTGGCTGCAATTGCCGCCACCCTGGCGCGCCGACGCCTTCCGCGCGGCGGCAGAGCGCCGCGGCGTCCGCGTCGTCACGGCGGAAACCTTCGCGGTTGACCCGCCCCAGGCCCCCCAGTCCGTGCGCCTGTGCCTGACCCATGAGACGGCTCGGGAACGGGTTGAGGCGGGTCTTTCGGTGATCGCCGGATTGCTGGAGGATCCGGCGGAGAGCGGGGAGTTGGTGGTGTAGGCGGATCGATCTTCTTCGTTGCGGAATTGATGCATTCAATGGCGGACAGCGCCTGCAGCCACACTCGCATGGTCATAAGCCGAGGCAGAGTTCGCGGCCCGCCCTTCGCCGCGGGGCGCTGCAAGCCTGTCGGTGGTGGCCGATCTCATCGCTGATGCCGCCGATCTGGCCGTGTCGCGGCGTGCCGGACAGGGTGGCGCGTCGTGGGGCGATGCGCTTCGGCGAGACAACCCACGGCGCGCCGTCCAGTCCTTAGCAAGCGACCTGCGAGATCAGTGATCGATCAAGACCGCACGGTCCTTGATCTAAGATCGCAGCGAGACCCAACGCTGCGTCTTCGGCAAACTCTCGGGCGGAACCGTGAGATGCACCGATCGTTCTTCATCCTCCTTGCCGGCTTTGACCGCTGGGTTCCAGAGAACCACGATGCGGGGATCGCCGGGCAACGACGGCGGCGCATTGATCGGCGTTGGCACCTGGGTTTGGTGTTGGACGTCGATAGCGCAAGCTTGACTGTCAAGCGGTGCTCAACGCTACGGGACGACCGCGCAAACGTCTGATTTCGATATAGTATTGGCTGCATTGCCCGCATCCCGCCCGAATACCACACCCACTGCATTGACTCCGCGCAATTCACCACCGATCCTGCCATGACTGGATGTGATTGATGAGTGGGGGGCCGATTACGATGAATGACAAGTACATCCGATGGATGAAGACGGCAGTTGTAGTTCCTTGCGTTGCTCCGATGCTGGCGTGCACAGCAGTCGAGGGACCCACAAGCTGGGCTCAGGTCGGACATCTTTCTGGAACCATAGCGGCGCCTGAGGGCAGCGAAGAAGATGGCGTAAGTGCTCATCAAGATAGTGCGTTTTTTGACGCGTATGAGAAATCATACAGAGATGACGACAACCCCGAACTAGCTGTACGATATCTTGTTCGTGGCGCAAATCTTACACGGCGAACGTGCTTCGACTATCTAGAGGAGATGTCAAATCGCGACAACGCTACCCAGGCGTTTCAAGAACTTTTGGCCATTACGACAGTACTTACAACAGGTATATTGGGAATTACCGGAGCATCATCCGAGAATTTCGAAGGCCTTGCCTTAGGCAGCTCATTCTTGCTTGGCGGCTCTGAGATCTACCAGAATTATTATTTGCTTGGTCCTGACTCCGATGTCGTAGTCAAATTGATTAAAGACGCGATGGAAGAGGCGGCGGGAGTTATGGATCTGAATCCGCCGGCGACATTTGATCAAGCATTCTCTTTGTTGTCCGACTATTCAGATCTCTGCACCTTCAGTGAAATCCGTCGACTGGTACGAGAGGCTATTGGCCGGGCAAACATTGCTGTAGATGTCAGACAAACGACGCAAAACAATCTCGTGGACGCATTGCGGTTGGAGATATCAGAGCATATCGGAGAACCGATTATCACGCTCGACCAGATGCGCGGTCTATACTGGAAGCATCTCGCCGGTACGCAAGATGCCGCAGCCGAGGCCGAAGCAGATCGCTTGATAGCCGGCCTGACCGCGGTGGACCAGCCTCGACTTCGTGGACTACAGGCCCTCTTGGGTCGCATTCCGGCCGTGCTGAGAGCGAATTGGGATTCGGATTTTCAAGCGTTCAGCGCGCCACAAACCGGACAAGGCGAAGTATCCACCGCCAGTGGTGAAACCCCGGAAGTCAGGCAACTGGATCCAGTAGATCATGCGGGCGGCGACACGGGTCGTGCCGGCGTCGGCATTGGATTGAATGTATTCGTGGAGTAGTTCCTCTTTTCTTCCCAGACCGGTACGCAACGTGCTTGCGAGCAGACGAGTCAACCAGCGGGAAGACATCGTCGAACCCAGCGACGTCGCCGGTCTGGCAACGTCGCGGCTTGCTGGATAGGGTCAAGCGTCGTCAGGCGATGCGCCGCGACGAGATACCTGCGACCGATCAACACCGCGCCGCCCTTGATCGATGTCCGCACACGAGACCCAACGCAGCACCTTGGGCACCCCGGCGGGCGGAACCGTGAGATGCACCGACTCTTCTTCATCCTTCTGGCCATGGTCGCAGCGCCCTTGCCGGCCCTGGCCGCCGGGTTCGAGAGAACCGCCGTCCCGGGATCCCCGGACATCGACATCGGCATCTGGTATCCCACAGCGACGCCGGCTCCGGCGGAGGCGAATACGCCGTTCCGCCAGGCGCTGGCGCTGGACGCGCCGCTGGAGGGCACCGGCTTGCCGCTGATCGTCGTCTCCCATGGCGACGGCGGTTGGATGGGCGGGCATGCGCATTCCGCACTGGCGCTGGCGGAGGCCGGCTATGTCGTCGTGGCGCCGGAGCATCCCGGCAACAACAGCGAGGACGAGAGTGCGACGCCGGGCGAATGGCTGGTGTCCCGGCCGGCGGATGTCACAGCCGTTCTCGACTTCATGCTGTCCAACTGGTCGGGGGCGGATCGCCTTGATCCCGGGCACGTCGGGGTGTTCGGGTTCTCGGCCGGTGGGTACACGGGGCTGGTGGCAGCCGGCGCGACGCCGGATTTCGCCGTCGCGGCGCGGCACTGCGCCGATCGGCCGGACGAGTTCGTCTGTCGGATCGGGCTGCTCGACGGCCTTGAAGAAACGACGACCCGGCAGATCGCCGCCGTGGCGGGCGATCCGCGCATCGGCGCCGTCAGCGTGGCCGCACCCGGCTTCGGCTTCGCCTTCGACCACGCAGGCCTCCAGGCGGTGACCATACCGGTTCAGATCTGGTCAGGGTCGGTCGACGACCGGGTGCCACACCAGACCAACGGCCTGCACATCGCCCAGAGCCTGCCGGGCGGAGCCGACACGCATGTCGTCGCGGACGCCGGGCATTTCGCCTTCATGGCGCCGTGCAACCCGCGCCTGGAGGAGATCAACCCGCGGATCTGGGACATGGTCTGCGTCGATGCCGATGGCTTCGACCGTGCGGCCTTTCATCGGTCGTTCAACGACACGCTGATCGCGTTCTTCGACGCGGCCCTCGACCGGTGACGCCCCCCTACCCCCGCCGGTCGACCCTGACATAGCGCCCGCGCAGGCGGGCGAGCGGCTGGGCGGTCTCGTCGACGGCGATGCGGACGACGCGACCCACCAGGATCACGTGGTCGCCGCCCTCGTAGACCGCCTCGCGCAGGCAGGCCAGCCGGGCGACCGCGCCGCCGATCACCGGCGCGCCGGTCTCCCACAGCTCCAGCGACAGCGACTCCCAGCGCTTCGGGCCGAAGGCGAAGGCCTCCGCCACCGGCTGCTGATCCGCCGCCAGCACGCTGACCGCGAAACCGGCGGCCGTGGTGAACACGCCCAGGCTCTTCGACCCCTTGCCGAGGCAGAACAGCACCAGCGGCGGGTCCAGCGACACCGACGTGAACGAGCTGACCGTCAGCCCATGGAAGGCGCCGTCCTCGTCGGCCGCCGTCACGACGGTCACGCCGGTGACGAAGCCGCCCATCGCCTGGCGGAAGGCCTGCTGGTCGACCGCCGGCACGGTGTCGGGCATGCGGGGTTTCGGGTTGGCGGTCATCGGGCTCTCGGCAACGGCGGGCGGGGTCGGGTCCGCGGCGTGATCGGGCGCGCGATCCTCGGCCCGCCGCCTGACATGGGCCGATTTGCCGCCGAGGGCAAGCGCCTGGCGCGGCAAGGCCAATGCCCGGCGCCGCGCGGCATAGCGCTCCAGCACATTCGCGGTCACCCGCTCCACCTGCGCGTCCTGGCGGATCAGGCCGGCCACCCATTCCGCGCTGCCGGCGTTGAACACCTCGCCCCGGCCGCGGGTATAGGTGGCGATCATGCCGCTGCCGCGCCGCACCCGGTCGACCGCCGCCGGGCTCGCCTGGCCGTGCACGGCCTCCGCGATCATCTCCGCGTCGCGGGTGCCGATGAACAGGTCCGGCGCGTGGTCGCCGTGATCCTCCTCCACCGTCACCGCCAGGCCGAGCGCCAGGATGTCGATCCCCGGTGGCGCCCCGTCCTCGCCGGTCGGCGCCGGCAGCCCGTCGCGGATGACGTAATCCAGCCCGTCGACCTCATAGCCGAAGCTGCGCGACCGCCCGCCCAGAACGTCGCCGTAATAGAGATCGGTGCCGGCGAAGGCCCAATGCTCCGGCCGGTAGACGGTGAAGCCGCCGGGCCCGCGCGGCACGCAGCCGCCCCAGCCGGCATAGATGCCGCGCGCGCCGGACAGCCCCATGGTCAGGGCCGCCGGCCGCGCCAGCTCCACCGCATCCCAGCACAGCGTGGTCAGATGCCGATCGTCGGACCGGTAGGCGGGGTCGGTCTCCCGCGCGTCGGCCTTGTGGCAGATCTGGCGGCGGCCGCCGCCCTCCAGCCGCACCTGCCAGAGGAAGTTGCCGGCGAAGCGGGCGACCCGCCCGCCGGCATCGACATAGGCGTCCAGCCCGTCGCGCATCGCCCAGGACCAGTACTCGTCATGGCCGACGACGACCACGCTGGCATAGCCGTCCAGGCAGGCCGGATCGGTGTCCAGGTCGTGCTGCGTGACGACGTCGATGGCCAGGCCGTGCCCCTCCATCCACCGCAGGAACGGGCGCTCGTAGCTCGCCCAGCCGGCCGAGGCGTATTTCTTGGAGTAGCCGTGGGCGAAGGCCCATTCCATGTGCGGATAGCGCGGCTTGGCGCCGATCGGCGGCGGGTCGGCCAGCGCGATGCGGGGCGCGTCGCGCGGCAGGGCGACGAAGCCGCGGGCCCAGGGCCGCTCGATACTGACGGCGGGGGAGAAGCCGTCGCCGGCCGGCCCGGCGATCCCCTCATAGTGGTTGGAGCCGCCCCAGTCGTTGTAGGCAAGCCAGGTGCTGGTCGCCGCCAGCAGCACCCGGGGCGCGCGCCGCTCCGGGCCCGCGCGCACCAGGAACAGGTGGCGGTGCACCACCTCCGCCCCGCCCGCATCGCGGCAGCGGCCGACCAGCACATAGCCGCCGGACGGCCAGTCCGCCGGCACGGCGAAGCGGAGCGCGGCCGGCCAGCCGCAGCCCCGCACCGAGCAGTCCACCGGCGTGTCCGGCCAGACGCCCGGCAGCGCCGCGCGCTGCAGCACGACGGCCGGCGACAGGCTGTCGCGCACGATGGTGAGGTCGAAGACCGCCGCGGTGGTCGCGGCATGCACCGTCACCGTCTCGCCGGGGGCGTAGGACAGGCAGTCGGTGTAGCACCAGACCTGCAGCCGGTCCGGGTCGGGGTCGACGCATTCGTAGTAGTGCCAATGCAGCGCCGGCACCGTCCCCCGCGCGACCGCCCGGCGGAACACCGTCCCGGCGGCGCCGCCGGGCGGTCCGTTGGGCGGTGTCGGGGGCGGACTCGGGGGCGGATTCGGGGGCAAGGGCCGGTCCTTCACGAGCGCCCGGATCGCCTGCGGCAAGCTGCCGCCAACGCCCCAACAACGCCCATTAAATGCTTCTTAACGCTGCAACTGCAAACCTGAGTGGCATTCGAAAGGCTCGCCGATCCGGGTCCCGCACCCGGCGCCGGTTCACCAGACCGGGAGCGATGCGCGGGGACACCCACCCAGTATGCTGATCATCGTCGGCGCCATCATTGCCGTGCTTTGTACCCTGGGTGGCTATGCCGCACTGGGCGGCCATCTGGAGGTGCTGTGGCAGCCCTTCGAGGTGGTGATCATCGTCGGTACCGGCATCGGCGCCTTCATCATCTCCAATCCCAAGTCCGTCCTGAAGAAGGTGGGTTCCGGCGTCGGCGTCGCGCTGAAGGGCCCCAAGATCGGCAAGAAAGAGTACCTGGAGCTGCTCAGCCTGCTCTACCAGGTTTTCCGGCTGGCCAAGACCAAGGGCATGCTGTCCCTGGAAAGCCATGTCGAGAACCCGCGCGACAGCGCGCTGTTTCAGCAATTTCCGGGGATCTACAACAATTCCAAGGCGATGACCTTCCTGTGCGACTACCTGCGTTTGATGTCGTTGAACGCGGAAGACCCGCACACCATGGAAGCGCTGATGGACGAGGAGATCGAGAGCCACGAGCACGAATCGACGTCGGTCTCCTCGGCGATCCAGACCCTGGCGGACGGCCTGCCGGCGCTGGGCATCGTCGCCGCCGTGCTCGGCGTCATCAAGACCATGGGCTCGATCTCCGAGCCGCCGGAGGTGCTGGGGCGGCTGATCGGCGGCGCCCTGGTCGGCACCTTCCTCGGCGTGTGGCTGTCTTATGCCTTCGTCGGGCCGCTGGCCTCGGCGATGAAACAAACCTATGAGGCGGAGACCCGGTACTACCAGTGCATGAAGGCCGGCATGCTGGCCCATTTGCACGGCTATGCGCCGGCGGTCTCCATCGAATTCGCGCGCAAGGCGCTCTATCCGCATGTCCGGCCTGATTTCTACGAGGTCGAGGAGACAACCTCCGCCCTGCCCTCCGTCTAATCCGGAGGGTCCCGCAGGTCCCGGCCGATAGGCTAGAGAGCCCGAGAGGATAGCCCCCAGAGAGCGCATCCATGGCCAAGGCTTCGCACGGCAACGAACCGCCCGTCATCATCATCAAGAAGAAGAAGGGCGGTCACGGCGGGCACCATGGGGGCGCCTGGAAGGTGGCCTATGCCGACTTTGTGACGGCGATGATGGCCTTCTTCCTGCTGTTGTGGCTGTTGAACGTCACCACCGACGACCAGCGCCAGGGCATCGCCGACTATTTCGACCCGGCGAACGTCGCGCGCTCGACCAGCGGCTCCGGCGGCGTGATGGGCGGCCGCACCGCCGGCTCGCCCGGCCAGATGTCGTCGCCCAGCTCGCGTTTCAGCTTGGACCGCCGCATGCCCGGCCGCCCGGAGCCGGCGGAGGACAGCGACAACATCGACGACGGCGATATCGACGAGATCGTCGAGGTGCTGACCGAGGGCTTCAGCGACGGGCTCGACGACGAGGCGGTCGCCCGGCTGTTGGGCGGCCTGTCGGAGGAGCAGCTCGGCGAGTTCCTGAGCGGCCTGACCGATACGGAGCTTGCCGGCGTCGCCGGCAGCGACGCCGCGCTGACGGAGCGCTTGGGCGAGGCCGTGGCGGCGGCCGGCGGGATCAGCCAGGCCGCGCTGGAGGAAGCGCTGGCGCAGCAGGAACAGGCGATGTTCGACGCGGCGGAGCGGGAGATCCGCCAAGCCCTGCAGACGGCACCGGAGCTGCACGAACTGGCGGAAAGCCTGCTGATCGACCAGACGCCGGAGGGCTTGCGCATCCAGATCGTCGATCAGGAGCGGGTGTCGATGTTCCCGTCCGGCAGCGCCCAGATGTTCGAGCGCACGCGCTACCTGCTGGAGCTGGTGGCCCAGGTGATCGGCCAGATGCCGCAGCCGATCTCGGTCAGCGGGCATACCGACGCCACGCCGTTCCGCACGCGCGTCAGCTACGACAACTGGGATCTGTCGACCGACCGGGCCAATGCCAGCCGCCGCGCCATGGAGGCGGCGGGCCTGCCGCCGGAGCGGCTGGCCCTGGTGGTCGGCAAGGCCGACACCGAACCGCTGCTGCCCGCCGAGCCGGACAGCCCGCGCAACCGCCGCATCTCAATCGTACTGTTGCGCCAGGCCGGTGTCGCCGGCGGCGGCGACGTCGCAGCCGCCCCCGCAGAGGCGCCCGCCGCGGCCGAGCCGCCCGCCGCGGCCGAGCCGCCCGAGCTGCCCGAGGCCGCGCCGCCGCCCGCTGAGGCTACGCCGCCGAGCCTAGACGACCTCTTGGGCGGCAGCACCGGGCCGAGCCCGGATCACTGACCGCACGCAGCGGCCGTCCGGCGCTGCCCGGCCAGCGTGCCGGCTCCCCACCTGAACCGTCACGACCGCTCTTGTGCGGTGCGGCGAGGATTTCGTAGGCTCTTCGCGGCGGCGCTAAGGGATGGCCCAGAAACGCCCGTGCCGCCATACCTTCGCAGGGAAGGCGACACGCCAGTTGAGCGACAGCAACCTTGACGGGGCCGCCGCACGGACCGGCCTTCTCGCGGGTTACGACCCCGGCGGCTTCTTCGACGAGGTGTTCGGCGGCGATCCCATATCCCGGGGCGCTCAGCAGATCATCGACCGCCTGGCCCGCTTCGACATCACCGACCTGAGGCGGCGGGCCAGCGACGCGGAACGCGAGCTCTACAATCTCGGGATCACCTTCCTGATCCTGTCGGACCGCGATGCCGTCGACCGCATCCTGCCCTTCGACGTCATCCCCCGGGTCATCGCGTCCAGGGAATGGTCCTATCTGGAAGCCGGGGTGCGCCAGCGGGTCCAGGCGCTGAACCTCTATCTGCACGACGTCTATCACGATCAGCGCATCCTGAAGGATGGGGTGGTGCCGGCCGAGCTGGTGCTCGGCCACGCCCACTACATCCCGGCGATGCAGGGGCTCGACGTGCCGCTGGGCGTCTATGTCCACATCCTGGGTGTGGATCTGGTGCGCGACCAGGACGGCGTCTTCCGGGTGCTGGAGGACAATTGCCGCTGCCCGTCCGGCGTCTCCTATGTCGTGGAAAACCGGTACATGATGCAGCGCACGCTGCCCGACCTGATCACCGGCATTGGGGTCCGGCCGGTCGATCCCTACGGCGCGCATCTGCACCAAGCGCTGTGCGAGATCGCACCGGCCGGCGTCGACGATCCGCGGGTCGTGCTGTTGTCGCCCGGCACCTACAACGCCGCGTTCTCCGAGCATGTCTTCCTGGCGCGCGAGATGGGCGTGCCGCTGGTGGAGGGACGCGACCTCGTGGTCATCGACGACCGCGTCTTCATGCGCACCACCGACGGCCTGACCGCCGTCCACAGCATCTACCGCCGCATCGGCGACGATTTCCTGGATCCGGAAGCCTTCCGGGCGGACAGCATGCTCGGCGTGCCGGGGCTGATGCGCGCCTATGCGCGCGGCAATGTGGCGCTGGCCAACGCCGTCGGCACCGGCGTGTCCGACGACAAGGCGATCTACGCCTATATGCCGCGGATCATCCGCTACTATCTCGGCGAGGACGCGATCCTGCCGAATGTCGAGACGCATATCTGCCGCGAGCCGGAAGGCCTCGCCTACACCCTGGACAACCTGGACGAACTGGTGGTGAAGCCGGTCGGCGAGGCCGGCGGCTACGGCATCACCATCGGCCCGCGCGCCAGCCGGGCGGAGCTGAACCACTGCCGCGACCAGCTCCTGGCCGACCCCGCCAACTATATCAGCCAGCCCATGGTGCCCCTGTCGGTGTGCCCGACGCTGACCGATACCGGGGTCGAGCCGCGCCATGTCGACCTGCGGCCCTTCGCCGTCACCGGGCGCGACACCTGGGTGCTGCCGGGCGGCCTCAGCCGGGTGGCGCTCAGGCGCGGCCAGCTCATCGTCAATTCCAGCCAGGGCGGTGGCTCCAAGGACACCTGGGTGCTCGGCTGATGGAAAAGCTGCTGTCGCGCTACGCGATGTCGGCCCTGTGGATGGGCCGCTACATCGAGCGCGCGGAGAACTCCGCCCGGCTCATCCACGTCAACGACACCTTCGCGCGCGACGACCGCGGCACCCAGAACTGGCGGCCGATGGTCGATCTGAACGCCGACGGCGAGCGCTTCGACGCGCGCCACGCGGAGACCACCGCCCAGACGGTGCTGCACTTCTACCTGCTGGACAACGACAACCCGACCTCGATCCGCGCCGCCGTGCGGATGGCACGGGAGAATGCCCGCACCCTGCGTCCGCTGATCAGCACGGAGCTGTGGTCGCAGCTCAACGTCTTCCACAACCAACTGGCCGGGCTGACGCCGGCCGACATCGCGATGCCGCGGCTGACCCATCTGTGCACCCGCATCAAGGAGGCGTGCCAGGCCCATACCGGGATCGTCGAGGGCACCGTCTACCGCGACCAGGGCTGGTACTTCTATTTCATCGGCCGGTATCTGGAGCGGGCCGACCAGACCACCCGGCTGATCGACGTGAAGTCGCATCTGCTGCTGCCGCGGGCGGCGGAGATCGGCTCCCCGCTCGACATCCGGCAATGGAACGCGGTGCTGCGCTCCGCGGCCGGGTACCACGCCTTCCGGCGTGTCCATTCGCGCGGTCTGCGGCCCGCCGACGTCGTCGCCTTCCTGCTGGTCGATCCGGCCTTCCCGCGCTCCGTCATCGGGTCGCTGCGCCAGGTCAACACATTGCTGACGGAGCTGAAATCGCGGTACAGGTTGCGGGGGGGCAACGCCGCGATGGAGAAGATCGACGAGATGTTGGCAGCGCTCGGCTCCTGGCCGGCGACGGAGCTGGTGCGCAGCGAGCTGCACGAGTTCCTTGACTGGCTGCAGCAGGATATCGGCGCGGTCTATCTCGATCTCGCCGGCGATTTCTTCGACCAGGTCGGCGGGTAGCCGCGAGCGCTTGCGACGCGGACGCGAACCATGGCAGCCAACGAACGGCCGATCACCCAGCTTCAGCATTTCTTCCGGTCCGTGCCGATGCCGTGCCCCTATCTGGACGGCCGCATCGAGCGGAAGCTGTTCACCCGCCTGACCCAGTCGGATGCGACGGCGCTGAACTCCATGCTGTCCCAGGCCGGCTTCCGCCGCAGCCACGACATCCTCTATCGGCCGGTGTGCCCCGCCTGCCAGGCCTGCGTGCCGGTGCGGATCCGCGCGGCGGACCTGGTGGAGGGCAAGTCGCTGAAGCGGGTGCGCCGGCGTAATCTCGACCTCGTGGCGGTGGCTCGCCCGGCGCTGGCGTCGGCGGAGCAATACGCCCTGTTCGCCCGCTACCAGGCCAGCCGCCACGGCGACAGCGACATGGCGCGCATGAGCGAAGGCGACTATGTCGCGATGATCGAGGAAGGCAGCGTCGACTGCCGGGTCATCGAGCTGCGCGAGGGCGACGGCCGGCTGATCGGGGCGGTGCTGACCGACCGGCTGTCGGACGGCTTCTCCGCCGTCTACAGCTTCTTCGATCCGGACGTTCCGCAACGCAGCCTGGGCTCGCGGCTGATCTTGTGCCTGGTCGACGAGGCGACCCGCCTCAGCCTGCCTTACGTCTATCTCGGCTACTGGATCGCGGCGAGCCAGAAGATGCGCTACAAGGCGCGCTTTCAGCCGCTGGAGGCGCTGCTCGACGGCGGCTGGCAGCCCCTGCCAGCAACGGCGGACGCGATCCCGGCGTGAGCCAGCTTGGACTTGCTGGCCCCCCTCAAGACAGACTATGCACAACCGTCAGTCGCCGGTCTCCCGCGAGGCGAAGTCCGGTGCTTGAGCGCGCACGCGCGACAACCAAGACATGACATCAGCCAAGGGAGGCGACCCAATCATGAGTGTGAAGCGTAGAGAGTTCGTCATCGGCGCCGCCGGTGGTGCCGCTGCGGCGACCGCCGCCGCGTCCAGCCTACCCAAGCCGGCGATCGCGCAGGAGCGCCGGGAATGGCGCATGGTCACCACCTGGCCGAAGAACTTCCCGGGCCTCGGCACCGGCGCGAACATCCTCGGCGAGATGATCACCAACATGTCCGACGGCCGGATCACCGTCACCGTCTACGGCGCCGGCGAGATCGTGCCGGCCTTCGAGGCGATGGACGCGGTGTCCAACGGCACGGTCGAGATGGGCCACGGCGCGCCCTATTACTGGAAGGGCAAGGTCGCGGCCAGCCAGTACCTGGCGGCCACGCCCTTCGGGTTGAACGCCCAGGAGCAGAACGCCTGGTTCCAATATGGCGGCGGGCAGGAGCTGGCCGACCGCGTCTATGCGGAGATGGGCTGCAAGTTCTTCCCCAGCGGCAACACCGGGACCCAGATGGGCGGCTGGTACAACAAGGAGATGAACAGCATCGAGGACTATCAGGGCCTCAAGATGCGCATCCCCGGCCTCGGCGGCGAGGTGGTGGCCGCGGCCGGCGCGACGGTCGTCAACATGCCGGGCGGCGAGCTGCTGCAGGCCATGCAGTCCGGCACGATCGATGCGATGGAGTGGGTCGGCCCCTATAACGATCTGGCCTTCGGCATCTATCAGGTGGCGCAACACTACTACTATCCCGGCTGGCACGAGCCGGCGACAGTGCTGGAGAACTTCATCAATCTGGAGGCGTGGCAGGACCTGCCGTCGGACCTTCAGGCGATCGTTCAGACGGCCAACGCGGCGGTCAACCAGCTCGTGCTGAGCGAGTTCGTCGCCCGCAACAACGCCTCGCTGCAGAGCCTGATCACCGAGCACGAGGTCGATGTGCGACCGTTCCCGGACGAGTTGCTGACCGCGCTGGGCGGCCTGGCCGGTCAGGTGCTGTCCGACCTGATCGTCGACGATCCGCTGAGCCAGGAGGTGATGCAGTCGATCGCCGACTTCCGCGGCCAGGCGGTCACCTGGAGCAACTTCTCCGAACGGGCCTTCGCCGCCGCGCGTGATTTGCCGTTCGATTGGGTTACGCTCTAATAAAAAGCCATCCCGTCGTATTGACTTCGTACAATGTTGCTTGGGCGGGGATCGCCGATCCCCGCCCTTGCTTTTTTGATGACGATTCCGATTTTCCTTGCGTTGCCCCGGCGCATGGCGCATACACCGCGGTCTTTGTTTCTGGGTCATCTACTGATGGAGGTCGCCATGACCACTGCGTCGGCGCGCTTCCAATTGGGGATCGACTTGGACGCTCGCGGTGCCGGCCAGGACGGCCGGATCGCGCCAAGCACTGCCCATGCGGAAGAAACAAACCGGATCGACGCCCACGCACCGGAGCGTCGCCTGTCGTTACCCCTGGATCCCACGGGCAGCGCATCCGCGGACGACCAGTCTGCCGATGGTGAGGCGCTCGACCACTGGGTCGAATGCGACGGTCGCACCTTTGCCGGCCGGCACCTGATCATCGATCTGTGGGGCGGCGACCGCCTCGACGATATCGGCCATATCGACACCACGCTGCGCCGCGCCGTCACCGCGGCCCAGGCGACGCTGTTGCACCTGCACCTGCACCACTTCACCCCCAATGGCGGCGTGTCCGGCGTGGCGGTGCTGGCGGAGAGCCATATCAGCATCCACACCTGGCCGGAGAAGGCCTATGCCGCGCTGGACGTGTTCATGTGCGGCGACGCCGACCCGCAACAGGTGATCCCGGTGCTGGAGGCCGCCTTCGGGCCGGACAGCGTGCGCGTCACCCAGCATCTGCGCGGCGACGACGAGCCGATCTGCGCCGATGCCGCGGCGGCCGACCGACAGGCGGCCTGAGGCACACCGACGGCCGCACGCCCCGGAGATCGCCCGTGTCCGTCCTTCACGGCGTATCGGCCGATGCGCCGGACGACTTCGTCTGGCTGAACACCGCGCATCAGGGCCTGCTGGCGGATGCCGCGGTGCCGGCGTTGGAGCAGGCGCTCGCCTGGAAGCGGGCGCCCTACCACCTCACCGGCGATCGCTTCGGCGAAACGGCCGAGCGTCTGCGCGGCAGCCTGGCGCGGCTGTTGACCGCGTCGGCCGACGATATCGCGCTGGCCAACTCGGCCTCCTACGGCCTGCATGTGCTGGCCCACGCGATGCCGTGGCAGCCCGGCGACGAGATCCTGTTGGTCGCCGACGACTTCCCGTCGAACCATCTGCCCTGGACCCTGCTGGCCGAGCGCGGCGTGACCACGCGGGTGTTGAGCCCGGCCGGCGGCGCGCCGACGGCCGCGGAGATCGATGCTGCCATCGGTCCGCGCACCCGCCTGCTCTGCCTGAGCTGGGTGTTCTCCCTCAATGGGCATGTCGCCGACCTCGCCGGCATCGGCGCGGCGTGCCGGGACCGCGGTGTGGCCTTCGCGGTCAATGCCAGCCAGGGCCTGGGCGCGCTGCCGCTGTCGGTGGCGGACCTGCCGATCGATGCGCTGGTCAGCGTCGGCTTCAAATGGCTGCGCGGCCCCTACGGCACCGGCCTCCTGTGGCTTCATCCGGCGTTTCGAGACCGGTTGCGACCGCTGAAGCGCTATTGGCTCACCCTGATGGATGAGCGCGCCTTGGCGCAGCCGAACCTCGCCTTGGATATCGGCGACGACGGCACGGCCCGCGCCTTCGACGTCTTCGGCACAGCCAGCTTCTTCAACACCCTGCCCTGGACGGCCGCGGTCGACGACCTCCTCACGGTGGGGCTGGAGGCGATCGCTGCGCGCAACCGCAGCCTGGTCCAGCGACTGATCGACGGGCTCGACCGGCGGGCCTTCCGGGTGCTGAGCCCGGAGGATCCGGCGCACCGGTCGTCGCTGGTCTATCTCAGCCATGTCGAGCCTGCGCGGAACGACGCGATCGCACCGGCGCTGGCGGGCCGTCGGATCTTCATTGCCGCGCGGGCCGGGGCCTTGCGTGTCTCGCCGCACTACCACAATGGCGACGCGGACATCGACCGGCTGCTGTCGGCGCTGGACAACCTGAAGCAAGGCTGAAGCAAGGCAGTCCGACATGACCGAATGGTTCACCGAGACGCTGCATGACGGCGTCGCCCAGGCGCTGACCATGGACGACGTCGTCTTCCGCGAGCGCACGGAGCACCAGGACCTGGTGATCTTCGACAACCGGCTGTTCGGCCGGGTGCTGGCGCTGGACGGGGTGGTGCAGCTCACCACCGGCGACGAGTTCGTCTATCACGAGATGCTGGCGCATGTGCCGATCCTGGCGCGGGGCCGCGCGCCCCGTGTCGCCATCATCGGCGGCGGCGACGGCGGCACGCTGCGCAGGGTTCTGGAGCACCCGGGCGTGACGGAGGCGGTGCTGGTGGAGCTGGACCGCTCGGTGGTCGATCTCAGCCGGCGCTGGCTGGCGGAGGTCTGCGGCGCAGCCTTCGACGACCCGCGCGCCCGCCTGGTCATCGCCGACGGCGCCCGCTGGATGGCCGAGGCGGCACCCGGCGGGTTCGACGTCCTGATCGTCGACAGCACCGACCCGATCGGCCCCGGCGCGGTGCTGTTCACCGCGGAATTCTACGCCGCGTGCCGGCGCGCGCTGGCGCCCGGCGGCGTCCTGGTGGTGCAGGGCGGCGTGCCGGCGGTCCAGCCCGGCGAGCTGGCGATGATCACCGGCAATCTCCGCCAGGCCGGCTTCACGGACGTCGGCGCCTATCTCGCGGTGGTGCCGACCTACTACGGTGGCGTCATGACGCTGGGCTGGGCCAGCGACAATCCCGCGCTGCGCCGGGTCTCTGCCGAGGTGCTGGCCGATCGCGCCGCCGCCGCCGGCATCGCCGGGCGCTACTGGACGCCCGAGGTGCAAGCCGCCAGCTTCGCCCTGCCCCCCTGGATCGCCGAGCAGATCGCGGCGTAGCCCCCTCCCCGTCATCTCCGCGAAAGCGGAGATCTCCAGCCACATTTTGCGACACCAGGAGGTTCCCGCTTTCGCGGGAACGACGGTCAGGTGAAGAGGTCTTGCGGTGCCCGACCGTTCATCAGGGGTTCAGCACCCCGGGCAGCCAGGTGGCCAGCACAGGGAAAGTCGCGAGAATGCCCAGCATGACGATCTGGATGACGACGAACGGCGCCACCCCGCTGTAGATGTCGGTGGTGCGGATACCCGCCGGCGCAACCCCGCGCAGATAGAACAGTGCGAAGCCGAAGGGCGGTGTCAGGAAGCTAGTCTGCAGGTTCACCGCGATCATCACGCCCAACCAGACCGGATCCAGCCCCATGCCCAACAGCACCGGGCCGACGATCGGCACGACGACGAAGATGATCTCGATGAAGTCGAGGAAGAATCCCATGACGAACATCAAGAGCATCACCACCACCACCGCGCCGGCAACGCCGCCCGGCAGCGCGCTCAACACCTCCTCCACCAGGTGCTCGCCGCCATAGCCGCGGAACACCAGCGAGAACACCGACGCGCCCAAGAGAATGACGAAGACCATGCAGGAGATCAGCGTGGTCTGCTCCATCACCTCCAGGAGGACGCGGCGGCTGAGCTGGCCGCGCAGGAACGCCATCACCGACGCGCCGACCGCACCCACGGCGGCACTCTCCGTCGGCGTTGCCACACCGGTCAGGATGGAGCCCAGCACCACCACGATCAGCAAGGCCGGCGGCACCAGGACGGTCATCACCTGGCGGACCATATGGCCCTTCACCTCCGGCGGCATCTCGATCGCCGGGGCCGCATAGGGCCGCGTGACGGCGACGACGACCACCCAGGCCATATAGAGCCCGACCAAGATCAAGCCCGGAATGAACGCCCCGGCGAACAGGTCGACGACGGAGATCGGCTGCGGCGCGAAATTGCCCATGTCGAGCTGCGCCTGGGTGTAAGCGCCGGACATGAAATCGCCCAGCAGGATCAGCACGATCGACGGTGGGATGATCTGCCCCAGCGTGCCGGACGCGCAGATCGTCCCGCAGGCCAGCTTCGGGTCGTAGCCCGCCTTCATCATCGCCGGCAGGCTCAACAGCCCCATGGTGACGACGGTCGCGCCGACGATACCCGTCGACGCCGCCAGCAGCATGCCGACGAACACCACCGACAGCCCCATGCCGCCGCGCAGCGAGCCGAACATCAGCCCCATGGTCTGGAGCAACTGCTCGGCGATCTTCGAGCGCTCCAGCATCACGCCCATGAAGACGAACAGCGGCACGGCGACCAGCAACTCGTTCTGCATCACGCCGAGATAGCGCGACGGCAGCGCCCCGAAGAGGCTGAAGGAAAACAGCCCTTGCGTGATCCCCAGCGCATCCAGGCCGATGCCGAAGCCGGCGAACAGCACGGCCACCCCGGCCAGCGTGAAGGCCACCGGGAAGCCCAGAAGCAGCACCCCGCACACCGTGGCGAACATCACCAGGCTGATGATCTCGCCCAACAGGACGTTATCCATCGCCCGGCTCCCGCGGTCCGGTCTTGGTGACCACCGTCTCGCCGCCATAGCCGGGATAGCCCGCCAGCGTCAGCAGCGACCGGCCGGCCAGCGACAGGCCCTGCAGGGTGACCAGCAGGCAGAACACCCAGATCATCGACTTCAAGAGGAACAGCCCCGGCAGGCCGCCGACCTCCCGGCTGCCCTCCAGCCTGAGCCAACTGTCGATGACGTACTCCTGCGACACCGACCAGATCAGGATGACCACCGGCAGCAGCAGGAACAGGCTGCCCAAAAGGTCGACCCAGGCCTTGTAGCGGACCCCGCGCGGCCGATAGAAGACGTCCACCCGGACATGGCCGTCCCTCAACAGGGTGAAAGCGGCCCCGACCATGAAGAGCACGCCGTGCGCCCAGACATAGCTTTCCTGCAGCCAGACGAAGCCGATGGAGAAGGCATAGCGCAGGAACGCCACCAGCGCGGTGACGATCACCATGTAGAGGCAGAGCCAGGCGACGATGCGCCCCACCCACCCGTTCAGGGCATCGACGGCGCGCACGAAACGATCGATGGACGTCATCGTGGGGGAAAGGTCCGTTCAGCCTCCCGCCAGCCTGATTGTCGATTGTTGTCCGGCCGGCTGGTCCAGCGCTTCGAGCGCCGGTTCGTCAGAGGGCTAACCCATGGCGCGCCAAATGGCCAGCGGTAAACCGGCGCCGCCGGCCCCGGGCGGCGCGACGAGCCGCGGGCCGCTCGCCGTCGTCGCGCAGGGCATCGATGCGCTCAACCGAGGCGTGGGTCACGGGATCGCCTGGCTGGCGCTGGCCATGGTGCTGGTGCAGGCGGGGCTGGTGATCGGCCGCTACGTCTTCGGCGTGGGGTCGATCGCGGTGCAGGAAAGCGTGCTGTACATGCACGGCCTGCTGTTCACCCTGGCGGCGGCCTACGCGCTGGTGGACGACGGCCATGTCCGCGTCGACATCCTCTACCGCCGCGCCGGCCGGCGGACGCGCGCGGGCGTCGACCTGGCCGGCGCGCTTGTGCTGCTGCTGCCGTTCATGGCGGCGATCGCCTGGACGGCGTGGCCCTATGTGGTGGAGAGCTGGCGTGCCCAGGAAGGCAGCCGCGAGACCAGCGGCCTTGCCTTCCTCTATCTGGTCAAGACCGCGATCCTCGCCATGGCTGTTCTGGTGGCGCTGCAGGGGGTTGCCCTGGCGATCCGGTCCTATCTCGCGCTGACCGATCGGCGGACCGCGGACGACGATCCCATCTCATGATCCTTGCCGATGTTCTCGATCTCGCGATGTTCGCCATGGTGTGCGTCGCCATGCTGGCCGGCTTTCCGGTCGCCTTCACGCTGGGCGGCGTGGCGCTGCTGTTCGCCGGGCTGGGGGTGGCGGCGGGCGTGTTCGACGCCCGGTTCGTCGCCTTCCTGCCGCAGCGCATCTTCGGGATCATGCAGAACGAGGTGCTGATCGCGATCCCGCTGTTCATCTTCATGGGCATCGTGCTGGAGCGGTCGCGGGTCGCGGAGGATCTGTTGGCGGCAATGGGCCGGCTGTTCGGCACGATGGCCGGGGGGCTGGCCATCTCCGTCTCCGTCGTCGGCATGCTGCTGGCCGCGTCGACCGGCATCGTCGGCGCGACGGTGGTCACCATGGGCCTGATCAGCCTGCCGACCATGCTGCGCAACGGCTACGACCCGCGCTTCGCCTGCGGCACGATCTGTGCGGCGGGCACGCTGGGCCAGATCATCCCGCCCTCGATCGTGCTGGTGCTGCTGGGCGACCAGATCTCCAACGCCTATCAGGCGGCCCAGCTCTCCCAGGGCGTGTTCCGGCCGGAGACGGTATCGGTCGGCCATCTGTTCGCCGGGGCACTGGTGCCGGGGCTGGTGCTGGTCGGCCTCTACATCACCTACCAGGCGGCGCTGGCCTGGGTGGTGCCGTCGCTGGCGCCGCCGATGCGCGACCGGGAGGGCGCCGACGAAGAGCCGGCCGCCGTCGGCACGCTGTTGCGGGCGATCGGCCCGCCGGCGGGGCTGATCCTGGCGGTTCTGGGCTCGATCCTCGGCGGCATCGCCACGCCGACGGAGGCCGCGGCGATCGGCGCGGTGGGCGCGCTGCTGCTCGCGGGCTTGCGCGGCGGCGGGGCGACCCGCCGGGCGAGCCTGGTGGCCTTGGCCGGGCTGACGGCCGTGCTGGCGCTGACCGCGGGGGTCGATCTTAGGGTGACGCGCGACGTCATTCCGCTGGGCGACCGGGTGGCCATCGCTGCCGCCGGGCTCGCCGCCCTGCTCGCCGCCGGCGGGGTGGCGGTCGTCGTCGTCTCGCTGATGTCGAGCGGCCTGCTGGTCGCCGTGGTGCGGTCGTCGGCCCGGGTGACCGCGATGATCTTCATGATCGTCGTCGGCGCCGCGCTGTTCAGCCTGGTGTTCCGCGGCCTCGGCGGCGACGAGGCGGTGCATGCCCTGCTGTCGGCCCTGCCGGGCGGCACCACCACCGCCGTCGTGGTGGTGATGGCGGTGATGTTCGTGCTCGGCTTCTTCCTGGACTTCTTGGAGATCACCTTCGTCGTCGTGCCGGTGGTCGCGCCGACGCTGTTGCTGATGGGCGTCGATCCGGTGTGGCTGGCAGTGATGATGGCGGTCAATCTGCAGACCAGCTTCCTCACCCCGCCCTTCGGCTTCGCGCTGTTCTACCTGCGTGGCGTCGCCCCGCCGGTCGTGCGCACCGGCCAGATCTACGCCGGCGTCGCCCCCTTCGTCGCCCTGCAGCTCACCGGCCTCGGCCTGATCGCACTGTTCCCGGCGTTGGCGACCTGGTTGCCGGAGCAGTTGTTCGGGTGAGTTGAAAGAGAAGATGTCCGGGCACGAACTCAAAACACTTATCGAATCTGCTCTGGATCCTCGTATCGCGGCTTGGGTGGATCATCAGTCGCTCATTTCTCCTGCAACCAAAGAAGATATCGGTAGTTTTCTTCCAAGAAGATGTCCTTATAGGGTATAATCATCTTTGTTGCTGCCTTCTCGACGTAGGATCGTATGTGATCGTAGGCAACACGCTCATCGTAGATACCTTGACGAATACCAATCGCGATCTCATCGAGAATGTTCAATATCGAAACGGCTTCGAACGTTACGTCTCGCATCCGCTTATAGGATTGGGTTTCCTGATCCCAGTGAGCAGACAACTTCTCCGCGCAGCTATGGATGACCGGATCAAGATCAAAACTGCGACACGCTTCAAGTGTCTTCCATTTCCGCTCCCGCTGACCTTGCAAGCGGAACTGGCGCGTTAACCGACCTAACTGAATCCAGCCGACAATTGCAATGGCAACGGTGCCTAGGGCAGTTGCCACGGACAGGGCGAGATCCAACCAAGCCGGCAAGCGCTTCCACCTTCCTAGAACTTCGGCTGACCATGCAGCATCTCAATCTCCGTCTTATATCTTGCGAGACGTGGGTCACTCGTCCCCACCGACCAAGCTCGCATTCCGTCTCGGTAGTCGGTCGCCATACACCATAAATCGTCGTCGCTGCCAGACCAGGGAACCCTATGCGGGCATGAACCCTCCATGCGCGAAGAGGTTTGTTAACGATAGAGCAGCACCCCCAGCGATGCCAAGTGGCGGACAGTCGTTCGCACCGCTCGCCCCTCACCCCTCGAACCGGCCGGAGCGGGGGAAGCCGCGGGGAACCGTCCGGCCGACGGTGCCGCGACGGCCGGTCCAGGGGGCGAGGTCGGTCTCCCGGCGCGTGCGCTCGCCGCTCGGCCAGGAAAGCCCCTCTTCGGCCGTGAACACGACCAGATCGGCCAAAGCGGCGCCCTGGTAGCGCTGCAGCAGCACGCCGCGGCCGCGTGCCAGGCGCGGCACCTCGCCCAGCGCGAAGCACAACAGCCGGCGCAGCGTGCTGACCACCGCCACCGTGTCGCCCGCCGCCGGGCGGCAGACCACGGCCCGGGCGCCTGCCGCCGGGGTCATCACCTGCCGGCCGGTGCGCTTCTCCGCCAACACCTGGTCGGCCTCCACGACGAAGCCGCGGCCGTCGTCGCTGGCCAGGAACAACGGCGTCGCCGGGTCATGCGCCAGGAAGGCGACGACATCGGCGTCGGCGGCCATGTCGATCATCAGCCGCAGCGGCTCGCCGAACCCGCGCCCACGCGGCAGCTTGTCGCCGGCCAGCGTGTAGAAGCGCCCGTCATCGGTGAACACCAGGAAGCGGCCGGCGGTCGAGCCATGGACAACGAAACGGCCCTCGTCGCCTTCCTTCACCTTGCCCTCGCCGTCGGCGTCCTGATGGCCGCGCACGGCGCGCACCCAGCCCTGGCGCGACAGGTAGACGGTGATCGGCTCCGCCTCTACCGCCGCCTCGGGCCGGAGTTCGACCACCGGGGCCGGCCCGGCGATCTCCGTGCGGCGGCGGCCCAGCGGCGTCTGGCCGCCGAAGCGGCGCTTGATCTCGCCGATCGCCTCGCCGATCGCCTTCCAGATCCGCCCCTCGTCGGCCAGCAGCGCGTCCAGTTCGGCCCGCTCCTCGGTCAGGCGGGCGTGCTCGGCACGGATCTCCATCTCCTCCAGCCGCCTCAGCGAGCGCAGGCGGGTGTTGAGGATCGCCTCGGCCTGGACGTCGGTCAGGTCGAAGGCGGCGATCAGGGCGGGCTTGGCCTCGTCCTCCTCGCGGATGATGCGGATCACCTCGTCGAGATTGAGGAAGGCGACGAGCTGCCCCTCCAAGATCTCCAGCCGCCGCGCGATGCGGCCCAGGCGGTGGCGCGTCGTGCGCTCCAGGACGACGCGGCGGTGGTCGAGGAAGGCGCGCAAGACCTCCGGCAGCGTCATCACCCGCGGCGTGCCGTCGGCATCCAGCACGTTCATGTTCAGCGGCAGCCGCACCTCCAGCTCGCTGGCGCGGAAGAGCTGCTCCATGAGCTGGTCGGCCTCCACCGTGCGGGCGCGCGGCACCAGGACGATGCGGATGTCGTCGGCCGATTCGTCGCGCACATCCTCCAGCCCGGGCAGCTTGCGCTCGCCGATCAGGGCGGCGATGCGCTCGATCAGCCGGGCCTTCTGCACCTGGTAGGGGATCTGGTCGACGACGATCTGGTAGAGCCCGCCCTTCAGCCGCTCCACCGACCAGCGGGCGCGCAGGCGGAAGCTGCCACGCCCCGTCCGGTAGGCCTCGGCGATCTCGTCGGGCGGGCTGACGACGACCCCGCCGGTGGGCAGGTCCGGCCCGCGGACATGGCCGAGCAACGTGCCGAGCGCGGCGTCGGGATGGCGGATCAGATGGCGCAGCGCGTCGCAGATCTCCCCGACATTGTGCGGCGGGATGGCGGTCGCCATGCCGACGGCGATGCCCTGCGCGCCATTGGCCAGCAGGTTGGGAAAGGCGGCGGGCAGCACCGCCGGCTCCTCCCCGTCGCCGTCATAGGTCGGGCGGAAGTCGACGGCGTCGCGGTCGATGTCGGCGAGCAGCGCTTCGGCCACCGCGGTCAGCCGCGCCTCGGTGTAGCGCATGGCCGCCGCGCCATCGCCGTCGACGCTGCCGAAATTGCCCTGCCCGTCGATCAACGGGTAGCGCTGGGCGAAGTCCTGGGCCAGGCGCACCAGCGCGTCATAGACCGCCTGGTCGCCGTGCGGGTGGAACTTGCCGATGACGTCGCCGACGACGCGGGCCGCCTTCTTCGGCGAGTCGCCCGCCCCCAGCCCCAACTCCCGCATGGCGTAGATCAGCCGGCGGTGCACCGGCTTCAGCCCGTCGCGCACATCGGGCAGCGAGCGCGCCATGATGGTCGACAGCGAATAGGTCAGGTAGCGCTCGCCCAGCGCCTGGGCAAACGGCAGCGCCACGATGCGGGCGGTGTCGGGGTCGGTCATGGCGTCTCAAACCCGTCGGAAGGGATCGCCGCCGCGGCCTGGCGGCGATAGGCGTCGACATAGCGTGTGCGGGCCGGCGGCATCGGCTTGTGCGCCTGGCCGAGCGCGAAGCGCTCCAGAAAGTGGCCGGTCAGCGCCAACCCGTCCAGCACCGCCGCCGGGCCGCTGTCGTCGCGCCCGGCGAGGAAGCCGGGCAGCGGCAGGAGGCGGTCGCGATAGGGCTCCCCCGCCGACAGCGAGACCGCCCGGCCGGTGCGCGGGCTGACATAGGCGAGGCGGTCGTTGGGCCGGTCCGGTGCCCCGCTGACCGCGCAGCGCTCCAGATCGAGGCCGAAGCCCAGCGCCGCCAGCACCCCGACTTCCCAGCGGACATGCGCGGCATCCCAATGCGGCTGGCCGAGCAGGCCGATCAGCGCGCCCAGCGCCTCGAACACCGCCGGGCAGGCCTCGCGCTCCGGCAGCAGCGCATCGGCCACCGCCAGCGCGGACGACAGCGCCGCCAAGGCCAGCCGGTCGTCGAGCAGGCGGCCGAGCGGGGTTTCCGCCGCCTCCACGGTGAAGCTGCCGAGCTGGTCGGGCAGCCGCGCCCGCCAGGTGATTTCAGCGAGCGTGCCCGGCTGGCTCGCCCGCTCCGCCGCCCGGCCGCGGATGACGCCGGCATGCACCCCGCGTTCGCGGGTCAGCACGCGGATCAGCCGGCCCGATTCGCCCAGCGGCCGCGGCGCCGTCAGCACGATCGCCGCATCCCGCCAAGTCACCGCCAAGGCGCCGCCCCTCGCGCGCCGCGCTCACGCATTGAAGTCCAGGCCCCAGGGGGCGTAGCGCTCCGGGTCGTCGGTCCAGTTGTCGCGGACCTTGACGAACAGCTTCAGATGCACGCGGCCCTCCAGGATCTCCTCCAGCTCGCGGCGCGCCTCCATGCCGATCCGCTTGATCATCGCGCCGCCGCGGCCCAGCACGATCGCCTTCTGGGTGTCGCGCTGGACATAGACGACCTGGCCGATCGCCACAGAGCCGTCGTCGAAGCCGGTCCAGGTCTCCGTCTCGACCGTGATGGCGTAGGGCAGCTCCTGATGCAATCGGTTGAACAGTTTCTCGCGGGTGATCTCCGCCGCCATCAGCCGCATCGGCAGGTCCGTGACCTCGTCTTCGGGATAGAGCCACGGCCCCGCCGGCATCCGGGCGGCCAGCGCGGTCCTGAGATCGTCGACGCCGTCGCCGGTCAGCGCGGAGATCATGAAGGTCTCGCCAAACAGGCCGTCCTGGTTCAACTCCTGGCTCAGCGCCAGCAGACGGTCGCGGCGCAACCGGTCGATCTTGTTGAGCGCCAGGATCGGCGGCGGCCGGCCGGCCGTCCCCTGCTCTTCCAACCGGGCGCGAATCGCCGCGGTCGCGGCCACCGGATCGGCCGCGGCGGCGTCGACCAGCAGCACCGTCAGATCGGCGTCGACCGCGCCCTGCCAGGCGGCGGACACCATCGCGCGTTCCAGCCGCCGCGTCGGCTGGAACAGCCCGGGCGTGTCGACGACGACGATCTGGCTCGCCCCCTCCAGGACAATGCCGAGCAGCCGCGACCGCGTCGTCTGCACCTTGGGGCTGACGATCGCCACCTTGGTCCCGACGAGCTGGTTGACCAGGGTCGATTTGCCGGCGTTGGGCGCCCCGATCAGGGCGACGAAACCGGCGCGCGTCGGCGCGTCCGGCGGCGGCTCGCCGGGCCCGCTGGGCGCCCCGCTCACGGCGGCGGGGCGATCGCGCCCAACAGGGCGGAGGCCGCCGCGCGTTCCGCCTCGCGCTTCGACGGCCCGGCGGCGATCGCCGGCTGAAATCCCTGAACGGTGACCTGCACCTCGAAGCGTGGATTGTGGTCCGGGCCCGTGCGGCTGACTACGTCATAGCGCGGCAGCGGCAGGCGGCGGGCCTGCGCCCATTCCTGCAGCGCCGTCTTGGGGTCCTGCGGCGGCTCCGGACTGCGGTCGAATTCGTCGGCCCACAGCCGCAGGACAAGCTCGTGCGCCGGGGCGAACCCGCCGTCGAGATAGACCGCGCCCACCAACGCCTCCATGACGTCGCACAGGATGGCGACGCTGGAACGGCCGCCGGTCTCGTCCTCCCCGGCCGACAGGCGGATCGCCGGGCCGAGATCGACCGACCGGGCGACCCGGGCGATCGTCTCCGCGCGCACCAGGCCGGCCAGGCGCCGCGCCAGCGGTCCTTCCGCCTCGCGCGGATAGAGGCCGATCAGCCGGTCGGCGATCACCAGGCCGATCACCCGGTCGCCCAGGAACTCCAGGCGCTGGTAGCCGTACGGCGCCTCCTCCCGGCCGCGGCGCTCGACGCTCGTATGGGTCAGCGCCTCGCGCAACAGCGCCGGGTTGGCGAAGTCGTAGCCGATGCGCCCGGCAATCCCGCCAGCCGGGATGGGCAGATCGGCGCGGTTTTGAACGGTGCTCAATCGATCCCCTCGAACAGCCGGCCGAAGCGGATTGCCGTCGGCCAGTTCCAGACCTCCCAGAAACTGGTGCCCGCTTCCAGGCTGAACCACAGGAACTCCGCACGGCCGACCAGGTTCTCCGCCGGCACGAAGCCGACGACGCCCGGCACGCGGCTGTCCTGGCTGCGGTCGCGGTTGTCGCCCATGAAGAAATAGTGGCCTTCCGGCACCGCGAACACCTCCGTGCGGTCGAGGAAGCCGGTGTCGGTCTGCTCCAGGATCTCGTGCTCGCGGCCGCCCGGCAGGGTTTCCAGATAGCGGGTGACGCGCACCGTGCGCCCGTTGCGGTCGGTGGCGACGAAGTCTTCGAGGCGGCGGCGCGGCACCGGCTCGCCGTTGATGTGCAGGATGCCCTCGACCATCTGGACCTCGTCGCCGGGCAGGCCGATCAGCCGCTTGATGTAGTCGGTCGACGGATCGCTAGGCAGCTTGAACACCACGACGTCGCCGCGTTCCGGCTCGTCGGCGAAGACGCGGCCGTCGAACAGCGGCATGCCGAAGGCGACGGTGTGCCGGCTGTAGCCGTACGAGAACTTGGAGACGAACAGATAGTCGCCCTCCAACAGCGTCGGCATCATCGAGCCGGACGGGATGTTGAACGGCTCATAGAGGAAGGTGCGGACGGCAAACGCGATCAGGACGGCGTAGATCACCGTCCTGATGGTCTCGCCGAACCCGCCGGACTTGCTTGCGGCCATGATCGCGTGGCGTGTCCCGCTTGACGGCCGACAAGGGCGGCCGGGATCGACGCACCGGTATCGGCGCTCGCTTGTCCGAAATCAAGCCTGCGGCGGCCGGGTGCGGCCCGTCACCGTCACGCCGGCTCCGCGGCGATCACCACGAAGGCGAAGGCCAGCGGGCCGTCGTCGGTAAGGCTGAGATGCACCACCGCGCGGCAGCCGGGCGGGGTCATCGCCGCCAGCCGCGCCTGGGCTCCGCCGGTCAGCGCCAGGGTGGGCCGGCCGCCCGGTAGGTTGACCACGCCCATGTCGCGCCAGAACACGCCCTGCGCCAGGCCGGTGCCGAGCGCCTTGGAGCACGCCTCTTTCGCCGCGAAGCGCTTGGCGTAGCTGGCCGCGCGCTGCGCGCGCCGGTCGCTCTTGGCGCGCTCGACCTCGGTGAAGACCCGGTGCGTAAAACGCTCGCCGAAGCGGTCCAGCGTGCCGGCGATGCGGGTGATGTCGATGATGTCGGTGCCGATGCCGAGGATCGTGCCGGCACCGATCGAGGGAAGCGCCGTCATCGCCGGCCCGGAATCGGTCGACGTTCAAAAGCCCCTCCCCCTTGATGGGGGAGGGTTCGGGAGGGGGTGATGGCGCCGCGACATCCGCGCCTGTCCAATGGCCCGTCTATCGCGTGTCTCCTCATCCACCTCTTCCAGCGACAGGGATCACCCCCTCCCAACCCTCCCCCATCGAGGGGGAGGGCTTGAACGGGGGTGCGGCGATGCGTGCCCGAATGCGCCTAGACGGCCACCGCGAGGCCGAATTCCAGGGCGCCGTCGGCCAGCCAGTCCCAGGCATAGCGCGCGAAGGACCGGCGCACGGTCACCTGGTAGACCGGCACGCCGTCCGCACCGTCCGGCCGCCGTTCGAGGATCATGTCGGCCTTGCCCAGCAGGCTCTGGGCCACCCGGCCGCTCGGGAAGGCGCGCTCGTCGAGGTCGAGCGGGCAGCCCTTGGCCAGCACATCGGCGGCGGGGCGCCCGGCGATCTCGATCCCGGCGTAGTTGTCGGTGAGGTCGACCAGCGCGTGATGGTGGCCCGCGAGCGCACTGCCGAGCGCCGACAGCATCGCCTCCCGAGCGTCCAGCGGCGCCAGCAGCAGCCATTCGTCGGGGCCGAGCCACAGCGCCCGGCGACCGTCCGCTGCCTTGGCGACGCCCCCGGCGGTCGTGGGCAGCGTCCAGCCGGCCGCCGCCAGCGCCGCCACGGCAGCGCCGATACCGGCATCGAGCCGCAGGTTCAGCCGGCACACATCCGCCAGCGCGCGCAGGGTGACCTGCGCGCCCGCCGGGGCCGCGGCGGTGAGGCCCAGCGCGTCCAGCGCCGCGCGCCGGACCGGCGTTTGGGTCGTGGCGGCGGGCTCAGCCATCCTGGCGCTTTCCTTCCGGATCGTAGAAGACCGGGCTGACGATGGTCGCCGGCACCGTGCGGTCGGCCAGCGCGGCATAGATGCGCCCGCCCATCCGCGCGCGCCCGTCCTCCACCAGCGCCAGCGCGATCGAGCGGCCGAGATTGGGGCTATGATAGCTCGATGTCACATGGCCGCGCATGGCGACCGGCGGCCGCGGCACGGTCGCCTCGTCGATCAGTTGCGCGCCTTCCTCCAGCACATGACCGGGCTCGTCGGTCAGCAGGCCCACCAACTGCTTGCGGTCCGTCCGAACCGTATCGGACCGGAAGAGGGACCGCCGGCCGATGAAGTCCTTCTTCTTCGAGACGATCCAATCCATGCCGAGATCGATCGGGGTCACCGTCCCGTCCGTCTCCTGCCCGACGATGATGAAGCCCTTTTCCGCGCGCAGGACATGCATCGCCTCGGTGCCATAGGGCGTCAGGCCGTGCGGCCGGCCGGCCGCCATCAGCGCCTGCCAGACGGCCAGGCCGTAGGCGGCGGGTACGTTGACTTCATAGCTCAGCTCGCCGGTGAAGCTGATGCGGAAGACCCGCGCCGGCACGCCGGCGACGGTGCCGTCGCGGAAGCTCATGAACGGGAAGGCATCGCCGTCGAAATCGATGCCCTCGGTCAGCGGCGCCAGGATCTGCCGGCTCATCGGCCCGCACAGGCTCATCACCGCCCATTGCTCGGTGACCGAGGTCAGATAGACCTTCAACTCCGGCCATTCCGTCTGCAACCAGCTCTCCAGCCAGGTCAGCACGGATGCCGCCCCGCCGGTGGTGGTGGTCATGTGGAAATGGTCGTCGGCCAGGCGTGCGGTCACGCCGTCGTCCATCACCATGCCGTCCTCGCCCAGCATGAAACCGTAGCGGGCGCGGCCGACCTTCAGCGTGGAGAACATGTTGGTGTAGACGCGGTCGAGGAAGGTGGCGGCGTCCGGCCCGCGCACATCGATCTTGCCCAGGGTGGAGGCGTCGAGGATGCCCGCACCCGCCCGCGCCGCGGCGACCTCCCGGTTAACCGCCCGGGCCATCGACTCGCCGTCGCGGCGGTAGAACCAGGCGCGCTTCCATTGGCCGACGTTTTCGAACTCGGCACCGTTGGCCGCGTGCCACGCGTGCATCGGCGTGGTGCGCACGGGGTCGAGGAAGCGGCCCGGCCCGCGCCCGGCGATCGCCCCGAAGGTCACCGGCGTATAAGGCTGGCGGAACGTGGTGACGCCGATCTCCGGCACCGGCACGCCCAGCGCGTCGGCGACGACGCCCAGCACGTTGACATTGCCGATCTTGCCCTGATCGACGCCCATGCCGGCGGTGGTGTAGCGCTTGACGTGCTCGACCGACCGGTAGCCTTCGCGCAATGCCAGCTTCAGGTCCTTGTCGGTGACGTCGGACTGATAGTCGACGAAGGCGCGTCCCGGTCGGCCGTGCCGGCCCGGCAGCCGCCACAGCACCCGCGGCGGCGCCTCCGCCTCTTCCGCGACGATCGGCGGCTTCGGCGGGACGGCACCCGCGCAGCCGGCATCGCGCGCCGCGTCCGCCCCGGCGACGAAGCCTTCCGCCAGCGCGCCGCCCAGGCTCAAGGTGCCGCGGCAGCCGCCGGCCGACCGCTCCGCCGCCACCGGCTCGCCGGGCAGGAAGGCGCCGGTGTCGGGGTCGTAGACCGGCCGGCCACGGGCCTGGGCGTGCAGGCCGATCAGCGGGTTCCAGCCGCCGGACACGGCCAGGGCATCGCAGCCGATCTGGGTGCTCAGCCCCGGTTCCACCGACCGGCCGTCGGCGGCCAGGCGCATGACCTCGATCCCGTCGATCCGGCGGCGCCCGCTGGTGCGTACCACGGTCGAGCCGCCCATGACCGCGACGCCCGCATCGCGCACTTGGCGGGCGAGCGGCCCGTCGGGCGCCGGGCGCGTGTCGACCACCGCGCCGACGGTCACCCCGGCGGCGATCAGGTCCAGCGCGGTGCGGTAGGCCGTGTCGTTGCTGGTGAACAGGGCCACCCGCCGGCCCGGCGCCACCGCATATCGGTTGAGATAGCGGCGCATCGACCCCGCCAGCAGGATTCCCGGCCGGTCGTTGTCCGGGAACACCAAGGGCCGTTCCACCGCACCGGTGGCCAGCACCACCCGGCGCGCCCGCAGCTTCCACAACCGTTGGCGCGGCAGCGCCGCCGTCCGGTCCGCCGGCGCCAGATGGTCGGTCACCCGCTCCAGCAGGACCAGGAAGTTGTGGTCGTAGTAGGCGGAGACGGTGGTGCGCGCCAGCACGCGCACATTGTCCAGCGCCGCCAGCTCCGCCAGCGCCGCCGCCAGCCAGTCGGCCGCCGGCTGACCCTCGATGCGCCGGCCGTCGGCGGGCTCGTCGAGCAGCGAGCCCCCCAGTTCCCCCTGCTCGCCGGCCAGGATCACCCGCGCACCGGCCCGGCCGGCGGCCAGTGCCGCGGCGATGCCTGCCGGCCCGCCGCCGGCCACCAGCACGTCGCAATGGGCATGCCGGTGCTCGTAGCGGTCCGGATCGGGCCCGGTGGGCGCCCGGCCCTGCCCGGCGCTGCGCCGGATGATCCGCTCATAGGTCATCCAGGCCGCCGCCGGCCATTTGAAGGTCTTGTAGTAGAAGCCGGCCGGGAACAGGGCCGACAGGCGGTCGGTCCACGCGCCGATGTCGAAATCCAGGCTGGGCCAGCGGTTCTGCGAGCGGACCTTCAGCCCGTTATAGATCTCAACCTGGCCGGCCCGCTTGTTGGGTTCGCTGAGATCCGCACGCGTCACCACCTGGACCAGCGCGTTCGGGTCCTCGACCCCGCCGGCGAGGATGCCGCGCGGCCGGTGGTACTTGAAGCTGCGGGCGATCAGGTGCCGCCCGCCGGCCAGCAGCGCGGACGAGAGCGTGTCGCCGGGATGGCCCTCACACGCCGCCCCGTCGAAGGTGAAGCGGACGGTGCGGGACCGGTCGATGCGGCCGCCGCCGTCCAGTCGGAAAGGCTGTCCGCTCATTTGCTGGCCTCGGCGCCGGCCTCGGCCGCGGCGCCGTCACCGACCGGCGAGGTTTCACCGACCTTGTACACCGCCAGGATCCGGTCGCTGACGGTATCGCGCGTCATGTTGAACCAGCGCCGGCAGCCATGGGCATGGAACCAGCGCTCGTGATGGATGCCCTTAGGGTTCTTGCGCATGAAGACATAGTCGGCCCATTCGGCGTCGCTCATGCCCTCGCTGTCGGTCGGCCGCACGATATGGGCCTCGCCGCCGCAGCGGAATTCCGACTGGTCGCGCGGGCCGCACCAGGGGCACTCGATCAGCATCATCGGCGGGTCACTCGTCCAGGCAGGCGGGCAATCAATGGGCGACGGCGGCGGCGCCGTGCTCGGCGACCAGGGCGCCGGAGGCGAAGCGGTCGAGCGCGAAGGGCGCGTTGATCGGGTGCGGCTCGTCGCGGGCGATGGTGTGGGCGAAGACATGGCCCGACCCCGGCGTCGCCTTGAAGCCGCCGGTGCCCCAGCCGCAGTTGAGGTAGAGCCCGCCGATCGGGGTCTTGGAGATGATCGGGCTGGCATCCGGGCAGACATCCACCACGCCGCCCCATTGCCGCATCATCGAGAGACGGCTGAGGATCGGGAACATCTCGCAGATCGCCACCAGCGTCTCCTCGATGACGTCGAAGCTGCCGCGCTGGCTGTAGGAGTTGTAGAGGTCGATGCCGGCGCCGATCACCATCTCGCCTTTGTCGGACTGGCTGCAATAGGCGTGGACGGCGTTGGACATCACGACGGTGTCCATGACGGGCTTGATCGGCTCCGACACCAGGGCCTGCAGCGGGTGGCTGTCGATGGGCAGGCGCAGGCCCGCCATGGCGGCCAGCACGCTGGCATGACCGGCAACGACGACGCCCACCTTCTTCGCGCCGATGCGCCCGCGCGTCGTCTCCACCCCGGTGATGCGGCCACCCTGGATGTCGAGCCCGGTGACCTCGCAATTCTGGATGATGTCGACGCCGCGGGCATCCGCACCGCGGGCATAGCCCCAGGCGACGGCATCGTGGCGGGCGGTGCCGGCGCGGCGCTGCAGGGTGGCGCCGTAGACCGGATAACGGATCGCCGGATCGCGGTTCAGGATCGGGCAGAAGTCCAGCACCTGCTGGCGGTCCAACCACTCGCTGTCGATGCCGTTCAGGCGGTTGGCGTTGACCCGCCGCTTCAGGTCGCGCGCCTCGTGATGGTCATGCGCCAGGTTCATCACGCCGCGCTGGGAGAACATGACGTTGAAGTTCAGCTCCTGCGTCAGCCCCTCCCACAGCTTCAAGGCGTGCTCATAGAGCCCCGCGCTGGCGTCGTAGAGGTAGTTGGAGCGTACGATGGTGGTGTTGCGCCCGGTATTGCCGCCGCCGATCCACCCCTTCTCCACCACCGCGACGTTGGTGATGCCGTGCTCGGCAGCCAGGTAGTAGGCGGTGGCCAGGCCGTGGCCGCCGCCGCCGACGATGATCACGTCATAGTCGGGCCGGGGCTCGGGACTGCGCCACGCCTCGGTCCAGTTTTCGTGATTTGTCAGCGCGTTGCGCGCCAATGTGAAGATGGAGTATCGGCTCATCTCGGGTCCGGTTTCGCGGCGCGAGGATCTAAGAGAGGTTATGGATGACGCCGTCGTCGTCCAGCGTGATCTGCTCCGCCGCCGGCACGCGGGGCAGGCCGGGCATGGTCATGATCTCCCCGCAGATGACGACGACGAAGCCGGCCCCGGCGCTGAGCCGCAGTTCGCGCACCGGCACGACATGCTCGATCGGCGCGCCCTTCAGCTCCGGATCGGTGGAGAAGCTGTACTGGGTCTTGGCCATGCAGACCGGCAGGTCGCCGAACCCGTCCTCCTGCAATTGGCGGAACTGCCCGCGCACCTTCTTGTCGGCGATGATGTCGTCGGCGCCGTAGAGCGTGCGGGCGATACAGCGCACCTTCTCCCACAGCGGCATCTCCGACTCATAGAGCGGGCGGAACTGCGCGGCCCCGCCGTCGGCGAGCGCGGCCACCTTATGGGCCATCCCCTCGATCCCGGCGCCGCCATCGGCCCAATGGGTGTTGACGTGGCAGTCGACGCCGAACTCCGCACAGTAGCGGCGCACCGTCTCGGTCTCCGCCTCGGTGTCGCTGCTGAACTGGTTGATGCCGACCACCGCGGGCACGCCGAACTGGGCGATGTTGCGCAGGTGCCGGCCGAGATTGGCCAGCCCCCGCTCCACCGCCGCCACGTCGGGCGTGTTCAGGTCGGCCTTGGCGACCCCGCCATGGCTCTTCAGCGCGCGGATGGTGGCGACGACGACGGCGGCATCGGGCTTCAGGCCGGCCATGCGGCACTTGATGTCGAAGAATTTCTCCGCCCCCAGATCGGCGCCGAACCCGGCCTCCGTCACCACATAGTCGGCCAGCTTCAGCGCCGCCTTGGTCGCCACCACCGAGTTGCAGCCATGGGCGATGTTGGCGAACGGACCGCCATGCACGAAGGCCGGCGTGCCCTCCAGCGTCTGCACCAGATTGGGCATGAAGGCGTCACGCAGCAGCACGGTCATCGCGCCTTCGGCCTTCAGCTCCGCGGCGGTGACGGGCCGTCGCTCGCGGGTGTAGCCGACGATGATGCGGCCCAGCCGGGCCTTCAGGTCGCGCAGATTCTCCGCCAGGCAGAAGATCGCCATTACCTCCGACGCGACGGTGATGTCGAAACCGTCCTCGCGCGGGAACCCGTTGGCCACCCCGCCCAGCGAGGTGGCGATGGCGCGCAGCGCCCGGTCGTTCATGTCGACGACGCGGCGCCAGGAGATCCGTCGGGCATCGAGGCCGGAGCCGTTGCCCCAGTAGAGGTGGTTGTCGATCATCGCCGACAAGAGGTTGTGGGCGCTGCCGATGGCGTGGAAGTCGCCGGTGAAGTGCAGGTTGATGGTCTCCATCGGCACGACCTGGGCATAGCCGCCGCCGGCCGCCCCGCCCTTCATGCCGAAGCAGGGCCCAAGCGACGGCTCGCGCAGGCAGATGCAGGTCTGCTTGCCGATCCTAGACAGCGCATCGCCCAGGCCGACGGTTGTGGTGGTCTTGCCCTCGCCGGCGGGGGTCGGGCTGATCGCGGTAACGAGGACGAGTTTGCCCAACGGTTTGTCGGCCCGGGCCTCGCACGCAGCGAGGGTGACCTTGGCCTTGGTCTTGCCGTAGAGCTCGAACTCGTCGTCCTTGAGACCGAGCTTCGCGGCGATGTCGGGGATGGGTTCGAGCATCGCGGCCCGTGCGATGTCGATGTCGGGCAGGTAGGTCTTGTCGGCCATGGTCTTCCTTGGGGGATTCCGGGTGATGTTGTGAATGGGTGCTCCTTCGGGTTTGATCGTTGCGGGCTTGCCCCGTTGTGGGGTGTCCCAGATCAAGAACCCGTAAGGAGCACCGCGATGAAGAAGCTACACCGCCGTCCGTCTCGTTTCAAGGGCATGACCATCGGCCTGGACCTGCACAAGTCGTTGACGCAGTACAGCGTACTCAACGAAGCAGGCGATGAGGTCGATGCGGACCGGATCGCGTCGCGGCCCGAGGCGTTGTCCAAGCTCCTGGATACGCTGACGAAGGATGTCCCGTCGGTTCAGGTCACGCTCGAGGCCAGCGGCTGTTTCCTGTGGGCTTATGACCTGCTGGCCGATCGGCTTGGGCGTGAGCATGTGCATGTCGCGGCACCCAGCCGGGTGCGTGTGATCGCGGACTCGATGGAGAAGAACGACGCCAACGACGCGTGGTGGCTGGCCTACCTCTTGTGGGAGGGTCGTCTTCCGGGTGCGTTTGTGGCCGAGGGTGACCTGCGTGAGCTTCGGATCGCCTCGCGTGAGCTGCGGTCGGTGGTGGATGAACGCAGCGACCTGAAGCGTCGGCTGAAGTCGCACCTGGCGCAGCTGGGCCTTTGCTTCTCGGCCAGCGACTGGGCCAGCACCCCCGGAAGGTCTCGCATTGCGAAGCGGGTCGAGCGGGTCGAGCAAACCCACGGCGTGCGTGGCGAGTCGGTGGCCCGGCTGTGGGGTCGGATCCAGCGGATGGATGCCGAGGTGGACCACTGGCGGTCGAGGGTTGACGCCTTGTCGTCGTCGTTTAGCGAGATCAAGGCGTTGCAGTGCCAGCTTCCGGGGGTAGGCCCGCAGACGGCGGCGGTGATCTGGTCGGAACTGGGCGACCCGCGTCGTTACCAGAGCGCCAAGAGCTACGCGAAGGCGACGGGCCTGACGCCGGGCTACCGCGAGTCGGGCGGGCGGGTGAGCCGTGGGAAGATCACCCGGCTGGGCAGTGCGCACGTGCGTTGGGCGTTGACGCGTGCGGTTTTGTCGTGCACGCGGTGTACGCGTGACCCCGCGGGCCGTGCGGTGCGTGCGTGGCTGGAGCGTGCGCAGAAACGCAAGGCCAAGAAGGCGGCGATCGTCGCCGCGGCGCGGAAGCTGGCCGAGGCGATCTGGCGTCTGTTCGCGTTGGGCGAGGCGTTCGACCTGACCCGTGCGTTCGGCCCCCCGCCCGCCGACGCGGCGGCATGAGACCGCGAACGGCGACACCATGAAGTGAAGTAGATCAACAGGCCCGAAGGAGTGATCAGGCAGCCGTAGGCAACGGCGACAATCGGCGTGAGCAAGCCCGCGTGTGGCAAGGTGATCCGACCGGATCAAGTCCGTCCACCAAGACGGATCAGACCTCTGGGTGATAGGGAAGCTCACGCCGACCGGACGCAACCGAAAGGGACACAAGAGCCCGCAGAGATGACCGGGACCGCCCCCCCAAAGCCGCTTGACAACAAACACCCATTCAGAGATGCCACACAGCGTAGCTGTGTGCAGGCATCCATAAGATATTCGAGTTGATGGCACATGGCTCCGCTATGTGACACCCACAGCGCGATCAGTCGGGCTCAATGCGCATCGGCATGGGTACTCTGCCCAGCGAGCCCGTAGCGCTTGAGCAGTGGCCCGACGGTGAGCCCGCCGACGAGGATGGAGAACGCGACGACGACGTAGGCCATGGTGAGCAGGGCGTTGCCGGCCGCGGCGTCGGCTTCGCTGCCGTGGCC
>JANQSN010000033.1 GCA_028284045.1 Alphaproteobacteria bacterium | reverse complement strand
GCGTCTCTATTATCGGATCCCCGATCTGGTCTTGCGAAAGCGAGTGTTCGAGCTGACCAAGGCGATCGCCGCCACTCGGCCCGCCGGACGACTCGTCCTCCGCGGTGCCTTGAGCGGTGTCGAGGCGCTGCGCGGCGGCGATCGCCTTGGTCAGCTCGAACACTCGCTTTCGCAAGACCAGATCGGGGATCCGATAATAGAGACGCACCAGCTCCAGCGTCTCCCGCCGCGCCATCGTCTCCTGCTCGAACTGCGCCTCCACCGGCTCCTCGGCCAGGCCGGGCATGGCATGCCCCGCGGCCGACGGCGCGTCCGGCGCATCGTCGAAGAAGAAGGAGACCGGCACGTCGAGCACTCGGCTCAGCTCGTAGAGACGGCTGGAGCCGATGCGGTTGGCGCCCCGCTCGTATTTTTGGACCTGCTGGAAGGTCAGCCCGATCGCGTCGCCCAACCGCTCCTGGCTCATGCCCAGCAATGTGCGTCGCAACCGAACGCGGCTGCCGACATGCACGTCGATCGGGTGCGGGCTACCGATCCTCGGTCGACCGACCGGACGCCGCCCCGATTTTTTGTCTTTCGCCACCCTGTTTCCCACCCAGATACAGTACAATTTGCATACATTGGTATGCCTTCATAATCGCAAACGTGGGATCAGGCTAGAGGTTCGTCTTGGGTTTCAGGATTGTTTTTGGGGTCGGTCTTGATCCGCCCAGCGGAATACCGTGATCAAGGCAGTAATCGCAACGACGATCAACCAGAAACCCCTATCGCCAAATCGGCTATAAACCGTTAATTCGTCGAGTGCTTCAGGCAATTCTATATCAATTATGCCGCGATAACCCAGCCCAAGACTCGCGATAAACCGTCCATAGGGGTCGATGACTGCACTTATTCCAGTTGAAGCAACTCGCACCAGCGGCAATCCTTCTTCGATCGCGCGGGTTCGGGCGATCGTCAGATGCTGATACGGTCCGGCCGTCTCGCCATACCAGGCATCGTTGGTGATGTTGAGCAGCCAGTCGGGACGCTCGCCGGCAGCGTGCACATTGCCGGGGAAGATCGCCTCATAGCAGATCAGGGGGCTGACCGGCGGCAGCCCGGGCAGGTCGAGCGTGCGCGGCCCGGGGCCGGCCACGAACCCCGGGCCCGTGGCGGCGACCCCGGTCAGCCCGATCAGCCGGTGGATGAAGGCCGGCACATATTCGCCGAACGGCACCAAATGGAACTTGTCGTAGGTGTCGAGGATCTCGCCCTCGGGCGTCAGCACATGCAGGCTGTTGCGAAAGCGGTCGCCTGCCGGCTCGCCGGCGAAGCCGAGGCGCGGCGCACCGACCAGCGCCAGCCCGCCCGGCGGCACCACCGATCCGATGGCGAGCCGGACCTGCGACTGCCGCTCCACCAGGAACGGCACCGCGGTCTCCGCCCAGATGACATGCGTCGGCGACGGCGGATCGGCGATCCGGCTCATCTCCAGATGGCGGTTGAGATGGTCGGTGAACTGCGCGGGGTCCCATTTGTCGGCCTGGCTGATGTTCGACTGAACCAGGCGCAACAGGATGCCGTCATGGGTCGGTGCCTCGGGACCCGCTGCGTCCAGCCGGGACCAGCCGGCCCCGGCCAGCGCGGTGAAGCCGATCAGGACGGCGAGCGACGCGACCAGCGGGCCACGCGCCCAGCGCCCGGCCGGGTCGGCCCACAGCGCCGGCAGGACCGCCGCCAGCAGGACCAGCGCCGTCATCCCGTAGATGCCGACGACCGCGTTGGCCTGGGCGATCCACAGCCACTCGCTCAGCGCGTAGCCCGGCAGGTTCCACGGGAAACCGGTCAGAACATGGCCGCGCAGCCATTCCGAGACGGCCCAGGCGGCCGCCAGCGCCGGCGCGGTCGCCAGCCGCCCCAGCCGCACCGCCCGTGCCGCGAGGGCCGCAAGGCCGGTGAAGATCGCCAGGCCGGCGGGCAGGCCGGCGATGGCGACGGGCATCATCCACCACCATCGCGCGATATCGACGGTCAGCGCGAAGGAGATCCAATAGAGACCGAAGACGAAGTACCCGAAGCCGAAGGCCCAGCCGGCGGCAAAGGCGCCCAACCGGGTGCGGGCATGCACCACCAGCCAGACCAGCACCGGCACGGTCGCCAGCAGGATCGGGGCCGCCGACACCGGCGGCATGGCGAGCGACGCCACCGATCCCGCCGCGGTCGCCACCGCCAGCCGCCGCCAACCGCCCAGGCCGGCGACGCGCCGTTCGGCCGACGCCCCCGCGCCGGCCAGCCGGTCAAGCATCGTCGGCGGGGGGCTCGATGCGCCGGACGCGCAGCCGCTTGATCCGCCTGGGGTCGGCATCGGTCACCTCGATCTCCAGGCCGGCCGGGTGGCGAACCAGCTCGCCGCGCGCCGGTATCCGCCCGGCCATAGAGAACACCAGGCCGCCCAGGGTGTCGATGTCGTCGCGTTCGTCCTCGTCCACCACCGGGCCGAAGCGCGCCTCGAAGGTCTCGATGGCCAAGCGCCCATCGGCGACGACGCTGCCGTCGGGCCGTTCGGTGAGCTGGGGTTCGGCGTCCTCGTCGTGCTCGTCGCCGATCTCGCCGATGATCTGCTCGACCAGGTCCTCGATGGTCACCAGGCCGTCGATGCCGCCGAACTCGTCCACCACCAGGGCGAGGTGCTGGCGGCGCTGGCGCATCTCCAAGAGCAGGTCGAGCACGCGCATCGACGGCGCGATGATCATCACGTCGCGCACGAAGTCGCTCAAGCTCTTCGATTCCCAAAGCGCCGCCGCCAGGCCCTCGCTGGAGGTCGGCAGACCCGCCTCGCCGGCCAGCCCGGCATAGGTATCGGCGATGTGGATCAGCAGGTCCTTCATGTGAACGACCCCGACGATCTCATCGAGGGTGTCGCGGTAGATCGGGATGCGGCTGTGCGCCTTGCGCGCCAGGCGGTTCAGCGCGGTGGGCAGCGGTGTCTCGATGTCGATGGCGATGATGTCGGCGCGCGGCACCATGACGTCGTAGACCGTGAGACTGCGCAGCCGGAGGATGTTGGCGAGCAACCGGCGCTCATGCGCGGCCAGGTCGGGGTCGGCGGCCTCCGCCGCCTCGCCGTTGTCCTCGATCAGCTCTTCGATGGTCTCGCGCCAACTCGCTTCGGAGCGTCCGCGCCCGGCGAGCTTCAGGATCTGGCGCAACAGCCCGGCGGACGCCGCCCCGGCCGGGGCCGGCGACGCGCCTGGCGACGGTTCGGCCCCGCCGGCGCGGGGCTGTCGACTGGACGAAGCGTCGGTCATCGATCTGCGGGTCCGGCGCCGGTCGTTTCGTAAGGATCGGCGATCCCCGCCCCGGCCAGGATGGTCACTTCCAGGGCCTCCATGCGGTCGGCCTGTGCGGGTTCGTCATGGTCGTGGCCCAGCAAATGCAGCACCCCGTGCACCACGAGATGGCTGAGGTGATCCAGTACCGTCTTGCCCTCCGCCGCGGCTTCGGCGGCCACGGTCTCGTAGGCCACCAGGACGTCGCCCAACAGACGCGGCGCGTCCGGCGGCGGCGGCGATCCGTCGGGGTCCAACGGGAACGACAGCACATTGGTCGGCCGGTCGACGCCGCGATAGTCGCGGTTGAGCTGGCGCAGCCGCCGATCGTCGCTGAGCACCACGGCGACCTCCGACGGCCGCCCGGCATCGTCCGCGCCGGCCGTGGTGATGGTGCGGGCCGTCAGCGCGGCCAGGCGATCGGCAAGATCCCCATCCGCCGCGGTCGCCAACAGCCCGTGCCAGCGCTCGTCTTCGATCGTCAGGTCGACCGTGACCGGCCGCGCGGTATCCGCGGTCATGCCGGCGATCCCCGTTCGGCCGCGGCGCGCCGGCCCTCATCCAGCCGGCGATAGGCGCCGACGATGCGGCGGACCAGCGGATGGCGGACAACATCGGCATCCTCGAAGCGCAGCGTGGCGACGCCCTCCACACCCTGCAGGATCTCCACCGCCTCCATGAGGCCGGAGCGAACGCCGGGAGCCAAGTCGATCTGGGTCGGATCGCCGGTCACCACCATGCGACTGTCCCGGCCGAGGCGGGTCAGGAACATGCGCATCTGCATCGAGGTGGTGTTCTGGGCCTCGTCGAGGATGATGAAGGCATCGTCCAAGGTGCGGCCGCGCATGAAGGCCAGCGGCGCCACCTCGATCGTGCCGTTATCCAAACTGCGGTGCACATGGTCCGCCGGCAATGTATCGAACAAGGCATCGTAGAGCGGGCGCAAATACGGGTCCACCTTCTCCTTCAGGTCGCCGGGCAGGAAGCCAAGCCGTTCGCCCGCCTCCACCGCCGGGCGGGACAGCACCAGCCGGCGCACCGAGCCGAGCGCCAGCAGCGCCACGCCGTAGGCGACCGCCAGATAGGTCTTGCCGGTCCCGGCGGGGCCGAGCGCGAAGACCAGCGCGGACTGGTCCAGGGCGGTCATGTACGCGCCCTGGGCGGGCGTACGCGCCTCCACCAGGCGGCGGCGGGTGCGGATGATCGGTACCGCCGCGCCGTCGGCTTGGCGCACGGCGCCGGTCGCGGCCGGACCCGCGACACCCATGCCGGCGGTACCTGTGCCTGCGGCACCGGGGCCGGCGGCGGCGAAGCGGACGGCGGCATCGATGTCCCGCGGCTCCACCGACGCGCCTTGGGTCAGCCGCGCCCACAGGGTGTTGAGAACCTGGCAGGCGCGCCCCCGCCCCGCGGCGGGACCGCTGATCGCCACCTCGTTGCCGCGCCCGGCGATCTCCACCCCGAGCAGCCGCTCCAGGCGCACCAGATGAGCGTTGTGGGGACCGAACAGCTCGGCCAGCAGGCGGTTGTCATCGAAGGTCAGCACCACCGGCGGGCCGTCGCCGCCGCCGGCGCGGTCGGCCGGCGCGCGGCCGGCGCCCGTGGCGCTCAAGACGCAATCTCCTTGGCGCACAGCGCGGGTTCCTTGGCGCACAGCGCGGGTTCCGTGGCGCACAGCGCTGGCGCATCCGCCAGCACGACGTCGCCGGCCAAGCTATTGGCGAAACCGCCGGTGATCGCGACATCGACCAGCGCGCCGACCAGGCGCGCTGGGCCGGGGACATGCACCGCCTGCATATAGGGGCTGCGGCCCTGCACCTGGCCGGGGCGCCGGCCGGCCCGCTCGATCAGCACCGGCTGCACCGTGCCTTCCGCCGCCCGGTTGAAGGCGAGCTGCTGGGCATCCAGGAGCTGCTGCAGGGCGGCGAGGCGGGCGGCCTTCACCCCCGCCTCGACCTGCTGGCCGGCCGCCGCCGCGGGCGTGCCCGGCCGGGCGGAATACTTGAAGCTGTAGGCCTGGGCGAAGCCGGTCTCGGTGACCAGCGCCAGGGTGTCGGCGAAGTCGCGATCGGTCTCGCCGGGGAAGCCGACGATGAAGTCGCTGCCGAGCGCCAGGTCCGGCCGGGCGGCGCGCAGCCGATCGACGATCCGGCGATAGTCGTCGCGGCCGTGGCGCCGGTTCATCGCCGCCAGGATGCGGTCCGACCCGCTCTGCACCGGCAGATGCAAGAAGGGCATCAGCGCCGGCACTTCGCCATGCGCGGCGATCAGGTCGTCGTCCATATCGCGCGGATGAGAGGTGGTGTAGCGCAGCCGCGCCACCCCATCGATCTCCGCCAGCGCGCGGATCAGCCGGCCGAACCCCCAGGTCGACCCATCCGGCGCCGCGCCCGCCCAGGCATTGACGTTCTGGCCGAGCAGCGTGATCTCCCGCGCGCCGGCGGCGACCAGACGGCGCGCCTCGGCCAGCACGGCGGCGGCCGGACGGGAATACTCCGCCCCGCGGGTATAGGGCACGACACAGAAGGTGCAGAATTTGTCGCAGCCTTCCTGGACCGAGAGCATGGCCGAGGCGCCGGGGGGTGCCGTCTCCTCCGGCAGGTGGTCGAACTTCGCCTCCACGGGGAAGTCGGTGTTGACCACCGGCTGGCCGCCCGCCGCCAGCGCCCGGCGCACCATGGCCGGCAGCTCGTGATAGGTCTGCGGGCCGAACACCAGGTCGACCGCGGGCTGGCGGGCGACGATCTCCGCCCCTTCCGCCTGGGCGACGCAACCGGCGACGGCGATCAGCGTCTCGCGCGCGCCGCGGTCGCGCCGCTCCTGCTTCACGCGGGCCAGCCGCCCCAGCTCCGAATAGAGCTTCTCCGTCGCCTTTTCGCGGATATGGCAGGTGTTCAGGATAATCAGATCGGCGTCTTCCGGCCGGTCGGTGATGCCGTAGCCGAGGGGCGCCAGCACATCCGTCATCCGGGCGCTGTCATAGACGTTCATCTGGCACCCCCAGGTGCGCACGAGCACCTTCCGCGACCGCCCAGCGGCAGCGTCGGGCGGGGAAGCGGTGGGCTCGGAACCGGCGGGGGTGTCGGCCATCACGGGGTGTCCTGGGGGCGGGCGGCGGTCTTCAGGCGGCGTCCGCCAGCCGGCCGGCATTGGCGTCCGCAACCCCGGCGGCGACCGCGTCCCGGCAGTGATCGGACAGCGCCTTGCGGCTGCCGAACGCGGCGAAGGCCACCGGCGGATGGAAGGTCACGACCACGGTCAATCGGCCGCTCTTCATCATGGTCCACATATGGCTGACCAGATCCATGTCGCCATACCAGGCATACAGGGAGCGCAGGTCGCGCCCCAGCGGGATGCCGTCCAGCCGGGCGCAGGTGATGCTGACCGGCTGCACGGTCACCGGCCGCCCGCCCGGCGCGCCTTCCGCCACCGCGAACAGCGCGCTCTTGAAGGGCAAGGTGCGGTTGCCGTCGCTGGAGGTGCCTTCCGGGAACAGGATCAGGTTGTCGCCGCGGGCGAGGCGCGCGTCGATCTGGCTGCGGTCGCGCAGCACCTGGGTCGCCCGCCGGTCGACGAAGACCGAGCGCTGAAGGCGCGCCAGCATGCCGAAGAACGGCCAGCCGTTGATCTCCTGCTTGGCGACGAAGCTGCCGGGGATCAGCCCGCCCAGAAGCGTGATGTCGAGATAGGAAGAATGGTTGGACACGAACAGCGTCGGCCGGTCCCGGCTCATCGTGCCGTGCACCTCGATCGCCATGCCGGCCAGCCGGGCGCAGACCCGGTGATAGACCAGCGGGATACGGCATTGCAGCGGCGAATCCAGCGCCTTGGCCACCCATTGCAGCGGCACGACGACGCCGGTCCAGGCCAGATAGGCGGCCAGCCTGAGACAGCCCAAAGTGGGGGAGCCGGTCACGCCCGCGAACGCGTCTCTCAAGACGCCGGATGCACCAGCACGGGCTGGCGGTCGCGGCGTTCGTAGTGGCGGATATATTTGTCTGTCACCAGGTCGGTCTTGACGATGACGCAGACATCGGTGGTGTTGAACTCGGTATCGACGACGGCGCCGTCGCCGATCACGCCGCCGAGGCGCAGATAGCCCTTGATCAGCGGCGGCAGCGCATTCATCGCCTCGCGCTGGTCGATGTCTTCCTGGCGCATGCGGCGCATGTCGACGAAGCGTTCCGGCAGGGCGCGCGGCCGAAGCCCCGGCGGGGCCAGGTTGTAGTACCAGAGATAGGCGAGCTGCAGCGACAGCGCATCGGGATCGGTGCCCGGAATGCTGGCGCAGCCGAACATCAGCTCCACATCATGCTCGAAGATATAGGCTGCGACGCCACGCCACAGCATGTTCATGGTGTAGCCGTTGCGGTAGTCCGCGTTCACGCAAGATCGGCCGAGTTCCAGGATCTCGCCCGGATACTGCAGCAGCGTGCCGATATCGTATTCGTCGCCGGTGTAGAAGCGGCCGATCCGGGCGGCGGCGGCCCGGCGCATCAGCCGGTAGGTGCCGACCACCCCGCGGCTGCCGCGGCCCCGGGCGTTGTCGATCACCAGCAGGTGGTCGCAGACCTCGTCGAACGCGTCGAAGTCCCGGCGCGCCGCCGCGACGGCCGGCGTCGGGCGCGCCGACATCTCTTCGAAGAAGACCGAATAGCGCAACGATTGCGCAGCCCGGACGTCCGCCTCGCTCCGGGCCAGACGGACCTCCAGACTGCCGCTGCGCAGACACCAGAGATCGTCGCCGACCGAGGTCAGTTCCGCCATCGTGTCCTCAGACGCCCCCGCAATTCGGTATCATCCCACCCGTGCCGGTGCCGCCTGCGGTCGACCCGCAGGGCCGATCCAAGGCGCGATCCGACCCGAAACGTCGGTCGAGACCGTGGCAAAAAGACGACGGAATCCGGACGGCATCTCCGCGTCACCACGCCCCCGCGCCGATCGATCGCCGCGATCGGGTGCCGTACACTATTCCCCGACGGATGGAGGATGCCAAGCCCCGATGAAGGATTCGTGTCCAACGGCGCGGTTGTCCGCCGGTTGCAGCACGATCGCCTTGGCCGGAATCGCCGAGGGGCGATATCGGCCCAGCCGGAACCCGGCTCCCACCGATCGCCCGGGCTCCGTTCGCGCGTAAGGGGGAAACAGGCCTGTTTCCCCCTTACGCCTCCTCAGGTCCCGCCTCGGCGTCCGCCGGCTTGGCACGGCAATCCGCCCGGGCGGCCGCCCGTCAGTCGCGCCCGGATCCGCGCCGCGCCCGCGTGCCGAGGCCGATCTCCTTGGCCAGACGGCTACGCTGGCTGGCATATTCCGGCGCCACCATCGGATAGTCCGGCGGCAGCCCCCAGCGCTCGCGGTACTCTTCCGGCGTCATGTCGTAGGCGGTCTTGAGGTGGCGCTTCAGCATCTTGAGCTGCTTGCCGTCCTCCAGACAAATGATGTACTGCGGCGTCACCGACTTCTTGATCGGCACCGCCGGCTGCGGCCGTTCCAATTCGGCAGGCTCTTCGACACCGACCGTCGCCAGGGTTCGGTAGATCTGGCCGATCAGTGTTGGCAGATCGCCGATCGCCACCGAATTGTTACTGACGTGCGCCGACACGATGGATGTCGTCAACTGCAAGAGTTCACTCGTCGGTATCTGATTGCTCATCCCGCTCTCTCCTGAGACCCTGGCCCCATATAGATTGCGATCCTGGGTTATGCAATAGATAAGACCGTGGGAAACACTGCGGGCGCCGGGCCGAGGAAAATGGCGGACCAGTTCCTTGACATAACCGCCGATATCTGTCCCATGACTTTTGTCCGAACGAAGTTGCTCTTGGAACGCATGTCCCCTGGGGAAACGCTTGAAATCCGGTTGAATCCGGGGGAGGCGTTGGAGAACGTGCCGAGATCAGCGGCGGAACTGGGACACGCGATTCTCGACGAACGGCCGGAACGCCGCGACGAACCCGATGGCGCCTACCGAATCATCATCCGACGCGCGTAGTTGCAGGCGCAATAGGGCGCAACACGTGAGCGGAAGCGCCAAGTCGATCTCGCATATTGTGTAGTGGACCGAGAAACATCGCCGAAAAGGCGAAGACGTGTTCGTCATCGGTCGACCGGCGAGGGCTCTCAGCGTCGCTCCAGGACCAAGGCATCCACCGGGCCGCCAGGGCGCTGGTAGTAGCCCTTGCGGCGCCCGACCGGTCGAAAACCGCCGTCGCCGTAGAGCGCTAGGGCGCCCGCATTATCCGCCGCGACCTCCAGGAACAGCCGCGCGGCACCGAAATCGGCCAACTCCGCCGCCAATCGCGCCAGGAGGGACCGCCCCAGCCCCCGCCGGCGGGCCGGCACGGCAACGGCGAGCGACAGGACCTCCCCCTCGCCGCCGGCGGCCCGCCCCAGGGCGAAACCCAGCGGCACGGTGTCGCATCGGGCGATCAGGGCGACCACGCCGGGCACGGCCAGCCATTCCGTCCAGACATCGGCGGGCCAGACGGTCGGGCCGTCGCCGAAGGCATCGGCCTGCAGCGCCGCCAGCAGCGCGGCATGGGCGACGCCGGCGCGCCGGACGGCCGGGTGGCCCGCCGGAGCGCCCGTCGGCCGGCTCACGGACCGGCCGCCAGCCGAGCGTCGGGCTCGCGCAGATAGAGCGGGGTCGGCACCGCCGCACCCGCCCGATCGGCGCGCGTCGCCGCCAACAGGGCCAGCCGGGCGGGGTCGACCGCCGGTGCCGGGCGGACCGCGGCGAAGCGGTCGTGGCCGAGTTGCGCGACCACCGCGCCGGCCGCATTGCCGGTCAGCCCGACCGGCCGGCGGTCGCCGAGCCAGTCGGCCAGCGCCGCCGGCGCGACCACCGCCGGCGGCCCCAACGCCGCCAGGTCTTCGCCCAGGAGCCGGCAGAAGAGATCGCCCCGCCGGCTGTCCAGCGCGACCAGCCAAGACCCTTCCGGGACGACCCCCGCGGCGTCGCCACCGTCCGCCAGCGCGGTGGCCAGCGAGGCTGTGAAGCTGTCGATGCCCAGCATCGGCCGACGCTCGGCCAGCGCCATGCCGGTCACCGCGGCCAGCCCGATGCGGATCCCGGTGAAACCCCCGGGACCGACGGTGACGGCATAGACATCGATATCGGCAAAGCCGAGCCCGGCCTCGTCCAGGACGCGCCGGGTCAGCGGGACCAGGACCTCGGCATGGCCGTGGCGGCGCGCCTCACCGGCCACCGCGAGCACTGTGGTGCCGCGGGCCAGGGCGACACCGCAGGCATCGCCCGCCGTGTCGACGGCCAGAACCGCCGGGTCGGGCGGGCGCGTGCTCAGATCGCCGCCGGCGTGCGGTCGCCCGGATCGTCGGGATCGGCCAACCGCGCCCCGTCCAACAGATGCAGATCGAAGCTGGCGATGAGCCGCCGCACATAGCGGATATACTCCGTCCCCAACTCCGAATAGGCGGTCAGGCCGTCCATCAGCGCCACCCCGTCCAACGCCTCACCAGCCGCGCGCTGGGCCGCCCGCAAACGGCGGAAGTCGTCATAGGCGGGATGGGTGTTGAGGTTGCGGACATAGGCTTCGGCGGACTCGTTCAGGTCCGCGAAGGTCGCATAGGTATGCCCGGTAGAGGCGCGCACCCCGCTGCTGCCGGTCTGGCCGAACAGCGCGTTGGCGTTGCGCGCCAGGCTGGAGGTGCCCCAACCGCTCTCCAGCGCTGCCTGGGCCAGCGCCATCGACGGCGGCACGGCATCGACGCGAAGCGTCAGCGCCTCCAGAACCGCGCCGGCCGGCTGGTCCGGATCCACGCGATAGTCCTCCGCCAGGCGGCTGAGGCCAGCCATCTCGGCCGGTTCCAGCGCCGCACCGGCCGCGACCCGGGCGGCCAGCCCGACGACGACGGCGCGGTCGGCGGCGATCGCCTCATTGACCCGCAGCATCACCGGCAGCAAGGCGTTGATGAACAGACCGGGCCGCTCGCCGGCGTGCCCGCCGTCGGCGATGTCGCCGGGCAGGGCCGTCAGGTAGAGCCGCGGCACGCTGACCGCCGCCTCGCCGACCAGCCGATAGTCATAGCCGAGCGTGTCGAACAGGACCGTCAGATCGCCGACGCTGGTCACCCGAAGCACGCGGTCGGAGGTCTTGTCGATCGGCGGCGCCGCGGGATCGTCGGCGGAGAACAACGGGATCTCGTGCCAATCGGTCGCCGGATCCTCGATCACCGGGGCGGGCACCTCCTGGTCGCCGCTGCGGGTGGAGGCCGGCGCGACCACGCCGGCATCGTCCAGGCGCACCGGGCCGGTCGGCGCCCGATCGGTGGTGAGGGTCGGAGCCGCCGCGATCAGCGCCAGCGCCACCACCACGGCGGCGGCGCCCAGCGCGCCGCCGAGCCGGTCGCGGCCAAGCTGATCAGGTCGGCTGATGGGTGTCGTCGTCATCTCTTCCTACGGTGCCGGACCTTAGGCCTAACTCTCTGACAATGGGTGAATCGGCGCCGCGGCCGTGGCCGCGGGCGACCCGGGCCGTGCGGGTTCGCACGGGGAAGCCGGTTCGGTGATCGCCGTCTCGATCGGGGGAAGGCCGCCGGACGCCGGCAGCCCCTTCGGATACCCGGCGGCGGGGGCCGCCCGGTTGCCGGCGCTTAAGCGCTCTGGCGCACCTCCCGAACCTCGGGGATATAGTGGCGCAGCATGTTTTCGATGCCCGCCTTCAAGGTCATGGTCGAACTCGGGCAGCCGGAGCACGACCCCTGCAGATGCAGGTAGACGACCCCGTCCTCGAAACCCTCGAAGATGATGTCGCCGCCGTCCTGGGCGACCGCGGGGCGGACGCGGATGTCCAACAGCTCCTTGATCTGGGTCACCACCGTGTCTTCCTCGCCCGCCGGCGCGCTGTCGCCCGCGGCCAGCGTGCCGGTGATCAGCGGCCGGCCCGTGGTGAAGTGCTCCATCAGCGCGCCCAGGATGGCCGGCTTCAGGAGGTACCACTCCTTGTCCTCGGTCTTGGTGACGGTGACGAAGTCGCTGCCGAAGAACACCCCGGTGACGCCGTCCACGGCGAACAGCCGCTCCGCCAGCGGCGAGACGCCGGCACTGTCGGCATCGGGGAAATTGGCGGTGCCGGCGTCGCCCATGACGGCCAAGCCGGGCAGAAACTTCAGACTGGCCGGGTTGGGCGTCTGTTCGGTTTGAATGAACATCCGCTGATGCTCCCACACGAGACGAGCGCCGGGCGCGCCGGTTCCGGGCGCCACGGTTTTGCCTCACTTAGGCAGCCAGCCGAGGAATTCAAGCGCCACGGACGCAACCCTCACCCCCCCGCGCCGGCCGTCAGGTCGTCGATATCTTCGTCGCTGAGGCCGCCGGGGACGATGGTCACCGGCACGCGCAGGCGGCCGATCCGCTTGCCGGTGAAGTGCTGGATCAGCGGTCCGGGACCGTCGGCCGAGGGGCTGGCGCCCAGCACCAGGCCGCAGATGCCCGGCATCTCCTCGATCAGCTTGGTCACCTCTTCGCGCGCGATGCCCTCGCGCACGATCAGCACGGGCATGGTCTGCGCCAGCTCGTTGACCGAGCGGGCGATGCGCTGCAGCAGGCGTTCGGCCTGCTCGCGCTGCTCCTCGCGCATCACAGCGCCGACATTCATCCAGTTGTCGTACTCGTCGGGTTCCAGCACCCGCAACAGCGCGATGCGCGCCTGCAGGACGACCGCGCGCCGGCAGGCGAAGCGAAGCGCCGTGCGCCATTCCTGGCTGTCGTCGACCACCACCAGGAAGACCCGGGGCGGCCGGCCCCCGCCCGGCTCGCCGGCGGACGGTGGGGTGTCAGATGCGGCGTCGTTATCGGTCATGGCTGACGAGTCCGTAGTGCCATTTGGTCGATTCGCGATGCCCGACGGCGGGGCCTCGTGCCGCGGCTCATGAGCGGCGGAACACGAAACCGGCCAACCAGCCCGCCGCCACGGCGATCAGGATGGCGATGGCGCCATAGATCGCGCTCTGCCGATGGGCAAAGGTGAAGACGGCAGCCCCGATCCCCACCTTGTTGACGGCCAGCGGCGTCGTCTGCGCCCCCACGACCGCCCCGTCGCGCAGCAGATAGACGCTGACCGTATATTGCCCGGTCGGCACATTGGCGGGGAAGACGATATTGGTGCGGAACAGCCGGTCGCCCAGGAAGACCACCGGCCGCACGGTCCGGCCGAACAGGTCGGTGCTCTGCTTCTGCTCGATCAGCGCGCGGCGGAAGATCGCATAGTCGATGGTGCCGCGGTCGTCGGGATCGCTGGGATCCAGGCGCAGGCTGTGCACGCCGATGCCATAGCGCTCGCGCACCGCCCGCGGCGCGACATCGGCGATCGAGCGGCTGGAGGCGACCCCGTAGAAGCTGGGCACGCCGACGAAGCTCATGCTCTCCACATTCAGCCAGATGCCCAGGCGCCGCTGCTTCTGGCGCACCACCATCTCCTGCTCGGGGCCGCGCACCACCACCACCACGTCGCCCGGCGCATCGAGCGCGCCGAACAGCACCACCTCGCGCCCGGTGAAGTCGGTGGCGATGGCGATCAGATGATCGGACAGGTCGGCGACCAGCGGCTGCGCCGCCGCCGGGCCGGGGGTGGCCGCCACCAGCCAGGCGGCCAGCACCAGCAGCCGGCCGACATGCCGGATGCTCGCGGCGGCCCAGGCGCTCATTGCCCGGCTCCCGGCGCCAGGGCCGACGGGTCCGCGACCGTCGGCACCGGCTCGATCGGCGTGACGGAATAGAGGCTCTGCGGCGTCGCCACCAGGTCGATCAGCAGCTTGATGCAGACCGCCAGCACCAGCGCCGCCAACAGCGCCCGCGCCTGGTCGCCGCGCAGCCGGCCGCTGGCGCGGCTGCCGAACTGCGCGCCGATGACCCCGCCGGCCAGCAGCAGGACGGCCAGCACGACATCCACCGTCTGGTTCTGCTGGGCCTGCAGGAAGGTGGCGATGGCGGTGGTGAAGATGATCTGGAAGAGCGACGTGCCGGCCACCGTGGAGGCCGGCATGCCCAACAGATAGATCATCGCCGGCACCAGGAAGAACCCGCCGCCGATCCCCATGATCGCCACCAGGAAGCCGCCGACCGCGCCGATGGCGATGGGCAGCAGGATGGAGACATAGAGCCGCGATTTGTGGAACCGGGTCTTCAGCGGCAGCCCGTGCAGGAAGTTGTGGTGGTGCAGCTTGCTGCGCCGGGTGCCCGGGCGCCGGCGGCGGATCAACGCCCGCAGGCTCTCCACCAGCATCAGCCCGCCGATGATGCCCAGAAAGACCACGTAGCTGAGCGCAATGGCCACGTCGATCTGGCCGAGCCGCTTCAGGATGCCGAACAGCCAGACGCCGAGCACGGTGCCGACGCTGGAGCCGGCGAGCATCACCAGCCCGAGCTTGACGTCGACATTGCCGCGCCGCCAATGCGCCAGCACGCCGGAAACCGACGCGGCGACGAGCTGATTGGCCTGGGTGCCGACGGCCACCGCCGCCGGCACGCCGATGAAGATCAACAGCGGCGTCATCAGAAATCCGCCGCCGACGCCGAACAGCCCGGACAGGAAGCCGACGACCCCGCCCATGCCCAGAATCACCAGGGCATTCACCGTCATCTCGGCGATGGGCAGATAGATCTGCATCGGACGGGCAGCAGCTCGGCGGACGCGCGGGGCAGCGCACGGCGACGCGGCGGACAGCGGTCCCGAGAGGCTCTGCCAGGCGCGGGCGCGCCGAGGGCACTGTCGGCCGAAATACCCTTTGGTGCAAGCGGTTATCCGGTGGGGCGGGCGAGCAGCCCCATGGTCTCCTGCGTCTCGGCCAGCGTGGTCTCGCCCAGCGCCCGGGCGCGCGCCGCCCCACGGGCCAGCACCGCCTCCACCGTGCCCGGATCGGCCAGCAGGCGCCGCAGCTCCCCGGCGATCGGGGCCAGATGCGCGACCATCAGGTCGGCCAGGGCGGCCTTGAAGGGCGCGAAGTTCTGCCCGCCATAGTCGGCCAGCACCGCGGCGGGCGGCTGCTCGGCCATGGCGGCGTAGAGCGCGACCAGATTGGCCGCCTCCGCCCGGCCGTCCAGGCCCGCCGGCTCGCTGGGCAGCGGCTCGGGATCGGTCTTGGCCTTGCGGATCTTCTGGGCGATCAGATCGGCATCGTCGGTCAGGTTGATGCGCGAGAAGTCCGAGGCGTCGGACTTGCTCATCTTCTTCGTGCCGTCGCGCAGCGACATGACGCGCGTCGCCTCGCCCAGGATCTGCGGTTCCGGCAGCGGGAACAGGTCGACGCCGTAGCGGTGGTTGAAGCTGCCGGCGATCTCGCGGGCCAGCTCCAGATGCTGCTTCTGGTCCTCGCCCACCGGCACATGCGTCGCCTGATAGACCAGGATGTCGGCGGCCATCAGCACCGGATAGGTGTAGAGGCCGACCATCGCCTGGTCGCGGTGCTTGCCCGCCTTCTCCTTGAACTGGGTCATGCGGTTCAGCCAGCCCATGGGCGTGACGCAGGAGAACAGCCAGGCAAGCTCGCTATGCGCCGGCACGTGGCTCTGCACGAAGATGGTGGAGCGGTCGGGATCGATGCCGGCGGCCATCAGCGTCGCGACCATCTCGCGCGTCGCGGCACGCAGTTCCGCCGGGTCCTGCGGCACGGTCAGCGCATGCAGGTCGACCGCGCAGAACAGCGGGTCGTAGTCCTCCCGCTGCAAGCGCACCCAATTGCGCACGGCACCGAGATAGTTGCCGATATGAATCTTCGCCGTCGGCTGGATGCCGGAGAGGATGCGTCGCATGGGGGTGGTGTCCGCGTCGTCGGTCGCGGGGGCGGATAGCCGCTCCACCCCGCCCAGGTCAAGGGCCCGCCCAGGTCAAGGGCCCGCCCCGGTCAAGGGCCCGCCCCGGTCAACGGCGCCGACGGCGGAGCAGGCGGGCGAGATCGGCGCGGGCGATGCCGCCCAGCAGCACCACCGCGACCGCGTAGACCACGGCCCCACCGCCGACCAGCAGCGCCAGGGCCGCCGCCCGCGCCGCCAACCCCGCGGCGAACCAGTCGGCCAATGCCGGTTCCGCACCCCAGACCGCCACGCCCATCAGCGCGCTGGCCCCGGCCATGCCGGCGATTCGCCGCGCGAAGCCGGGCGCGGCCCCCCAATAGCCGTGGCGCGCCTGGCCGCGCAGCAGCAGGGCGACGTTCAACCAGGCCGCGGCACTGGTGGCCAGGGCCAGCCCGACATGGGCGAACGGCCCCATCAGCGCCAGCGAGAAGGCGATGTTGGCGATGGCCGCGGCGATGGCGTAGCGCACCGGCGTGACCGTGTCCGACCGGGCGAAGAACGGCGTGGCCAGCACCTTGACCAGGATATAGCCCGGGATGCCGACGGCGAAGCCGGCCAAAGCCGCCGCGGTCGCCGCCGTCTCCACCGGCCCCCAGGCGCCGCGCTCGAACAACACCTGCAAGATCGGCCCCGGGATGGCGATCAGCCCGGCGGTCGCCGGCAAGGCCAGGAGCAGGCCGTACTCGATCGCCCGCGCCTGCGTCTGGGCGGCGCCCGCCGTCTCCCCGGCGATGATGCGCCGCGACAACAGCGGCAACAGCGCGGTGCCGAGCGCGATGCCGATCACGCCCAGCGGCAACTGATAGAGCCGGTCGGCGAAGTAGAGATAGCTGATCGCACCGGTGGGCAGCAGCGAGGCGAGCAGCGTGCCGACGAAGATATTGAGCTGAAGGGCGCCAGCACCGACCACGCCGGGCGCCATCAGCCGGCCCAGCCGGCGGATCTTCGGCCCGAACCGCGGCCATACCAGGCGCAGCTCGACGCCCGCCGACCGGCAGGCGACGGCGAGCAGCAGAAGCTGCGTCGCCCCGGCGGCCGCCACGCCCCAGGACAGCGCGTGCCCCGGCGTGGCCAGCACGCCACCCAGCGCCAGCAGGCTGGCGATGACCGTCAGGTTGAAGACGATCGGCGCGGCGGCGAAGGGGGCGAAGCGATCGACCGCGTTCAACAGGCCGCCCATCAGCGCCACCACGGTCATCAGCATCAGATAGGGAAAGGTGATGCGGCTGAACAAGACGGCGAGGTCGAAGCGGTCGGCCGCCGCCCCCGCCTCACCGCCAAAGCCGGGCGCGAGCACCGAGATCACCGCCGGCATGAAGATCAGCGCCAGCACGGTCAGCGGCACCACGACCGCCAGCATGGCGGCCAAAGCCTCCTCCGCGAACGCGACCGCCGCCGGACGGCCGCCGGCCTTCAGCTCGCCCGACACCATCGGCACGAAGGCGACGGCGAAGGCGCCTTCCGCGAACAGCCGGCGGAACAGGTTGGGCAGGCGCAAGGCGACGAAGAAGGCGTCGGCCACCGGGCCGGCGCCCAACAGGCCGGCGGTCAGCACGTCGCGCACGAAGCCGGCGATGCGGCTGACCAGCGTCAGCCCGCCGACGGTGGCGAGCGCGCGCGCGAGGCTCATCCCTGGCCGCCCCATCAGGTTGCGCTTATCGCCGCTCGGGTCTTGGTGCCGCCCGCCCGTGCTATTCCGCGGCCGGCGCCGACTGTTCGCTCTCCGGCGCATCGTCCGCGGCGGGGGCAGGCAAGGTCCGGCCGTCCACCGCCGCCTCCAGCCGTTCGCGGATCTCGGTGATCCGCTGGTCGTGGGTGATCTTCATGCCGAATATGTCTTTAACGTAGAAGACGTCGACCGCGCGCTCGCCATAGGTGCTGATCTTGGCCGACGAAATCTGCAACGCCATCGCGCTCAACGCATGTGTCACGTCGAACAATAGCCCGGGCCGGTCGCGGCCGTTGATCTCGATGACCGTGTGGGCGTGGCTGGCAGCGTTGTCGATCAGCACGCGCGCCGGCACGCGGAAGATGCCGGTGCGCACCCGGTAGGCCGGCCGCCGCCGCGCCAGCTCGTCGCCCGGCATCATCACCCCTTCCAGGCTGCGGGCGATCAGGGCGGACAGCCGGGCCAGCTTCTCGCGGGCCTCGAACGGGCCGCCGGTCGCGGCATCCTGGATGACGAAGATATCCAGCGCCATGCCATCGGTATGGGTGAACACCTTGGCCTCGACGATGTTCGCGCCGGCCACCGCCAGTGCCCCGGCGAGATGGGCGAACAGGCCCGGATGGTCGGCGGTGTAGATGGTCAGCTCGGTGATGCCCATCTCCGGGTTGACCCGCCGCTCCACCGTCAGCGCCTGGCCCTGGCGGCGGGCGGAGCGGGTCAGTTGCGCGTGATAGACATGGGTTTCGGTGTCCAGCGACAGCCAATAGGACGGGTAGCCGGCCGCCAGGAAGGTCTCGACATCCGCCTCGTCCCAGCCGCCCTCCGCGGCCAACGCCGCCCGCAGCTCGCCCTGGGCCGCCTGCACCCGGGCGTCGCGGTGCATCGCCTCGAACCCGCCGCTGAGGCGCGCGGCCGTCTGCTCGTAGAGATTGCGCAGCAGCGTGCCCTTCCACGGCGTCCAGCGGCCCGGCCCCACCGCCTGGATGTCGCAGGTGGTCAGCACATAGAGCTGGCGCAGCCGCTCCACCGACCCCACCAGATCGGCGAAGTCGCGGACGGTCTTGTCGTCCTCGATATCGCGCTTGAACGCGGCCTGGCTCATGGTCAGGTGGTACAGCACCAGCCAGGCGACGGTATCGGTCTCCTCCGCCGTCAGCCCGAGGCGCGGCCCCAGCCGCCGCGCGATGCGCGAGCCCAGCACCGAATGGTCGCCGCCGCGCCCCTTGGCGATGTCGTGCAGCAGCATGGCGACGAACAGCGCGCGCGGCGACAGCACCTGCGCCATCACGGCCGTCGGATGGACCATCGTATCGGCCAGCTTGCCATGGGCGAGCTGGTGCATCAGGCCGACCGCGACCACGGTGTGCTCGTCGACCGTGTAGACATGGTACATGTCGTACTGCATCTGGGCGACGACGCGGCCGAAATCGGGGATGAAGCGGCCGAGCACGCCGGCCTCGTTCATCCGCCGCAGCGTCGGGGCCGGGTCGTGCGGCCCGGTCAGTATCTCCAGGAAATGGGCGTTGGCCTGCGGGTCTTCGCGCAAGGTCCCGTCGATCAGCTTGAGCGACCGGCTAATCCGCTTCAGCGTGCCGGGCTCCAGGTCCCGGTCGCGCTGCTGGGCGACCAGGAAGAAGCGGATGAGGTCGGCCGGCGCCTTCTCGAACTGATCGGGGCTCGCGGCGGCCAGGCGGCTGCCCTGGACGGCAAACCCGTCCACCGTCTGCTGGCGGCTCCATAGCCGCAGGCTGCGCCGGCCGCGGTGGAGATGCTCCGCCTCCAGCCCGGCCAGCACGGTGCGCGTCAGGTCGCCGACCGATTTGGCGATGATGAAGTAGTGCTTCATGAAGCGCTCGACCGACGCGCCGCTCTCGCGCTCGGTGTAGCCCATGCGCTCGCCGATCGCCGGTTGCACGTCGAAGGTCAGCCGCTCCTCCGCCCGGTCGGCGCGGTAGTGCAGGTTGCAGCGCAGCGTGGCCAGGAAGGACGCCGCCTTGGCGGCGCGCCGCTCCTCCTCCTGGGTCAGCAGGCCGGCCTTGACCATGTCGGCCATGGCCGGGCTGCCATGCAGGTAGCGGCCGATCCAGCCGAGAAGCTGCAGGTCGCGCAGGCCGCCCTTGCCTTCCTTGATATTCGGCTCCAGCAGATAGCGGCTGTCGCCGAGCCGGTCGTGGCGCTCCGCCCGTTCCACCATCTTCGCCTCGATGAAGGCCGGGGCGGAGTTGGCGATGACGTCGCGTTGCAGGCGCTGGCGGAACATGTGGAAGACCCTGGCGTCGCCGTTGAGCAGCCGGCCTTCCATCACCGTCGTGCGGACCGTCATGTCGTCGCGCGCCCAGCGCAGGCACTCCTCGACCGAGCGGACGGCATGGCCGACCTTGAGGCCGAGGTCCCACAGCATGTAGAGGCAGAACTCCACCACCTGCTCGACCCGTGGCGTCGGCTTGTAGGGCGTCAGGAACAACAGATCGATGTCGGAGAAGGGGGCGAGCTCGCCCCGCCCGTAGCCACCGGTCGCCACGACGGCCAGCCGGTCGGCCGCCGTCGGATTCGCCACGTAATAGAGTTTTCCTTCGGCTATTTCGACCAACGCATCAATGAAGACATCCATGACATAGCATTGCGACGTCATACAGGCCTCGCCGCCAACCAGATCGACCTCGAACCGGCGGCGTACTTCGGTGCGGGCGGCCTCAAGCCGCCGCTTGATCAAGGCGAAGAGATCGGCCCGCAATCGGGCGGTCTGCGGGCCATGGCGCGCCACCAGCGCATCGATCTCGGCCGCCAGATCGGCCCGATCGATCAGCCCGTCGGGATTGTCGACACCGTCCGGCGGCGGGGCGCCCCCGGTCCGGTCCGGCGGCGGTGCCATCCGCTGTTCGCGATCGGTCAACAGGCGGAAAACCAGGACGCGTCCCTCCTCAGCACGGCGGTGGTCAGCGGCGGGTAACCGGTCAGTCGGGTCCTTAGGCGCGACCCTGCCGTTCCACCACCTCCAGCACCGCCATCAGCAGGCGACGCGCCTGCGCCGGGGTCAGGACGGCTTCGTCGTCCTGTTCGCCCGGTTCGAGGCCCCCTGCCGAGCGGCCGCCATTGTCCGGCCATTCCAGGTCTTCGGCATCGCGTGGGCTGGACGCCTCTTCCATGGACATCAGCCGGCCGTGCATGTCCTCCAGCAGGATCGCAAGATCGCGGGAAGCTTCTGCCAAAACAGTTACTTGCTCGCGCAGCGCGTGCAGTTCGGCGAGGATCTCGTCCTGTGTCTCCGCCGCTGGGGGCGGGCCCGCAGCCTCCGCCCGCTGCGCCAGATCCTCCCCCGACATGTCCAGGACGACACGCCAAGTGCCGTCGTCGGCCTTGTACCCCTCAATCGTCCCGCGCTGGAGGCGCTTGCGCAGGGTCTCGACGCTCACGCCAAGCAGGCGGGCGGCCGTGGTGATGGTCGTGGTGGTGCGATGACGGTCGCGGGCATCCATGGTGTTTTCCGCATATCACAGCTTCGGCCATGACACGAGTCCATCCATCGCGGCAGCACCCCGACGCCCCGGTGTCGTCCGGGCCAGGCCGCGACGGCTTCCGATCGCGGGTGGGCGCCGCGTGGGTTCGGAGTCGTTATTCGATGTCGAAGGTATCTTGACGTGGCGCCCGGGACGGGCGATCGATGGGGACGGCACTGGAGAAGCCCGCCGTAAGGCCGTTCGTTAGGCCCTCGTTGGACCATGTCTAGTATCAACCGAACAGAGAGGTTATACTGAGACATCCAATGCGTTTACCGTGTGTCCGAGGATCGTCGGCGCCCGGTGGAACGCATCCTCTATCGTGCCGCGAGCCCGGCCCCTCGGCAAGTCCCGGTACGGGTTTCCTCTCCTCCTCAAGCGGCGGATCCCGCCCGCTTCTCCTCCACGTCCGGTATAGCGCCACTCATGGATCCCAGCCCCAGCATCGCTCAGCCCGACGATGATCTGCCGGCGTTGCCGGCGTCTGCCTACAGCCCCAACGGCGCCGATGGCGACCCGGTCGAGGACCGCCCCGCCATCGTGGGCAGCCCGCGCGGCGCGAACGATACCCCGGCGATGGACGAGACCCAGATCGGGCGCGTGGCAGCGTTGGCGCCGGCCGGTATAGACATGCAGCGACCCAGCGGCAACGCCGTGCGGGTCGCCCGCCACCGCGCCCGCCAGGAAGCCAAGGGCCTCAAGCAGCTCAACGTTCAGGTGCCGGTGGATGCCCATACCGTGGTCAAGACGCTGGCGCGCCGGCTGCGCGACGGGGAGGACCTGACGCTGGTCCTGTTCGATCTCGTCGCGACGGTGACCGCGCCGGACTTGGTGCCCGGCAACGGGGCGGAAACCCGGGAGGAAGAGCGGGTGGAACGGCGCCAGTCGCCCCGGCCACCGCTGGAGCGCACGGAGCTGAAGCGCGCCCCACCAGGCATCCCGACCCGGCCGGGCGAGGAAGAGGAACTGATCCGCCGCGCCCGGCAGGTGCTGCGCCGCGGCGGCTGGCGGGCGACCGTGATCCGCCGCATGATCGAGTAGCCGGTCGGTTTCTCCCCGAATTCCCTCCTTGGTCTAGACACGATCGGACCCACCCGGGCGGTCGGGGTCGGGGCCGTCCTCCGCCAGGAGGGCCTTCAGCGCATAGATCAGGTCCAGCGCTGCCCGCGGGCTGAGCGTGTCCGGGACGACGGCCGCCAGGCGGTCCTCCACTGCGCTGGGGACTGGTGACGCAGCGATCGGCGCCGGCGGCGGGGCCGGCATACTGAACAGCGGCAGATCCGAAAGCGCGGCCACCGATCCGCCACCGCTGCCGTCTTCCAACGCCGCCAACACCGCCTCCGCCCGCGCCGTCACCGCGGCCGGCAGCCCGGCCAGGCGGGCGACATGGATGCCGTAGGAGCGGTCGGCCGCCCCCGGCTGGACCTCGTGCAGGAAGACGATGTCGCCGCGCCATTCGCGCACCCGCATGGTGTGGCAGACCACCTCAGCGAACTGGTCGGCCAGCCGCGTCAGCTCGTGGTAATGCGTCGCGAACAGCGCCCGGCAGCCGATTCGGTCGTGCAGATGCTCGATGGTCGCCCAGGCGATCGACAACCCGTCGAAGGTGGCGGTGCCGCGGCCGATCTCGTCGAGGATGACCAGCGAGCGGCGCGTCGCCTGGTTCAGGATGGTGGCGGTCTCGACCATCTCCACCATGAAGGTCGACCGCCCGCGGGCCAGGTCGTCGGCCGCACCGACCCGGCTGAACAGCCGGTCGACCACGCCGATGCGGGCGCGGTCGGCCGGCACATAGCCGCCGGCCTGGGCCATCAGGGCGATCAGCGCGTTCTGGCGCAGAAAGGTCGACTTGCCGGCCATGTTCGGCCCGGTCAGCAGCCAGAGCCGCCCACCGCCCGCGTCCGATGGCGCTGCAGCGCCGCCTGCCGGATCGCCGGCGCGCGCCGTGAGGTCGCAGTCATTGGCGACGAAGGGCTCGCCGGTGGTGGACAGGACTGGCTCCACCACAGGGTGGCGGCCGGCCTCGATGTGGAAGGCGACGCCGTCCTCGACCGCCGGCCGGCAATAGCGCGCCGCCACCGCCAGCTCGGCCTGCGCGGCGGCGACGTCCAGCGCAGCCAGCGCGTCGGCCGCGGCGCCGATCGCCGGCGCCTCCGTCAGGATGCGGGCGGTCAGCGCCTCGATCAGCTCGATCTCCAGGGCGAGGGCCTGATCGCCGGCCGCGGCGATGGCCTGCTCCAGCTCCCCCAGCTCCGTCGTGGTGAAGCGGACCTGATTGGCTAGGGTCTGGCGGTGCAGGAAGGTCCGGTCGTGGGGTGCTGTCGCCAGCCGGTCGGCCTGCGCCGGCGTCACCTCCACGAAGTAGCCGAGCACGTTGTTGTGGCGGACCTTCAAGGCGGCGACGCCGGTCGCCTCGGCATAGCGGGCCTGCAGACCGGCGATCAGCCGGCGGCTCTCGTCGCGCAGTGCGCGCTGGTGGTCCAGCGGCGCGTGGTGGCCGCGGGCGATCACCCCGCCGTCGCGCAGCAGCGCCGGCAGGTCGGGCGCCAGCGCGGCCGCCAGCGCCTCGGCGAGCGGCGAGGTCGCCGGCAGCGCCGCGGCGAGGTCGGCCACCAGCGGCGGTAGCGCCGGCCGGCCCGGGCTGTCCAACAGCCGGCGGATATCGACGGCCGCGGTCAGCCCGTCGCGCACGGCGGCGAGGTCGCGCGGCAGCCCGCGGCCGAGGCTGAGCCGGCCGAGCGCCCGGGCGAGATCGGGTGCCGCGGCCAGGAGGCGGCGCAAGCCCGCCCGCGCCTCCCCATCGGCGACGAAGGCCGACACGGCGTCGAGCCGCCGGTCGATCGCCGCCGGATCGGTCAGCGGTGCCGCCAGATGATCGGCCAAGAGCCGGCCCCCCGCCCCCGTCACGGTGCGGTCGATCGCCGCCAGCAGGCTGCCTTTCCGGCCGCCGTCGAGGCTGCGGGTCAGCTCCAGGTTGCGCCTTGTGGCGGCGTCGATCTGCAGGATGTCGCCGGTGGCGACGCGGCGCGGCCGCTCGAAGGCCGGCATGCGGCCCTTCTGGGTCAGCGCCACATAGTCGACCAGCGCGCCGGCCGCGGCGATCTCCGCCCGGCCGAAGCCGCCGAAGCCGGCCAGCGTGCGCACGGCATAGAGCGCCTCCAGCCGGCGGCGCGCATTGTCGCTGTCGAAGCGGCTGGTGGGCAGAACCGACAGGCGCTCGCGGTGATCGGCCAAAGCCTCGGCCAGGCTTTCGGCCAGCCGGTCGCCGATCAGCAGCTCGCTGGGCGCGATGCGGGCGAGCACGGCGGCCAGGCCGGCCTGGTCCACCGGCTCGGTCACCAGCGCACCGGTGGTGATGTCGGCGTAGGCGAGGCCAAGCTCCGCCCCGCCGCCGACGGCCGCCAACGCCGCCAGCCAGTTGCGCCGGCGGGCGTCGAGCAGGCTTTCCTCCGTCACCGTGCCCGGCGTGATCACCCGGATGACGTCGCGGCGCAGCAGGCCCTTGCCGCCGCGCTTCTTCGCCTCCGCCGGGGTTTCCATCTGCTCGCAGATCGCCACCTTGTGGCCGGCGCGGGTCAGCCGGGCGAGATAGCCTTCGTGAGACCGTTCCGGCACGCCGGCCATCGGCACATCGGCCCGGCGGGTCAGCGCCAGGTCCAACAGGCCCGCGGCGACCACGGCGTCGTCGAAGAAAAGCTCGTAGAAATCGCCCATCCGGAAGAAGATCAGGCAGTCCGGATGCGCCGCCTTGGCCTCGTGATACTGCGCCATCATCGGCGAGGCGGCGGCGCCCTGCGGCTTTGTTTCAGCCCCCCTCATCGGTGCTGCCGCCCAAAGGTGCCTTGACGGACCGGCCGGCGGTCGGGCGCACTCCTCCCCGGAGGCGGCGCGTCCGCGCCGGAACAAGAAGAACAGGCGGATGCCGTCATGGCCAACCGATCCCTCGACGCGGAAGCGCTTGCCCTGCACGCCGACGGCCGGCCCGGCAAGCTGGAGGTGGTGGCGACCAAGCCGCTGACCACCCAGCACGACCTGGCGCTCGCCTATTCGCCGGGCGTCGCCGCCCCCTGCCTGGCGATCGCGCGGGACCCGGCCACCGCCTTCGACTACACCGCGCGCGGCAATCTGGTGGCGATCATCTCCAACGGCACGGCGGTGCTCGGCCTCGGCGATCTCGGCGCGCTGGCGTCGAAGCCGGTTATGGAAGGCAAGGCGGTGCTGTTCAAGCGCTTCGCCGATGTCGACGGCATCGACCTGGAGGTCGACACCCGCGACGTCGACGCCTTCGTCGACGCAGTGCGCCATCTCGGCCCCAGCTTCGGCGGCATCAATCTGGAGGACATCAAGGCGCCCGACTGCTTCGTCATCGAGGAGCGGCTGCGCGAGGCGATGGACATCCCGGTCTTCCACGACGACCAGCACGGCACGGCGATCATCGCCGGGGCGGCGCTGATCAACGCCGCCCACTTGACCGGCCGGGATTTAGGCGACCTGAAACTGGTGATCAACGGGGCCGGCGCCTCGGCGGTCGCCTGTGCGGAGCTGTTCCGCGAGATCGGCGTCGCACCGGCCAACATCCTGATGTGCGACACCAAGGGCGTAATCTATCGCGGCCGCCCGGACGGCATGAACCAGTGGAAGTCGGCGAACGCGGTCGACACCGACCGGCGCAGCCTGGCCGAGGCGCTGGTCGGCGCCGACGTCTTCGTCGGCCTGTCGGTCAAGGGCGCGGTGACGCCGGAGATGGTGGCGTCGATGGCCGATCGGCCGGTGGTCTTCGCGCTGGCCAATCCCGACCCGGAGATCATACCCGAAGCGGTGAAGGCCGTGCGCGCCGATGCGATCATCGCCACCGGCCGGTCGGACTATCCCAACCAGGTCAACAACGTCCTGGGCTTTCCCTACATCTTCCGCGGGGCGCTGGATGTCCGGGCGCGGACCATCAACACGGCGATGAAGGTCGCCGCGACCCATGCCCTGGCGGCGCTGGCGCGCGAGGACGTCCCGGATGAGGTGGACGCGGCCTATGCCGGCCGGCGGCTGCGCTTCGGGCCGGACTACATCATCCCCGTGCCCTTCGACCCGCGGCTGATCGTGGCGATCCCGCCGGCCGTCGCCGCGGCGGCGGAGGCAACCGGCGTCGCCCGCCGCCCGCTGGAGGCGGCGGACGCCTATCGCGAGCGCCTGCGCTCCCGCCTCGACCCGACGGCGCATGCGATGCGCGGCATCGTGGAGCAGGTGGTGGCGCGCCCGCAGCGGGTGGTGTTCGCGGAGGGCGAGCGCGAGCGGGTGATCCGCGCCGCCGTCGCCTTCGCCAATGCCGGCTATGGCCGCCCGGTGCTGGTCGGCGACGAGGGCGAGATCCGCGCGGCGGCAGAGGCGATCGGTATGGCCGGGCCGGCCGCGGCGCTGGAGATCGTCAACGCCCGGCTGGTGGCGGACCGCGGGCGGTACACCGACTATCTCTACGACCGGCTGCAGCGGCGCGGGGTGATGCGGCGCGACTGCGAGCGCATGGTCAACCAGAACCGCAACGTCTTCGCCGCGACCCTGCTGGCGCTGGGCGAGGGCGACGCCATGGTGACCGGCCTGAACCGCAGCTTCTCCGTCTGCTATGAGGACATCCGCCGGGTGATCGACGTGCGCGACGGCTCCGTGCCGTTCGGCCTGTCGATCCTGGTGGTGCCGACGGGATCGCTGTTCCTGGCCGACACCACGGTCAACCCGACGCCGAGCGCGGCGGAGCTGGCGGAGATCGCCATGGCCGCCGCGGCGCGGGCGCGCGCGATGGGCCATGAGCCGCGGGTCGCCTTCCTGTCCTACAGCAATTTCGGCCAACCGCTGCACGAGCGCACGGTGCATGCCCGCGAGGCGGTGGCGCTGTTGGACGGCATGCCCGTCGACTTCGAGTATGACGGCGAGATGTCGGCGGAGGTCGCGCTCGACTTCGCGCTGATGCGCAACAGCTACCCGTTCTGCCGGCTGACCGGCCCGGCGAATGTGCTGATCATGCCGGGGCTGAACGCCGCCAATATCGGCGCCAAGCTGCTGCAACGGGCCGCCGGCGCCCGGGTCATCGGCCCGCTGCTCCTGGGCCTGACCCGCTCCGCCCAGGTGGTCCAGATGGGCGCGACGGTCAACGACCTGGTAACGGCGGCGATCCTGGCCGCCCACGACGCGTTGCAGCGGCGGGTGTAGGAACCTAGATGCCCGAGAATCTGGGCTGGGTCGCCCGCTTGGGCTCTTGGATCAGCAGTCCGTCGACCTCCCCGCTCTTGGCGATGAGCGAGGCGTCGAAGGTCTCGAAGCGGTCGCAGGAATAGCGGACCGCCGTGGCCACGTGGAGCGCATCCTTCGGCCTGACATCATGGTTCCAAACCAGCCGCTGCGCATCTTCGGCGATCGCGCGGTCCACGTTCACCACCCTCAGGAATGACCGACGGAAGAAGCCGTTCAATAGGCGCGCTTTGTCTTCTCCAAGCTTGGGGCCGCCACGCATCCACAGCGTTTCGGTCAGCGTCAGCGCTGAGGTCAAGATAATGAACGAGCCCCGCTATGCGTCTTGCAGCGTATCGTTACACGCGTCCGCCCGGCCGGGTTCGTTCTGAAGCCAGGCAAGAAATGCGCAACTGTCCCAATACAGCTTCACTCCAAAGCCACCCCATCACTCAATAATCCTCGGACATCCTCAATGGACGGCAGGTCATCATCGTTGGGAAGGTGCACAAGACGATGGACTCGGATACTGTGTGGCGTGTCATCGTTGCGGTAGTAAATCTCGCCGAACACCTCGACACGCTGCCGGAAGTACTGCATTGCAGCGTCGAGCATTTCCTCCGGCACGGAGCATTTGATTGCTCGACGCCATAGAGGGTCGCGAATCCGCAACTCCAAGCCCCCAGCCCCATCCTGAATCGCGTTCAGCGTACCCTCAATCGATCCAAAGTCCCGATAGGCTGGCTTGGTCTCATCGCGGATGACCTCGCCGATATCCGGACCGAAGTTGAAGGAGCTTCTGCGAACCCACAGGCGCATCGGGGTGGCCCCGCCCTTAACCGTGGCCAAGTCGGACAGCTTGCGGGCGTTGTCCAGCGCCTCCTCATCCAGAAGCGTTTCTGCGAGATCCCCAGAGACGAGCGCCCTGACGGCGCTGTCGATGCGGTCGATGGCGGCTGTCGCTTCGGCCGGGGATACCGAGGGCGCTGGATCGAGGGCGAGAATGTTGCTGCCTTCGCGGACCCGCACGTGCCAAGCCAAAGGACGGCCAGCATGGCCGACCGCCGTTACCGCTTCGACCAAGCCGAAGAACGCGCGTGCGACCGCGACGAACCGGCCTGGGTCGAGGTCGGCGCCGATCTCCAAGGCGATGTCGCTGGTCATGTCATCGGCCATTGCCATGCGTGCCCGTCACTCCTGTGCGGAGTCTAGAGAATTTCCGAACTCGTTGGAATCGACCAGCGAGTTGCAAATCGCTGACAGACAATAGGTTAGGGCGCTTTCGGACCGACGCCTCCTGTTGCGTCGTTCTCTGCGACAATCTCCGCGATCACGGCCAGGAAAGCCGCGCCATAGCGGGCGAGCTTGGCTTCGCCGACGCCGTGCAGGGCGGCGAGGTCGGCTTCCGTGCGGGGTTTGGCCAGCGCCATCTCGATCAGGGTGCGGTCGGGGAACACCACATAGGCCGGCACGCCCGCCGCCTTGGCGAGGCTGAGCCGCTCGGCCTTCAGCCGCGTCAGCAGGGCCGCATCGCCCGGCGCCCGCAGGGCGTCGGGGGCGTTGGGTGCCTCGCTGGCGGTGGCCTTGCGGCGCTTGGCCGAGGCCGGGGCGGCCGGCCGCTCCGCGCGTAGCGCCACCGTGTCCTGGCCACGCAGGACACGCCGGCCCGCCTCGGTCACCGACCAGCGGCCATAGCCCATCAAATCCATGTCTAGCAGGCCTGCGGCGTAGAGCTGGCGGAACACGCCGCGCCAGTCGCTGGGCGTCCGGTCGGCCCCGACGCCGAAGGTCGGCAGGTCGTGATGGCCGTAGGACACCACCCGCTCGGTCCGCTGGCCGGTGAGGATGGCCACCAGATGCTCCGTGGCGAAGCGTTGCCCGGTGCGCAGCGCCGCCGACATCGCCTTCTGCGCCACGATCGTCCCGTCATAGGCATCCACGCCATCGCGGCAGAGATCGCAGTGACCGCAGGGTTCGCGCGGCGGCTCCCCGAAATAGGCCAGCAGCGTCTGGCGCCGGCAATGCGGCGCCTCGGCCAGCGCCAAGAGCGCGGTCAGCCGCTGATGCTCGACCCGCTTGCGCGCCGCGGGGGCGTCGCCGTCGTCGATCTGCCGGCGGCGCAGGCGCATGTCGTCCAGCCCGTAGAGGGTCAGCGTGTCGGCCGGCAGCCCGTCGCGGCCGGCGCGGCCGATCTCCTGATAATACGCCTCGATGCTGGCCGGCAGGTCGGCATGGGCGACGAAGCGGACATCCGGCTTGTCGATGCCCATGCCGAAGGCCACCGTCGCCGCCATCACCATGCCGTCCTCGGCCAGGAAACGGTCCTGGGCGTCGGCCCGGACCTCCGGCGCCAGCCCGGCATGATAGGCCAGCGCCTTGTGTCCGGCCGTGCGGAAGGCCTCGGCCAATTGCTCGGTGCGCTTGCGCGAGGCGGCATAGACGATGCCCGACTGGCCGCGACGGTCCGCCAGGAAGTCCGTGAGCTGGCGGGTCGCCGAGGCCTTCGGGCGCATCGCCAGGTACAGGTTCGGCCGGTCGAAGCTGGAGACGAACACCGCCGGCTCTTCCTCGAACAGCCGGGCCAGGATGTCGGTGCGGGTCGGCGGGTCGGCGGTCGCGGTCAGCGCGATGGTCTGCACCCCACCCAGCGCCCGGCGCACCTCGCCCAGCCCGAGATATTCCGGGCGGAAATCGTGCCCCCATTGGCTGACGCAATGCGCCTCGTCGATCGCCAGCAGCGAGACGCCGGCATCCAGCAGCCGGTCGATGGTCTCCGGCCGCACCAGGCGTTCCGGCGCGACATAGAGGAGATCCAGGGCGCCCGCCCGCAGCCGGTCGCCGATCTCGGCATTCTCCCGCCAGTCATTGGCGGAGTTGAGGGTGGCCGCGGCGACGCCGAAGGCGGCGAGCTGGCGGACCTGGTCGCGCATCAGCGCGATCAGCGGCGAGACGACGACGGTCGGGCCGGGACGCAGCAAGGCGGGCAACTGAAAGCACAGCGACTTGCCGCTGCCCGTGGGCATCACGGTCAGCACGTCGCGGCCGGCCAGCACCGCGGCGATCACCGCCTCTTGGCCGGGCCGGAAATCGGCGAACCCGAAGACCCGGGTCAGGTGCGCGCGCGCCGCGTCGAGATCGACCCCAGGCTCGCTGGCGGCGGCGTCACGGCGGTCCCGTCGCGGCTGCAGCACCGCACCCTCCTTCATGGTCGCCGACCGCTACCCTTGCGGGCTGAGCCTTACATCGTGGGGCAAGGGGGCAGCATAGCCACAATCTATGGGGCTGCCCACGGGCATGGGCGGGTCCGCGTCTTGACGGCCCTTACCCGGCGCCCTTATGTGCCAAGCCTGGGCGGCCCGGCTGCGCCCCTTTTTGCGACCCCGCGCAACCCTTCCGCCTGCTAGACCCCGCGCTTCAGACCATGACCGTCCGCGATATCCTCCTTGCCCCACACCCGACCCTGAAGCGGCGGGCGGAGCCGGTGGTGGCGGTCGACGACGCGGTCGCCAAGCTGATGGCGGACATGCTGGACACCATGTACGCCGCGCCAGGCATCGGCCTCGCCGCGCCGCAGATCGGCGTGCTGCGCCGGGTGCTGGTCTTGGACGTGGCCGCGAAGGGCGCGCCGCCCGACCCGATGAAGATGGCCAACCCGACCGTCCTGTGGCGGTCGGAGGAGACGGCGACGCGGGAGGAAGGCTGCCTGTCGCTGCCCGAGCAATATGCCGAGGTCACGCGGCCCGCCCGGGTCCGCATCGGCTATCTGGACGAGACCGGATCGGCGCGGGAGCTGGAGGCCGATGGCCTGCTCGCCACCTGCGTCCAGCACGAGATCGACCATCTGGACGGCATCCTGTTCACCGACCATCTCTCGGCGCTGAAGCGCGGCATCGTCATGCGCAAGCTCGCCAAATGGAAGAAGGCGAACGACGCCGCCTGACCGGCGCCGCGTGCCGGCGCCGGCAACCCCCGACCCGAACGACGAGGGCGCCATGGGCCTGAGGCTCGCCTTTCTGGGAACGCCCGATTTTGCCGTCGCCAGCCTTCAGGCGCTGCTCGACGCCGGGCACGAGGTGGCTTGCGTCTACACCCGTGCCCCGAAGCCGGCCGGCCGCGGCCTGGCGCTGCACCCCTCGCCGGTGCACAGGCTCGCCGAGGCGCACGCCATCCCCGTCCGCACACCGCGGACGCTGCGCGACGAAGAGGCCCAGGCGGCCTTCGCCGCACTGGACCTCGACGCCGCCGTGGTGGCGGCCTATGGGCTGATCCTGCCGGCGCCGATCCTGGCCGCCCCGCGTCTGGGCTGCCTCAACGTGCATGGCTCGCTGCTGCCGCGCTGGCGCGGGGCGGCGCCGATCCAGCGCGCGCTGCTGGCCGGCGATGCGCAGACGGGCATTACCATCATGCAGATGGACGAAGGCCTGGATACCGGGCCGATGCTGCTGGCGGAGGCGGTTGCGATCGACGGCCGGACGACGGTGGCGACGCTGCACGACGACCTGGCGGCGCTGGGCGCCCGGCTGATCGTCCCGGCGCTTGAGGGGGTGGCCACCGGCCGCCTGGCGCCGCGACCGCAGCCGGCCGAGGGCGCCACCTATGCCGACAAGGTGACGGCCGCCGACGGGGTGCTGAGCTGGGCCGACGCCGATCTGGCGGACCGCCAGGTGCGCGCCCTCAATCCGGGACCGGGCTGCCGCTTCACCCATGCCGGCGAGCGGTTGAAGGTGCTGGCCGCGGCACCGGTGCGCGACGGCGCGGCGGCACCGGCCGGCACCGTCCTGGACGATCGGCTGACCATCGCCTGCGCCCAGGGCGGTGCGATCCGCCCGACCCGCCTGCAACGCCCCGGCCGGGCGCCGGCGGAGACCGCCGCCGTCCTGCGCGGTTTCCCGATCCCCGCCGGGACGCACCTGTCCGGCGATTGACCGCCGGCCGGCCGTCCATCCAACCACCTCCCGCCCCGCGAGCGTCGCGCACCCATGCCCCGATACGCGCTGTTGATCGAGTATGACGGCCGGCCCTTCGCCGGCTGGCAGCGCCAGGCCGGACAGCCGTCGGTGCAGGCCGCCGTGGAAGAAGCGACGGTTCGCTTCACCGGTGCGACCGCAACCGTCCATTGTGCCGGACGCACGGATGCGGGCGTGCACGCGCTGGGTCAGGTCGCGCATGTCGACCTGGACCGTGACTGGCCGGCGGACACGGTCGCGGCGGCGCTGAGCTTCCATCTGAAACCCTTGCCGGTGGTCGTCCTGGCAGCCGCGCTGGTCCCGGGCGACTTCAACGCCCGGACGTCGGCGATCCGAAGACGCTATCGCTACCGCATCGTCAATCGGCGGCCGCGCCTGGCCTTGGCGGACGGGCGCGCCTGGCATGTCGGTCCGGTCCTGGACGTGGCGGCGATGCAGGGGGGTGCCGCGGCGCTGATCGGCCATCACGACTTCTCCAGCTTCCGCGCGAGCCACTGCCAGGCACGATCGCCGGTGAAAACACTGGATAGATTGGATATTGGACGAGAAGACGAATCTATCCTGATAGTTGCTGAAGCCCGATCATTCCTACATCACCAGGTGCGGAACATGGTCGGGACGCTCGTCTTGGTCGGGCAGGGGCAGTGGGCACCCGAAAGGGTGGGTCAGGCGCTCGCCGCGCGGGACCGCCGGGCGGCCGGCCCGACAGCGCCGTCGGTCGGCCTGTACCTGGTCGGCGTCGACTATCCGGGATTCGCGTTTCCCTGACACCCGGTGTTCTAGAACATCGGTCTTTCGGCCCGATCGACCGCCGCGGAATGCCCGCAGATCATCAATTTATCTTTTTGGATCAATGTGTTGTGAGATGGCCGGCGACCCTGGGGTGCAGACATACGCCCCGCGAAAAGCGCCGCTGCAACCCCTAGGCGGCGGCACCGACGGCCGTTCCCGGACAGAGACGGGACCGGTCGTCGACACGTACTAGTAATGTGATCTAGAAACGCACGAAGGGGTTCAGCAGACGCCCCATACGGCCGGTCAGGCGCAGCGGCGCGGTCGTCACCACCAGGCACAGACAGTCTTCGCCCGGATCGGCGACCGGCCGGTGGTCGGCCTCCGCGCCCAAGACGGCGAGATCCCCCCGTTCGAAATGGCCACCCTCGTCGGAGAAGCCGCCGGCCAGGACCAAGGTCATCTCGGTGCCGCGATGGGTGTGCTTGGGCACCGTGGCACCGGCCCGAATCCGCATCAGCCGCACTTTCGCACCGCCGGCGACATCGGGCAACGGCGCCTCGTCCAAGCCGCGCATGATCGGCTTCCATTCCACCCGGTCGAGCGAGCGATCCAGCAGGGCGCGTACCGGGGCCGGCAGCAGCAGGTGATCGTCGCCGTCGCAGGCACAGCAGGACGTGCCGGGCGATGCGCCGCCGTCGCGCCGGTCGCCGACCGTCGGCGCCGCCGCGTCCTCACCATCGATCCGCGCCATCACGGCCGCGAAGCCGGAGTCGAAGCCGTTGTCGAGCGTCGCCGGCTCGATCGATTCGAGCAGCGAACCGCCCACCGCCTCCAGCCTGGCGAGTTCGCGTCGGCACTCCGCGCACAAGGTCAGGTGCGTCGCCACGATCAGCGACTCCGCCTCGCTGGTGGCGCCGCTGGCATAGTCCAACAAGAGGCTGTGGTCCGGGTGGTGGCTGGGTTGCCGGCCGAACCCCGTCGGCTTGTACTGCGCCATGGTCAACCCTCTCCCAACTCGCTTCTCAGCCGATTCAGCGCCAGACGAATGCGCGACTTCACGGTGCCCAGGGGCAGATCGCGAAGGGCGGCGATCACGCTGTGTGGCTTGTCTTCGTAGTAGGCCAACTTCACCAGATCCCGCTGTTCTTCCGGCAGGGCGTCGATGGCCCGGCTTAGGCGCACCGCCTCCTGCTGGCGTTCGATCCCGCGATCGGCCGGTTCGGCCGGCTCCCCGACCAGCGCCGGATCGTCCGGATCCACTTCCGGGCGCCGTTCGCGCCGCAACCGGTCGATCCGCTTGTTGCGGGCGACCGTGAAGATCCACGTGCTCGGTCCCGCCTGGCGGGGATCGAACGTCTCCGCCCGCCGCCAGACGGTCACCATGACCTCCTGCGCCAACTCCTCCGCCACGCCGCCGTCGCAGCCGACGCGCATGAGATAGGCCTTCACCCGCGGCGCGTAGTGGCGGAACAGGTTGGCGAAGGCGCCCCGATCCTGCCGCTGCCCCACCGCGACCAGCCAGTCGCGGGCCGTGTCCTCTGCCCCGCCGGCGGGCGGATCGTCGCCGCTGGCACCGGACCCGGACCGGCCAGAGGGCCGCACGCCGCCCGGCTCGGCGTCGATCCGCGCCGGGCGTGGACCAGGGCGGCCGCCGGTTCCAGAGAAATCGCTGTCGGACATGCGGCCATTCAACGATACGGCGAAGGACTCATCAAGCGCGAGCGATGCGACGGCGCGTCCCGTCACCATCCGCGCCGCCGCGCCGATACCGCCCCGTGCGCCGCGGTCGGCTGCCAGGTCGCCGGAACAGGGATCGCCGGCATCGGGGTCGCCGCCCAAGCTCGACATCTATCATCCTTCGCCGTTGTTGATGCGCTTACGCAGCGCCGCCGCCGTTGGATCATCGCCGGCGCCGCCGATGCCGAGCGTTCGGGGCGCCAGGACGTCGCGCCGACGGGCGCGTTACCGGTTCACCCAAGCGAACGAGACTGCTATCAAGGATCGCTGAGGCACCGTCGCAAGAGGGACTGTCATCCCACGGGCGGGCCGTGTGCTTGAGACCACGGGCGGGCGTTAAAGAGCCATGTCGATCGCAAGTGTCTGGGTGAGGATGGGATCACGCCTGCGCCGGCGGCGCACCCTGATGATCGCTGCGGCGGCGCTGGCGGCGGCGGCGATCCTGCCCGGTGGGCCGCGGCTCGCCGATCTCATCGACGGGCCGGGGCGCGCGGCGCTGGCCCAGGCGGCGGAGCCGGACTATGTCGGCACCTTCCGCGACTGGCATGTCTTCACCTATGCCGAGAACGGCCAGCCGGTCTGTTACATCGTCACCGAGCCGACCCGCGCCCAGGGCGACTACACCAGCCGCGGCGCCATCTTCCTGTTGGTGACCAACCGGCCCGCCGACGGCGAGGCGGACGTGGTCAGCATCATCACCGGCTATACCTACGAGGCGGAGAGCGAGGTCGACGTCACCATCGGCAATCGCGAGTTCCAGATGTTCACCCATGACGACACCGCCTGGAACTATACCGAGCAGGACGACCAGCAGATGGTGCAGGCCATGGTGTCCGGCAGCACCATGGTCGCCGTCGCCACCTCCAGCCGCGGCACGGTGACCACCGACACCTATTCCCTGCTGGGATTCACCGCCGCGCGCAACCAAATGACGGAAACCTGCAACTAGATCCCCGACGCGGCGCCTCTGCGGCGCCATGCCGGAGGGACTGAAACCCGTCACCCGCGCGCCGGACCGGTTACCGCCATGAGCCTCGCTTCCCATACGGATGTCTTCGGACCGCCGACCGCCGCCCGGGCGGACGGGCGCGAAGCGCTGATCGGCCTCGACCGGGACGCGCTGACCCAGCGGTTAGCGGCGCTCGGCGAGCCGGCCTTCCGCGCCCGGCAGATCTGGCGCTGGGTCTATGGCCGCGGCGTCACCGACTTCGCGGCGATGACCGATGTCGCGCGCCCCCTGCGCCAGCGCCTGGCGGAGACCTTCGTTCTCGACCGGCCGGCGGTCGCGACCGAGCAGGTCAGCCGCGACGGCACCCGCAAGTGGCTGGCCGGGCTGGCCGACGGCCACAAGGTGGAGACCGTGCATATCCCGGAGGAGGATCGCGGCACGCTGTGCATCTCCTCCCAGGTCGGCTGCACGCTGACCTGCCGGTTCTGCCACACCGGCACCCAGCGGCTGGTGCGCAACCTGTCGGCGGGCGAGATCGTCGGGCAGATCCTGCTGGCGCTCGACCGGCTCGACGACTGGCGGCGCAGCGACGGCGACCGGACGGTGTCGAACATCGTGATGATGGGTATGGGCGAGCCGCTCTACAATTACGAGAGCGTTGCCGGCGCCCTGAAGATCGTCATGGACGGCGAAGGGATCAGCATCTCGCGGCGGCGAATCACCCTGTCGACCGCCGGCGTCGTGCCGATGATGGCGCGCTGCGGCGCGGAGCTGGGGGTCAATCTGGCCGTCAGCCTGCACGCCGTCACCGACGCGCTGCGCGACGAGCTGGTGCCGCTGAACCGCAAATACCCGATCGCCGAGCTGATGGCGGCGTGCCGCGCCTATCCGGGGCTGAACAACGCAAGGCGGATCACCTTCGAATACGTGATGCTGAAAGGCATCAACGACAGCCCGGCCGATGCCCGCGCGCTCGTCCGGCTGATCGCCGGCATTCCGGCCAAGATCAACCTGATCCCGTTCAATCCCTGGCCGGGCTCGGCCTACGAGTGCTCCGACGACGCGGCGATCGCGCGGTTTGCCCGCATCGTCCTGGATGCCGGGTACGCCAGCCCGATCCGCAGCCCACGCGGCCGCGACATCCTGGCGGCGTGCGGCCAGCTCCGCTCCGACAGCACGCGGGCGGGCGGGATCCGGGCGGCGGCGCGGCGAACCGCGGCCCAAGGGCGCACGGCCGCAGCCTGAACGACCGCACCGGTGCGGTTGGTCGGCATTGACCGAGGCGGGCGGCGCCCCAGCTTGCCGATCACCACGGGGTGTTTCCCGATCGAACCATAGTGGAACGATGGACGACCTCAGCTTCCTGTCATCCTCCGAGTTCGGCGCGCTTGTCTTCCACCTGCTGCTGATCTGGCCGATGTGGCGGCTCTACCAGCGCGTCGGCCTGAACCCGGTGTGGGCGCTGCCGGTGGTGATCCCGGTGCTGGGCCTGGCACTGGCGCTGGCCCCGCTCGCCCTGCAGCGCTGGCCGCATCGGCCGCATCGGCCGTCGTCATGAGCCTGCTGGCCTCCCTCGACCCCTGGCTGGCGCATCTCATCATCGGCCTCTACATCGTCGCGCTGATGCTGTTCGGCGGGATCGTGCTGGCCAAGGCGCGCCAGAGCCCGCTTTGGGTCTTCTTGCTGCTGATTCCGTATGTCAGCGTGGTGGCCGTCTATGTCTTCGCCTTCGTGCGCTGGCCCGGCTATGACACGCCACCGCGCGCCGACGCCGGCCCGGGATCCGCGACCGCCCCATGATCGACGCCCGCCGATGACCGATCCCCGCCTGCTCGCCGCGCTGGGCCTGAAGCCGACCATCCATGAGGAGGAACGGCGGGCCAGCCTGCGCTCGGTCGACCGGGCGGTGGGCGAGTTGCGCCGCGGCGACGGCGTGCTGGTGCGCCCCGACGGCGGCCCGGCGCTGCTGGCCTTGGCGGCGGAAAGCGTCACCGACCGGGCGCTCGCCCTGATGCGCGACGCCACCGGCACCGCGCCCCGGCTGATGGTCACGCGCCAGCGGGCCGCCGCGCTGGGGTTGATCAAGGATGGCCCCGGCGTGGTGGTGTTCGAGCCAACCGACCCGCTCGACGCCGCCCTGGTGCGCCAGGCGAGCGACCCGGCCGCGCATCCCGGGCCGCCGGATCAAGGCCTTTCGGGCCTGTCGGCGATGCCGATGCGGGCCCTGCCCGCCGACAGCGACGACGGGGCGGCGGCGGTGGTCCGGCTGGTCAAGCTGGCGCGTCTCTTGCCGGCGGCGGTGGCTGCCCCGGTCGCCCGGCCGGTGGCGAGCGAACGGCTGATGGCGCGGCTGGACCTGCTGTCGGTCGCCGCCTACGACATCGCCGAGTACGAGGCCCATGCCGCGTCGTCGCTGGGCGCAGTGGCGGAGGCGGCGGTGCCGCTGGACGGGGCGGAGGCGACCCGCATCGTCGCCTTCCGCCCAACCGATGGCGGACAGGAGCATCTGGCCCTGGTGGTCGGCCGGCCGGATCCGGCGGCCCCCGCCCTGGTGCGCCTGCATTCGGAGTGCTTCACCGGGGACCTCTTGGGATCCCTGCGCTGCGACTGCGGCGACCAGCTCCGCGGGGCGGTGCGCGAGATCGCGCGGGCCGGCAGCGGGGTGCTGCTCTATCTCGCCCAGGAGGGCCGCGGCATCGGTCTGGTGAACAAGCTCAGGGCCTACCGGCTGCAGGACGCCGACTACGACACGGTGGATGCCAACGAGATGCTGGGCTTCGATGCCGATGAGCGGATCTATCTGCCGGCGGCGGAGATGCTGCGGCGGCTGGGGCTGACGCGGGTTCGGCTGCTGACCAACAATCCGGACAAGGTGGCCCAGCTCGCCCGCTGCGGCATCGAGGTGGTGGAGCGGGTGACCCACAGCTTCCCGGCCAACGGTCACAACGAGTTCTACCTCGGCACCAAGCGCCGGCGCAGCGGTCATCTGCTGTAGCCCCGGCGCCATCCGCCCCCCTGCCGATGGGCAGGATCTGCCGGGCAAGGCGCGAGCCCGCCCGGCAAGACAGGGGTGCCGGATCGGCGATCCGATGCCGGCGACGACCGGCGGCGGCGGGCGGACCGCGCGCGGATACGCTGGCACGGACGTTGCATCGTTCCTCCTCAGCACGAAGAGGAGATGGTCCGATGTCCCACAGCGCCGCCTACATGGACGCCGCCATGTGGCCAGACGATCCGCAAGAGCGCTGGCGGCTGCGCAACCCGCCCTATCACCCGCCGGTCACGACGCGCGAGCGGGCCCAGGTCTGGCAGGACCTGCCGCCGGAGCAGCAGACGACCTTCGCCGACCTGGTCGACGTGGTGAACCCGCTGCAACACATCCCGCTGGTCAACATCGCCTATCGCGAGCTGACCGGGGATGAGCTGAGCCCTGCCGGCCGCATCATGGGCGGCCTTCTCTATGGCGGCCCCATGGGGATGGTCATCGGCGCGGCGGAAGCGGCCTTCGAGCGGGACACAGGTCGCGATTTCGGGGCCACGGCCGTCGCCATGGTGACGGGCGAAGACCTGGGCCGCCAGGTGACGCCGAGCGGTGTGCTCGCCGACGCGACACCCGCCGCCAGCCCGCCCGCCGCCTCGACGGCGGATGCCGGGGCGGCTGCATCGGTGGTGGCCGGCCCGGCGCCCGCCTCGGGTCCGGCGCCCGCCTCGGGACAGGGTGCCGCCTTGGCCGGTGCTGCGGCCGCGCCGGTCGCATCGGCGGCGGCGGCCACCGGGCCGATCGCCATCGATTCCCGTCTCGATGCCGCCTTGATGGCGCTCGCCTCCGGCGGATTGCCGCCGCCGACGGGTGCGGCACCGGTGTCAACGGCCGACCGACCGCAGCAACCGCCGGCGGCGCCGATCCCGCCCGGCAGCCGACCGACACCGGGGTCGGTGGCGGATGCCGGCGCCTTCGCCGGCTGGCCGACCGTTCGGCCGGGCACCGGGCGATCCGCGCCGGCCACCGCCTCGCCGGTGGCGATGGCCGCCGCCGTGGAGGCGTACGAGACCGGACAGCGCACCGGCGCATCGGCTGGGGGCATCGCGCCCCGGATTGCCGGACAGAGCCAGCCGGCCGGTGTTCCCGCGGCGCCTGGTCTGACCAACCCCTTGCGGCCCGGCGGGATCCCGGTAGCCTACTAGCAGCGACCGGCTCGACGTTCACAGCCCCTCCCCCTTGATGGGGGAGGGTTCGGGTGGGGGTGATGGCGACGCTGGCGCGTCTTGCATCGCAATGCTTGCGCCTGCCCGATCGTCCCCTCGATAGGACGTTTCCTCATCCGCCTCATTCAACGACACGATCACCCCCTCCCAACCCTCCCCCATCAAGGGGGAGGGCTTTGGCCGCCGACGGCAAGCGCCGGGCGATCGGAGGGGGCGGGATGACGGGGCCTGCCGCGCTTTGCTTGACCGTCACGGCCAATGGCGATGACCCGCGTGGACGCCTCGACTGGTCGGGCGGCTCTGCGGCCTGCCTTCTGGGCCGGACCGGCGCCGCCGTGGCCAAGCGGGAGGGCGACGGGCGGACGCCGGTCGGGGTCTGGCCGCTGCGCCGGGTGCTCTACCGTCCCGACCGCCTGTCCGCACCCCCGAGCGGCCTGCCGGTCGACGCGCTCGATCCGGCGGACGGCTGGTGCGACGACCCGGACCATCCGGACTACAACCGCCCGGTGCGGCTGCCGTTCCCCGCCGGGCATGAGCGGATGTGGCGCGACGACGGGCTCTACGACTTGGTGGTGGTGCTGGGCCACAACGACGACCCGGTCGTCGCCGGCGCCGGTAGCGCGGTCTTCTTGCATGTCGCGGACCTCGACGGGCGGCCGACCGCCGGCTGCGTCGCGGTTGCGCTGGACGTCCTGCGGACGATCGTCGCCGCGGCCGGCCTCGGATCAGTCCTGGACATTCGGTCCGACTAGAGCGCTTCCCTTGCGCCAAACAGGGCACTGCCGACCCGGACATGGGTCGCGCCCTGATGGATGGCGGTCTCGTAGTCGGCGCTCATGCCCATCGAGAGGATGGACAGGTCATGCGCCGCGGCGAGCTCCGCCAAAAGGGCGAAATGGGGCGCTGCCGGCTGGTCGGCCGGGGGAATGCACATCAGGCCGGCGATCGGCAACCCCGCTTCCTCCGTCGCGGTGCGCAAGAGATCGGGGAGATCGGCGGCGAGGACGCCGTGCTTCTGCGGCTCCGCCCCGGTGTTCACCTGGATCAGGCAATCGGGCCGGCGGCCGGATCGGGCCATTTCCTCCGACAGGGCAGCGACCAGGCGCGGCCGGTCGACGGTCTCGATCACGTCGAACAGGGCGACGGCGTCACGCACCTTGTTGGTCTGCAGCGGGCCGACCAGGTGAAGCCGAAGGGCTGGATGGATTTCCCGGCGATCGCGCCAGCGCTGCTGGGCTTCCTGGACGCGGTTCTCGCCATAGACATGGTGACCGGCGGCCAGCGCCGCATCGATGCGGGGTGCGGGCTGGCGCTTGGCGACGGCCACCAAGGTCACCGCTCCGGCCGGGCGACCGACCATCGTCGCGGCGCGATCCATGCGCGCCCGGATCTCCGTCAGGGCCTGCGCGACCGCTTGGGCCGGCGACCCCATGTCTATACCCATGGAAAGGCGCTCTCCTCTCATCCGCCGGCCCGATCAGTAGATCGGCGAGCCGTCCGGGTTGAGATAGCCGAAACGCTGCATGACCTCGCGGTGGTCGGCGATCACCTGTTCGGCCAGCGTCGCCGGCAACTCGTCGCGCCAGGAGCCGACCTTGCCCTTGCGGAAGAACACCTCGGAGGTCGGCGGCCGCTCCCGGAAGCCCAACCGCGCCTCCTGATCGCGCAGCGTATCGAAGGCCGTGAACCGGATTGCCTTGTCCTGACGCTTGCGGTCGTCGGGCAGGCCGAGGAAGCGGCAGAACGCCGCGAAGGTCCCTTTCGGATCCTGCGCCATGTCCTCGTAGCGCATGACATGCGGCTTCAGCCCCGGCGCATCGACCCAGGAGCGGACATGATTGGACCAGGAGGTCAGCATCGAGAAGGTGGAGATGGAGCCGCCTTCCAGCCGATTGTCCGGATCGGCCAGGTGGCGGACCGCCTCTTCCAGCGACGCGCCGACATGGCTGGCGTAGGAAACCAGCGTGTCCAGCGGGTTGCGGATGATGTAGACGGCGCCCTGGGTCACCGCCGGCGTAATGGTCGCGACGCCGTCGACGAAGCCGATCGCCTGATGGGTCTTGACGAAGATCGTCTCCGGCCGGGCGTTGGCGATGAACCGGTGGACCCGGGGCCGCAGCGCGTTGATCTCCTGCATCGACAGGTCGGCCAGCGGCCGGCCGGCCACCTGCTCGAACAGATCGCCGCGATTGTCGCCGAAGGTGAAGTTCTTCAGCGTGTTGATGTTCACCGGCTTGGGAAGATTGGCGAACAGATTGGCCAGAAACAGCCGCACCCAGGTATTGCCCGATTTCGGGAACGAGGCGAGCCAGCAGATGCCCCCCAAGACAAAGTCTCCTTCGCGGGAATGACGTTCAGGGCCAAATCTCGCGTTTCCTAGCAGCCTGCTAAGAGGATCGCGCGATACGATCGCTCGCGTCGAGATAGCCGAACTGGCGCATCACGTCGCGGTGCTGGTCGACCAACCGGTCGATCTGGGGCCCGGTCAGCTTGCGCCGCCACTGGCCGACCTTGCCGCTGCGGAAGAAGCGCCGGGAATGCGGCGACCGTTCGACGAAACCGTCCGCCGCCTCCAGACGGCGCAGAGTGTCGAAACGGCTGAAAGCGATCGCCTTCTTCAGGCGCTCGCGGTCGTCGGGCAGGCCGAGGAAGGTCGCGAGCGCGCGGAAGGTATCGACCGGCTTGGCGATCATGTCCTCATAGCGCATCACATGATGCGGCATGCGCGGCGGCAGGATCCAGCTTCGCACATGATCGCTCCAACTGCCCAGGACCTGGAAGGCGGTGGTCGGCTCCGTCATGATCCGGTTGGTCGGCGCGCATAGGGCCCAGGACGCCTTCTCGACATCCAGGCCGTAGTGGTCCGCATAGGACAGGCAGACATCCAGCGGGTTGCGGATGACGTAGATGACCCCCTGGGTGACCTCGGGGTCGATGGTGGGCAGACCGTCCAGCGTCGTCAGCGCGTTATGCGTCTTGCAGAAGATCGTCTTGTCGCTGGAGGACGCCAGGTGGCGCTGGACCTGTGGCCTGAGCTGGTGGATCTCCGCATCGGTGAGCTGGGTGAACGGCTTGCCGGATACCGTCTCGTAATGCGCCGCCACATGGTCCGCCCGCACGAAGTTGGGCAGCCGGTTGACCGGTACAGGCGTTTCCGGATTGGTGAACAGGTTGGCCAGGAAGGCGCGGACCCAGGTGTTGCCGGACTTGGGATAGGACGCCAGCCAGACGATTCCCATCTGTCTTTCCCCACTTTGTCGGCCTTGGTGCTTGCGACATACGGCCGATCTTGCATCGGCGGTGCGGCGGGCTCACGTCAAGTCGTAGCACGGTTGCGATGCCGGCCGTCGAAGGCCCGGCTGCGATCGCGGCACCGCCGGCCCGTGGGCCGACGGTGGGGTGTCGATCGCTCGTTCCCACGTTCGCCCAGGCCAAGGAGGACCGGTATCATGACATTCCGCATCGCGCGGCTGGGCACGTGCGGGGTCGGCCTGTTGATGCTGGCCGCTTGCGCCGCCGGGCCGTCCGGCCATCCGACAGCGGCACCGGTCGTCGAGACCCGCACGCCCTATCCCGACATGGTGACGATCACCTTGCCGCCGGGAGTCCCGCAGGCCCGAGCCGGCAGCCTGGCCCGGATGTCCTGCCCGATCCAGACCTTCCCCCTGCTGCATGCGGTGTCCGACCGCAGTCTGATCTATCGGTGCATCGATCAGACATAGGCTGGCCGCTGAGAAACGCCCCCGTCATCACCGCGAAGGGGGTATCTCCAACCGCTTGAAGCGACAAGGTTCCCGCCGGCGTGGGAACGGTGTTCAAGGCACACGCCGGCGTTCCATTGGCGGCCTGCCCTGTCGCCGGTCGCCGACAGCCAAAAAAAGAAAGGCTGGGGCTTTCGCCCCAGCCTCTCCAGTACAGCCCGTGCCGTTCTTTTGAACTTAGAAGCTCAGCGCGAAGCCAACACCGCCGTAGACGCCGGAGTTGTCATCCGTGGCCGGGAAACCGGTCGTGGTCGTCGTGCCGGTGGTGCCCGCCGGGACACCGCCGAAGGTGCCGCCCGACACGAACTCCGAATCCGACTCCACGAAGCCGATCGACGCCAGGACGTTGACGCCCGGGGCCAGCGTGTAGCTGACGCCGCCCGTCACGCTCTGCGTGAAGTCGCGATCCGGATTGAGGATCACGCCTTCCTGCACGCCCGTGAAGTAGCTGACGCCGAACGCCCAGGGGCCCTGCTCGTAGCTCAGGCCGACTTCCCAGCCATCGCCCTCGTTGGTCGCGACCACGGGAGCGGCAACACCGAAGTTACCGGTGGTGCCAGCGCCCGGACCGGCCGTCACGATCGCCCGCTGACCGGACTCGACGGAAACATACGAGCCGCCGAGGGTGAACCCGGCGTAGCCGACGGACGCACCGACGTTCCAGGAGAAGAAGTCATCCGACAGGCTCGTCGCCGCCGACCAGTTGTTGTTGGTCGTCCTGTCGACCAAGGCGCCGACCTGGCCCGACGGACCCGACGCCCAGAACAGACCACCCGATGCCGAAACGTCGACCGGGCCGAAGCTACCGACGTAGTTGATGCCGCCGTCGACACCGTGCAGGTAGCTGATGCCACCGCCGCCGGCGCCGATGAAGTTGGCGTTGGTGCCACCCGCGGCCGTGTCCGGCGTGTAGGAGATGCCGAACTGGAACCCGCTGACCCGCGGCGTGTAGTACGTGATCTTCGGATCGTCGCTGTCACCGCCGGCCGACTGCAGGGTCGTGTAGGCGGGCGAGTTGCCGATGAAGCCGGCGGTCAGGTACGGAATCACGAAGTCCGTCCAGGTGCCGGAGTTCGCGGCGAAGCCCACCGACGGACCGGTGATCAACATCTGCTTGCCGGCGCTGTCTTCCATGCCGATCTCGAACCGGCCGTAGTCGGGGCTCTGAATGAACAGAACCGACTCGTCGACGAAGGCACCGCGGGCGAAGGAGTCGCCTTCCAGCTCGACCTTCACGCCGAAGGTCAGGCCGTTGTCCAGCACGTTGCGCGCGTCGAACTGGATTTCGGTGTTGCCGTTGACATGCGTCGAGTTGTGGCCCGGCACATCCTGCCCGACACCCACGAACCACTGGCTCATCGAGCCACCGACATTCACATCCCACTGAGCCTGCGCCCCTGCAGAGGCGAGACCCACCGCCACGATCGACGTCGTGGCCAGCAGCGTCTTCTTCATGATTGTATCTCCTGACATAAGGACCGCTGTTCCCCAGATTTACCGGTCGGACCTTTGCGCCGTTCCAAACGGTTGACCCGCTGGATACCGGAAAGGTTACCAAGCCTTAGTGAGCCGAAACCCACGGCCGGTCAACACCATGCGCCGGATGTGAGGGCATTCCTGCCACGGATGTTGCCTCTCGGCAACACACCGGCCGACGGCCCGCCGGCGCAGCCCCGCCGGATCACCGGAGCATTGGCCAACCGCGCGGGAAGCCAATAGACTGGCGCCCAAAGCTAAGGCCCTCACGCAAACCGCACCGGTCGGCGGGATCGCCGCGGCATGATCCGCACGTCCGGTGCGACGCCATGGCTTCTGCGAACGCCGGGTTTGCATCGGGCAGTGCCGGACAACCATAGTGGGGCTGGCATAGTGGTGCCGGCATAGGGGCGCGTGGCATTGGGGCGCCGGACCCGCGGATGGTCGCGTCCCCGCGTCTGCCCGAAGGCCGCACACTTGAAGGACCTTCTTGGGAGGGCCTTCTTGAAGGCGATCCTTCTCCACGGGTCGAGACCGTTGGGCCGGATCGATCGGTGCGAGGGAACAGACAGGTCGGCAGATGAGACAAGCTCTCCTTCATCGGCGCAGGACGACGGGCGTGACGCGATCGGATCGGGATCGTGGGTGGTCCGCCGGATCATGGAACGCCCGGGCGTGGCGGCGCGGTCTTGTGTCCGGAATCGTGATGTGCGCGCTGGCAGCGTGCGGCAACGCCGAACCGGTGTTGGACGAACCCGACGATGTCGGAAGCCGGGCAAGCCGCAATGCACCCGACAGCAGCGTCTTCGGCGGCGATGGCGGCATCAGCCTGCTCGGCGGCGACAGCGACCGGGATGCGGCGGCGCTGGATGGCGGCGGGATCGGGGTCAACAGCTTCCTGTGGCGCGCCTCGCTGGACACCGTCGCCTTCATGCCGCTCGACGGAACGCCCGACCCGTTCGGCGGGGTGATCATCACCGACTGGTGGTCGCCCTCCGGCAGCCCGACGGAACGGTTCAAGGCGAATGTCTTCATTCTCGGGCGGGAGCTGCGTTCCGACGGGATCCGCGTCGCCTTGTTCCGCCAGATCCGCGACGATGCCGGCCAGTGGATGGACGGCGCGGTGGAGCCGGGCGCGGTGCGCGCGCTGGAGGACGCCATTCTGGCCCGGGCGCGCGAACTGCGGGTGCTGGCGGCCTCACAATAGGGACGGCGGGCAGGCGGCCATCATCGTCGGCCTGCCATCGACCCGACACGGCAAGCGACCCGACACGGCAGGCGGCCCGAGACGGCAACGGACCCGAGACGGGTATTGATCGGCAGGGTCGGTCGGCCTAGAGCATTGCCGGACCCGGTCGGCGCGCCCCGCCGACACCGGCGCTCGACCTGCCTGGCAGAGCGTTCCTGCGATCCTCGCGACGGCCCGGCACCGCTTCTCGGGCGACACGACGGTCTGCGTCGGCGGCTGACGGCAAGCGCCGGCGCCGGAATCGCGGGGTCCGACGATCCGGCGGGCGGAGAGACACCATGGCGCGGTACAGCTTCCGCGAGATCGAGGCGAAGTGGCAGGCGCGGTGGGCCGAGCGCGGCACCTTCCACGCGCGGATCGATCCCGGGCGGCCGAAATACTACGTGCTGGAGATGTTTCCCTATCCGTCGGGGCGGCTGCATGTCGGGCATGTCCGCAACTACGCCATCGGCGACGTCATCGCCCGGTACAAGCGGGCCCAGGGTTTCAACGTCCTGCATCCCATGGGATGGGATGCCTTTGGGCTGCCGGCGGAGAATGCCGCGCTCGCCGGCGGCGTGCACCCGGCCGACTGGACCTTCGAGAACATCCGGGTGATGGGCGAGCAGCTTCGGCTGATCGGCCTCAGCTACGACTGGGACCGGGAGATCGCCACCTGCACGCCGGATTACTACCGCCACGAGCAGAAGATGTTTCTGGACTTCCTGGAGGCGGGCCTCGCCTACCGGAAGGAGTCGGTGGTCAACTGGGATCCGGTCGAGCACACCGTCCTGGCCAACGAGCAGGTGATCGACGGACGGGGCTGGCGGTCCGGCGCATTGGTCGAGCAACGGCGGCTGCCGCAATGGTTCCTCGCCATCACGCGCTATGCCGACAGCCTGCTGGAGGCATTGGAGACGCTGGACCGCTGGCCCGACCGCGTCCGGCTGATGCAGCAGAACTGGATCGGCCGGTCGGAGGGCGCGCTGATGCGGTTTGCGCTGGCCGGCCGAGCGGCACCGGACGGCGATGCGCGCACACCGCTGCCGGACGCCCTGCGCGCAGGCCTGCCCGAGGCCATCGAGGTCTTCACGACCCGTCCGGACACGATTGCCGGCGCCAGCTTCCTCGCCCTGTCGCCAGACCATCCGGTGAGCCTAAGCCTGGCCGAGGACGACCCCGCGCTGGCCGCCTTCGCCGGCGAATGCCGCCGCCTCGGCACCAGCGAAGCGGCGTTGGAGAAGGCGGAGAAACGGGGTTACCGCACCGCGCTGGCCGTGCGCCATCCGTTCGAGGCGGATCGGCTTCTGCCCGTCTATGTCGCGAACTTCGTGCTGATGGGCTACGGCACCGGCGCCGTCTTCGGCTGCCCGGCGCATGACCAGCGCGACCTGGATTTCGCCCGGAAGTACGATCTGGCGGTGCGCCCGGCCCTGTGGCCGGCCGACGCGACGCCGGTCGACGACGATGCCGTCGCCGCGCTGGCACCCGAGGACCGCGCGCGGTTCGAAGACGGCGCCGGCATCGCGGAGATCGACGGTCGGCGCCTGTTCCATGTCGGCGCCACCGCCTTCATCGGCGCCGACGGGCGCCGGTTCGCCTATGACCTGGCCTGCCTGGGCGTACCGGACTTGGCGGTGCCGACGCCGCTGACGGTGGCGGAAGCGAAGCGGGCCGCCATCACGGCGCTGGAGGGCCGCGACCTCGGGGAGGCCCGGATCGCCTTTCGCCTGCGCGACTGGGGGGTGTCGCGGCAACGCTATTGGGGCTGCCCCATCCCGGTGATCCATTGCCCCAACTGCGGGATCGTCCCCGTGCCGGAGTCCGATCTGCCGGTCGAGCTGCCGCGTGACGTCGATCTGTCGGTGGCCGGCAACCCGCTGGATCACCACCCGACCTGGAAGCATGTCGCCTGCCCCAAATGCGGGACGGCGGCGATCCGGGAGACCGACACCTTCGACACCTTCTTCGAAAGCTCGTGGTACTTCGCGCGGTTCTGCTCGCCCGACGCGGACACGGCGTTCCGGCGGGGCGATGTCGACTACTGGCTGCCGGTCGACCAGTATATCGGCGGCATCGAACACGCGGTCCTGCACCTGCTCTATTCGCGCTTCTTCATGCGGGCGCTGACCGACTGCGGCTACGCCGACCTGGCAGAGCCCTTCGCCGGATTGATGACCCAGGGGATGGTGTGCCACGAGACCTATCAGGCGGCCGACGGCGCCTGGCTGTTTCCGGAGGAGATAACGCTGGACGGGGCGGCCGGCGGCGGCGCCCGGCGGGCGAGCGACGGCACCCCGGTGACCGTCGGCCGCGCGGAGAAGATGAGCAAGTCGCGCAAGAACGTGGTCGGGCTGGAGCGGGTGGTGGAGACCTACGGCGCCGATACCGCGCGGCTGCTGCTGCTGTCGGACAGCCCGCCGGAGCGTGACCTCGACTGGACGGAAAGCGGTATCGAGGGGGCGTGGCGCTACCTCAACCGGCTGTGGCGGCTGGTCGCCGAGGAGCCGCCCGGCGACGGGGCTGGGACCGAGGCGTCGGCCCCCGCAGCCTTGGCGCTACGGCGCGCGACCCATCGCACCATCGCCGGGGTCGGCGAGGACCTCGACGGGTTCCGGTTGAACCGCGCGGTCGCCCGGATCCGCGAGTTGACCAATATGCTGACCGACGCCCAGGCGTCCGGCGACGCCGGCGCCGGTCTCGGCGCCGCGCGCCGCGAGGCCTTGGCGGCCATCGTGCAGCTCTTGGGACCGGTGGTGCCGCATCTGGCGGAGGAGCTGTGGGAGCGACTGGGCGGCACGGCGCCGCTGAGCGAAACCCCCTGGCCGACGGCGGACCCTGCATTGCTGCAGGACGACACCGTCACCGTCGCCGTGCAGGTCAACGGCAAGCTGCGCGCCACCATCGCGCTGCCTCGCGACGCCGCACGCGAAACGGCGGAGGATCAAGCACTGGCCGATGTGGCGGTGCGCCGAGCGGTCGGGGACCGACCGGTCCGCAAAGTGGTGGTCGTGCCGAATCGGATCGTCAATGTCGTGGTTTGAGGGCCTCCTACCGGCCCGTTCAATTCCCCGCGCCGACCTAAGGCGCTGTACGCCCTTTCCCGAATCGGCTCCAACCCGGCCCCCTGTTCCAGGATACTGCCGTGGAGGGCCGGGCGGCCGAGCATCAAGCGAAGACGTCCAGACCGCGTGGGAACACAGCCCCGGGGGGTCACCATCATGCATCGAAGACATCCTCAAGGGTTGAGCGACGCCTCTTCGCCGATCCTGCGGCGACGCCTCCTGGTCGCGGCCGGCACGGCTGCGGCCTTGGCGGGCTGCGGGTTCCAGCCACTCTATGGAGAGGTCAGCGAGGGTGGCCGGGTGGTGGCCGACGACCTTGCGGCCGTCCGAGTCGCGGTGGTTGCCGATCGCCCGGGACAGCAGCTCCGCAACCTCCTGCTGGAGCGGCTCAATCCGGGCGGGCGGCCGGCCGAGCCGACCCATCGGCTGACGGTGGATCTCGACGAGTCGGAAGGGTCGCTGGCGACCGTCGACGACGGCACGGTGACGCGCGCACGGCTCGTGGTCACCGCCAAGGCCAGACTGATCGAGCTGGCAAGCAGCGAGGTCGTGCTGGAGCGCAGGCATCGCGCGACCGCCAGCTACAACATCCAGGACGACCTCTTCGGCAGCGAGGTCAGCGTCGACAGCGCGCGGGAGCGGTCGCTCCGGGACATCAGCGAGCAGATTCGCCGCGAACTGGCGCTCTACTTCCAGACGCGGGCGGAGGATGTCGGATGAGGTCTGAACGACCGGCCGACAATAGGACCGGCTGGCGGGACGGCGGGCGTTTCGGCTTGGTTGGTCGTGGCGCCGACGCGGAAACCGGCGCCGGGCGCGCGAGAGGCCAGGCGCCGGAAGACAGGCCGGGCGCACGCCGGTGAAGTTGGCGCCGGCGCGCGTCGACGGCTTCCTGCGCCGTCCGCCGGACGATATCGCCGTGGCGCTGGTTTATGGACCCGATCGCGGGCTGGTTCGCGAGCGGTGCCGCGGCTTGATGACGACGATCGCCGGGTCGGCGGACGATCCCTTCCGGGCGGCGACGCTGGAGGCCGGTGACATCTCCGGCGATCCGGCACGGCTGGTGGATGAAGCCGCGGCGGGCAGCCTGGTCGGCGGGCGGCGCGCGATCCGGGTCCGCGACGCCGCCGATGCGGTCACGGCCGCCGTCGAGACCTGCCTGGACCAGGCGGCCGGCAGCACCTTGGCCGCCAATTTGATTGTCCTGGAGGGACCGGCGGATCTGCCGCCGCGCTCGGCGCTGCGCCGACTGTGCGAGGCGGCGCCGGCGGCCGTGGCGATCGCCTGCTACCCGGCGGAAGGCGGCGCGCTGATCGAGGAGATTCGCCGCCATCTCGACGCCGCCGGCGTACGCGCCGATCGGGACGTCCTGGTTGCGCTGGCCGATCGGTTGGGCGCGGACCATGCGGTGATGCGCGGAGAGCTGGAAAAGCTCGTCTGCTTCGTCGGCGACCGACGGCAGCTCACGGCGGAGGACGTGAGCGACTGTCTCGGCGACGGTGCGCAAGCCTCGCTGGACGCCCTGGCGATTGCGGTGACCGAAGGGGCCGTCGCCGTGGTCGACAGGGCCTGCCGACGCCTGGCCGCCGACGGGGTCGCGCCGGTGCGTATCGTTCGCGCCGTGCAGCGGCATGTCGATCGCCTGCGCATGGCGTCGTTGCTGGCGGCGGCGGGCCATACCGAGCAGGCGATCCTCGCCCGGCTTCGGATCTTCTTCAAGCAACAGCCGGCTTTCCGACGGCTGCAAGGATCCTGGCCGCGCGCCGCCTGCCAGGCCGCCTTGGATCGGCTGTTCGCGCTGGAACTCGCCTGCAAGCAGACCGGGATCCCAGCGGAGATCGTGCTGCGCCAGGAGCTGTTGACGTTGTCGCGCGAGGCGGCTGGCCGGATCCGGCCATCGAGGCCGCGATAGCGGACGACGTGCGCGACCCCCAAAGCGATCTGGCGGGCAGCCGCTAAACGAATCGGCTCTACCCGGAGAACGGGATCGGCGGGCTCAGCCTGGCAAGCAGGACGTCCAGCTGCTCCAGCGACCGAAAGTCGATCGACAGAGAACCCGCCGCTGCGGCGCGCATATCGATGCGCACCCTCATGCCAAGCTCCTCGGAAAGACTGCGCTGGAGGGCGGTGGCATCTTCTTGGGCGAGCGGCCGGCGGAACGGATCCTCCTGACCCGGCGGTGTCGGGTGATCGAAGGGATCGCGGCTGTCGGCGGGTCCCGACGTGCCGGCCCGGTCTTCGCGGGCCTTCGCGACGGGGCGCACCGTCGGGGGATCGGCCACCGGCGTCGGGGCTACGTGCCGATCGCGCTGCTGCTGGGCGAGCGCCTCCGTCTGGCGGACGCTCAGCCCACGGCGGACCACCTCCACCGCGAGGGCGGCCGGGTCGTCGACGCTGAGCAGTGCCCGGCCATGGCCGGCGGACAGGCGGCCGTCCTCCAGGAACTGTTGGACCGCCGCCGGCAGGTTCAGCAGGCGCAGGCTGTTGGCGACATGGCTGCGGCTCTTGCCGACGATGCCGGCGATTTCCTCCTGGGTATGGCCGAACTCGGAGACCAGGCGACGGTAGGCGGCGGCCTCCTCCAGGCACGACAGATCCTGCCGCTGAACATTCTCGATGATCGAGAGCTGCAGCGATTGCGCGTCGTCGAGTGCGCGAACGACGACCGGAACCTCGTGCAGTTGGACCTGCTGGGCGGCGCGCCATCGCCGCTCCCCGGCGACGATCTCATACGCGCCGTCGACCCCGGTCGGGCGGGGACGCACCAGCAGCGGTTGGACGATGCCGCGTTCGCGGATCGACCGCGCCAGCTCCGCCAGTTCGACATCGGCGAATCGGCGCCGCGGCTGGGCGGGATTGGCGAAGATGGCCTCGATGGGAACCGAGCGCACGCCTTCGGTCGCGACTGCTTCCGCCGCCGCCGGGTCGGCGTCGCCGAACAGCGCGCTGAGGCCGCGGCCGAGCTGCGGCCGGCGCCGGGCACCGGGGTCGGTCATCAGGCGGCCGCCCGCGCTTCGCGGCGCAGAACCTCGCCGGCGAGATGAACATAGGCCCGCGACCCGGCGCATTGCAGGTCGTAGAGCAGAACCGGCTTGCCGTGCGACGGCGCTTCGGAGATGCGGACATTGCGCGGGATCACGGTCTGAAAGACCTTGTCGCCGAGATGCTGGCGGACGTCGCAGGCCACCATCTCCGACAGCTTGTTACGCTTGTCGAACATGGTCAGCACGATGCCGTCGATGTCGAGATCGGGGTTCAGGCCCTTGCGGACACGCTCGATGGTCCGCATCAGAAAGCTCAAGCCTTCCAGGGCGTAGAACTCGCATTGCAGCGGCACGAGGACGCGGTCGGCGGCGACCATCGCGTTCAGCGTCAGGAGACCGAGCGCCGGCGGGCAGTCGATGAGGACATAGTCATAGGCCTCGGCGATCGGTTCGCCGAGCGCGCTCTTCAGGCGGAACTCGCGGCCGGCGGCCGAAACGAGTTCGACTTCCGCGCCGGAAAGATCGGCGGTGGAGGGAACGACCCAGAGGTTGGGGATCTCGGTGGCGCGGGCGGCCTCGGCGACCGAGGTGTCGCCGAAGAGCAGTCCATAGGTTCCGGTCCCCCGGGCACCCCGATCGATGCCGAGGCCGGTGCTGGCGTTGCCCTGGGCATCGAGATCGATGATGAGGACCCGCCGCCCGATGGCGGCCAAGGCGGTGCCGAGGTTGATCGCCGTTGTGGTCTTGCCCACCCCACCCTTCTGATTGGCGATGGCGATCACCCGATCGGCAACGCACCGGGCGGGCCCGCGGGCCTGTCCAGGACCGTCGGCGGCCTCATCGGCCGGGCGCAGGGTCGGCAGGGCCAAGGCAATGTCCTCCGAAACGCAGGATGACGGCGGCCGGATCCGTCCGGCTGGGCAGTCGCTCCGGCTGCCAGTTCCTGTCGATAATCCCGCTTTTAGTAGCTTCGGTCAATTCCCGATCTACATCTTGACCCTTCAGCAGGAGGACGACACTGTCCGGACGGACGAAGCGCCGGACCAGCGGCAGCAATCGGTCCAGCGGGGCGAGCGCCCGGGCGGTCACGATATCGGCGGCGCAGGCCGGCACGTCTTCGATCCGTCGGGTCTCGATCGTGACCCGGACACCGGTCACGCGGGCGGCCTCGGCCAGAAAGGCGGCCTTGCGCTGATCGCTCTCGATCAGGCGAACCTCGGGCACGCCGAGAATGGCGAGGATGAGGCCCGGGAATCCCGCGCCACTACCGAGATCGACCAGGGTGCGGGCGCCGTCGGGCAGCAGGGGGAGAAGCTGGGCCGAATCGCGGATATGGCGGTGCCACAGGCCGGGCACGCTGTCGCGTCCGACCAGGTTGATGCGCCGTTGCCAGCGTTTCAACAGGTCGGCATAGGCCTGCAGCCGGTCCCTCGTTTCACGTGAAACACCCAAGCCGGCATCCTGCGCGATGGCGTCAAGGTCCTCACGCCGCGGCATCATCCGACCGTTGGACGTGCCGCAGCAACGCGATCAGGCCGGCCGGTGTCATGCCTGGCAGACGGCCCGCGGCCCCCAGCGTGGCCGGCCGCGCTCGGTCGAGGAGCTGCTTCAGTTCCGTCGACAGGCCGGCGACCCGGTCAAAGACCAAATCGGCCGGCAACCGCAACGCCTCGTCGCGCCGGAATGCGCGAACCTCCGCCGATTGGCGCTCGACATAGCCGGCGTATCGGCCATCGATCACCAATTGCTCGCCGATCGCGACCGGCAGATCGGCCAGCACCGGCCACAGACGGCGAAGCGTCGCAAAGTCGATGCCCGGATAGCGCGTCAGATCGAACGCCGTTCGGCGCTGGCCGTCGAGATTGATGCGCAAGCCCTGCGCGCATGCCTCGCTCGGCGTCAGGCTCAGCGACTGCATCAGGGCCCGCCCGCGCTCCAGCCACGCCGCCTTGTCGGCGAAGCGGGCGGCACGATCCTGGCCGATGCAGCCGATCTGCAGACCGATCGGCGTCAGTCGTTGGTCGGCATTGTCCGCCCGCAGGCTGAGCCGATACTCCGCCCGCGACGTGAACATACGGTAGGGCTCCGTCACGCCACGCGTCACCAGATCGTCGATCAGCACGCCGATATAGCCGTCCGCCCGGTCTAGGCTTACCCCGCCCTGCGCGTCGTTCGCACCGTCGCCACCCGCCCGGCCGGCGGACAGCGCGGCGTTCAGGCCGGCAATCAGCCCCTGCGCCGCCGCCTCCTCATATCCGGTGGTGCCGTTGATCTGCCCGGCGAGATAGAGACCCGGCAAGCGTTTCACCGCCAGGGTCGGCCACAACTCCCGCGGGTCGACATAGTCGTACTCGATGGCATAGCCATGCTGCAGGATGGTTGCCTCGGCCAGTCCCGGGATCGTCCTAACCACCGCCGCCTGCACATCCCGCGGCAACGAGGTCGAAATCCCGTTCGGATAGACGGTCGGGTCGTCGAGGCCTTCGGGCTCCAGGAAGATCTGGTGACGGTCCTTGTCGGCGAACCGAACCACCTTGTCCTCGATGGACGGGCAGTAGCGCGGCCCCCGGCTCTCGATCTGACCGCTGTAGAGCGGGGAGAGCGCCAGATTGTCGCGAATGATTGCGTGGGTTTCCGCCGTCGTCCCGGTGATCGCGCACGCCACCTGCCGCGTCGTGATTCGATCCGTCAGCGCGGAGAAGGGCTCCGGCGGATCGTCGCCGGCCTGAGGGATCGTGGCGGCCCAGTCGATGGTTCGGCCATCCAGCCGCGGCGGCGTCCCCGTCTTCAGCCGCCCCATGGCGAGGCCAAGGCCGTAAAGACGCTCCGCCAACGCCAGCGCCGGCCGTTCCCCGAGGCGTCCGGCGGCGGTGCGCTCGGTCCCAAGATGAATCAGCCCGCGGAGGAAGGTGCCGGTGGTCAACACCACTGCCGCCGCAGTCAGGACCCGGCCGTCCGCCAGCGCCACCCCCGAGACCCGCCCGGTCCCGTCAAGGCAGAGGTCCTCCACCGCCCCGTCGCACACCACCAGACCCACCATGGATCCCAACGCCGATTGCATCGCCGAGCGATAGAGCGCGCGATCCGCCTGGGCCCGCGGGCCGCGGACTGCCGGGCCCTTGGAGCGATTGAGGACGCGAAACTGAATGCCCGCCCGATCGATCACCCGCCCCATCAGCCCGTCGAGGGCATCGATCTCCCGCACCAGGTGCCCTTTGCCGAGGCCCCCGATGGCCGGATTGCAAGACATGACGCCGATGGTCGCCGGGTTGTGCGTCACCAGCAGGACACGCGCGCCCAGCCGGGCCGCCGCGGCCGCCGCCTCGGCCCCGGCATGGCCGCCGCCGACGACGATGACATCGGCACGGTGGTGACACGCCATCGTCACCGGCTCCTTGCTCCCTTGAACGCTTGTCACACCCATCACGACCCTCAGGAGTCCGCAACACGGTCGCGGGTTGCGTCGTCATCGGCGCCAGACGACCCCTGAAGACGTCATCTTCTAGCACCGATGGGCTTTGGTAGGGATCCACGCCGGCAATACCGGCGCATCGTCCGCCACTGCCCGTGTGCCCGCGGCGCGTCGAGCGGAGTGTTTCACGTGAAACGATGGCCTATTTGCCGATGCAGAAATCCCCGAAGATCACGTCCAACAGCGCCTCGACATCCACCGCACCGGTCAGCCGCCCCAGCGCGCCCAGGGCCATCCGGGCCTCATGCGCAACCAGCTCCAGGGCCCCGGTCCCCATCTCCGCCCGCGCCCGTTCCAGCGCCGCCACGGCATCGGTCAGGGCTGCGACATGGCGCTGGCGCGTGACCAACCCCGCCCCGGCATCGCAGCGCTCGGCCGCCAGCGCCGCCAATGCCGATATCAGTTGACTGAGCCCCGCCCCGGTCGCGGCCGACACCGCAACCACCAGCCCATCCCCCCACCCGGTCAGGGGCCGCACTTCCGTAAGATCGCACTTGTTCACCACCACAAGATCCGCTTCGGCCACTAGCGCCGTCAGATCTGGGGGAACCGAGGACAGCTCCGTCGCCGCCAGCACCAGAACCTGAACATCCGCCGCCGCGGCGCGGGCGCGGGCGCGGCGAACCCCCTCCGCCTCCACCGCCTCCGCACACGCCCGCAGCCCGGCCGTATCCGCCAAGATCACCGGCCAACCGGCCAGATCCAGCTGTGCCTCCACCACGTCCCGCGTCGTTCCGGCACGTTCCGCGACGATCGCCACGTCCCGAGCGGCCAGCGCGTTCATCAAGCTGGACTTGCCCACATTCGGCGGGCCGACCAACACGACCGACAGGCCGTCGCGCAGCCGCACCGCCGCCCCCGCCCCAGCCAGCGCGCCCCGCATCTCCACCGCGAGATCGCCCAACGCCGCGGTCACGCCAGACGGCAGATCCGGCGGCAGGTCCTCATCCACGAAGTCGATGGCCGCCTCCAGATGCGCGACCGCCTGGGTCAGGCGCTCCGCCCAGTCGCGCACCCGCCGACCCAACGCCCCGTCCATCTGCCGCAGGGCCTGGCGACGTTGCGCCTCTGTCTCCGCCGCGACGAGATCGGCGATTCCCTCCGCCACCGTCACGTCCATCCGGCCATTGTCGAAGGCGCGCCGGCTGAACGCCCCGGGCTCCGCCGGCGTCATCCCCGGCAGCGCCATCAGCGCATCCGACAGCGCCGCAGCGACAGCCCGGCCGCCGTGCACATGGAGTTCCACCACATCCTCGCCGGTGAAGCTGTCAGGCCCCGGCATCCACAGAACCAAAGCCTGGTCGATGGGCACGCCCGACCCCGGCATGTGCAGCCAGCGCAGCGCAGCCCGCCGCGGCGATGGCCGGGGCCGCCCACTCAGCGCGTCGAGGGCCGGCCCGGCGGCAGGACCGGAGAGCCGAAAGGCCGTCACCGCCGTCCGCCCGATCCCGGTGATCGGCGCGAAGAGGGTATCCCCGGCCCGACCGTCGGCTGCCAGATCGCGACCCGTCAGACCGTCCGCGGCCCGGGACCCGCCGCCAGCGCCCGCCACAATCGCTCCCCCGCCCCACGGAACCGCCGCGACCGACCGTCTCAGCCTCCGTCCCGCTCACTCCCCGGCGTGTTTCCGCCCGTCATCTGCGACCAAAAGAAGCGTTGCAGCGTCTCCAGATTCTGCAAGCCCGCCGGCAGCCACGTCTTGAACAGGGTCTCCGGATCCATCACCGCCAGATTGGCGCTGAGCCGCTCCTGCAGCTGCCCCAGCACCGCCTGCTGCATCGGCTGCAGATCCGGCAAGCCCAGAAAGGTGCGCGCCTCCTCCGGCGTACACTCGATATCGATCGTCACCTTCATCGCGCCTGCTCTCCCCTGCCGCCAGCGACCCCGCGTCCGACGACGCCCGGCTGCCCGCGCTTGCCTCCGCCTCGCCGCCCGCGCGACTATAGCAACCCTTGCCGGAGCGCCGAAACCCGGCGCCCCGACACTCCCGACGATACCCCCGGGGCCGTCCCCGCCGACCGGCGGCGACACGCCCTCAAGACGGGGCGGAAGGACAGCGATGGCGGACAACCTGCTGGGAAGCGAGACCAGCCCCTATCTCCTGCAGCATGCCGACAACCCGGTCGCCTGGATGCCCTGGGGCCCGGCGGCGCTGGACCAAGCCCGCACGCTGGACCGGCCGATCCTGCTGTCCGTGGGCTACTCCGCCTGCCACTGGTGCCATGTGATGGCGCATGAGTCCTTCGAGGACCCCGCCATCGCCGCCCAAATGAACGCCGGCTTCGTCTGCATCAAGGTGGATCGGGAGGAGCGGCCGGACCTCGACACCATCTACCAGTCCGCGCTGGCCATGCTGGGGCAGCCCGGCGGCTGGCCGCTCACCATGTTCTTGACGCCCGACGGGCGTCCTTTCTGGGGCGGCACCTATTTCCCGCCGGAGAGCCGGTACGGCCGCCCCGGCTTTCCCGACGTGCTGCGCGCCGTCGTCGAGCTCTACGCCAACGGGCGCGACCGCATCGACCAGAACGTCGCCGCGCTGGCCGACGGCCTTGCGCGCCTGTCGCAGAACCGGCGCGGCCCCGGCCCGACTCGCGAGGTCCTCGACCGCATCGCCGACCGGCTGTGTGCCGAGGTCGACACCGTCTGGGGCGGCATCGGCTCCGCCCCGAAATTCCCCCAGGTCCCCATCCTGCTGCTCTTATGGCGCGCCTGGCTGCGCCGACGCGACGCGCGGCTGCGCGACGCCGTCGAGGTCAGCCTGACCCGGATGTGCCAGGGCGGTATCTACGACCACCTGCGCGGCGGCTTCGCCCGCTATGCCACCGACGACGAGTGGCTTGTGCCGCATTTCGAGAAGATGCTCTACGATAATGCCCAGCTTCTTCGCCTCCTGACCCTTGTCTGGCAAGACACCCGGAACGAGCTCTTCGCCGTGCGGATCGCCGAGACGGTGGACTGGCTTCTGGCCGAGATGGTTGACGCCGACGGCGCCTTCGCCAGCACGCTGGATGCCGACAGCGAGGGCGAAGAAGGCCGCTTCTACGTCTGGCAGGAAGACGAGATCGATCGGCTGTTGCCCGCCGAAGACGCCGCCTTGTTCAAGCACCACTATGACGTCGCCCCCGGCGGCAATTGGGAAGGCCGCACAATCCTCAACCGGCGCTTGGAAGACAGGCTGTTGGACCCGGCGAGGGAGGCGCGCCTGGCCGAGGCGCGCGCCCGCCTGCTCGCCGCCCGGGCACAGCGCCCGCGCCCGGGCTGGGACGACAAGGTGCTGGCCGATTGGAACGGCTTGATGATCGCCGCCCTGGCAGACGCCGCCCTGGTCTTCGACCGCGCCGACTGGCTGGCCGCCGCGGCCCGCGCCTTCCAGGCCGTCTCGACGACGCTGGTCGATACCGCGCGGGGGCCCGACCGCCTGCACCAGTCCGCGCGCCACGGTCAGGCGCGCCACGCCGGCACGCTGGACGCCTATGTGCAGATGGCCCGCGCCGGCCTGGCGCTTCACGAAGCGACCGGCGATGCCGCCCCGCTGGACCGGGCCATGGCCTGGGTCGAGGCGATTGAGCGGCACTTCCGCGACGGCGAGACCGGCGGCTACTTCCTCACCGCCGACGATGCCGAATCGCTGATCGTGCGCACCAAGACGGCCTATGACGGGGCGACGCCCGCGGCCGCCGGTACGCTCTTGGAAGTCCTGTCGCTGTTGCACCGTCTCACCGCCGAACCGCGCTATGCCGATCGCGCCGCGGCATTGATCAACGCCTTCTCCGGCGAGGTGGAGCGCAACTTCTTCCCGCTCGCCACCTTCCTCAACGCGGTGGAGGATACCGAGGATGGGCGCCAGATCGTCCTGGTCGGCAAGACCGACGATCCCGCGCTCGCCACGTTGCGGCGCACCGCGCTCGGTGCCAGCCTGCCGGATCGCTGTATGGTTGTCGTCGCGCCGGACAACCCGCTCCCGCCGACGCATCCCGCCTATGGCAAGACGCCGCTCGGCGGCCAAGCGACGGCCTATGTCTGCCGCGGCCCGACCTGCCGAGCGCCGATCACCGACCCCGCGGCGCTTGCCGACGCCCTGAGGGAGCCGTGAGCCGACGCCCGTCCCCCGAACCCGACCGGATATCCGCCGTCCGCCCGACGATCCACCGATCCCGCCGCAACCTTGTCTTCCGGAGGATTTCTCGATCATGGCCAGCGTGACCCTGACCGCCGAGGACGGCGGCCAATTCTCCGCCTATCTCGCCCTGCCGCCCGCCGGCCGCGGGCCCGGCCTGGTGATCGCCCAGGAGATCTTCGGCGTGAACCAGGTGATGCGCGACCTCTGCGACGGCTTCGCCGCCCAGGGCTATGTCGCGCTCTGCCCCGATCTCTTCTGGCGCCAGCAGCCCGGCATCGACATCACCGACCAGAGCGACGCGGAATGGGCGCAGGCCTTCGACCTCTACAAGGGGTTCGACGAAGCCTCCGGCGTGCGCGACCTCGCGGTAGCGCTCGCCGCGCTGCGCGATCATGACGCCGTGACGGGCAAGGTCGGCGGGCTCGGCTACTGCCTGGGCGGCAAGCTCGCCTATCTGATGGCGACCCGCACCGATGTCGATTGCGCGGTCGGCTATTACGGCGTCGGCATCGAGGCCGCCCTGGCCGAGACCGGCACCATCAAGGCCCCGCTGCTCCTGCACATCGCCGAAGAAGACGGTTTTGTGAGTAAGGAGGCGCAAGGCGAGATCCGCGCGACGTTGAGCGGCAATCCCTGGGTCACGCTGCAGAGCTATCCCGGCGTCGACCACGCCTTCTGCCGGGTCGGCGGCGCCCATTTCGACGCCGCCAGCGCCGATCTCGCCAACGGCCGCACCGCCGATTTTCTCGACCGCTACCTGAAAGCGTGACCGGCGCACCGCCTCGCCGCGGCCCTTGTTGGCGATTGGTGACCGCTAGAGCATTTTCAAGCCGGGTGGACCCACCCGGCGACTCGGAAAATGCGTCAGATGAAGATGATAGAGCGTGTTTGGCTGACCAGAGTCAGCCAAACACGCTCTAGCCGGTGATCGTTCAGGAGAAGGTGATCCTTCAGGAGACGGTGCCTGTGCAGGTCAACATCATGCTGTTCGACGGCGTCGTCCCCCTCGACCTCGTCGGCCCCTATGAGGTGTTGACGCGGGTTCCCGGCTGGACCGTCGCGCTGGTGGCCGCCGATCCGCGTCCCGTCATCGCCGATCGCGGCCTCGGCCTCGCCCCGACCGTGGCCCGCGACCAAGCCCCGCCCAGCGACCTCTTGGTCGTGCCCGGCGGGGGCGGCGTCGATGCCCTGTTGGGTGACGAGGCCTGGCTCACCTGGATCCGCCGTGAGGCGGCGCGCGCCGACACGGTCTTCGGGATCTGCACGGGGTCCCTGCTGCTCGGTGCCGCCGGCCTGCTCGTCGGGCGCCGCGCCGGGGGCCACTGGCAGGCCCGCGACCTTCTGGCGTCCTTCGGCGCGGTGGTCAGCGACGACCGCATGACCGTCGACGGCAAGATCTACACCGCCGGCGGCGTCACCTCCGGCATCGACATGGCCCTGAAGCTGGTGGGCGACAAAGTGGGTCAAGGAACCGCCCAGGCCATCCAACTCGCCATCGAATACGACCCCGCCCCGCCTTGGCCCGGCGGCACCCCGACGACGTCGCCGCCGGCCATCGTCGCGGATGTGCGCGCGGCCGGCCAGGCACGCCGCGCCGCCCGCGAGGCCGCGGTGGCGACCGCGGCGGCGCGCCTGGCAAAGAACGACATAACGAGTTGAGGCGCGCGTTGAGGCGTTGAGGTGCTGCGGGCGGTGAGGCCGCAAGCCTCCCGCCGGCTACTGGTTCATGCTTTCGAAGAACTCTTCGTTCGCCTTGCTCTGGCGCAGCTTGTCCAGCAGGAACTCCATGGCGTCCGTCGTGCCCATGGGCAGCAGGATCCGGCGCAGCACCCAGATCTTCTGCAGCCGCGACTTCTCCACCAGCAGCTCTTCCTTGCGGGTTCCCGACTTGCCGATATCGATGGCCGGGAAGGTCCGCCGGTCGCTGAGCTTGCGGTCGAGCACGATCTCGGAATTGCCGGTGCCCTTGAACTCCTCGAAGATCACCTCGTCCATGCGGCTGCCGGTGTCGATCAGCGCGGTGGCGATGATGGTCAGGCTGCCGCCTTCCTCGATGTTCCGGGCCGCGCCGAAGAATCGCTTGGGCCGCTGCAGCGCATTGGCGTCGACGCCGCCGGTCAGCACCTTGCCCGAGGACGGCACCACCGTGTTGTAGGCGCGCGCCAGCCGCGTGATGCTATCCAGCAAGATGACCACGTCGCGCTTCTGCTCGACCAGCCGCTTGGCCTTCTCGATCACCATCTCGGCGACCTGCACATGGCGCGCCGCCGGCTCGTCGAAGGTCGAGGAGATCACCTCCCCTTTGACGGAGCGTGCCATGTCCGTTACCTCCTCCGGCCGCTCGTCGATCAGCAGCACGATGAGGAAGGCCTCCGGATGGTTCTCCTCCACCGAATGGGCGATGTTCTGCAGCATCACCGTCTTGCCGGTGCGCGGCGGCGCCACCACCAGCGCACGCTGGCCCTTGCCCAGCGGCGCCACCAGGTCCATCACCCGCGGCAGCATGTTCTTGCGGCCCCCGGCCGGTTCCGCGACCTCCATGATCAGCGGCGCGTCGGGATAGAGCGGGGTCAGGTTGTCGAAATTGATGCGGTGGCGCAGTTGCTCGGGGCTGGCGAAATTCACCGCCTCGACCTTGGTCAGCGCGAAATACCGCTCGCCATCCTTCGGCGCGCGGATCTGGCCTTCCACGGTGTCGCCGGTGCGCAGGCCGAAGCGCTTCACCTGATTGGGCGAGACATAGATGTCGTCCGGCCCCGGCAGATAGTTCGCTTCCGGCGACCGCAGGAACCCGAACCCGTCCGGCAAGGTCTCCAGCACGCCGACGCCGAATATCGCCGTATCGTTCTCCGCCATCTGCTTGAGGATGGCGAACATCATATCCTGCTTGCGCAGGGTGCTGGCGTTCTCGACCGCCAATTCCTCGGCAAACGAAAGTAATTCGGCCGGCGTTTTGGCCTTCAGATCCTGCAAATGCATCGATTGGTCTCAGTGTGCGATGACGCTGCGTGCGGTTTCGCCTCGACAGGCCCGATCACCCTTGAAGGATCCGATCGTCGAGCAAGGCCCAATCGCCGGGGAAGGCGACAAGGACCGCACCAAGAGAGGGAGAATGGGGGCTGTCCGTCCGTGCCCGTTCGGACCGATCGGCGGCGCCGTGCCGCAACAGATTTATGAGAGATGCCCCGCAGACCCTTATACCATAGGAAGGCGACCCCCGGCCGTCAAGCACCGCCCGCCGCCCGAAGCGGCGATTTCCGCCTGCCAGGCCCCACGGATTGCCGGAGCGCGCCGCCCGACCGTGTCGCCCTGATCAGAACGGCTTCACCACCACCAGGATGACGATCGCGATCATCGCCAGCGTCGGCGCCTCGTTGATCGCACGGTAGAAGCCCTCGCTGCGGCGGTTGCCGTCCTGGGCGAACACCCGCACCCAGCGCGCGAACACCCCGTGCAGCGCCGTCATGATGACCACCAGCAGCAGCTTGCCGTGCATCCAGCCCGAGGAGAGGTAGTAGGTGCTGTTGGCGGCGATAATCGCCAAGCCGAACAGCCAGCTTGCGATCATGGCCGGTGTCATGATCACGCGCAGCAGCTTGCGTTCCATCACCTTAAAGGTCTCTGAGGCTTCCGACCCCGGCGCGACCTTTGTGTGATACACAAACAGCCGTGGTAAATAGAGCATTGCTGCCATCCACGCAATAATCGAAATGACGTGGAGTGCAACAAACCAAGTATAGTTACTGATAATCCACGTCGTTATCGACGTCCACATGGCGTTGCCGCTCCTCCCCGCCGGTCACCCTATCCCGATTACCGATGATCGGGAAAATCCGGCGCAGGAATACACCGCCGGCGAGCGGTGCGGAAGGGGCTATTCCGCCGCCAACCCGATTGACGCTTCTTCAAGCGCGGTCACCGCGTTGGGGCAACCGCCGCATCGGCCGGGGCAAATCCGCGCGCCTGCGCCTGACAATATGGCCTGATCGCTCTTCACCGTCCGGCGGGCCAGCCGCGCCAGCCCGTCGATGAACGCCGCTTCCGCATCGACTGTGGGGACCCGGTGATAGGCCGGCACCCCGCACTGGGCCGCCAACTCGCGATACTCGATGTCCAGCTCGACCAGCGTTTCGGAATGCTCCGATACGAAGGCGACGGGTGCTACCACCAGCGGCACTTGATCGTGGCCGGCGCGTTCGACCTCTTCCTCCGTCGCCGGCCCGATCCATTTCAGCGGTCCGACCCGGCTCTGATAGGACAGCACCCAGTCCAGATCGGTGATGCCCAACCGATCGACGACCGCCGCCGCCGTCCGCTCGCACTGCCATTGATAGGGATCGCCGTCCCGGACGATCCGTTCCGGCAGGCCATGGGCGGACATCAGCAGCCGCGGCCGGCCGTGTTCGGCCGCCGCCGCCAGCGCCGGGCGGATGCGCGCCGCCATCGCCTCGATGAGCCCGTCTTCCTCGGGATAACAGCAGATCAGCCGGGTTTCGCAATCCAGCCTGTGGCGCCGCGCTGCCTCCCGCCACACCCGGTGCGACGACGCCGTCGTCGTCGTCGAGTACTGGGGATAAAGCGGCAGCAGCACCACCAGATCCGGCGTGAACGCCTTCACCGCCGCTGCCGTCTCGTCGCTCATCGGATGCCAGTAGCGCATGGAGATGAAGACCCGGACGTCGCCGAGGTCCTGCAATCCATCCTCCAAGGCCGCGGCTTGGACTTGGGTGTTGGGTAGCAGCGGCGATCCGCCGCCCAGATTGGCGTAGATCTCCATCGCCTCCGGCGCCCGCTTACGCGAGATCAAGGTCGCCAGGAAAAGACGCAGCGGATTGCGGATCCGCAGGATCGCCTTGTCGTAGAAGAGGTTGAACAGAAACGGCTGGACACTCTCCGGCTGGTCGGGGCCGCCGAGATTGAACAGAACCACCGCAATCCGTCGACGCGATGCCGTCATGCCGCGCACCCGTCGATGCGGCGGCCGACATCCGTCGCCACCGGAGGGGTCCGGCGGCCACCCGGCCGCAGATCGACGCGAGCGACGATCCATCGGCTCAGCGAGGCCCGATATCCGCCCTCAACCTCTCCCAAGACCCACCTCATGCACTCGTATTGCGCACCCGGTCCACCAGCCGCGCCACATGATCCGGCGGCGTCTGCGGTACGACACCATGCCCCAAGTTGAACACATGGGGACCGTCCCGCAGCCCGCCAACGATCCGATCCACCGCGGCATCCAGCCGCGTGCCGCCGGCGACCACCACCGCTGGGTCCAGATTGCCCTGAACCGCAACGCGTGGCTGAACCGCCGCCAAGGCGGATAGCGGACAGGCCACATCGCCCGACACCGCATCTACGCCGGTCTCGACGATGAACCGCTCCAGCAGTGCCGCGCCACCCCGCGGAAACCCGATGATGGGAACATCCACGCCGCGGGTTCGCAAACCCTCTACGATCCGCCGCGTCGGCCGGATGACCCAGTCATCGAATCCGTCCTCCGCCAGCGATCCCGCCCAGCTATCGAACAGCTGCAGCGCATCCGCGCCGGCCTCCACCTGGGCCGCCAGGTAGCCAATGGTCTCCTCGACCAGCAGGTCGATCAACGCGCGGAAGAAGTCCGGCTCGGAGGCTGCGAGCGTGCGCACAGCGACGAAGTCTTTCGACCCGCCGCCGGCCACCATATAGCACGCCACGGTCCAAGGCGCGCCGGCAAAGCCGATCAGCGCGACCTCGTGGGGCAGTGTCGCCCTGAGATCGGCAACCGTCTCCAGCACCGGCGCGAGGCTACCGCCACTCTCGCCCGGTTTCAGGGCCAACAGGCCCGCTTCGTCCCGGATCGGCTCCAGCCGTGGGCCTTCTCCCTCGACGAACCAGACCGCCTGGCCCAGCGCATGCGGCAGCACCAGGATGTCGGAGAACAGGATGGCGGCGTCGAAGGCATAGCGCCGGATCGGCTGCAAGGTGACCTCGCGCGCCAGAGCCGGCGTGTAACAGAGGTCCAGAAAACCATTCGCCTGTGCCCGGGTATGCCGATACTCCGGCAGGTAACGGCCTGCCTGGCGCATCAGCCAGATCGGCGGTGGATCGAGGCGTTCGCCTGCGAGCACACGCAGGAACCGGCGGTCGGTCATGGTCTCTCGGGTCCATCGTCTCGGGTGATCCCGCTCCCCCTGCGTCGCACGGTTGTCCATCCAGGATCGCTCTCAGGATCGCTGGCACGGACGGCGCCGATGTCCTTGTGGTTCTCCCTTCAAAACAAAGAATCTTTGTTTTTTTGATGGGATTTGTTGGGGCGACCGGATGGCGGGAATTCTCAGGTTATCCCCGGTGTCATGCCATTGCTGTTGCACCACTGTCCAGCCGACCGCCGCCGGTCGCCCTCTCGTGTCGGTCGGTGCGGTATCAAAAGGCTGCCATTTCAGAATGCTACGCCAGCTTTGACGTCGTCGGCCCCATGGGGATGATCGGTGGGATAAGCCGGCGGATTGCCGCCGAACAACACGCCGGAACGGGTGGAGGGCGTGGTTGGCTCTGCGACGGGGATAAGCGGCTGGACGGTTTCGGCCAGATCGGGGATGGTTTGGCGGTCCGGGTCCCGATCTGCTGCCTTATCCCCAATTCATCCGCCCCTTACCGCGCTTGCTGCTCCTGTTGGGCGGCAGCGATCGTCCAGGGATCGGTGCTGGCCTCTGTCTCCCCCCTGAAACGCCGGCCTTAGACAGGCCGGTTGGACGCTGAAGCCGATGAGCGCGACCAAGTACTTCCATCTCCATCTCGTGTCGGATGCCACCGGCGAGACGATCCACAGCGTTGCGCGGGCCTGCCTTGCCCAGTTCGAGGGCGTCGAGCCGGTGGAGCATTTCTGGAACCTGGTGCGCAGCGACGCCCAGCTGGACCTGGTGCTGGAGGAGATCGAGCGCTATCGCGGCTGCGTGATCTATACCCTGGTGGACGAGAAGCTGCGCCGTCGCCTGGTCACCACCTGCTTCGAGCTGGGCGTGCCCCACACCTCCGTGCTGGAGCCGATCATCGGCATGATGAGCAGCTTTCTCGGCATGGCCAGCACCAGCCGGCCGGGATCGCAGCACGCGATGAATGCGGCCTATTTCAACCGTGTCGAAGCGATGGAGTTCGCGCTCAACCACGATGACGGCCAAGCAACGGTCAACCTGCATCGGGCGGAGGTGATCCTGGTCGGCGTCTCCCGCACCTCCAAGACACCGACCTGCCTCTATCTAGCCAATCGCGGTATCAAGGCTGCCAATGTGCCCTTCGTGCCCGGTGTGCCGATCGCGCCGGAGCTGGCCAATCTGAAGCGGCCGTTGATCGTCGGGCTGACCAAGGATCCCGACCAGCTCGTGGAAATCCGCCGCAACCGCATGCAGACGTTGCAAAGCTCTCAGTCGACGACCTATTTCGACCCCGACGTCGTCCGCGGTGAGGTCCGGGAGGCGCGGCGGTTCTACCTCCGCCATGGCTGGCCGGTGATCGATGTCAGCCACCGCGCGATCGAAGAAACCGCCGCGGAGATTCTGTCTCTCCTCGCCCGGCGTAAGCAGCAGCAAGACGGCGCTTGAGCGAGACTTGATCCGTGGCGGCGATCCTCCTGGCAAGCGCCAGCAAGGCCCGGTTGGCGATGCTTCAGAGCGCGGGCCTGGACGTGACGCCCGCCCCCGCGCCGATCGATGAGACGGCGGTGAAGCAGGCGATGCGCGATGACGGCGCGCCCGCCGCTGCCGTGGCGGAAGCGCTGGCCGATCTGAAGGCGCGGCGTGCGGTGATGCGCCATGGCGACGCGCTGATCGTCGCCGCCGATCAGATGCTCGTCCTGCCCGGAGAGCCTACCGGCAAGGATCCGGCATCGGAGACTTGGTTCGACAAGCCGACCGACCGAGCCGCGGCGCGCGCGCAATTGCAGAGCCTTCGGGGCCGCCGGCACGAGCTGATCTCCGCCGTCGTGGTCTATCGCGGCGGTACGCGCGCCTGGCATCGCGTCGACCGCGCCCGGCTGACCGTCCGCGCCTTCTCCGATACCTTCCTCGACGCCTATCTGGACAGCGTTGGCGATGACGTTCTGCACAGCGTCGGCGGCTACCAGCTCGAAGGCCGCGGCGCCCAGCTCTTCGACCGGGTGGAGGGTGACTTCTTCACCGTGCTCGGGCTGCCGCTCCTGCCCTTGCTCGGCTATCTGCGCCAATCGGGGGTGCTGGCGGCATGAGCCATAGCGGCCGCACCCGGACCGCCGGCGTGATCGGCTGGCCGGTGGAACACAGCTTGTCGCCGCGGCTGCATGGCCATTGGCTCGACCGCTACGGCATCGACGGCGCCTTCGTGCCCTTTGCCGTTCACCCATCCCGGGTCGGCGCGGCAGTCGCCGGCCTCGCCGGCCTCGGCCTGGTCGGGGCCAGCGTCACCGTGCCCCACAAGCAGGCCGTGATCCCGTTTCTCGACGCGATCGATCCGGCGGCGGCGCGTATCGGCGCGGTCAACATGCTGCGTGTCACCGCCGAGGGCAGCGTGCACGGCCGCAACACCGATATCGACGGTTTTCTGGTCCATCTGCGCCAGAGCGCGCCGCAGTGGCGCGCGGACCACGGCGCGCAGGTGGTGATCGGCGCCGGCGGGGCGGCTCGTGCAGTGTTGGTCGGCCTGGCGACCGCCGGGGCGACGCAACTGCGCCTGGTCAACCGCACGGCCGAGCGGGCCCGGTTCTTGGCCGCCGACCTCGACCTCGCCGCGGAGGTCGTCGACTGGACCGACCGGCACGACGCGCTGGGCGATGCGGGCCTGGTGGTCAACACGACGACGCAAGGCATGGTCGGCCAGCCGCCGCTGGACCTCGATCTCGGCGGCCTGCCGTCAGACGCCGTCGTCTACGACATCGTCTATACGCCCGAGGAAACGCCGTTGCTGGGCGCGGCGCGCGCGCGGGGCCTGGCCACCGTCGACGGCATCGGCATGTTGCTGCATCAGGCACGCCCGCAGTTCCACGGCTGGTTCGGCGTCGATCCGGTGGTCGATGAGGCCCTGAAACGGGCCGTACTCGGGGAGCCCTCGGGATAGGCCGCGCGATGGTCGTGCTTGGCCTCACCGGCTCCATCGCCATGGGCAAGTCGACCGCGGCCGGCATGCTCCGCGCCGGCGGCCTGCCGGTGCACGACAGCGATGCCGCGGTGCATCGGCTGATCGGCCGCGGCGGGGCGGCGGTGCCGGCCATCGCCGCCGCGTTCCCCGGCTGTGTGGTGGACGGGGCGGTGGACCGGGCGCGGCTCGGCGCGGTGGTGTTCGCCGACCCCGCGGCGCTGGCCCGGCTGGAGGCGATCCTCCATCCGATGGTGGTGGCCGGGACGCGAGCGTTCCTGGCCCGCCAGGCGCGCCGGCGGGCGCGGGTGGCGGTGCTGGACATCCCGCTGCTGTTCGAGACCGGGCGGGACGGCGCGATCGACCGGGTGCTGGTGGTCAGCGCCCCGGCCTTTCTGCAGCACCAGCGCGTGCTGGGGCGCGCGGGCATGACGGCGGACCGGCTGGCGGCTATTCTCGCCCGTCAGATGACCGACCGGGAAAAGCGCCGCCGTGCCGACGGGACCATTCCCACCGGTCTCGGCCGTGCCCTGACGCGGCGCTGCCTGGCCCGCGCGGTACGCCGTCAGCGGACCCGGCCCCGCCGGCCGCCGGCCTGGCCGCCCAACCCTTTCCGGGAGCGCCGCTATGCGCGAAATCGTCCTCGATACGGAGACCACGGGCCTCGACCCGGCGACCGATCGGATCGTTGAGATCGGCTGCGTGGAACTGTCCCATCTGGTGGAGACGGGGCGTACCTTCCACCGCTACATCAACCCCGAACGACCGATGCGCGCGGATGCGGAGGCCGTGCACGGTCTGTCGGATGCGTTCCTCGCCGACAAGCCGGTCTTCGCGGAGATCGCCGACGCGCTGCTGACCTTTCTCGGCGATGCGCCGCTGGTCATCCACAACGCGTCCTTCGACATGCGGTTTCTCAACGCGGAGTTCTCGCGCCTGGGCTTGGCGCCGCTGCCCATGGACCGGGCGGAGGACACGCTGGCCCTGGCGCGCCGGCGCTTTCCCGGTGCGCAGGCCTCGCTGGATGCCTTGTGCATGCGCTTCGGCGTCGACACCAGCGACCGCAGCCAGCACGGCGCCTTGCTGGACAGCCGGCTGCTGGCCCAAGTCTATCTGGAGCTGCGCGGCGGCCGTCAGCCCGGCCTGACCCTGCTGGCCGGCGAGGAGACCGCGACGACGGAGAACGGCCCGGTATCCCGACCGACCACCTTCCACCCGCCGCGCCCGCATGCTCCCAGCGCGGCGGAGCTGGCCGCCCATGAAGCGTTCATCGCCGGCATTCCCAACGCCCTGTGGCGCCGGGAAGGATAGGCGCCGGGAGGGATAGGCGCGCCTGCGCCTTATGCCGTGCCGGGTGCGGGAGAAGAAGGCGCCTCGCCCTCGCCGCCCGGCGTGCCCATGCGCTCGCGCAGCGCCTGGACCTGCCGGCGGAACATCGCCACGAAGTCGATCGGCTGGATCAGCAGCGGCGGAAACCCGCCGTCGCGCGAGGCATCGGCGATCACGGCACGGGCGAACGGAAAGATCATGTTGGGCACGTCGACCATCAGGGCGGCCGCCCGCCGTTCCCGCGGCAGTTCCGCCGACAGGCTGACCAGCGCGGCGTAATCCGCCTCGATGATGAAGGCCTGCGTCTCCTGCACGGAGGCATCGCAGCGCAGGTGCAACACCACCTCGGTGCGCTGGCCGTCGTCGATCGGGTTGGCCCGGACATCCACCTGAACGGTGACCTGCGGCGGCTGGCGCAGCGCCATCAGCGCCGCCGCATTCGGGCTCTCGAACGACAGGTCCTTCAGGTACTGGGCGTGGATCTGCACCAGGGGCGCGGCCGGGGCACCGGCCGGCGCTTCGCCGGCGGGCGGGGCGGCGGGGGCGCCGGTCGGGCTGTCGGAATCGCTCATGGGGTCGCGGTGTCCGCTGTTGGGATCGTCGGCTGGGGGAAGACCATCACGCCGGCCGAAGGCCCGGCCCGGCGCCATGGGCGGCGCACTCAATCACGCGCCCGGCGTCTTGTCGAGGTCGCGATAGGGGCTGTCGATGATGACGACGTCGGGATCCTCGGGGTCGCGCATGCCCGGCCGGCTCGGCCGGCTTGGCCCGCCCCGCCAAGCCCGGCGGCGTTCCAATACCCGCCAGACCTGACGGCCCAGCACCGCGCGTCCCGCCGGCACCAGCAGGAAGAAGCCGATGGCATCCGTGAGAAAACCCGGGGTCAGGAGGAGGACCGCGCCGACCAGCAGGCAGACGCCGTCCAACATCTGCGCCAGCGGCGGCTCGCCCCGGGCCATCGCCGCCTCTGCCGCGGCCAGGGTCGCCAGGCCCTGACGGCGCAACAGGGCCGTGCCGACGACCGCGGTGGCGACCACAAGCGCGATGGTGGCCAACGCGCCGATCTGGCCGCCGACCAAAACGAACAGGGCCACCTCGATCAGCGGAACCGCCAGGAAGGCCAAAAAGACGATCGGCATTCAGGCTTCTTTCTTGCCCTTGTTGGACGGACCCCCTATGTCAGGGGAAGGACGTTTCGCCCGGACATGCGACCCGTCATGGTGCCCCGATCGGGGTGCGACGTCGCGGATCGGGCATTTCGGCCGGTCTTCCGGCATATGGGAGCGGACCGGGAACGGTCCAACGCCTTCCGTCGTTTGGGTATGGTCGTCGTTGAGGTGTGGCTAAGGGCGGTGTCGCAAGCGGCATTGCCGCCCATCGGCGCCGACCGGCGGATCGGCCGGGTCCCTGGGATGCGTGAAGCGAATGGGCGACGGCTTGGCATTCTTCGACATCCTGATCTTCGCGGTGATCGCGGGCGTTCTGCTGCTGCGTCTGCGCAGCGTGCTGGGCCGCCGCACGGGTCATGAGGAACATCGCGCCAGCCCGCTGGCGCGGCGCGACCGGCGCAACGCGAACGGCGAAGACAATGTCGTGCCGCTGCCGGCCCGCGGGTTCGGGGCCGGCGACGAGGATGAGGATGACGCGGTCGCGCGCGCATCGGGCCTGGGTGCGGTGCGGGCGCTCGACCCCAGCTTCGACGAGGCGGGCTTCGTGCGCGGCGCCAAGATCGCCTTCGGGATGATCGTCGAAGCCTATGCCGAAGGCGACACCGGGGCGCTGCGCCCATTGCTCAGCGACGATCTCTACGAAGGCTTTGCCGAGGCGATCGACCGCCGCGCGGAAGAGGGCGACAGCCTGGAGACGCGAATCGAGAGCCTGTATGCCGAGGTCGACGATGCCCGCACCGAAGGACAGACGGTGTTCATCACCGTGCGGTTCGAGAGCCGTCAGATCAACGTGACGCGCAATCCCGCCGGCGAGGTGGTCGAGGGCGACCCCACGACGCCGACCGAGGTGGTCGATCTCTGGACCTTCATGCGCGACAGCCGGTCCGGCGATCCCAACTGGATGCTGGTGGAGACCGGAACCCCCGGCTGACCGGTCGCCGCCGGCGCTCCCGATACCGTTTCGCCGTTTCCCCGTGATCGCCGATCCCTGGTTCTATCCGCTGGCCGTGGTGGCGATGCTGCTGGTCGGCATCTCCAAGGGCGGCTTCGGCGGCGGGCTGGCCGTGCTCGGCGTGCCGATGATGAGCCTGGCGGTGGACCCGATCACCGCCGCGGCGATCATGCTGCCGGTGCTGTGCGTCATGGATCTGGTCGGCCTGTGGGCCTATCGCGGGATGTGGCACGCCCGCAATCTGGTGATCTTGGTGCCCGCGGCGCTGATCGGCATCCTGGTCGGCAGCCTGAGCTTCCGGCACCTCGATGCGGATGTCCTGCGGCTGTTGATCGGCCTTTTGGCGCTAGGCTTCGCCGTGCACCACTACTGGCGCGCCTGGCAGCGCCGGCGGGCCGCCGACGGGCCGGTTGAAGCACGCGGGCCGTCGGTGCCGCTGGGGCTGCTGGCGGGCGCCGCCAGCGGCTTCACCAGCTTCATCGCGCATGCCGGGGGGCCGCCGATCAGCGTCTATCTGCTGGGCCAGCGCCTCGACAAGACGGTGTTCGTCGGCACCACGGTCGTCTTCTTCACCCTGGTCAACTATGTCAAGCTGCTGCCCTATGGGCTGCTCGGCCAGCTTCACACCGGAAACCTGCTGACGGCGCTGGTGCTGATGCCGCTGGCGCCGATCGGCATCCTCTTGGGCATCTGGCTGCATCGGCGGATCAACGAGGGTGCGTTCTACGCCTGGGTCTACGCCTTCCTGCTGCTGACCGGGCTGAAGCTGCTGCACGACGGCACACGGGGCCTGCTCGCCGGCTAGTGTCCCGATTCAGAAGTTTTGATGATTTGGGTTTGGTTTTGAGCGGCTTGGAGGGTTTGCAGGCAGAAGCGCTTGATGGTGGCGAGGATGTCGTC
>JANQSN010000021.1 GCA_028284045.1 Alphaproteobacteria bacterium | reverse complement strand
TCTCGCGTCTCTGGGGCGTCGGCGCGGCGCTGCAGACCCGCCTGCGCGGTGACGGATTGCGGCTGATCGGCGACATCACGCGCCGGTCGGAACGCGCGCTGATCGCCCGCTACGGCGAGATCGGCCGCCGGCTCTGGCAGTTCGCGCATGGACGCGACGACCGCCGGGTGCATGCCGAGCACGAGACGAAGAGCATTTCCGCGGAGACCACGTTTGAGCAGGATCTCCGCGACGCCGCCTCCCTGCAGGCCCGCCTGTGGCCGCTGATCGAGCGGGTGGCGAACCGGCTGGCGGCGAAGAACCTCGCCGGCAACACCGTCGTCGTGAAGGCGAAGACCGCCGGGTTCCGCACACTGACGCGCCATCACCGGCTGGCGCAGCCGACCCGGCGGGCCGGCCCGATCGCCGACGCGGTGGAGGCGCTGTTGGGCGAGATCGCCGACGGCACCGCCTACCGGCTGATCGGCGTCGGCGTCGGCGACCTGGTGCCCGGAGCCGCCGCCGATCCGCCGGACCTGTTCGCGCCGGCCGGCGACCGATCGGCGACGACGCCGGCCGCCCCCGGCAACACCGGCCCCGGCCTGCCGTTCGCCACCCGGCGGCTCCCGCTCTTCGCGGCGGCAGAGCGGCGCGACACGGAACCAGGGTCAGACCGCTCGGCTTGATTGATGTTCAATAGTCCCTCCCCCTTGATGGGGGAGGGTTCGGGTGGGGGTGATGGTGACGCCGTTGTCATCTCGCGCCGTAGCGCCCGCGACCACCCCCTCCCAACCCTCCCCCATCAAGGGGGAGGGCTACCGTGGGTTGCGGCGACGCTGTCGGTTGGCTCTAACAGTCCGGCGGATCCAGTGCCTCCAGCTCCTCCAGCGTCGCGCGGATGACGAAGTCGCCGTAGTCGATGTCCATTGCATCGATGATGCCGTTGTCGAACAGGCGCACCGAAATCTCGTAGATCGGCGTGCTCTCCAGCACCTCGGTCTCGAAGAAGGCCATCTCCACCGGCCAGGAGATCGTCGCCAACAGGGGCTCCGCCGCCACCTCATCTGCCGCCAGGGGCTGGCCGATCACCGCGCTCAGCTCGGTCAGGCCCTGTTCCTCCGTGCCGTCGAACATCAGCGCGGTGAAGAAGGTCTCGCCACCGACCGCCCGGCGCAGCAGCTCCAGGCTGTGGGCGGTGGGGAAGAATGTGCCGGCGGGCAGATCCATCGTCCGGTCGTCGGGCACGCGATAGCGGGCGCGCCCCGTGCCGTCGTCGGCCAGCGATGCGGCCCCGCGGTATTCGTCGTCAATGATGCCGTTGGTCTCGCGCCGCAGGTTGAAGGTGAACTGTCGGCCGTCCTTGCTTTCCCAGGTGGCATAGCTGGTATCGACGTCGGCCTCCCCGCCTTGGGCGTAGATGAAGCTCATCTGATAGCGCTGCTCGATGGTCCAGCCGTCGCAGACATCCTCCCAGACGAAGAACATCTTGCCGTCGACGCCGCTGATGCCTGCGCCGACGCGCTGTTGGGCCAACTCCAACGTATAGGTGGCGCGATGCGGCACCAGCTCTGCCGCGGCCACCGGGCCGGCCAGCATCACGGCCAGAGCGGCCCATCCGGACAACCGGCAAGGCAAGCGAGAAAGGCGCATGGTCGCGGTCGGTCCTTGGGCCCGATTGAGTTGCTTGAGATCGGCCGGCCGGGGTCTCAGCCGTCGCCCGACGATCCGGCGGCATCGCTGGCCGGGACGGTCTTCAGCGCCTTGGGCAACGCGACGCGCAAATGCAGCTCCTTCAGCCGGGCCTCCTCGACCTCCGCCGGCGCGCCCATCAGCAGGTCCTCGGCCCGCTGGTTGAGCGGAAAGGCGATGATCTCGCGCAAGTTCGGCTCGTCGGCCAGCAGCATGACGATCCGGTCGATCCCCGGCGCACTGCCGCCATGCGGCGGGGCGCCCAGGCGCAACGCCGACAGCATGCCACCGAAGCGCGCTTCCAGGTCGTCGGCCGAATAGCCGGCGATGGCGAAGGCCTTCACCATGATCTCCGGCACATGGTTGCGGATCGCGCCGGACGACAGTTCCACCCCGTTGCACACGATGTCGTATTGGAACGCCTTGATATCCAGCGGGTCGCGGGTCTCCAGCGCTTCCAGCCCGCCCTGGGGCATCGAGAAGGGATTGTGGCTGAACTCGATCTGGCCGGTGTCCTCGTTCAACTCGTACATCGGGAAGTCGACGACCCAGCAGAAGGCGAAGCGGTCGCGCTCGATGACGTCCATATCATCCGCGATGCGGGTGCGCGCCCGGCCGGCCATGGCGGCGGCCGCGGCGGGCGCATCGCAGACGAAGAAGACCGCGTCGCCGTCGGCCAGACCGGCCGCCTCGCGCAGGGCGGCCTGCGCGGGCTCGGCCAGGAACTTCGCAATCGGCCCCTTGCCGGCACCGCCCTCGAAGACGATGTAGCCGAGGCCCGGCGCCCCCTCCCCGCGCGCCCAGTCGTTCAGCTTGTCGAAGAAGCTGCGCGGCCGGTCGGCGACGGCGGGCGCGCGGATCGCCCGCACCACGCCGCCCTTGTCGATCACCCCGCGGAAGGCGCGGAAGGTCACGTCGTCGCGGCGGAACACCTCGGTGACGTCGACGATGGTCAACGGGTTGCGCAGGTCCGGCTTGTCGGTGCCGTAGGTCGCCATCGCCTCGGCATAGGGGATGCGCGGGAAGGGCGGTGCTGCGACCTGGCGCGCGGTGCCCGAGGCATCGGCGAACTCGCTGAACACACCGTGCAACACCGGCTCCAGCGCGGCGAACACGTCCTCCTGCTCCACGAAGCTCATCTCGAAGTCGAGCTGGTAGAACTCGCCGGGGCTGCGGTCGGCGCGCGCGTCCTCGTCGCGAAAGCAGGGCGCGATCTGGAAGTACCGGTCGAAGCCGGCGATCATCAGAAGCTGCTTGAACTGCTGGGGCGCCTGCGGCAGGGCGTAGAACTTGCCCGGATGCTGGCGGGCCGGCACCAGGAAGTCGCGCGCCCCTTCCGGGCTCGACGCCGTCAGGATCGGCGTCTGGAACTCCGCGAATCCCTGCTCGATCATGCGGCGGCGAATCGAGGAGATGACGTCGGCCCGCAGGCGGATATTGCGCTGCATCTTCTGCCGGCGCAGGTCGAGGAAGCGGTAGCGCAACCGCGTCTCCTCGCCGTAGTCCTCCTCGCTGTTGACCTGCAGCGGCAGCGGGCCGGCGGCCGACAGCACCTCCAGCGTCTCCGCCACCACCTCCACCATGCCGGTGGGCAGGCGGTCGTTGACCGTCTCCGCGCTGCGCTCCACCACGCGGCCGGTGACGCTGACCACGCTTTCCAGGCGGATCTGCTCCACCAGGGCAAACGGCGCGCTGCCGGCCTGGGTCACCACCTGGGTGAGGCCGTAATGGTCGCGCAGGTCGATGAACACGAGATGGCCGTGATCGCGCTTGCGGTGCACCCAGCCGCTCAGGCGGACGGTTTCGCCGGCCGACTCGCGCCGGAGCGCGCCACAGGTATGCGTGCGGTAGCGGTGCATCGTTGAGACTCGGTCCGTCCGGCCGGCAGCAAGAAAGGGGACCGGGCGGGAGGCCCGGCCGTCTCCGGCCCGTTGGTGTATCGGTCGGCGCCCCCGACCACAAGAGCGCAAGCCCGGCGCACCCTTCGCGCGGGTCCAGGCCACACCGGCCGGGACAGCCGCGACGGCTTGCGCTAGATAGAGCGGCGATGACGCCGATCCAAGATACCGACAGCCTCGCCGCGCTCTGCCGCCGCCTCGCCGACGCCGACTATGTCGCCGTCGACACGGAGTTCATTCGCGAGAAGACCTATTGGCCGGTCTTGTGCCTGGTGCAGCTCGCCGGCCCCGACGAGGCGGTGGCCGTCGACCCGCTGGCCGAGGGCCTCGATCTGGCGCCGCTCCTGACGCTGATGGACGACCCGTCGGTGCTGAAGGTGCTCCATTCCGGCCGCCAGGATGTGGAGATCTTCCACGCGCTGACCGGCCGGGTGCCCGCACCGCTGTTCGACACCCAGATCGCCGCCATGGTCTGCGGCTTCGGCGAGAGCGTCGCCTACGACACGCTGGTTGCCCGGCTGACCAAGGTGCGCATCGACAAGTCCTCGCGCTTCACCGACTGGTCGCGCCGGCCGCTGACCGACCGGCAGCTCGACTACGCGCTGGCCGACGTCATCCATCTGCGCCCCGTCTATGAGGCGATGCGCGACATGCTGGCCGAGAACGGCCGCAGCCCCTGGATCGACGAGGATATGGCGCAGCTCACCGCGCCGGAGACCTACGCCGCCCCGCCGGAGGACGCCTGGCGCCGGTTCAAGACCCGCTCCCACGACCCGCGGTTCCTCGCCGTGCTGCGCGAGGTGGCGGCCTGGCGCGAGGGCGAGGCGCAGCGGCGCAACCTGCCGCGCGGGCGGATCCTGCGCGACGAAGCGGTGCTGGAGATCGCCGCCCATACCCCGGCGACGGCGGAGGACCTGGCACGCACCCGCGGCCTGGCGCGGTCGACGGCGGAGGGCCGCTTCGGCACGGAGATCCTGGCCGCCGTCCAGCGCGGCCGCGACACGCCGAAGGAGGCGCGACCGCGGCCCCCGGCGCGCCAAGGCCTGCCGTCGGGCCTCGGGCCGCTGGTGGACCTGTTGAAGGTCCTGTTGAAGATGGTGGCGGAGGACAGCGGCGTCGCCCAGCGGCTGATCGCCTCGGCCGCCGATCTGGAGTCGATCGCGGCCGACGACGGCGCCGATGTTCCCGCACTGGCCGGCTGGCGGCGCACCCTGTTCGGCGACCGGGCGCTGGCGCTGAAGCATGGCCGCATAGCGCTGGCCGCCGACGGCCGCCGCATCCGGCTGATCGAGCCGGCCGAGCCGGCTTAAGCGGGCCGGCGCCCGATCGCACTCAACCGGTCTGGCGCGGCTGTTCCTCCGCGCCCAAGTCGATTCGCACCGGCTCGCCCAGCGCCTTGCCGATGGCCTCCAGCCGACGCCGCACGACGTCGCCGACCATCGCCTCCAGCGCGGCCGGCAGCGCCAGCACCAGCGTGCCGTTGTCGCGGCTGAGCGCAGTCCCGCCGAGCAGCCGCACCGCCCCGCCGGTCAGCGTGAAGGCCAGGCGCAGCGTCAGGCCCAGCGTCAGGGCGCGCGATGCCTCCGCCTCGCCGAGACAGCGCAACGACCCGTCCAGCGCCGGCAGGTCCCCCGCATAGCGCGCATGGAGCACCGCGGCGAGGAACGCCCGCTCCGCATGCTCCACGGCGAGGATCGGTAGATGCAGCATCCAGGTGACCGCCTGCTCGGCCCGGTGGTCGGGATGCTCCGCCCAACAGCAGTCACCCAAGAGGCAGGCGGCGTGGCGCAGGCGCCGCGCGTGCGGGGGTTCCCCCGGGAACAGCCGCTCCGTCCACTCCACCACGCCGTCGCCATGGTCGAATCGGCCGAGCCGGCGGGCAAGGTCGCCGGCGGCCAGCAGCAGCGGGTCGCTGGCCTGCCGATCGGCCGGCAAGAGGTCGAACAGGTGGCCTTCGCGCACGCCGAGCGCGGAAAACACGACATCCTTCGGCGCCAGACGGGCGAGCAGGCGGGCCATCACCAGCGCGCCCGCCGGCAGGGTCTCCAGCCGGCGCCGCGAGACGCCAGCCATGCGGGCGAGCGAGCCCTTCTTCTGCCGGCCGAGCAGCCCCGTCAGCGTGTTCAGCGAGGCCGCCGGCACCGTGTACTGGTGGATCACCTGAAGCGGGTAGTCCTCGCGTACCATCTGGGTGCGCGCCAGCGCCCGCCAGTTCCCGCCGACGGCGTAGAGGCTGCGACCGCCATAGGCCGACAGCCAGTCCAGGCGGTCGAGATGGCGGTCGATCTCCGCCTCGCGGTCGGCCAGCGTGGCGCCGACATCCATCAGCCGGAAGGGGCCGAGCGGCAGGGTGGCATGCTCGCGCGCCTCGCCGCCGTCCAGCGCCACCAGCTCCAAGGACCCGCCGCCCAGGTCGCCGGCCACGCCGTCCGCGCCGGGGATGCCGCAGACCACCCCCATCGCGGCGAGCCGGGCCTCCTCCGGGCCGCTGATCACCGAGACGTCGAAGCCGCAGCGGCGCTTCACCTCGTCGACGAAGACCCCGCCGTCGTCCGCGTCGCGCACCGCGGCGGTGGCCAGCACATCGACATGCACCACCCCCATCGCCGCCAGCAGATGGGCGAAGCGCTGCAGGTTGACCAGCGCCATCGCCACCCCGTCGGGGTCGAGGCGCCCGGTGTCGTTCAGCCGGCGGCCGAGGCCGCACAGCACCTTCTCGTTGAACAGGGCCTGCGGGGCGCGCGACAGCCGCCGATAGACGACGAGGCGGATGGAGTTCGAGCCGATATCGATCACCGCGACCGGCTGGTCGCGCGCCCGTTCGATCGGCAGCGATCGCATCATCGGCGCCGGCGCTCCCGACGGCGCGCTTGGCCTGTGCTCACGGTTCGTCTGTCGACAGGTCGTCCGCCCCCGCCGGGCCGCCGCCGCGCCGGTTTGCGCCGCGCAGCGCGCTGCCACGGCCGGACAGGCTGGGGTTGGTCATGAAGTAGCGATGCGACCCGAACCCGCCGGCGTTCAGCGGCAGTCGCCGATAGGCCCCGTCGGCGCCGAGGAACCAGGTATTGGTCTCGTCGCGCAGATTGGCGACCATGATCTGCTCCAGCACCTGGCGGTGCACCGTCTCGTTCTCCAACGGCACCAGGGTCTCGATGCGGCCGTCGAGATTGCGGCCCATCCAGTCGGCCGACGACATGAAGACGCGCGCCTCTGCCGACGGCAGCGGCCGGCCGTTGGCGAAGACGACGATGCGCGAGTGCTCCAGGAAGCGACCGACGATGCTGCGCACGCGGATGGTCTCCGACAGGCCGGGAATGCCCGGGCGCAGGCAGCAGATGCCGCGGATCACCAGCTCGATCCGAACGCCCGCCTGGCTCGCCTCGTAGAGCAGGTCGATCACCTTGCGGTCGACCAGCGAGTTCATCTTCGCCCAGATCTGCGCGGGCAGGCCGGCCTTGGCGTTGGCGGTCTCCTGGCGGATCAGCCCGGCCAGCGACTTGCGCAGATGCAATGGCGCGATCGACAGCTTCTCCAGCTTCCGCGGCGTCGCGTAGCCGGTCATGTAGTTGAAGACGGCGATCGCGTCGCGGCACAGCAGCGGGTCGCAGGTGAAGAAGCTGAGATCGGTGTAGATGCGCGCGGTGATCGGGTGATAGTTGCCGGTGCCGTAGTGGACATAGCCGCGCAGGCCCGACGCCTCGCGGCGCACCACCAGTGAAATCTTGGCGTGGGTCTTCAGCGTCATGAAGCCGTAGACCACCTGGGCGCCGGCCCGCTCCAGGTCCCGGGCCCATCGGATATTCGCCTCTTCGTCGAAGCGCGCCTTCAACTCCACCATGGCGGTGACCGACTTGCCGGCCTCCGCCGCCTCGATCAGGGCGGCGACGATCGGCGAGTTCTTCGAGGTGCGGTAGAGCGTCTGCTTGATGGCGACGACGTCGGGATCGGCGGCGGCCTGGCGCAGGAACTGGACGACGACGTCGAAGCTCTCATAGGGGTGGTGAACGATCAGGTCCTTCGCCCGGATCGCCGCGAAACAGTCGCCGCCGAAGTCGCGGATGCGTTCGGGAAAGCGCGCGGAATAGCCGGGGAACATCAGATCGCTGCGGTCCTCCGCGATGATCTCCTTGGTGTCGACCAGGCCGATCAACCCGTCGAGCGGGAACACGTCCTCCGCGGGAACGTTCAGCTCCTTGCGGACGAACTCCCGCAAGCTGCCGGTCATGCTGGCGTTGACGGCGAGGCGGATGACGATGCCGCGGCGGCGGCGCTTCAGCGCCGATTCGAAGGTCTTGACGAGGTCCTCGGCCTCTTCGTCGATCTCGATCTCGCTGTCGCGGATCACCCGGAAGACCCCGTGATCGCGGGTCTCGAAGCCCGGGAACAGCCGGTCGATGAACATCAAGATGACGTCCTCGACCAGGCAGAACCGGAGATCCGGGCCGGGCAGCCGGACGAAGCGCGGCAACAGGCCTGGGATCGGCACGATGGCGTTCAGTTCCCGGCCTTCCGACAGGTTGCCGAGCAGCAGCGCCAGGCAGAAGCCGAGATTGGGGATGAACGGGAAGGGATGCGCCGGGTCGATCGCCAGCGGCGTTAGCACCGGGAACATGTCGTCGAGGAAGGTCTGCTCCAGCCAGGCCCGGTCCTCTTCGCTCAGACCCGCGGTCGGCAGGACGCGGATATCCGCCGCCTCCAGCTCCACCAGGAGCTGCCGCCAGCATGCCTGCTGGTCGGCCATCAGCTTGTTGACGCCAGCGGCGATGGCGGTGAGCTGCTTGGCCGGGCTCAACCCATCCTGGCTGCGCGACTTGACGCCCAACGCCACCTGCGCCTTCAGGCCGGCGACGCGGACCATGTAGAACTCGTCGAGATTGCTCGCCGAGATCGACAGGAAGCGGACCCGCTCCAGAAGCGGATGGTTTGGGTTCAGCGCCTCTTCCAGGACCCGCTGGTTGAAGGCGAGCCAGGACAGCTCCCGATTGATGAACCGCGCCGGCGATGCCGGATCGATCGGCGCCTCGGGCGCCGGTGCCGCACCCTGGACCGGCTCGGGCGCTGCGACCGGCTCGAAGACGCCGTCGGAGGTCTCGGTGCCGACGTCGTCTTCCGCGTCGGCCAAGTCGGAGTCGGCGATGTCTGAATCGGCCAGATCGGCGTCTGCGCCGGGGCTCGCCCTCTCCGCGCTGGACTGGGTCATGGCTTACGCCCTTGCGGCATCGCCGGGGCCAACGGCGCCGGCAGACCGCAGCGAATTGTCGGATCGCTCATCGCTTCGTACTATACACATTCTGAAGGTGTCGTCACCTCGCGCCCGGCGTGTTGCCGGCCCGCGTGGCGCGGCATCGGCGACGACGGTTCGATGAAGCGACTCTCCCTTCTCCGCCACGCCAAATCGAGTTGGGAGGCAAGCGGTCTCGCCGACCACGACCGCCCGCTGGAACGGCGCGGCGAGCGGGCGGCGCTGGTGATGGGCCGCTACATCGCCCAGCAGAGCCTGGTGCCGGATCTGGTGCTGTGCTCGACCGCGGTCCGCGCCACGGAAACCCGCGCGCTGGTGGTCAGCCAATGGCCGGGGGAGCCGCCGACGGACTATGACCGCGGCCTCTATCTCAGCGGCGTCGCGGCGATCCGCCGGCGCGTCTCCCAGGTCGACGACGGTGTCGGGCATGTGCTGGTGATCGGGCACAACCCGGACCTGCAGGACCTCACCTTGACGCTGGCCGCCGGCAACCACGCGCCGCTGCGCCGCAAGGCGGAGCAGAAGTTCCCCACTGCGGCCCTGGCGGTAATGCACTTCTCCTTCGACCGCTGGTCGGCACTGATGAAGTCTCAGGGCACGCTCTGCGTGGTCGCCGCCCCGCGCGATCTGGTGTGAGGGGCGGCCGCCGCCTCCAGGGCGTTGAGATGGGTGGCGGCAGCGGCGGTGGCCTCGGTCTCGATGGCGCGGTAGCGCCGCACCACCTCTCGCCCGAACGCGGTCAGCGCGGCGCCGCCACCGGCCCGGCCGCCATGCTGCGTGGCGACGGCGGGTTCGCGGAACAGGCCGTTGGTCTCGTCGACCAGCCGCCAGGCCCGGCGATAGGACATGCCCATGGCACGGCCCGCCGCGGCGATGGAACCATGCTCGTCGACCAGTTCCAGCAGCCTGACCTTGCCCGGCCCGATCAGCCGGGCGGCGCCGAGATCGATCCGCACGAACAGCTCAGCCATCGATCGCTCCCCGGTCCGGCGCGGCGGTGCCGCGGTCCAGCGCCACCGCCTTGATCAGGACGTGCACCGCCAGGCCCGGCGCCAGCTTCAGGCGGTCGACCGACAGGCGGGTGATGTCCGCCAGGAGTGCGGCGCCGTTCAGGTCGATCTGCGCCGTGGCCCCCGCCCCCCCGTGCAGTTCCAAACCCGCAATCGTGCCGGTCAGGACGTTGACGACGCTGCAGCGCGACGGCGGATCCAAGGCCAGCGCCGCATCGCGCGAACGGATGCGCACCCGCACCCGGCCGCCCACCGGCGCGTCGATCCGCGGCACGCGCAACTCCCCGCCCGGCGTTGCCAGGACCGACAGGCCATAGCGGCCCTCATGCCCCGTCACCACCGCCTCCAGCACCGCGCCGAAGTCCACCGGTCCGAAGAGACCGCGGAGATCCGGGCGGCCCATCACCTCGATCAGCGGGCCGGCCGCCCGCACCCGGCCCCGGTCGAGCACGACGAGCGCGTCGGCCAGGCGCACCACCTCGTCCAGCGCGTGGCTGACATAGACGATGGGCAGCGCGAATTCGTCCCGCAGGCGTTCGATGAAGGGCAGGATCTCCGCCTTGCGTGGCGCGTCGAGCGCGGCCAGCGGCTCGTCCATCAGCAGCACCCGGGGCTGAGCCAACAGCGCCCGTCCCAGGGCCACCCGCTGGCGCTCCCCGCCGGACAGCGTGTGCGGTCGGCGGTCTAAGAGGGGCCCGAGCGCCAACAGGTCCACCACCGGCGGCACCGCGATGCGCCGCTCCTCCGCCCGCGCGCGGCGCCAGCCGTAGCGCAAGTTGTCGCGCACGCTGAGATGCGGGAACAGCTTGGCGTCCTGGAAGACATAGCCGACGCGCCGCCGCTCCGGCGGCAGATCAATGCGCCGGCCGGTGTCGAAGAAGGCGGTGCCGTCGACCCGGATATGCCCGCGGTCCGGCCGCAGCATGCCAGCGATGGCCTGGACGACCGTGGACTTGCCGGCCCCGGAGGCGCCGAACAGCGCGGTCACCCGCTCCCCGGCGGCAGCGACGGCGACGTCGAGGGCGAAGTCGCCGCGGCGCTTGGCGATCGCGAGGTCGAGGATCACCGGCCGATCCCCCGGCGGATCCGCCGCGCCGCCACCTCCGACAGGATCAACCCGGCCAGCGCCAGCGCGATCGACAGTCCCGCCAGCCGCGCCGCCGCCGTCTCGCCGCCCGGCGTCTGCAGGGCGGTGTAGATCGCCAGCGGCAGGGTCCGCGTCTCGCCGGGAATGTTGGACACGAAGGTGATGATGGCGCCGAACTCGCCCAGCGCCGCGGCGAAGGCGGTGATCGCCCCGGCCACCACGCCGGGCAGCATCAAGGGCAGCGTGATCGACATGAAGACGTCGCCGCGCCCGGCCCCCAACGTGCGCGCCGCGGCCTCCAAGGCGGGATCCGCCGCCTCCAGCGACAGGCGGATGGCGCGCACCAGGAAGGGGAAGCAGACGACGCCGGCCGCCAGCGCCGCGCCCGTCCAGTCGAAGACCAGCCGGATGCCGAAGGTCTCCAACAGCCAGCCGCCGACCGGCGCGCGCGTGCCGAAGGTGATCAGCAGGAGATAGCCGATCACCACCGGCGGCAGCACCAGCGGCAGATGCACGAGGCCGTCCAGCAGGGTCTTGCCGGGAAACGGCAGGCGGGCGAGCACGAAGCCCGCCAGCACCGCCAGCGGCAGCGCACCGGCGACGGCGACGGCGGCGACCCGCAGGCTGAGCAACAGGGCCTCGATCTCCACGGGGCTGGGCATGCGCGCGCCTTAGCCGGCCAGAAACCCGGCGGCCCGGAACGTCGAGGCCGCATCGGCGCCGGTCAGCGCCTGGAAGACCGCGCGCACCGCCGGCCCGTCGCGCCCGGCGACGATCGCCATGGGATAGGTGATCGGGGTGTGGCTGGCCGCCGGGAAGCGGCCGACGATGCGCACCCGGGCGCTGGCCGCGGCGTCGGTGGCATAGACGATCGCCAGCGGCACCTCCCCCGTCTCCGCCAGCGCCAGCGCGGCGCGGGCATCGCCGGTGCGGGCCAGCCGGTCTTCCACCGCCGGCCACTGGCCCAGCGTCTCCAGCGCCTCGCGCGCATAGAGACCGGCCGGCACATGGTCGGGGTCGCCCACGGCGATGCGGGCGCCGGGCGCCAGCAGGCCCGCCAGATCCACCGCCCCGTCCAAGGCGACGTCGCGCAGCGGGCTGTCGGCCGGCGCCGCCAGGACCAGCCGGTTGCCGATCGGGCTGATCCGCGTGCCCGGCGCGATCAGGCCCTCGGCGTCGACATAGTCCATCCACGCCTCGCTGGCCGCGGCGAAGATGTCGGCCGGCGCCCCGGCGGCGATCTGGCGGGCGAGCGCGGAGCTGGCGGCGAAGGACAGGCGGACCGGCTGCCCTGTCGCGCCTTCGTGCCGGGCGGCGATCACCGGCAGCGCCGCCGCCAGGCTGCTGGCCGCGAACACCGTGACCGGTCCGGCGCCGTCGCTGCGCCGCGCCAAACCCGCCGCCACGGCAGCCGTCAGGACAACGAACGCGCGGCGCGGCAGGGACATCGACGGGGTAGATCCCAAGGAAAGCGATATATCCGGCAGACTATATCGCTTGGTCAGCCCCGACAACGCCGTGTCAGTCCGGACCCTCGATCCCCTGCAGCGCGGCGCGGACGATGTCGAGGGTGACCGGCCGCTGGCGTGCGAGGCTCAGCCGATCGATCCGGGCGACCAGCCGGCCGGCGGCGGCGAGGCTGCGCTCCATCCGCGCCACGGCGTAGCGGATCAGCCGCGCGTCGATCTCATAGCGGCGGTCGGCCAGCAGCTTGACCAGAACCCCGGTCAGCAACGCATCGTCGGGCGGGGCCAGCGCCACCGCCAGCCCGGCCTTTAGCCGCGACGACAGGTCGACCCGGTCGACCGGCCAGCGCCCCGGCGCCAGCGTGCCGGTCAGCAGCAGCGTCCGGCCGGCGTCGCGGGCATGGTTGATGAGATGCAGCAGGGCGCCTTGCGCCGCGGCATCGCCGGCGATCAGCCGGTCGGCATCGTCGATCGCCCAGGCCGGCGGCGGGTCGTCGGCGAACCCGCCGTCGGCGAGGCGGGCCAGCCCTGCTCCGTCCAGCACGGCGGGGCGTGCCCGCTCCGCCCAGGCGCGCAACAGATGCGTCTTGCCGGCGCCGGCCCCGCCATGCACCAGGGCGACCGGCACCGGCCAGTCCGGCCAGCGGTCGACCAGGGCGACGGCGGCCCGGTTCGCCTCGCCCACCACCAGGTCGGCGCGGCCCTGGGCCGGCGGATGCGCCAGATCGAGGGGAAGCTGGTCCGGTCGCCGGTCGGGCATCGGTCCCCTCACCCCCGCCAACCAAACCCCGGCCTAGCGCACGAGGCGCAGCACGCGGCCCTGCGGCTCGATCTGCAGGTCGAGGCCGACGGCGCGCAGGGCCGTCGCCAGCTCCGCCTCGCTGCCGGTGAAGCCGAGTTCCAGCGCGACCGACACGCCCGACAGGCTGTCGACCCGGGCGCCGGTGACCGGCTGCATCTGCGCCAGCGCGGCGCGGATGGCGAGCCAGTCCCGCGGCTGGTCGAGCGCCACGGTCAGGCTGAGGCGCGCCCCCGGCGTATCGGCCGCCAGCGGCGCCAGCACGCCGGGCGGGGTCTCGTCCTCCTCGCTCTCCTCATCGTCGAACGGCGCCACCGGCCGGCCGCTGATCGCCGTCAGCACGGCCGCCACGGCGCTGCCCATCACCGCCGGATCGGTGGTCGACCCGGTGACGTTCAGCGGGTCGTCAATGACTGCCTCGCCGCCCGGCTGCAGAAGCTCGATGACGATGCCGCCGATGCCGGCATTCGCCACCGCGACCACCGCCCGGTCCGCACCGTGGCGCGCCGCCAAGGCTGACAGCCCGTCCGGCGCCGCCGCCAGGGCCTGGTCCGTGGTCAACAGCCGGACATCCTCCAGATCGGCGAGCGGGGTGGCGATCGCCACCGGGATCGCCGCCGGATCGATCCCGCGCCAGGCATCCAGCCACGGGTTCGGCAGGTCCCACAGCCGGGTGCCGGTACCGTCGCGCCACACCGGCACGATCAGGAACACGCCCTCCGCCACTGTCGCGTCGGGGTCCGCGGCGTCGTCGCCGGGGGCGTCCTCCTCCCCCTCGATCGCGACGGTGTCGGGCAGCGCCTCCCCCGGGGCCGGGATCACCGGCTCCAGGCCGCGGCTGGCGAGGACGGAGCGCACCGCCTCCGCCCGGAAGGTGACCTCGAAGACGCCGCTGTAGCGCCCCGGCGAGGTGCTTTCTTCTTCCACCCGCAGGCTCTGCATCACGCCGGCCGATTCGGCCGCGTTCAGGTCGCCGGGCCCGATCGCGCCGCCGACCCCCAGCCGCTGGAACAGCCGGGCCAGCGCGTCGCGCTGGGCGGTGGTGAAGGCCTCCTCCCGCGCCGACACGCTGTCGCCGGCCTCCACCGTCACCGCCACCCCGCCGACGACGAAGGGGTCCTGCGCCGCGGCCGTGCCGCCCAGCGCGATCAGCGCCGACAGCGCGGCCGCCGCCAGCAGGGCAGCGACCGACCGCCATCCCGCGCCGCGCCGCGCCGCCCTTTTCTCCTTTCGGAGCCCCATTGCATTGACCTTCCGAGAAGCTATGGTTCCAGCCGATGCCGTTCCTGCGACCATAGCCGAGCGTACCGGGGCACGCCATGACCACGCCGGCAGCGCCTCCGGCCGCCGAGCCGCCTGAGCGGCCGTCCGCCGATCGGCCCGATCCGACCGCCGCCTATCGGGCGGCCGGTGTCGACATCGCCGCCGGCGCCGATCTGGTGGAGGCGATCAAGCCGCTCGCCGCCGCCACCGCCCGTCCCGGCAGTCTGGGCGGGATCGGCGGATTCGCGGCGGCCTTCGACCCGCGCGCCGCCGGCTATGACGACCCGATCCTGCTGGCCGCCACCGACGGCGTCGGCACCAAGCTGAAGCTGGCCTTCGCCACCGGGCGGCACGAGACGGTGGGTATCGATCTCGTCGCGATGTGCGTCAACGACCTGCTGGCCAGCGGGGCGGAGCCGCTGTTCTTCCTGGACTATTTCGCCACCGGCCGGCTGGACCCGCCGACCGCCGCCCAGGTGATGGCGGGAATCGCCGAGGGCTGCCGCCAGGCCGGCTGCGCCCTGATCGGCGGGGAAACGGCGGAGATGCCTGGGTTCTACGCCCCCGGCGACTACGACCTGGCCGGCTTCGCGGTGGGCGCGGTGGAACGCGGCGGCCTGTTGACCGGCGCGCAGGTCGCGGCCGGCGACCGGGTGCTGGGGCTGGCGTCGTCCGGCCTGCACGCCAACGGCTTCTCGCTGGTCCGGCGGATCGTCGAGGCGGCCGGGCTGACGCTGGCCGACCCCGCCCCCTTCGCGCCGCAATCGACGCTGGCGGAGGTGCTGCTGGCACCGACCTGCATCTATGTCCGCGCCATGCTGCCGGAGATCCGCGCCGGCCGGGTGCATGCGGTGGCCCACATCACCGGCGGCGGGCTGTTGGAGAACATTCCCCGCGTGCTGCCGGCGGGGCTGGGCGTGCGGCTCGACCGGCGCCGCTGGCCGGTGCCGGCGGTGATGCGCTGGCTGGCCCAGGCCGGCGGGACGCAAGGCGGGCTCGACGGCCCGACGCTGGCCACCACCTTCAATCTCGGCATCGGGCTGGTCGCCGTGGTCGCCGCCGCCGATGCCGACACCGTCGCCGGCGCGCTGGAAGCGGCTGGGGAGCATGTCTTCGACATCGGCGAGGTCGTCGCCGTCGGGGACGGGCCGACGGTCGAGATCGCCGCACTCGATCCGGCATCATGGCCCGGCTGAAGACCGCCGTCCTGATCTCCGGGCGCGGCAGCAACCTGGCGGCGCTGATCCGGGCGGCGGAGGCTGCCGACTATCCCGCGGAAATCGCGCTGGTGGTGTCGAATCGGGCGGACGCCGGCGGGCTCGCGCTGGCCGAGGCGGCCGGCATTGCGACGGCGGTGATCGACCATCGCGGCTTCGCCGAGCGCGATGCGTTCGACCGCGCGGTGGAGGCGGCGATCGTCGACGCCGGCTGCACGCTGATCTGCCTGGCCGGCTTCATGCGCATCCTGGGCGCGGCCCTGGTGGAGCGCTGGTCCGACCGGATCCTCAACATCCACCCGTCGCTGTTGCCGGCCTTCCCGGGTCTCGACACCCATCGCCGCGCCCTGGCCGCGGGCGTGCGGATCACCGGCGCCACGGTCCATCTGGCGCGCCCGGCCGTCGACGACGGCCCGATCATCGCCCAGGCCGCGGTGCCGGTGCTGCCCGAAGACGGGGAGGCCGATCTCGCCGACCGGGTGCTCGCCGCCGAACACCGCCTCTATCCGCTGGCGCTCGGCCTGTTGGCCGCCGGGCGGGTGCGGGTCGCCGACGGCCGGGTGCGGATCGACGGTCCCGTCGACTGGCCGGCGTCGCCGCTGATCAGTCCGGTGCCGGAATAGCCCGACCCCTATCGCCCGCCGAGATCGCCTGTACGCGTCGATTGGCCGCGAAAACCCTTGTCAACCGCGGTCGCTACACCGTACCAGAGGCGCTGACGGCCGAAGCGTCGCTTGCTTCACGACAGGCCCCCCATCGTCACCCTGTGGAATGCAGACATGAACGCCGCCGGCAATCGTCTCGATCCGGACCCAGAGCATGACGCGGACGGGGACATGCTGTCCGCAAGCCGCCGCACCTTCTCCGGCTTCGTGCGGTCCAGCACCTATACCGCGGTGGCGATCGCCGTGGTGCTGATCGCGCTCGCGCTCTTCCTGCTGTAGGTCGACGCCTGCGCAGGCGTCAGCCGGCGATCTCGATCTCGGAGAAGAAGTACCCGATCTCGCGCACCGCGTTCTCCGGACTGTCGGAGCCGTGCACCGAGTTCGCCTCGATCGACTCGGCGAAATCCTTGCGGATCGTGCCAGGCGCGGCGTTGGCCGGGTTGGTGGCGCCCATCACCTCGCGGTTGGCGGCAATGGCGTCCTCGCCCTCCAGAACCTGCACGACCACCGGACCGGAGGTCATGAAGGTGCACAGGTCGTCGTAGAAGGACCGCTCGGCGTGGACCTCGTAGAACCCCTCCGCCTGGCCGCGGGTCAGATGGAGACGCTTCTGCGCGACGATCCGCAATCCCTTGGCTTCCAGACGGGCGTTGATCTGCCCGGTCAGGTTCCGGCGGGTGGCATCGGGCTTGATGATGGACAGGGTTCTTTCGACGGCCATGGTCGCACCTTGGGCTGGAGGGGGAGACCTGTAATCGGCGGATGCCTGGGCGCGCGGCGACGCTCTGATGGCGGCATGACGGGCCGGGCCGAGGCCGCGGCGTTATAGACGCGACCGCGCACCGGGGCAACCGCCTGAAACGCCCGCCGGGGGCACCCGCCGGCCGTGCTCGCAAGACGGCCGAATCCCGCCGCACACCGGCGTCGATAGAGCCGCGGACTTGATCGCGGGCGCGCACGGTGGTTCTTCGGGCCTGCCATGCTGACCATCACCGACCTGACCTATCGGATCGCCGGACGCACGCTGATCGACGGCGCCGGCGTCGCCATCGCCAAGGGACGCAAGGTCGGCCTGGTCGGCCGCAACGGCACCGGCAAGACCACACTGTTGCGGCTGATCGCCGGCGCGCTGCAGCCCGACGGCGGCGACATCGCCGTGCCGCCGCGCTGGCGCATCGGCACCGTCGCGCAGGAGGCGCCCAGCGGCGACACGCCGCTGATCGATGCGGTGCTGGCCGCCGACCGCGACCGCACGGACCTGCTGGCCGAGGCGGAGACGGCGACCGACCCCGACCGGATCGCCCAAATCCACGAGCGCCTGGCGGAGATCGACGCCCATGGCGCGCCGGCGCGCGCCGCGCGCATCCTGGCGGGCCTGGGCTTCGGCGAGGCGGCGCAGGCCGGGCCGTTGCAGGCGCTGTCCGGCGGCCTGCGCATGCGCATCGCGCTCGCCGCGCTGCTGTTCCGTGAACCCGATCTCTTGCTGCTGGACGAGCCGACCAACCATCTCGACCTGGAGACCGCGCTCTGGCTGGAGGGCTATCTCGCCCGCTACCCGCATACCATCGTGCTGGTCAGCCACGACCGCGGCCTGCTCAACCGCGCGGTCGACGAGATCGTGCATCTGGAAGGCGGCAAGCTCACCCTCTATGCCGGCGGCTACGACCGGTTCGAGCGCACCCGCGCCGAACGCCTGGTGCGCCAGTCGGCGCTCGACCAGCGCCAGCGCGCCGAACGCGCCCACATCCAGAGCTTCGTCGACCGCTTCCGCTACAAGGCCAGCAAGGCCCGCCAGGTTCAAAGCCGGCTGAAGAAGCTGGAGGGCCTGCAGCCGATCGCCGCCGCGGTGGAGGAGCCGTCGATCCGCTTCACCTTCCCGCAGCCGGACGAGCGCGCCCCGCCGCTGGTGACGATGGACGACGTCGCCGTCGGCTATGGCACGCACCCGGTGTTGAGCGGCCTCGACCTGCGCCTCGACCCGGACGAGCGGGTGGCGCTGCTGGGCGCCAACGGCAACGGCAAGTCCACCCTGACCAAACTGCTGGCGGGCCAGCTTGCCCCGATGACCGGCACGCTGACCCGGGCCGCCAAGCTGAGGGTCGGCTACTTCGCCCAGCACCAGGGCGAGGCGCTCGACCTCACCCGCAGCGTGCTGGCGGAAGCCCGTGCCGCCATGCCGGCGGCGACCGACCGCCAGCTCCGCGACCATCTCGGCCGCTTCGGCTTCTCCCAGAACCGCGTGGAGACCCGCGTCGGCGCGCTGTCCGGCGGGGAGAAGGCCCGCCTGCTGTTCGCCCTGATCAGCCGCGAGGCGCCGCATCTGCTGCTGCTGGACGAGCCCACCAACCATCTCGACATCGACAGTCGCCAGGCCCTGGTGCAGGCCGTCAACGGCTTCTCCGGCGCCGTCGTCCTGGTCAGCCACGACCCGCATCTGGTGGAGCTGACCGCCGACCGGCTGCTGCTGGTGGCCGACGGGGCGGTGCGCCCGTTCGACGGCGACCTGGACGACTACCGCCGCTGGCTGGCCGAGGCGGCGCGCCGCGGCCGTGCGGCCGACGGGGGCGGGTCGAAGGCGAACGGGACGCTGGAGTCCCGCAAGGACGCCCGGCGCGAGGCGGCGGCGGCGCGGGCGCGCCTGGCCCCGCTGCGCCGCCAGGCCGGACAGGTGGAGCGGCGCCTGGACGCCCTGTCGGGCGAGCGCGGCGCGATCGAGACCCGCCTGGCCGACCCCGGCCTCTATGAAGGACCGGCCGAGCGCATCACCGAGCTGCAGCGCCGCCTGCACGACATCGCACAAGAGGTCGGGCGGCTGGAGGCCGAATGGCTGGAGCTGCAGCTCGCGCTGGAAGAAGGTGCGGTGTCCGCCTGACACCGTCAGGACGGCGCCGCGTCCCCGGTGGCGATGCGGTGCTTTTCCTCCCAGCGGCCCTGCGGGCTCTGCTGCCAATAGGTCAGGCCGAAGCCAGCGTCGCGATAGCGCCGCCAGCGCTGCCGGGCCGCCTCGACCGCCGCCGTGTCGCGGCCGTCGAACAGCTCGCACACGGTCTCGAAGCCGGCCAGCGGCTCGGCCTCCGCACCATCGGTCAGGAACAGCACCCGGGCGGCGTTCGGGTTGTCGGCCGCCACCGCCTGATCCGCCGCTTCGGCCAGCAGGATCGGCTGCCCGCCCGGATCGCCGTCGCCGACGGTGCCGTGGGGCAGAAAGCTCTGGTCGTCGAACACCCACAGATGGTGGTCGAGATGCGCCACGCGGTCGGCGGAACCGGCCAGCACCAGCGCCCGCCACCCGCGCTCCAGGCAGCGGACCAGCAGGGTCGGCAACGCCTGCTCCAGCGAGCGGCGGGTCAGGTGGTAGAACCGGACCTCCGTCATCGGCCCGCCCGCGCCGGTCAGCGGCTCTCGAAGAAGGCCTCGGCCAGGCGGTCGCACAGCCGTACGCCGAAGGCGGTCGCGCCCTTGGGCCCCAATGCGCCGTCCTTGCGCGCCCAGGCGACGCCGGCGATGTCGACATGCGCCCAAGGCACCTCGCGCACGAAGCGCTTCAGGAACTGCGCACCGATCACCGAGCCGGCATTGCGATTGCCCGCCACGTTGCGCATGTCGGCGATGTCGCTGTCGATGTCGCGGTCATAGGCCTCGCCCATGGGCAGGCGCCACACCGTCTCTCCGGTATGGCGTCCGGCCTCGGCGATCTGCTCGGCCAGCGCATCGTCGCTCGCGAACAGACCGGCATTGTGGGTGCCCAGCGCGATGATCACCGCACCCGTCAGGGTGGCGAAGTCGACCATGGCCCGCGGGCTGAACCGGTCCTGGACATAGGTCAGCAGGTCGCACAGCACCAGGCGCCCTTCGGCGTCGGTGTTGATCACCTCCACCGTCTGGCCCGACAGGCTGGTGACCACGTCGCCCGGCCGCTGCGCCCGGCCCGACGGCATGTTCTCCACCAGCCCCAGCACGCCGACCGCATTGACCCGCGCCTTGCGCCCGGCCAGCGCCGCCATCGCGCCGGTCACCGCGCCGGCGCCGGCCATGTCCCACTTCATGTCTTCCATGCCGGCGGGCGGCTTCAGCGAGATGCCGCCGGTATCGAAGGTCACGCCCTTGCCGATCAGCGCCAAGGGCGCGCTGTCGTCGCCGGCTCCCCGCCAGGTCAGCACCACCACGCGGCTTTCGCGCTCCGAGCCGTGGCCGACCGCCAGCAGCGCGCCCATGCCGATGCGCTCCAGCGCCGCTTCGTCGAGCACCTCGACCTCCAGGCCGAGCGCGCGCAAGCTCTCGCACCGCTCGGCGAACCGCGCGGGGTAGAGGACATTGGCCGGCTCCGACACCAGATCGCGGGCGATCGCCACCGCGGCCGCCACCGGCTCGCGCCGCTCGAACGCCGCCTGTGCCGCCGCCGGGTCGGCCAGCTCTACCGTCAGCGTCTCCAGGGTCGGCTTGCTCTCGGCGCGCTGAGTGGTGCGGTAGCGGTCGAAGCGGTAGGCCCGCAAGCCCGCGCCATAGGCGATCTCCGCCGCCGCGGCCGCCGTGTCGATCGGCGCATCCTTGGGCATATCCGCCCACAGCACCGCTTCGACCACCGCGGTGGCGTTGAGATGGGCGGCGATCACCCCACCCAGCTTCTGGCAGTTCAGCGCGGTCAGGCCGTCGGCCGGTCCGAGACCCACCAGGATCACCCGGTCGGCAGCGATGCCCGCCGGACCGGGGATCGCCAGGATCTCCTCGCGCTTACCGGTGAAGCGGGGCGACGCCGTCATCGCGCGCGTCACCTGGCCGCCGGTCAGCCGATCGATCTCCTCGGCCCCGGCGGTCAACTGCCGATCGGCAAGACTGGCGACGATCAGCGCGCCGGACCGCGGCGCCTGCCGATCGGTAAACGCGATATCCATCACGCAAACCACCTTTGCGACTTAGAAAAACGGCGGCAACATCCGGCGATGCGCGCCGGGCACCGGTGGGCGGTTCAGCCGCAGACATCGCTGGAAGACGCCGACCCCGCCGGGTCGATCAGGAGCCGGCGCGCAATCGTCGCCGGCGGGCGGTCCCTTGGCCGAAGCTGGCCTTCGGGTATAGTGCCGCTCCATGAACCGGATCAACCGCTATGTATTGCGCCACTTGGCGTCGTCGACCCTGGTCGCCGCCGCAGCGCTGACCTTTGCCATCTGGCTGACCCAATCGCTGCGGCTGTTGGAGGTGATCATCGACGGCGCCGCACCGATCGGCCTGTTCTTCAGGATGGTGATGCTGATCATGCCGGAATTCGTGGTCACCGTACTGCCGGTGGCCTTCGTGGCGGCGGTGCTGTTCACCTACTACCGGCTGACCGTCGACAGCGAGCTGGTGGTCTTGCGGAGCTGCGGCCTCGGCCCGATCGGGCTGGCCCGCCCGGCCGCCATCATGGCGATCGCGGTGATGGGCGCGTCCTATGCGCTGAACCTCTATCTCTGGCCGCTGGCCGCCCAGGAGTTCCGGCGGCTGACCTTCCTGGTGGAAAGCGAGTATGCGACCGTGCTGCTGCGCGAAGGGCAGTTCAACGCGATCGACGATTCCATCACGGTCTTCATGCGCGAGCGTCTGGAGACCGACGAGCTTCAGGGCATCCTGATCCACGACCGGCGCGATCCGGCCAGCGCGGTCACGGTGGTCGCCGAACGCGGTATCCTCACCCAGACGGAGACCGGCCCCCGCGTGGTCATGTTCACCGGCCATCGCCAGGTCATGGCGCGCGAGACCGGTCAGCTCGAAACCCTGTACTTCGACCAGTACGCCATCGATCTGCAGGTGGTCCGTCCGGACCTGGCGCAGCACTGGCCGGAGGCCAGCGAACGCTACCTGCCCGACCTGCTGCGGCCGGACCTGTCATGGCCGAACGACGTGCCGATGTATCGGGTTCTGGTCGCGGAAGGACACAGCCGGCTGTCGCGGCCGCTGTGGATCCTTGCCTTCGCCGCGGTGGCGCTCGGCCTGCTGATCTCCGGCGAAGGCGGGCGGCGCGGCCAGGGCCGTCGCGTCACGGCGGCGATCGGCATCATCATCGTGCTGCAGGCCGTCGCCATGGGACTGATCGCCAGCGCCCGCGATCTGCCGGCGATCATTCCGCTGCTCTATGCGGCGCCGCTGGCCGCCGCGGCCGGCGGGATCGCCCTCCTGTTCCGGCGCCCGCGCGGCGATCCGGCCGCCTGGCGCGACGCGCTGGCCAACAGCCCTGCCTGAGGCACCGGCCCCATGGGACCCTTCAACACCTTCTCGCGCTATGTCGCCCGGCAGTTCATCGCCTGGTTCGCGGTGATGATGCTGACCTTGGCCTGCATCATCCTGCTGTTCGAGCTGGTGGAGATGCTGCGCCGGGGTTCGGGCCATGGCCTGTCCCTCGGCGCCGCGCTGCAGATGAGCCTGTTGAAGCTCCCCAACACGCTGTCGGCGCTGTTCCATTTCGCGGTGCTGTTCGCGGCCATGTTCACCTTCTGGCGGCTGACGCGCAGCCAGGAGCTGGTGGTGGCGCGGGCCTCGGGCGTCTCGGCCTGGCAGTTCCTGGCACCGGTCGTGATCGTCGCGGCGACCATCGGCGTTGCCAAGGTGACGCTGATCAACCCGCTGTCGGCGACCATGATGGCCCGCTACGACACCATGGAGAGCCGGATCTTCCACGGACTGGCGGCGGATACGCTGGCCATTTCGGACGCCGGGCTGTGGCTGCGGCAACGCGACCCGGAAGGCATCTCGGTCATCTATGCGGCCGGGGCCGACGCGCAGGATCTGGCGCTGTCCGATGTCACCGTCTTCCTCTACACCCTCGACCACGACTATCGCGGCCGGATCGACGGGGCGGTGTCCCGCCTCGGCGACGGGTTCTGGGACATCCGCGAGGCGTGGATCAGCATGGTGAGCTCACCGCGCCCGGAATTCGTCGCGCGGCACCGGCTGGCGACCTCGCTGACGCCGGCGCGGATACAGGAAAGCTTCGCCGCACCGGAGACGCTCTCGTTCTGGGAACTGCCGGCCTTCATCGACACGCTGGAATCGACCGGGTTCAGCGCCGTGCGCCACCGCCTGCACTATGAGGTGCTGTTGGCGCAGCCGCTTCTCCTGTCGGCCATGGTGCTGTTCGCCGCGGCCTTCTCGCTGCGCCAGACGCGCCGCGGCGGTGCCGGCATCATGGTGCTGGCCGGGCTGATGACCGGTTTCGCCATCTTCGTCCTCAATGATATCATCGTGGCGCTGGGGCTGGCGCAGAACATCCCGATCCTTCTGGCGGCGTGGACGCCGGCCGCCTTCTCCAGTCTCGTCGGCATGGCGGCCTTGCTGCACCTAGAGGATGGCTGACCGTCGGATGCGGCGCGGGTCGGCACTGCTGCTTGCCGCCGCCGGCCCGGCGACGCCCCCAACCGGCACTCTCTGGGCTGAAGGTCAAGCGCATGACAACATCCAGGTCTCCACGATGATCCAAGTCTCCGCGATGACGGGCAGGTTCGGCCGCTGGCGGTTGTGGCTGCTGGCGACAGCCGTGATCGGCGCGATCCTGGCCGCCGTCGGCGCGCCCACGCGCGCGCAGGAGGTCGAGCGCATCGCGGCCATCGTCAATCAGGACGTCATCAGCACCTCCGACGTGACGTCGCGGCTCGGCCTGGCGCTGCTCGCCTCGGGCTTGCCGAGCACGCCGGACAATGTCGAGGCGCTGCGCCCGCAGGTGCTGCGCGCGCTGATCAACGAGGCGCTGCAGCGCCAGGAGGCCGCCCGCTTCGACATCACCGCCGACGAAGCCGACGTGCAGCAGGCGGTCGAGACCATCGCCGCCAACAACGGCGTCGCGCCGGATGTGCTGATGGGCGCGCTGGACCAGGCCGGCGTGCCACGCCAGACCCTGTATGACCAGATCCGGACGACCCTGGCTTGGCGCAACCTGATTCGGGCCCGTCTGGCGCCGCAGGTCGACATCACGGAGGACGAGATCGACGCCCATATCGACCGCGTCAGCCAGACGGTCGGCATGACGGAGACCCTGCTGGCGGAGATCTTCCTGGAGATCACCAATCCTGGGGACACCGCGGAGGTTCTGGCGCTGGCCGAGCAGTTGGCCGGCGAGATTGCCGGCGGCGCCCAGTTCCCCGCCATTGCCCGACAGTTCAGCCAATCCACCAGCGCGGCCGCCGGCGGCGATCTCGGCTGGGTGATCGAGGGTCAGCTCGGCGGCGAACTCGACGCGGCGGTCGCCCGGCTGCAGCCCGGCCGGCTGTCGGAGCCGATCGTGGTACCGGGCGGCGTCTTCTTGATGCTGATCCGCGACCGCCGCGTGGTGACCGCCGGCGATCCCGCCGATGCGGAGATCGAGGTCGCGTCGCTGACCGTGCGGCTGCCCTCGGGCGCCACCCAGGCAACCGCCGACCAGATGATGGCGTCGATGCGCCAGGTCCAGGAAACGGTGCGCGGATGCGACCAGTTCGCGGCGATCGCAGAGACCCTCGTCGGCGCCGGCCCGCTGGAGCGACGCCGCACGCGGGTCGGCGGCCTCGACCAAGCGATCGCCAGCCGCGTCGGCGCCGCGCCGGTCGGCGAACCGACGGGCTGGCAACCGCTGGAGACCAACGACGGCGCCACGCTGCACATGGTCTGTGACCGCATCGCGGACACCGATGCGGAGATCGACCGGGACCAGGTGCGCCGGACGATCGGTGAAGAGCGGATCGAACGGCTGGCCCGCCGCTATCTGCGCGACCTGCGCAACGCCGCCTATGTCGAGCTGCGCGGCTGACGCCGGCGGCCCCGTCCCGGGCGCGGCGACGACCGCCGCGCCGCCGCTGCGGGAGGTCATTCGCGCCTATGGCCTGACGGCCGACAAGCGGCTGGGCCAGAACTTCCTGCTCGACCTCAACCTGACCCGGCGCATCGCCGAGACCGCCCGTCTCGGCCCCGACCACAGTGTTCTGGAGATCGGCCCGGGACCCGGTGGGCTGACCCGCGCCCTGCTGGACACCCCCGTACGCTCGGTGGTCGCCGTGGAACGCGACCCGCGCTGCGTCGCCGCGCTGCAGCCGCTGGTCGAGGCGGCGGCGGGGCGCCTTCGCATCGTACAGGGGGACGCGCTGGCGCTGGACGCGACCGACCTGGTGGATCCCCCGGCGGCGATCGTCGCCAACTTGCCCTACAACATCGCCACGCCGCTGCTCTTGCGTTGGCTGCCCACGCTCGACCGGTTCACCGGCGTCACGGTGATGCTGCAGAGCGAGGTGGCTGACCGCCTGCTCAGCCCCCCGGGCGGCAAGGCCTATGGCCGGCTCAGCGTGATCGTGCAGTGGCAGGCCCGGGTCGAACGGGTGCTCGGCGTGCCGGCCCGCGCCTTCACGCCGGTGCCGAAGGTCAACGCCACGGTGGTCTGCCTGACCGCCCGGCCCGACCGCCCCGCCGCCGACCGCGCGACGCTGGAGCGGGTCACGGCAGCCGCCTTCGGCCAGCGCCGTAAGATGCTACGCCAGAGCCTGCGGCCGCTCGGCGACCCGACCGGCTTGTTGACAGCCGCCGGCCTGCCGCCTACAGCGCGAGCCGAAGAGATCGACATCGACGGGTTCGTCGCCCTGGCCCGCGCCCTGGCGGACCGCGACGAGACGCTTGGTTAGCCCAGGTCGATCCATCGCCAGCCCGGATCCGCCCCGGCGCCCCCCGGCCGACACCGCCGATCTGCCCGGCCGCGCCGGCAAGGGAGCACCCCAACGGACCGACTACCCGGCGACCGCCGAAACCCCTGCCGGCCGGCCGCAAGCGACAGGAACCGCACTCTCATGAAGCGGCAAGACCTCTGGCGCCTGACCGGCACCGTGGCGGCCGGCCTGACCGTCGCCCGCCGGGCGCTCACCACCCCGCCGCCGCGCCGTCTCACCGCCGCGGAACGGCTGGCGCGTTTTCCGACCCGGGGCCTGCCCCTGGAACGCCCGGTCTCGGTCCGCTGGAACGACCATCAGGTGCCGTTCATCGAGGCTGCGACCGACGGCGATTGCGCCTTCACGCTGGGCCTGGTGCACGGTCATCTGCGGCTGGGCCAGATGGAGCTGATGCGCCGCATCGTGCAGGGCCGGCTGGCGGAGCTGGCCGGCCCCTTCGCGGTCAACCTCGACCATGTGCTGCGCATCCTCGGCTACGCCCGGGCGGCCGACGCCATCGTCGCCGGCATGCCTGCCGACACCCGGCACTGGCTCGACCGGTTCGTCGACGGCGTCAACCACTACCAGACGAACGTGCGGCCCCTGCCGCATGAGTTCGCGCTGCTCGGCATCGCGCCGGAGCCCTGGACGCCGGCACAGATCGTCACGCTGGGGCGCCTCGCCTCCTCCGACGTCAACTGGTTCACCTTCTTCAAGCTGCTGCCGCTGCGCGGACGCGCCGACTGGCCCACCCTCTGGCAACGGCTGCTGCGCGAAGGCCAGGTGTCGTTGCCCAGCTTCGCCCCGGCCGACCACGACGACCCCCAGCGCCTCGCCCGGCTGCTCGGCGACCATGTGCGCGCCGGCAGCAACTCCCTGGTCGTGTCCGGCCGGCGCACGGCCTCCGGCGGCGCGGTGATCGCCAGCGATCCCCATCTCGGCATGAGCTTGCCCAATCCCTGGCTGCTCGCGGCCTATCGCTGCCCCAGCGTGTGGACAGTGGGCCTGATGATCCCCGGTCTGCCCTTCGTGGCGGTCGGGCGCAACCAGCGCATCGCTTGGGGCGGCACCAATATGCGCGCGGCCAACAGCGACCTGTTCGACGCCAGCCAGGTGCCGCCCGAGGCGATCACCCAGGACGTCCAGACCGTCCGCGTGCGCGGCGGCGCCGACCGCCAGATCGTCGTGCGCGACACGCCGCTGGGGCCGCTGTTGTCCGACGCGCCGCAGGTGCCCGCCGGCGCGGGACAAGTGGCGATGCGCTGGATCGGCCACCTGAACAGCGACGAAGTCACCGCCATGCTGCGCCTGAACCAGGCGCAGTCCTGGCCGGAATTCCGGCGCGCCATGGCCGGCTTCGCCATCTCGCCGCAGAACATGGTCTATGCCGACGCCGACGGGCGCATCGGCCAGGTAATGGCAACCCATGTCCCGGCGCGGCCGCCGGTGCCGCCGGACGATCTGGTGCAGCCCGCGGAAAACGCCGCGGCGTGGCAGCGGATTGTCACCGCCGACGACCTGCCGGCGGCGTTCGAGCCGGACTGCGGCTTCATCGTCTCGGCGAACAACCGGCCGGCCCAGACCGACGTGCTGGTCGGGTTGTTCTTCTCCAACGACGACCGGATGGAGCGCATGTCGGCGCTGGTCGGCCGCACCGACGCCCTGACGCTCGACGATCTGATCGCCCTGCAGCATGACGTGTTCCAGGGATCCTCGGTCCGCCTACGCGACCAGGCGCTCAGCCAGATCCGCCGGTTCTGGCCGGACGGATCGCCGGACCGGCCCGGCGCAGCCGTCGTGGCGGCAATGGCCGACTGGGACGGGCAGTACACGGTCGACAGCGCGGGGGCCGCCGCCTTCGAGCTGTGGCTGTCCCATTTCATCGAGGCGCTGCACGACGCGGAAACCGTCGCCGCCTACGACACCGTGGGCCGGGTGAACGCGCTGATCGCGGAAGACCTGCGCGATGCCGATCCCGACGCGCTGAAACACGCGCTGGACCGTGCCTTGACCGCCGCGGCTCGCGGCCTGGTGCGCCACCCACGATGGGGCGATCTGCACCGCCTGCACCTTGCCCACAGCCTGGAGGCGCTGCCGCTGTTCGGTCGGCGCTACCGCTACGGCGACCACCCGACGGGCGGCAGTGCGTCGACGGTGATGAAGACCTCCCACGGGCCCGGCAGCGGTCCCCATGTCGTCCGCTTCGGCGCCAATGCGCGCCACATCTCCGACCTCTCCGATCTCGACAGCAACCACTTCGTCCTGATGAGCGGTCAAGATGGCTGGATCAACAGCGCCTCGTTCCTCGACCAATGGCCGCTGTGGCAGGAGAGCCGGTACATGCGCATCCCCCTCCGGCCGGAGACCGCGGCGCAAACCTTCGCCCACGCGATGACGCTGACGCCTTGATCGCCGGCGGCCCGGCCGCCATCTGCCCAACACCGGTGCCGTCCGGCGCCGTCCTTGCCCGCCATTGCCCCGGAACATCATGGTCGACGCGACGCCCCTGTTGAGGATCCACGCCGCCCGGCGCCGGCGGACCCTGGCCGCCCTGGATCCGGTGGCGGCGCAGGAACGCGAACTGCGCGCGCTGGTCGCCACCGGGCAGCGGACGCGTTTCGGGCGCGACCATGATTTCGCCGGCATCCGCACCGTCGCCGACTATCAGGCGCGCGTGCCGCTGCGCACCTATGAGGCGTTCTGGCAAGACTATTGGCAGCCGACCTTCCCGCGGGTCGAGGACGCCACCTGGCCCGGCCTGATCCGCTATTTCACCTTGAGTTCCGGGACCACCAGCGGCACGTCGAAATACATCCCGCTGACGCCGGCGATGGAAAAGGCCAACCGCCGCGCGGCGCTGGATACCCTGGTGCACCATCTGGCCGACCGGCCGGACAGCCGCATTTTCGCCGGACGCACCTTGATGCTCGGCGGGTCGAGCGCGCTGGACACCCTGGCGCCCGGCATCTACAGCGGCGATCTCAGCGGCATCGTCGCCAAGCGGATGCCGCTGTGGGCGCGGCCCATGGCCTTCCCGCCGCCGGAGATCGCGCTGATCGGCGATTGGGAGGAGAAGATCCGCCGGATGGCCGCGCTGGCCCCGGACCGCAACATCCGCGCGATCAGCGGCACGCCGAGCTGGATGCTGATGCTGTTCGATGCCCTGGCCCGCCAGCACAGCGACCGCGGCGGACGCATCGCCGACCTCTTCCCGGATCTTGAGCTGATCATCCACGGCGCAGTGCATTTCGGGCCGTACCGCCAACGATTCGCGGACCTGCTGGCCGACAGCCGTACGAGCCTGCGAGAGGTCTACCCGGCCAGCGAAGGCTTCATCGCCGTTGCCGACCGTGGCGCCGGCGAGGGCCTGCGGCTGCAACTCGACAACGGCCTGTTCTACGAGTTCGTGCCCTTGGAGGAGCTGGGAAGCGACCGGCCGACCCGGCATTGGATCGCCGACGCGGAGCCCGGCGTGAACTACGCCCTGGTGGTCACCTGCAATGCGGGGCTGTGGAGCTATGTGCTGGGCGACACCGTACGCTTGGTCGACCGTGCGCCGCCGCGGCTGCTGATCACCGGACGTACCGCTTACATGCTGTCGGTCTTCGGCGAGCACTTGATTGCGGAGGAGATCGAGACCGCGGTCACGGCGGGCGCGGCCCGCGCCGCACTGTCGATCACCGACTACTCGGTCGGAGCGATCACGCCCGACGGGGCATACGGCGCCTCAGGCCCGGCCGGCGCCGACTCATCGTCGGCCGGCGGTGCCGCCGTCGGCGGGCACCTGTTCTTGTGCGAGTTCGCCCAGGAGGCGGTGACACCCGCTGCCGAAGCCGCCTTCCTCGACACCGTGGACGCGGAGCTGAACCGGCTGAACGACGACTACCGGGCCCATCGCACCGGCCTGCATCCGCCGGCCTTGTGGGCGCTGGCCCCGGGCACCTTCGCGCGCTGGATGAAGGCGCGCGGCCGGCTCGGCGGACAGAACAAAGTGCCCCGCATCATCAGCGATCCGGGTCTGTTCGCCGACCTGATGGGTTTCGTGGCCGATGCGCGACTGAACAAGTGAGACACAGGTTTCACTTGGTAGATTCTGTTTTTTCCGCAGTGCGGCATGGATTTCTTCAGGACAGTTCGGGACTTCCCCATTGGTTGTCGGAACAGCGGCAGTAAAGCGTTTAACTAACCCTCGGCGTATCGATCGAAATCTATGGTGCATTGCAACATACGTTGGAGTACCAGGCTGGTTACGCTTTCTTAACCGTCAAAGTGCTTGGCGAACTGCCGTATTCTCTTGTGTTCGCCGGCGGGCATCCCCATAATCGTAGATCTGCACGGTGGGGATGGTCGATCAAGACCATCGCTCCTGAGATTCCATTGCCCAGGGCACGCGGCGGCCGCGCCGCGGCGATCCAGGCGCATGAAACAAGAGGCGCGGACAATGGCGGCGCAACGCATCGTAACCGTGGACGGCGAAAGGCTGGGAGACCTGATCGCCGTCGGGCAGCGGTACATGTTCTTCACGACCCATCAGAGGATGCTCACCCTCGACGGCCGTACCTTCGACTCGTTCGATGAGTTGCGGCAAGAGATCGCCAAACGACAGAACACCCGCGTTCGACTGGCCGCCTGAGCGCCAGTCACCGGGCCTGTCGCGGCATACGAGAGACCCCGGCGCGGCGCCGAGCTGCGCCGGGGTCTTTCACGTTTTGCTGCCCGCGATGAACGCAAGACGGCCCGCGCACCTCACGGAGGGTCCGCGGCGGGGGCGGCGAAGGCCAGCCAGGCCCAGCGAATGCGACCCGCCGCCGTCAGCCAGCAGACGGCGCCAAAAGCCCAAGCCAGCACCACAAAGGCATCCGGAAACACGCAGATCGCCAACATGAACAGCGCGGTCTCGCTGCCTTCGGCCAGGCCACCGATGAAGTAGAGCGCCTTGGGACCGCGCGCCGTCGTCACCTGCCCGCGCTTGGCGGCGACGATGGCATAGGCCAGGAACGACGCCCCGCTGGCGATGTAGGAGAAGATGAGGAAGGCCGCCGCCAGCGCGGCCTGCGGCTGGCCGACCGCAAAGGCGAAGACGACGCCGGCATAGACGATGAAGTCCAGGACGATGTCGAGGAAGCCGCCGAAATCCGTACCGCCCCCTTGCGCCCGGGCGACCGCCCCGTCCAGGCCGTCCGCCACGCGGTTCGCGGCGATCAGGACCGCTGCCACCGCATAGGCCTGAAGGGCCAGCGCGGCCATCGCCCCCAGGCCGAGAAGGAAGCCGCCCACCGTGACCGCGTTGGCCGTCAGGCCGGTCCGGCAAAGCCGGTGCGCGGCGGCATCCAACGGCCGATCGATCCAGGGCCTGAGATGGCGGTCGAGCATTGGCGGCGGTCGGCCCTCTGCGGTTTACGACTTCGTAAAGGCCTGGCGGCAAACTGTCGTTTATCGCACGAGCGGGGCCGGCGGAAAGCGGGCGCGGCGGCATGACGCCATCGCCACCGGACCGCAGCGGTCGGAAGGAGAATGCGATGGCGGCCGGCGCAGACTATCAGAAAGCTTCTGTCACCCCTCTCAGGACCCTGGCCCTACAAGTCGCCGACGACGCCATGACCGCGCTCGACGCCATCGCCGTCCATGCCGACGGCCGGTTCGTGGTGTTCGATCCGCAGAAGCCGACCCGCTACACGTTCACCCTTGAGGACGTGCCCTACGCCACGACCCTGACCCCGGAAGACGAAGGCGACTACAGCTTCCGAATCTCGGCGCGACTGGGGCGCATTCCGTTCACCGTACAGTCGGCGGAGCGGCGCGTGGCGGTGATGCGCCTGTTGCGCCTGTGCAAGGAGCTGCCGGAAACGCGTTTCGTGCCCGGGGTTCAGCAGGCGCTGTGGATCATGAGCCGGCCGCGGACCATCAGCGATCCGACGCCCGACTCGGTGTTGCACGAGACGCTGTCCTTCATCCAGCAGATCCGGCCGTATGTCCGGGTCGTGCGCCCCTACCTGGAAGCGCCCCAGATCGCCGCCTGATCGGCCTCAGCCCGGCGGCAGCCCCGCCGGGATCAGGTCCGGTTCGCCCGGCACCAGGAACACCTGACCGGGATAGATCAGGTCCGGATCGCGGATCTGTTGGCGGTTCGCCTGGTAGATGATGGTGTATTGAAGCCCTTCGCCATACGCCTCTCGGGCCAGGATCCACAGACTGTTGCCGGGCTGTACCTGGATGCGCCGATGCCCCGGCAGGGCATCGACCGGCGGATCGCGCCGGAAGGGCAGCGCCGCCCGCGCCACCACGCTCCCGTCGGCGGCGAGCTGATCGACCCTCAGCGTGAACAGCCCCGGCGGCACGGTACGGTCGAGCTGCAGGGCAAAGGCGCCCTGTTCGTCGGCATGGCCGTCGGCCGCCGCCTGGTCATCGAGATAGACCCTCAGCGGCGCATTGGCCCCCGCCGTGCCGGAGACGAAGACCCGGCCGCGGTCGTCGTAGTCGATGGTGGTGATCGCGACCGACGGGCCCTCCGGTGCCGCCTCCGGCGCCTCGGGCGGGGCATCGGGCCGAGACGCGACATCGCGCGCAGGATCCGGATCGGCTGACGGGTCCGGCTCCGCCGGTGGCGAGCCGTCCGCCGGGGCCTGACCATCCGCCGGAGCCTGACCGTCGAGCGGGTTCACCCCCCGATCGGTCTCCGGCGCCCGGTTGGTGTCGTCGGGATTGGGCAACCCGGTCGGCACGCCGGCTGGCGGCGTGGCGAGATCTTCCGCGCCGCCCGGTGCCGCCGGCGCCCGCACCACCTCCGTCGGGCCGAGATCGCCCGCCGGCACCAACAGCGCCAACGGGCCGCCGCCGGTATCCCCGTCCGCCGGCGGCGCTGCGCCGTCGCCGGACCCGGCACCCGCCAGCGTCTCGCCCGGCGCCGGCACGATCACCAGCAACTCCCGGTCGGACCGGGCAACCACGGCACCGGCGGCATCCACCGCCTGCAGCGCCAAGCGATACTCCCCCGGGGCCAGCGGATCGGGGTGGAAGAAGACCCACTCGCCCAACCCGTCGGCCGGCGACTCGCCGAACACCGCCGCCTGATCGAGGATCCGCACCGTGGTGTCCGGCGGAGCGTGACCGGCCATGGTCAGCAACCCGTCGACGCTGACGCGAACCGCATCGAACCCGACGCTCGGTGGCGACGGCGGATCGGGCACCGGCGGCCGACCGGCATCGGCGAAGGCCACGGGCGGCGCCGGCGCCGCGGTCGCGGCGTCGTCGGAAGGCGGCGGCGCCTCTGACCCGCTCTCATCGCCAGGCGACGGCGGCAGGCTCGCCATTTCCGGGGCATCTACCGAAGGATCGGACGAGGCCGGGCGGTCGGGATCGTCGGCCGGTGCCGCATCATCGGGCGCCGGCGCGGCCTCGGCCTCCGGCGACACCTCGTCCTGCGATGTCGTCTCGGTTTCAGGTGTCGCTTCAGCCTCCGCTGACGCCTCGGCCTCAGGGGTCGCCTCACCCTCCTGCGGCGCCTCAGCCTCCGGCGGCGCGGCGGCGGCCTCGGTCGGCGGCTCCGCGGTCTCGGCGAGCGGCTCCTCGGCCCCGCTCTGCGCCGCCGCCGTCGTCGTCTCGTCGGCCGGCGCGCTTTCCGTGGTCGGCGGCTCGCCCTCGCCCATCCAGTCGATGGCGAAGAGGCCGCCGGCCGCCGCGGCGACAAAGGCAATCACCAGTGCAAGGACCCAACGCCGCGACATTCCTTCCCCGCGCTCCCCCTTTTCGTCGAAACAAGATTACCGGCAGGCTGGCGCGCAAGCAAACCGCGAGGACCAAAGAGCCACCGGGCCACAGACCCGCGAACCCGTGGGCGCCGCCATGGCCTGTGACGCCTAGGCCCCAGGCGTGTATCGTTGCGCGATCCCCGCCGGCGCTCCAGCCGGCCCCAAGAGCGACGAGCGGCATGCTGCCCCTTCAGTCCATCGCCGTCTTCTGCGGTTCCAGCGTCGGCGCCCGCCCCGCCCTGGCCGATGCGGCCGAGCGGTTCGGCCGCCACCTCGCCGCGGCCGGCATCACCTTGATCTATGGCGGCGGCCGCGCCGGGCTGATGGGCCTGATCGCCGATGCCACGCTGACCGCCGGCGGTCAGGTGGTGGGCATCATCCCCGGCCACCTGCACCATCGCGAGGTGCAGCATGACGGGCTCACGGAACTGCTGGTCGTCGACAGCATGCACACCCGAAAGCGCCTGATGTTCGAGCGGGCGGACGCCTTCGTCGCCTTGCCCGGCGGGCTCGGCACCCTGGACGAGACCATCGAGATCGTCACCTGGCGCCAGCTCGGCCTGCATGACAAGCCGGTCGTCCTGGTCGACCAGGATGGCTATTGGGGGCCGCTCCTGGGGCTGGTCGACCACATCGTCGACAACCGCTTCGCCGGCCCGGCGGTGCATGCGCTGTGGCAGGTGGTGCAGTCCGTGGACGCGGTGCTACCGGCCCTGGCCGACGCCCCAGCCCCCAGCATCGCCGCCCATCCCGGGCGCCTGTAGAGCCGTTTCACTCCGGAACTGGCGTCGCGCGGCGGCCTGGGAGTAGACTTCGCCGCCATTCCCGGCCGGCCGCGTCCCCCGGGTGCCCGACCCGTCGTCGCGGCACCGTCCGGCCCCTCTCGCGATATCGGCGCCCGGGCCCGCCCGCGCCGGCCACTGGACGGCGATGGCGATCGCCGCTGAAGCCTCAGAGATCAGGAGTTTCTCCAGACATGTCGAAGATCAAGGTGAAAGAACCGGTCGTCGAGCTCGACGGCGACGAGATGACTCGGATCATCTGGGCGTTCATCAAGGAAAAGCTGATCCTGCCCTATCTCGATATCGATCTGCGCTACTTCGATCTCGGCATGGAGTCGCGGGACCAGACCGACGACCAGGTGACGGTCGACGCCGCCAACGCGATCAAGTCGGTGGGCGTGGGCGTCAAATGCGCGACCATCACACCCGACGAGGATCGGGTCGCCGAATTCTCCTTGAAGAAGATGTGGCGGTCGCCCAACGGCACGATCCGCAACATCCTCGGCGGGACCGTGTTCCGCGAGCCGATCATCTGCACCAACGTGCCCCGCTACGTGCCGAGCTGGCGCCAACCGATCATCATCGGCCGCCACGCCTTCGGCGACCAGTACCGGGCGACCGACATCAAGTTTCCAGGACCGGGCAAGCTGACCTTGACCTTCACGCCGGAAGACGGCGGCCCGCCGGAGACCCACGAGGTCTTCGACAGCCCGTCGGCCGGCATCGCCATGGGCATGTATAATCTCGACGAGTCGATCGTCGGCTTCGCCCGCGCCTGCTTCAACTACGGCTTGCAGCGCGGCCTGCCGGTCTACCTGTCGACCAAGAACACGATCCTCAAGGTCTATGACGGCCGCTTCAAGGACCTCTTCCAGGAGGTCTTCAACCGCGAGTTCAGCCGGGCCTTCGACGAGGCGGGCCTGACCTACGAACACCGGCTGATCGACGACATGGTCGCCTCGGCCCTGAAATGGCAGGGCGGCTTCGTGTGGGCCTGCAAGAACTACGACGGCGATGTGCAGAGCGACACCGTGGCCCAGGGCTTCGGCTCCCTCGGCCTGATGACGTCCGTCCTGATGACGCCCGATGGCCACACCGTGGAGGCGGAGGCCGCCCACGGCACCGTCACCCGGCACTACCGCATGCACCAGCAGGGCAAGGAAACCTCGACCAACCCTGTCGCCTCGATCTTCGCCTGGACGCGGGGCCTGCACTACCGGGCGCGGTTCGACGACACCCAGGACGTCGAAGAATTCGCCAGCACCCTGGAGTCGGTGTGCGTGGATACCATCGAGGCGGGCAAGATGACCAAGGACCTGGCGATCCTGATCGGTCCCGATCAGCCCTGGATGACCACGCGCCAGTTCCTGGAGGCGCTGGACACCGGCCTGAAGGCGCGCATGGGACTCTGATCCCGTTGGGCGCATGACACCCGTCATGCGCCCCCGCCGGTCAGTCGCCGAAGCGGGGAACCTGCGGCGCCACGTCGGCGCCCAGCACGCCGGTCGCGCGCGGATCGTCGCTGACCTCCACGGCGCCGGCGTAGGGCCGGAACCCGCTTTTGCAGTAGAAGCCCAGCGCCGCCGGATGGTCCAGGGTACAGGTGTGCACCCATACCCGGTCCGTGCCGCCGCGCCAGGCCGATGCCAGGGCGTTGGACATCAGCAGACGTCCGGCGCCCCGACCGATCAGCGCGGGCGCAACGCCGAAGAAGGCGAGTTCCACGTCCGGCGGCGACCGGCGGTCGAGCTCGAAAAAGCCTTCCGCCCGTCCGCCGACGCGGAGCACCTGCACCTCGACCGCAGGGTCGTCGAGGATCCGCCGCAAGCCGCCGTCGTCGAGGCAGAGGCGGCTGTACCACAGCCAGGGCCCGCCCACGCGGCGGAACAGATCACGATAGAACGCGGTCTCCGGACGCGGCGCCGGCGTCAGCGTCCAGCCCGGCGGCGCCGCCAATGGCGGATCGGTCGGCGGTGTGCGCATCTCCAGATAGGTGACGACGCTGGCGATCCGCCCCGCCGGCAGCGGGATCAGGCGATCCCCCGGACCGGCGAGGGCGGATGCGTCCGCGCCGCCCGGCACGGTCATGACGGCGCCAGCGCGTAGAACCGGTAGAGCCGGAGATCGCCGCTCTCCAGCGCCGCCATGCGACGCTGCCAAAGCTCGCCTTCCTCGATCACCAGGGCGCTGATCTCCGGATCATGCGCCATATCCTGCAGGGTCCGCGTCAGCCTGTCCCACGCCCCCAGCACCATCGCGTGATGCTTCTCGGAGATGTCTTCGACCGTGCGCACGTCGAACTTCGCGTTTTCCAAGAACTCGCTGGCCTGCGCCACGGTCATCGGATAGGGCCGGATCGGCTCATTTTCCCGCCAGTCTTCGACGGTGGTGGCCGGCTTGGCCGAATGCTTCAAGACATAGTCGGTGAACAGGAAATGGCCGCGCGGCTTCATCGCCTTGGCGATAGCGGAAATCAACGACTCCTTGTCGCGCACCGTGTACATGACCTCTCGGCTGAACACCGCGTCGTAGCGCTTGTCGAACGACAGGTCCGCCCAGTCCAGCAGCTCGATCGGCGCCTTGCGCTCCAGCCCGGCCTTGATCGATCGGGCCAAGCCGGCGCGCTGCAGCACCTGATCGGCCTCGAAGCCGGTGACCCAGGCGCCGGTCGAGCGGTTGATGACGCGGGTCGCACCGCCCAGCCCGGCCCCGAGATCGAGCGCGCTCATCGACTGATCCAGCCCGAACGGCTTGATCAGCGTCGCGATGTAGTCCTTGTCGCCCGGCAGGTGCATTTCCTCGCCCCATACCGATTCGACAACCTTGATGCGCTCGGCCGACCAGAACACGGAGTTGCCGAGATCCTGCTCGATCTGCTCCGCGCGAATCTCGTTCATGTCGCGCTTGGCCGGCTGAGGGGCGCCGGATCGAACGGCAGTTCCCTCCCACCAAGCCTTCAGGCGTGCTTTCCAACCGCTGCCGGTCGTCTCGGACATCCGGTGCTTCGCCCCGTCGGTGACCTGCCGCCGTCTTCGCCTCAGGGCCCTGGGCGACGCCCGGCCCTGTTCCCGACCCGCCGGCAGTCCCCCGGCGCGCCGGCGGCGCCGGCCCGCAACCGGAGCCTACGGCGCGGCGGCCCTGTTAAACCCTGGCCGGGAGCCAGCTTGACCGGTCGGTCGGCGGCGCCATATCCCTACCACGATTAGCGCATACATACACGTAGGCCGCGAGGGCCCGGCGCATGGCGGGTCGCGGGTCATAGCGACATTGATGCCGATATAGACCCGCTCCCGTCCGGACAAATCTTAGGACAGAAAACCCAACAACACGTCTTGCGCACTAACCTTTGTTCTACTGCTTTTATTTCTAAATGGTAAACGAAACGATGTTTCTATCACCAAGGCGATTTCAAATTGTTCGGCGTTTCGGAGATAATCATAGTAAAAATACAAATTTATTTCGATTTTTCGGCACTTGCAGAGCTTGCAATGTGGCCAATTCTTGCTAGTAGATGAGCTGTGATGGTCGCGCAACTCCCCCCTCGGTGACCGTCACCGTCGCGGCGACCACCGCGAAGTTCGCTACAAGGATGGCAATCCTGGATGACCCCCCCGTTTCAAGCCTACGATATCGCCTCCTGGCCGGTCGCGCGCCCCGACCCGCCGGCGGCGACGCGGCGCGAGTGTCTGCGCCCGCGCATCCTCATCGTACAACCGCCTCTGCCGACGCGACCCCTGCGGTCGGCGGTGCAGCATCTGATGCCGCAGGCCGTCGTGTCGGTGGTGACGCCCGACGCCAACGGTGCCGTGCGCGGGCTCCGGCCCGATCCGGCCGATCTGGTGATCCTCAGCGGCTGCGACACCTGTTCCACCGTGCCCAGCGATTGGCTGGCCAGCAGCGGCATCGAGGCGCCCCGCGCCCGCATCGTCATCTGTTACAGCGAGTGCACGCGACTATGCGCCCAAAGCCTGATCCGCTCCGGCGTGTCGGCACTGGTGCCGGATGACGTCAGCCCGGTGGCGCTGGTCCAGATCATCCAGCTTGTGCTGGCGGGCCTGCGCTATGCGCCGCCGGATCTGATCGTGGACTGCACCGCGGCACCGCCGCCGCCGATGCAGGCGGAGCTGTCGCGCCGCGAACGCCAAGTGGCAGAATTCCTGGCCCGCGGACAGTCCAACAAGGAGATCGCCCGCCGGCTCGGCGTCAGCGAGATCACGATCAAGGTGCATGTCAGTAACCTGCTGCGGAAGCTGCAGGCCCGCAACCGCACCGAGGCGGCCACCCATCTGCTGGCCGCCGGGCTGGTCGCGCCGGCGGAGCCACCGCCGGCGATCTGACCGTCCCGTCCGGCCGACCCGATCAGTAGGCCAGCGCGTCCGGGTCCTCCGCCGACAGACCCAAGGTCGCCAATGTTTGCGCGAAGGCCTCCGGCGGCGGAGCGGTCACATCCAGCACCCCGCCATCGGGATGGGCGACCGCCAGGCGGCGCGCATGCAGGTGAAGCCGGCGGGCCACCGCATCGCCCGGCAGGAAGGCCGACGCACCCCCGTATTTCCCGTCCCCGAGGATCGGCGTGCCGATCAGCGCGGCATGCGCCCGCAACTGGTGGGTCCGCCCAGTCAGGGGACGCAGCGCCAACCAGGCGGCGCGCCGGCCGACGGCGTCCAGCGTCCAGAAATCGGTAACCGCGCGGCGGGCCTCCGCCGCATCCTCGCGCGTCGCCGCCATCCGCTCCCGACCACCGGCCCCGGGCCGCTTGGCCAGCGGGTGATCGATCCGCCCCGCCGCCGGCTGCGGCCGGCCGACCACCACCGCCCAATAGAGCTTCACCGCATCGCGCGCGCGAAAGGCCGCCGCCAGCCGGGCGGCCGCGCGCGCCGTGCGCCCCAGCACCAGCACGCCGGAGGTGTCGCGGTCCAGCCGGTGCACCAGCCGCGGCCGCTCGCCCTCAGCGCCCGCCAAGGCATCCAACAGACGGTCGAGATGGTGGCGCACGCCGGAACCGCCCTGCACCGCCAGCCCGGCCGGCTTCGCCAGGACCAGGACCGACGGATCGCGATGCAGCACCAGCGACGCGGCGAACGCGGCCTCGTCCGCCGACAGGTCCGGATGTTCCGCCGGGGCGGGGCGGTCCGCCGGCTCCGGCAGCGGCGGCACGCGCACCGTCTGCCCGGCCGCGAGGCGCTGGGCGGCGCGGGCCCGCTTGCCGTCCACCCGAACCTGGCCGGTGCGCAACAGCTTCTCCAGCCGCCCATGGCTCAGCGCCGGGAAGTGGCGCCGGAACCAGCGGTCGAGCCGGACATCGTCGTCGCCGGCATCGACCGTGCGATGGGTGACCGCCGGCCCGGCCGACCCGTCCCCGGCCGCGGCGCGCGTCACGGGTCCCCGCCGGCGATCTCGGCCCGGCGGCGCGCCCAGTCGGCCAACCGCTCCGCAATCTCGCCTTCGGCCCCCTGACCCTTGGGGCGATAGAACCGACGGCGGCCCATGCCTTCGGGAAAATAGTCCTGGCCGGAGAAGCCCCCCGGCTCGTCATGGTCGTAGCGATAGCCGCGACCGTAGCCGAGATCGCGCATGAGGCGCGTCGGCGCGTTCAGGATATGCGCCGGCGGGGCCAGGCTGCCGCTCTCCGCCGCCGCCGCCGTGGCCTGCTTGAAGGCGGCATAGACGGCGTTCGACTTCGGTGCGACTGCGAGATGCACCACCGCCTGGGCGATCGCCAGCTCCCCCTCCGGCGAGCCGAGGCGTTCATAGGCCTGCCAGGCCGCCAGCGTGTGGTCGAGCGTGGCGGGCTCCGCCAGCCCGACATCCTCCACTGCGAAGCGGACAAGGCGCCGGGCGACATAGCGGGGATCCTCGCCACCGGCCATCATGCGGGCGAACCAGTAGAGCGCGGCATCGGGGTCGGAGCCGCGCAGGCTCTTGTGCAGCGCGCTGATCAGATTGTAGTGGCCTTCCTGCGCCTTGTCGTAGACCGGCGCCCGGCGCTGCACGATGGCCGCCAGATCGCCGGGCGTCAGCGGTGCCGCCGTGCCGGCGCGGGCGACCTCCTCCACCAGCGTCAAGAGATAGCGGCCGTCGCCGTCGGCCAGCGCCTTGAGCTGCTGGCGCGCCTCGGCCGTCAGCGGCAGGGACCGGGCCTCCGCCGCCTCCGCACGGTCCAGCAGCGCCGACAGGGCCGTATCATCGAGCCGGCGCAGCACCATCACCTGCAGCCGGGACAACAGCGCGGCATTCAACTCGAAGGACGGGTTCTCCGTGGTCGCCCCGATCAGCGTCAGGGTGCCGTCCTCCACCACCGGCAGGAAGGCGTCCTGCTGGGCGCGGTTGAAGCGATGGATCTCGTCGACGAACAGCACGGTGCCCTGGCCCGCCTGGCGGCGGCGGCGGGCCTCGTCGAAGACGCCGCGCAGGTCGGCCACCCCGGAAAAGACGGCCGAAAGCTGAACGAAGGTCTGGCCGACGGCATCGGCCAGCAGGCGGGCGATGGTCGTCTTGCCGCAGCCCGGCGGCCCCCACAGCACCAGCGAGGCCAGCCGGCCGTCGCCGACCATCCGCCCGATCGGCGCGTCGGGGCCCAGCAGATGATCCTGCCCGACCACGCCGTCGAGCCGGGTCGGCCGCAGCCGGTCGGCGAGCGGCGCCGGCGGCGCCAACGCATCGAACAGACCGCCGGCGCCGCTCGCCGACCGGCTAGCCATCGATGGTGGTCTCCAAGATCCGGTCGCCGCGGCGGATGGCGATCTGCCAGCGCCGGACCGGCTGCTGCAGCACCGCCGCCAGTCCCTCGACGGCGGCGATCGCCTCGCCGTTCAGGCGCAGCACCAGATCGCCGACCTCGATGCCCAGGCGGTCGGCCGGCGTGCCGGCCAGCACGTCCAGCACCACCACCCCCGCCGTCTCCGGCACCGACAGCGACAGATCCTCCGCCACCGCCGGCGACAGGTTACCGACCACCGCGCCGGCCAGCGGCACCCGCCCGCGGATCTCCGTCGGGTTGCGCGGCGGCTCCTCCGGCGGCAATTCGACGTCCAGCATCAGCACCCGCTCCGTGCCGTCCCGCAAGACCGTCAGCGCAACCTCGCCGTCCAGCGGCTGCACCGCGACGCGGAACCGCAGGCCTTCCGGATCGATCACCGGCTGCCCGCCGAGCGAGACGATGATGTCGCCGATCGCCACCCCGGCGCGGGCGGCCGGACCCGCGGGGTGGACCCGATTGACCAGCACGCCGCCCGGCGTGGCGACGGCCAGGGTCTCGGCGATCTCCGCCGTCACCTGCTGGCCCTCCGCGCCTAGCCAGGGCCGCAGCACCATGCCGCCCCGCGCAGCCGATGCCAGGACCGCCCGAACCATGTTCGACGGCACCGCGAAACCGATGCCGAGCGAGCCGCCGCTGCGGCTGAAGATCGCGGTGTTGATGCCGACGAGGCGGCCCGACATGTCGACCAGCGCCCCGCCGGAATTGCCCGGGTTGATCGCCGCATCGGTCTGGATGAAGAAGTTGTAGTCGCTGACGCCCACCGCGGTGCGCGCGAGCGCGGAGACGATGCCGCCGGTCACCGTCTGGCCGACGCCGAACGGATTGCCGATCGCCAGCACCAGGTCGCCGACCGCCAGCCCATCGCTGTCGGCCAGTTCCAGCGTTGACAGCGTGCGGTCGCCCAGCCCGGCCAGGCGCAACACCGCCAGATCCGTCCGCTCGTCCGACAGCACCAGCGTCGCGGCATACTCGCTGAGATCGGACAGGATGACCTTGATCTCGTCGGCATTGGCGATGACGTGGTGGTTGGTGACCACCAGCCCGTCCGGCGTGACGACGACGCCGGACCCCAGCGAGTTCTGCACGCGGTCGCGCTGCAGCGGATGGGGCAGCGGCGTGCCGAAGAAGCGCTGGAAGAACGGATCAGCGAACAGCGGCGAGGCCATCTGCTCGCGCACCACGCGCTGGGCGTAGATGTTCACCACCGACGGCGCCGTCGCTTCGACCAATGGCGCGAAGCTGAGCGTGATCTCCGCCCGGCTCTCCGGCACCGCGGGCGCAGTCTCCGCCCGCGCCGGCAGGCCCGCCATCAGGGCTGCCAACAGGCCCAGACAGCCGATGACGGCTGTCCTGACCCCTTGCCGCTTAGCACCCATCCTTGCGCTGGCCCTCCCCCGCACGACCACGATTTCCCGCGGGGCGGACCGTCGACGCAGAAGCGAGGACGTTAGTCCTCGTCGTCCTCGTCGGCCTCGCGCTCCGCCTCGACGCGCGCCCGGTCGGCCGCGCCCTTCGCCGCGGGATCGCGGTCCACCAGTTCGATGATCGCCATCGGCGCCGCGTCACCGTAGCGGAAACCGGCCTTGAGCACCCGCGTATAGCCGCCGGACCGACTGCGGTAGCGCGCCGCCAGGCTATCATCGCCCTCGGCGAACAGCTTGGCCACAACGGCGTCGCTGCGCAGGAAGGCATGGGCGCGGCGCCGGTTGGCCAAGCCACCCTTCTTCGCCAGCGTGATCAGCCGCTCCACCACCGGGCGCAGGTCCTTCGCCTTGGGAAGGGTGGTGCGGATCTGCTCATGGGTGATCAGCGCCGCCGCCATGTTGGCGAACATCGCGCGGCGGTGACTGGTCGTTCGGTTGAACTTGCGACCGCTGACGCCGTGGCGCATGGCGGCACCTCCTCACTTCCCGGGGCCTTGAACGGGCAAGGCCGATGGCGATAGCCCCGGCGCCACCGCCGTCCTTCACAAGGATCGGCGCGTGCACGCGATCGTTATCGGGGTCGGCCCGACCGTCGGGCCTGGTAAGTTCTGTGCCGGTCGCGGCCGGCGGTCAGTACGGCTCCTCAAGCTTCTTGGCCAAGTCCTCGATGTTCTCCGGCGGCCAGCTCGGGATCTCCATGCCGAGATGCAGACCCATGCCGGTCAGCACCTCCTTGATCTCGTTCAACGACTTGCGCCCGAAATTCGGCGTGCGCAGCATCTCCGCCTCGGTCTTCTGCACCAGGTCGCCGATATAGACGATGTTGTCGTTCTTCAGGCAGTTGGCGGAGCGGACCGACAGCTCCAACTCGTCCACCTTGCGCAGCAGGTTCTTGTTGAACGGCATCTCTTCGGAGGTTTCCTCGCGCCGCTCGGCCCGGGGCTCCTCGAAGTTGATGAAGAGCTGAAGCTGGTCCTGCAGGATCCGCGCGGCCAGCGCGACTGCATCCTCCGGCGAGACGGCGCCGTTGGTCTCCAGGTCGATCGACAGCTTGTCGTAGTCGGTAACCTGGCCGACGCGGGTGTTCTCGACCTTGTAGGAGACCTTGCGGATCGGGCTGTAGAGCGCGTCCACCGGGATCAGCCCGATCGGCGCGTCCTCCGGCCGGTTCAAGGTCGCCGGCACATAGCCTTTGCCCATCGACACCGCCAGCTCCATGTTGAGCCGCGCGCCGTCGTCGAGATGGCAGATCACCAGGTCGGGATCCATGATCTCGATATCGGGGCCGGTAATGATCTGCCCGGCGAGCACGGGGCCGGGACCTTCGGCATGCAGGCGCATGCGCTTCGGGCCCTCGACATGCATGCGCAGGCCCAGCGCCTTGACGTTCAGCACGATGTCGGTGACATCCTCACGCACGCCCGGGATCGACGAGAACTCGTGCAGCACGCCGTCGATCTGCAGCGAGGTGACGGCCGCGCCCTGCAGCGACGACAACAGGATGCGGCGCAGCGCGTTGCCGATGGTCATGCCGAAGCCGCGCTCCAGCGGCTCCGCGACGATCACGGCGGAGCGCTGCGGATCCGGGCCGGACTGGATCTCCAGGCCGGCCGGCTTGATCAGTTCCTGCCAATTGCGAGAGATGACCGGGGTCATGTCGTGCCCAATCCTTCGTGTTGTGCTCGGGCGCGGCCTTCGGGGTGATCCCTCGGCCCCGGCAGCCCGCACCGCGCCGCCGTCGCGGTGGGCCTCGAGATGCCCGCGCTCCCGGCTGCTGCCGGGTTGAACTCCTATCCGGCCGGCCCCATCACCGGCCGCCCTCCGGCCCGTTGCCGCGCCGGCGCGGTTCGGCCGATCAGACCCGCCGCCGCTTGCGCGGCCGGACCCCGTTATGCGGGATCGGCGTGACGTCGCGGATCGAGGTGACCATGAAGCCGACCGCCTGAAGGGCGCGAAGCGCGCTCTCGCGGCCCGATCCCGGGCCCTTCACATTGATCTCCAGCGTCCGCATGCCGTGTTCCTGGGCCTTGCGCCCGGCATCCTCCGCCGCGATCTGCGCGGCATAGGGGGTCGACTTGCGGCTGCCCTTGAACCCCATGGCGCCGGCCGAGGACCAGGAGATGGTGTTGCCCTGGGCGTCGGTGATGGTGATCATGGTGTTGTTGAAGGTGGCGCTGACATGCGCGACACCGGAAGAAATGTTCTTGCGTTCACGCCGCCGCACGCGGGCGGCCGCGGCCTGTTTTGCCATGTCGTCGTGAGTTCCCGTTGATCGGCCCGCGCCGGGCGCTGTTCGGTGTGCCCCTGTTCGGGCGATCGGCCGCCGGTCGCGGCCGCGCGCGCCCCCTGCCCTCGACTACTTCTTCTTGCCGGCGATCGGCTTGGCCGGACCCTTGCGGGTGCGCGCATTGGTATGCGTGCGCTGGCCCCGGACCGGCAGCCCGCGGCGGTGGCGCAGCCCGCGATAGCAGCCGAGATCCATCAGCCGCTTGATGTTCATCGCGGTCTCGCGGCGGAGGTCGCCCTCCACCGTCATCGCGGCGTCGATCATCTCGCGCAGCCGCAGGATCTCATCCTCGGTCAGATCGTTGACACGGCGGTCGGACGGAATGCCGATGTCGTTGCAGATCTTGACCGCCGAGGTGCGCCCGATGCCGTGGATATAGGTCAGGGCGACCTCGACGCGCTTCGCCGTCGGAATATTGACGCCTGCGATACGCGCCACTGCAACTCTCCTCGAAGACTCTCAAAAACAACCCAAGAGCCGCCATCCGGCGCGGCATCCCGGCCGCCGCAGCAGCCCGCGTCGCCGCGACCGCTGCGTTCGCCGCGCCCGTTCGCGATCGCCGCCGATACCGGCACCGAGGAAAAGGCAACGCACGAGCGGCCGGAGACCAGCTTGGGTCCGGGGAGGCGACACCTTACCCCCCGGTTGCCGGTTGTCAAGCGGGCAAACGGCCCTTCCCGCAAGGGACCCGCAATCCTTGCCCCTCGCCGGCCGCGCCCGCGCCGATCCGCCAGCAGGGATCAGCTCGCCGCCGCGCTCGATCGGCTGAGCACGGCCTCGATCTCGGCCGTCACCTGGTCGAAGGACTGCAGGCCGTCGATCTCGTACAACAGACCCCGATCGCGGTAATAGGGCAGGATCGGCTGGGTCATCTCGTAGAACCCGGCGAGCCGCGCCCGCACCGTCTCTTCGGTGTCGTCGCTTCGCTGGGTGAACTCGGTGCTGCCGCAGACATCGCAGACGCCCGGCACCTTGGTCGGGCGAAACTGCTTGTTGTAGTTCTCGCCGCAGTTGGCGCAGGCGAACCGGCCGACGATCCGATCGATCAGCACTTGATCGTCGACCTTCAGCTGGATCACGGCGTCCACGCGGGTGCCCTTCTTGACCAACAGCGCTTCCAGCGACTGTGCCTGGCCGACGGTGCGCGGAAACCCGTCGAGGATGAACCCCGCGGCGCAATCCGGCTGATCGATCCGGTCGGCGATCATCTCCGTCATGATGTCGTCGGAGACGAGCTGCCCGTTCTCCAGGATGCTGCGGACCTGCTGGCCCAGCGGCGAGCCGCTGCTGACCGCCTCGCGCAGCATATCGCCGGTGGACAACTGCTTGATACCGTGACGGTTCTCCAGGCGCTTCGCCTGAGTCCCCTTGCCCGCCCCCGGCGGCCCCAGCAGGACAAGATTCATCCACGCCTCCCCCGCAGCTTCGCCTTCTTGATCAGGCCTTCGTATTGATGCGCCAGCAGATGAGACTGAATCTGCGCCACCGTGTCCATGGTGACGACGACGACGATCAGCAGGCTGGTGCCGCCGAAGTAGAAGGGCAGCGCGAACTCAGCCAACAAGACCTCCGGCATCAGACAGACGGCCGCCAGATACAGCGCCCCGACGGCCGTCAGCCGCGTCAGCACGAAGTCGAGATAGTCCGCGGTGTTCCGTCCCGGCCGGATGCCGGGCAGGAAGCCCCCGTATTTGCGCAGGTTGTCCGCTGTCTCCTCCGGGTTGAAGACGATTGCCGTGTAGAAGAAGCAGAAGAAGATGATCAGCGCCGCATAGACCGCCATGAACAGAATCTGCCCATGCTGGAGCTGACCGGCGATGAACTGGACCCAGTCCGGGCCGTCGCCGCCGGAGAAGCCGATCAGCGTCGTCGGCAGCAGCAGCAGCGATGAGGCGAAGATCGCGGGGATCACACCGGCGGTGTTCAGCTTCAGCGGCAGATGCGAACTCTCGCCGCCGAACATCCGGTTGCCGGCCTGCCGTTTCGGGTACTGGACGATCAAGCGCCGTTGGGCGCGTTCCATGAAGACGATGAAGGTCACCACGGCGATCGCCATCACCAACATGATGATGATGAACAGCGTGGAGATCGCCCCGGTGCGCCCCAATTCCAGCGTGCCGACCAGGGCGCGCGGCAGCTCCGCGACGATGCCGGCGAAGATGATCAAGGAGATGCCGTTGCCGACGCCGCGCGACGTGATCTGCTCGCCCAGCCACATCAGGAAGATGGTCCCGCCGACCACGGTGATGACGGTCGTCGCGCGGAAGAACAGGCCCGGGTCGGACACCGCCGATCCCGTGGATCCCTGCAGTCCCTCCAGCCCGATGGCCAGCCCGTACGCCTGTACGGTCGCCAGCAGCACGGTGCCGTACCGCGTGTACTGATTGATCTTCTTGCGGCCGCTTTCGCCCTCCTTCTTCAGCGCCTCCAGCGTCGGCGACACCGCCGTCAGAAGCTGCATGATGATGGCCGCGGAGATGTACGGCATGATGTTGAGGGCGAAGATGGTCATCCGGCCGAGCGCGCCGCCGGAGAACATGTTCAAGACGCCGAGCAGGCCGCCGCCCTGCGCCTGCATCACCTCTTCCAGGACCAGCGGGTCGATGCCGGGAATCGGGATATAGGTGCCCAGCCGGTAGACGATGAGCGCGCCCAGCGTGAACCAGATCCGACGCTTAAGCTCGGTGGCCTTGGCGAAGGCCCCGAAATTCATGTTGGCGGCGAGTTGTTCGGCGGCCGAAGCCATGGGAGTCCTCCACCCGGGCCGAAGGCGTCCGTCGCGGACGCGCGGGCCGGCCGGGAACCCCGGGGGCCGCGCTTTCGCGATCGAGAGGACGCGCTGTCCTGACAGCCGGCTGACCGCCGGCCGCCCTTTCGGCGCGGACTGTAGCGACTGCCCCGGCGCGCCGCCAGACGCAATTCCGCGAGGGCGCCGCCGTGCGCGCTCAGGTCTCGTGTGCGGTCGGCGCGCGCCGCGAGTAGACCATGATCTGGCTCACCGACTCCTGATCCTCCGACAGCGGCAGGAAGATCGTGCAGTGGTCGACCCAGCGGTCCGCCGTTGACCAATAGGTGGCCGCGTCATAGAGGACAGTCCGGCTGTGCCGCACGCTGTCGTAGCAATCCAGCACATCCTCCAAATCCGGTCCGCAGAACCCCTCTTCGACCGGCAGACCGGTCGGATCGCGACCCCGGATCTCCACCATCGCGGTACCGACCAGACGGTAGCGGTAGGCCCCGACGGAGCCTGTCACCGCCGGGTTGACATCCACCAGCATGATGCCCGGCAGATGACCTGGGAAGTCGAGGGGATCGATGTCTCGCCGCCGCGGCATGCCGCCCGGTCCGCATCGCGACCGCCAATAGCCGAAGATCGATGCGATCTCCTCCGGGCAGCTCTCCAGGAAGCTGAGATCGCCGGCCTTGCGGGGCGGCGTCGGCGTCAGACGAAGCAGTCGGTTCATCGTCGGTCTCACCCTCTCGGGGCTGCCCCGAGTCGCCTCGCCGTAGACCGGGATCCGGCCGTTCGCCAGACAGCCTGTTGCGGGCACCAGTACTATGCCGCCTGGCGATCGATCTGGCGATTCATCGATTGAATATGGGACGAGCGCGCGGTCGGCTCGGAGAGCAAACGGGTCCCGTTGCCCCCAAACCCGCGTCAACTGCGCTCCGACAATGGTTGAGCGCAGGGTTCAAGCCCTGGCGGCCATCGCCTGAGACGGCCGCGCTTCGGTGAGAACTCAGGGCTCGCCGGCTCGGCTACGAGGCCGGCTTATCCTCGTCAGACGACGCTTCGGTCTCGGCGGCCGGCGCGCTCTTGGTGCCGGTGTCCGCCGCTTCGGCCGCGTCGGGGCTAGCCGCCTCGGCCTTGGCGGCCGGCGGCTGCGGCGCGGGTGCCTGCGGCACCTCCTCCGCCTTCGGGGAGGGCGTTTCGGCCGCCGGCGGGGCCGCGGCCTCGCCGCCCGGCAGGAGAACCCGGCCACCGGCCTCGGTCACCGCCGCGATGGCCGGGCGGGACGCGCCGGCCACCTGGAAGGTCAGCGCCTGACGCACGGACCCCTTGGCCAGCAGGCGCACGCCGTCGCGCGGCCGGTCGATCACGCGCGCGGCACGCAACGCCGCGGCATCGATGGGCGCACTGCCGTCCAGCCGCCCGGCATCGATCGCCGCCTGGACCCGGCCGAGATTGACCTCGACATAGTCCTTGGCGAACTTCGCGTTGTTGAAGCCGCGCTTGGGCAGCCGCCGGTAGAGCGGCATCTGGCCACCCTCGAAGCCCTTCAGCGCCACGCCGGTCCGGCTCTTCTGGCCCTTCTGGCCCCGGCCGCCGGTCTTACCCTTGCCCGAGCCGAGGCCGCGGCCGACCCGCATGCGCCGTTTGTTGGCGCCGGCGTTATCCCGCAATTCGTTCAGCCGCATGGCTATTCCAATCCCGAAGACCTGCTAGGGCATACTGGGCTGACCCTGATCAGCCCAATATGCCCCATCATCTTGTTCTCACGCATTTTCCGAGTCGCCGGGTGAGTCCACCCGGCTCGAAAACGCTCTAGACCTGATGGCCGGCGTCAGCAGTCGCCGTCGACCTGCACCAAGTGCTTCACCTTGTTGATCATGCCCCGCACCGCCGGGGTGTCCGGCAGCACGCGCGTGCGGTGCATCTTGTTCAACCCCAGCCCGATCAGCGTCGCCCGCTGGTCGCCCCGCCGGCCGATCGGGCTGCCGATCTGGCGCACGCGGATCGTCGGTGTCTGCGCGCCCGGCGTCTTAGCCGCCGTGCCCTTGGCGATCGACGGCGCCGTTGCTTCCTTCGCTTCGGCCATCACCGGTTACTCCTGCGCCTCGGCCGCCGCCTCGCTCTCGCGCCGGCCGATGATGTCGCCGACCCGCCGCCCGCGCCGCGCCGCCACCGAGCGTGGCCCTTCGATGCGCGTCAGGGCGTCGAAGCACGCCTTGATCATGTTGTGCGGGTTGGAGGTGCCGAGCGACTTGGCGACGACGTCGTTGACGCCCAGCGCCTCGAAGATCGCGCGCATCGGGCCACCCGCGATCACCCCGGTCCCCGCCGGTGCGGCGCGCAGCACCACCCGGCCCGCGCCGAACTGCCCGCGCATGTCGTGATGCAGGGTCCGGCCCTCGCGCAGCGGCACCCGCACCATGGTGCGCTTGGCCTGGTCGGTCGCCTTGCGGATCGCCTCGGGCACCTCACGCGCCTTGCCGGAGCCGTAGCCGACCCGACCCCGGCCGTCGCCGGTCACCACCAGCGCGGCAAAGCCGAACCGCCGGCCGCCCTTCACCACCTTCGCGACGCGATTGATGCTGACCAGCTTCTCGATCAGTTCGCTGTCTTCGCGATCGCCGCGCCCGTCGCGCTCGCGTGGGTTCCGCGCCATGTCTCAACGACCTTCCCTAATGTGTCCCGAAGCCCGGTCGATGCCGGCGCCGAGCCCGTCAGAAATCCAGTCCGCCTTCGCGCGCACCATCGGCCAACGCCTTCACCCGGCCATGGAACTGGTAGCCGCCGCGGTCGAACACGACCTTCTCCACGCCGGCCTCCCGAGCGCGTTCGGCCAGCAGCTTGCCGACCGCCCGCGCCGCCTCCACGGTCGCGCCGGTCTTCAGCTCGGCCCGCATCTGCTTGTCGAGGCTGGAGACGGCGACCAGCGTCTGGCCGCGGGCATCGTCGATGACCTGGCCGGAGATCTGGGGGCTGGAGCGGAACACCGACAGCCGCGGCCGGTCGGTGCGCTGGCGGCGCAGCTTCGACCGGGTCCGCACCCGGCGGCGCGCCATCAATTCCTTTACGGAGAGCATGGAACCGGTCCCTACCTCTTCTTGCCTTCCTTGCGGATGATCCGCTCGTTCTCGTAGCGGATACCCTTGCCCTTGAACGGCTCCGGCCCCCGATAGCTGCGGATCTCCGCGGCGATCTGGCCGACCCGCTGCTTGTCGGCGCCGCTGATCTCGATCAGCGTCGGCCGCTCGCATTTCATGGTGATGCCGTCGGGGATCGGGTAGCGGATCTCGTGGCTGTAGCCGAGCTGCAGCACCAGCGCCCTGCCGTCCACCGCCGCCCGGTAGCCCACGCCGGTGATCTCCAAGCGCTTGGAGAAGCCGGCCGAGACGCCCGTCACCAGGTTGCTGATCAGCGTCCGCGTGGTCGCCCACATGTTGCGGGCACGCCGGCTCTCGCCGCGCGGACTGACCGCAACGCGGCCGTCGGCGACCTCGATCGACACCTCTTCCGACGCCACCATGGACAGCTCGCCCAGCTTGCCCTTGGCGCTGAGCGTCCGCCCGTCCATCTTGAAATCGACACCGGCGGGGATCGCCACCGGATGCTTGCCAATCCGCGACATCGTTTCAGAGTTCCCGCTTGCCCAGGCCCGCGTGCCCGTACCGGTCAAAAGACATGGCACAGCACCTCGCCGCCGACATTGGCGGCGCGGGCCTCGGCGTCCGACATCACCCCGCGCGGCGTCGACAGGATGGCGATGCCCAGCCCGTTGTAGACCCGCGGCAGGTCCTTGATCTTCGAATAGACGCGCCGGCCCGGCTTCGACACGCGGTCGATACGCCGGATCACCGGCGCGCCCTCGTGATACTTCAACTCGACCTGGAGCGAGCGGATCCCCGCCTGCTCTTCGGTCGCGCTGTAGCCGCGGATATAGCCTTCGCGCTGCAGCACGCTCAGCACGTTCTCCCGCAGCCGCGACGACGGCGAGGCGACGGTCGACTTGCCCGCCCTCTGCCCGTTGCGGATACGGGTGAGGAGATCGCCCAACGGATCGCTCAGCGACATTGCCGAGAACCCTCCCTACCAGCTCGACTTGACAAGACCCGGCACCTGCCCGGTCGATCCCAGCTCGCGCAACGCGATCCGGCTCATGCGGAAACGGCGGTAGAACGCCCGTGGCCGGCCGCTGACCTCGCAGCGATTGCGCACCCGGGTCTTCGACCCGTTGCGCGGCAGCTCCGCCAACTTCAAACGCGCCAGGAAGCGCTCCTCCGCCGGCAGGCTGCGGTCTTCGGCAATCGCCTTCAGCCGCTCGCGCGTCGCCTTGTACTTCTTCACCAGCCGCTCGCGCCGCCGGTTGGTCTCTACCGCACTCTTCTTAGCCATGGGTTTGCGATCCTCCGGCGCGTCAGGCGGCGAACGGGAAGTCGAAGGCCTTCAGGAGGGCCTTGGCTTCCTCATCGGTCCGCGCGCTGGTGCAGATGACGATGTCCATACCCCGGATCTCGTCCACGCGGTCGTAGGCGATCTCCGGGAAGATGATCTGCTCGCGGATCCCCAGCGAGTAGTTGCCGCGCCCGTCGAAGCTGGCGTTCTTCAGCCCGCGGAAGTCGCGGATGCGCGGCAGCGCCACCGTGACCAGGCGGTCGAGGAACTCGTACATCCGGTCGCCGCGCAGCGTGGCCTTGACGCCGATCGCCATGCCCTCGCGCAGCTTGAACGCCGCGATCGACTTCTTCGCCCGGGTGACGATCGGCTTCTGGCCGGCGATCAGGGTCATGTCCTGAACCGCCGAGGCGACCTTCTTGCTGTCCTGGACGCCCTTGCCGACGCCCATGTTCAAGACGACCTTCTCCAGCCGCGGCGTCTGCATCAGATTGCTGTAGCCGAAGCCCTCCATCAGGGCCGGCCGGATATCCGACGCGTAGCGCTCTCTCAGACGTGCCACCATGGTTCTATCGCTCACCGATCGATGATCTCGCCGGAGCGCTTGGCGAAGCGCACCTTGCGTCCGTCCTCCAGCGTCCGGAACCCGACGCGGGTCGGCCGGTCGCTGGCAGGGTCGATATGGGCCACGTTGGACACGTGGATGGGCGCCTCGCGCTCGATGATCCCGCCTTGATCGCGCGCGGTCTGGCGCTGATGGCGCTTGATCATGTTGACGCCCTGCACGATGACGCGCGCGTCGGCCGGCAGCACCTTCAACACTTCGCCGCGCTTGCCGCGGTCGCGTCCGGTGGTCACCATCACCTGATCGCCCCGCCGCACGCGCAGCTTCACGCGTTCCTTGCGCGTTGCCGTCATCACAATACCTCCGGCGCCAGCGAGATGATCTTCATGTACCGCTTGGCGCGCAGCTCACGCGTCACGGGGCCGAAGATGCGCGTTCCGATCGGCTCGCCCTGGCGGTTGATCAGCACCGCCGCGTTGCGGTCGAAGCGGATCGCGCTGCCGTCGGTGCGGCGGATCTCCTTGGCGGTGCGCACGATCACCGCACGATGCACGTCGCCCTTCTTGACGCGGCCGCGCGGGATCGCCTCCTTCACCGAGACGACGATGACATCGCCGACGCCGGCGAAGCGCCGGCCGGCGCCGCCCAGCACCTTGATGCACTGCACCCGGCGCGCACCGGAATTGTCGGCGACGTCCAGGTTCGTCTGCATCTGAATCATGATCGGTCCTCCGCGTGCCCGTCAGTTCACGCGCTCGTTGCCGCATCGGGGGCGGCGTCGGGGGTCGCGCCTGCGCCCGCGTCGGATGCTGCCGCCGGCGCGTCATCCCGCGCGCGGGTTGCCGACTGCAGCGTGTCGGCCAGCACCTCCCAGCGCTTGCGGCGCGAGCGCGGCGGCGCCTCGATGATCGAGACGCGATCGTTGATCCGGCACAGATTGTCCTCGTCATGCGCCAGGAAGCGCTTCGACTGCCGGATGAACTTCTTGTAGACGGGATGCATCAGCCGGCGCTCCACCAGCACCGTCACCGTCTTGTCCATCTTGTCGGACACGACCTTGCCCGTCATCACTCGCCGCGGCATTGCCTTACCGTCCTCTCGCCCGTCACGCGCCGGTGCCGGCCGCAGCCGACCGACGCTCGGTCATCACCGTTTTGATGCGCGCGATGTCGCGCCGCACCTGACGCACGCGCGTCGTGTTCTCAAGCTGACCCGACGCCTTCTGAAAGCGCAGATTGAACTGCTCCTTCTTCAGTTGCAGCAACGTGTCCTGCAACTCGTCCTCGGTCTTCGCGCGAACGTCCTCAGCGTCCATGGTCCTCACGCTCCCCCTTCCGGGTTGCGGGTGACGAAGCGGGTGCGCATCGGCAGCTTGGCCGCGGCCAAGAGGAACGCCGACTGCGCCAGCTCCGCCGGCACGCCGTCCAGCTCGAACATGATGCGGCCCGGGCGAACCCGGCACATCCAGTATTCCGGCGAGCCCTTGCCCTTGCCCATGCGCACCTCGGCCGGCTTCGACGTCACCGGCACGTCCGGGAAGACGCGGATCCACACCCGCCCCTGCCGGCGGATATGCCGGGTGATGGCGCGGCGCGACGCCTCGATCTGGCGCGCCGTGATCCGCCCCGCCTCAACCGCCTTCAGGCCATAGGCGCCGAAGTTAAGCTGCGTGCCGGACGTCGCAACGCCCTTGACGCGGCCCTTGTGCTGTTTGCGGAACTTCGGTCGTTTCGGACTCAGCATCGATCCATCAACCCATCAATCGTCGCCGGCGGCCTGGGCCACCCGATCCCCCTGGTCAGCGCGCCATCCGTTCGCGGTCACGGTCGCGATCGCGGTCGCCGCGCCCGCCGGAGCGTTCGCCGGACTGCAGTTCCGCCAGGCGCTTGTCCTGCGCCATCGGGTCATGCGCCAGCACCTCGCCGCGGAAGACCCAGACCTTCACGCCGCAGGCGCCGTAGGTCGTCTTGCCTGTAGCGGTGCCGAAATCGACATCCGCGCGCAGCGTGTGCAGCGGCACCCGGCCTTCGCGATACCACTCCGTTCGCGCGATCTCCGCCCCGCCCAGCCGGCCGGAGCAGTTGATCCGGATACCCTGCGCGCCCAGCCGCATGGCGTTCTGCACCGCCCGCTTCATCGCCCGGCGGAAAGCCACTCGCCGCTCCAACTGGCCGGCGATGTTCTCCGCCACCAGCTTCGCGTCGATCTCCGGCTTGCGGATCTCCACGATGTTCAAGCTGACCTCGCCGCCGGTCATGCGGCCCAGGTCCTGGCGCAGCTTCTCGATATCCGCGCCCTTCTTGCCGATCACCACGCCGGGGCGCGCGGTGTGGATGGTGACGCGCGCCCGCTTGGCCGGCCGCTCGATGACGATGCGGCTGATCCCGGCCTGGTGGAGCCGCTTCTCCAGGAAGCGCCGGATGCGCAGGTCCTCGTGCAGCAGGTTGGCGTAGTCGCGGTTGGCGAACCACCGGCTGTCCCAGGTGCGGTTGATGCCGACCCGAAGGCCGATCGGATTGATCTTCTGACCCATGGTCAGGCCGTCCCCTCGCGCTCGCGGACAATCACGGTCAGGTTCGACCATGGCTTCTCGATGCGGCCCACCCGGCCGCGGGCGCGCGCCCGGAACCGGCGCATCACGACGCTCTTGCCGACATAGGCTTCCGCGACATAGAGCCGGTCGACGTCCAGCTCGTGGTTGTTCTCCGCATTGGCGATCGCCGCCTGCAGCACCTTGCGTACGTCATCGGAGATCCGCCGGTTGGAGAACTGCAGATCCGCCAAAGCCCGGTCGGCCGGCTTGTTGCGGATCATCGCCGCAACCTCGTTCAGCTTGCGCGGGCTGGTGCGCAGCATCTTGGCGTAAGCGCGCGCCTCCGTGTCCTCCAGGCGCCGTTCGCGGGACGGTTTGCCCATGGCGGCCTATCTCCTCTTCGCCTTCTTGTCGGCGGCGTGGCCGTAATAGGTCCGGGTCGGCGCAAACTCGCCGAACTTGTGGCCGACCATGTTCTCGGTCACCAGCACCGGCAGGAACTTGTGGCCGTTGTAGACGCCGAACGTCAGGCCGATGAATTGCGGTAGGATCGTCGACCGGCGCGACCAGGTCTTGATCACCTGGTTGCGGCCGCTGTCGCGCGCCTGCTCCGCCTTCTTCAACAGGTAGCCGTCGATGAACGGCCCCTTCCATACCGAGCGTGCCATGGTGCAGCCCCGAGTCCTTCCAGTCTAAACCTCTGGCCCGCCGATCACTTGGCCTTATGGCGGCTACGGATGATCAGCTTATCCGTCGCCTTGTTGTTGCGCGTGCGCCGGCCCTTGGTCGGCTTGCCCCACGGCGTCACCGGATGGCGGCCACCCGAGGTGCGGCCTTCGCCGCCGCCATGCGGGTGATCGACCGGGTTCATGACGACGCCGCGCACCGACGGCCGCTTGCCGATCCAGCGGTGGCGCCCCGCCTTGCCGAGATTGATGTTGGCCTGATCGGGGTTGGAGACGGCGCCGATGGTCGCCATGCACTCGCCCCGCACCAGTCGCATCTCGCCGGATCCCAGCTTGATCTGGGCATAGCCGCTGGCCCGGCCGACGAGCTGGGCATAGGTGCCGGCCGACCGCGCGATCTGCCCGCCCTTGCCCGGCTTCAGCTCGATATTGTGGATGATCGAGCCGATCGGCACGTTGCGCAGCGGCATCGCGTTGCCCGGCTTCACGTCGCAGCGGTCGCCGGCGATCACCTTGTCGCCCGGCGCCAAACGCTGCGGCGCCAGAATATAGGCCTGTTCGCCGTCCTCATACGCGATCAGCGCGATGAAGGCGGTGCGGTTGGGGTCGTATTCCAGCCGCTCTACCGTCGCCGGCACGTCCCATTTGCGCCGGCGGAAGTCGATCACCCGGTAGAGCCGCTTGTGGCCGCCGCCGATGCGGCGCGCCGTGATGCGGCCGTGATTGTTGCGGCCGCCCTTCTTGGTCAGCCCCTCGGTCAGCTTCTTGACCGGCCGGCCTTTGTGGAGCTGCGACCGGTCGACGGTGACCAGTTGGCGTGTCCCGGGCGTGACCGGATTGTATGTCTTCAACGGCATGGCGGCCGGTCCCTAAAGCCCGGTGGTGACGTCGATCTGCTGGCCTTCCGCCAGCGTCACGATCGCCTTCTTCACATCGCTGCGGCGGCCGATGATGCCGCGGAAACGCTTGGTCTTGCCCTTCTGGCGCAGCGTGTTGACCGCGCGCACCTGGACCTTGAACAGCAGCTCCACCGCCGCCTTGATCTCGATCTTCGAGGCGTCGAGCGGCACCCGGAACACCACCTGATTGTGCTCCGACACCATGGTCGACTTCTCGGTGATGACCGGCGAGCGGATCAGGTCGTAGGCCCGCTCCAGCGTCACCGGCGCCCGCTTGGCCTGGCTCATCGCAGCCTCGCTTCCAGCTTGTCGACGGCGTCGCGGGTCAGCACCAGCGTGTCGCGCCGCAGGATGTCGTAGACGTTGATGCCGACCTCGGGCAGCACGTCGATCTTCGGCAGATTGCGCGCCGCCCGCTGGAACGCCTCGTCCAGCGCCCCGTCGACCACCAGGGCCGAGGTGATGCCGAGCGTCGCCAACTGGGCGGCCAGCACCTTGGTCTTGTGGGTGTCGCTGGCCGCGCGGTCGAGCACGAGCAGGCTGCCATCGGCCGCCTTGGCCGACAGCGCATGCTTCAACGCCAGCCGCCGCACCTTCTTCGGCAGGTCGATCTCGTGGCTGCGCACCACCGGCCCGAAGACCGTGCCACCGCCGCGGAACTGGGGCGCGCGCGAGGAGCCCTGGCGCGCCCGGCCGGTGCCCTTCTGGCGGAACGGCTTCTTGGTGGTGCCGCGCACCTCGCCCATGGTCTTGGTCTTGTGGGAGCCCTGCCGGCGCTTGGCAAGCTGCCAGCGCACCATGCGGTGCAGGATGTCGGCGCGCACGTCGAGCCCGAAGATCGAGTCATCCAGCTCGATCTCGCCGCTCTCGGCGTTGTCCAGCGTCTTGACCGGTTGCTTCATCGCCTCAGTTCCCGCCCCCGGTCACCGTGTCGTCCGACGGCGTCGCGTCGGCAGCCGGCGGCTCCTCGGCGCTTGCGTCTTCGGCGCTTGCGTCCACGACGCTTGCGTCCTCAGCCGGTGCGGCGTCGCCCACATCCTCGACCGGCGCGGTCTCCGCTGCCGGGGTCTCGGCCGCCGGATCCCCCATCACCGGGGCCTCGGCCGCCGTCTCTTCACTCGTCTCTTCCGCCGCCGGCGCGTCGGCAGCCGGCGCGGCCGTCTTCTCCAGCCGGCGCGTCGCGCCCGGATACGGCGCCTCGCTCGGGCGGGGCCGCTTGACCGCGTCGCGCACCATCACCCAGCCATCGGCCGAGCCCGGCACCGCGCCGCGCACCAGGATCAGCCCGCGCTCGTCATCCACCGAGACCACCTGCAGGTTCTGCACCGTGACCCGCTCGTCGCCGAGATGGCCGGCCATCTTCTTGCCCTTGAAGACGCGGCCCGGATCCTGGCACTGGCCCGTCGACCCGTGCGCGCGGTGGCTGATCGACACGCCGTGCGATGCCCTAAGGCCCGCGAAGTTGTGCCGCTTCATCGCCCCGGCAAAGCCCTTGCCGATCGAGGTGCCGGTGACGTCCACCGGCTGGCCCGCCACGAAATGGCTGGGCAGCACCTCTTCGCCGACCGGCAACAGCGCATCCTCCGCCACCCGGAACTCGGTCAGCCGCTTCTTCGGCTCGACCTCCGACTTGGCGAAATGGCCGCGCTGCGGCTTGGTCACGTTCTTCACCTTGACCTTGCCCGCGCCGAGCTGGACGGCCCAATAGCCATCCCGCTCCGCCGTGCGGACCGAGACCACCTGGCAGCCTTCGAGCTGCAGGACGGTGACCGGCACGTGCCGGCCATCCTCGCCGAACACGCGGGTCATTCCGACCTTTCGAGCGATCACACCCGAGCGCATGACACCGTTTCCCATCTCCGGCCACCGGCCCTCAGGCTCGGCGGCCACCCCATTGATCCCTCAAGGCGGCGGCGTTCCCCGCTGCCCTAGAGCTTGATCTCGACATCCACGCCGGCGGCGAGATCCAGCTTCATCAGCGCATCCACCGTCTGCGGCGTCGGATCGACGATGTCCAAGAGCCGCTTGTGGGTGCGGATCTCGAACTGCTCGCGCGACTTCTTGTCGATATGCGGCGAGCGCAGCACGGTGTACCGCTCGATCCGCGTCGGCAGCGGGATCGGCCCGCGTACCTGTGCGCCCGTGCGCTTGGCCGTGTGCACGATCTCGCCCGTCGACTGATCGAGCACCCGGTGATCGAACGCCTTCAGCCGGATGCGGATATTGGTGCTGTCCATCGTCTCGTCGCCTTCGCGCGGTTCATGCCGCCCTGGCCTGCCATGGGCGAGGGGCGCCCCCGGGCGGAGGCGCCCCTCGTCACTCGATACCCCAGATACGCTACTCGATGATGCCGGCGACGACGCCCGCGCCGACCGTGCGGCCGCCTTCGCGGATGGCGAAGCGTAAGCCTTCGTCCATGGCGATCGGCGCGATCAGCGTGACGGTCATCCGGGTGTTGTCGCCCGGCATCACCATCTCCGTGCCGTCGGGCAGCTCCACGACACCGGTCACGTCGGTGGTCCGGAAGTAGAACTGCGGCCGGTAGTTGGTGAAGAACGGCGTGTGCCGCCCGCCTTCGTCCTTGGTCAGGATGTAGGCTTCCGCGGTGAACTTGGTGTGCGGGGTGATCGACCCCGGCTTCGCCAGCACCTGGCCGCGCTGCACGTCGTCGCGCTTGGTGCCGCGCAGCAGCGCGCCGATGTTGTCGCCCGCCTCGCCCTGGTCGAGCAGCTTGCGGAACATCTCCACGCCGGTGCAGGTGGTCTTGGTGGTCGGGCGGATGCCGATGATCTCCACCTCGTCACCGACCTTGAGGATGCCCCGCTCGATCCGGCCGGTCACCACGGTGCCGCGCCCGGAGATCGAGAACACGTCCTCGATCGGCATCAGGAAGGGCAGGTCCTTCGGCCGCTCCGGCTGCGGGACATAGCTGTCGACCGCATCCATCAGCGCCAGCACACTGTCCTTGCCAAGCTTGGCCTCGCCCTCCTCCAGCGCCACCAGCGCGGAGCCCTTGACGATCGGAATATCGTCGCCGGGGAAGTCGTAGCTGGACAGAAGCTCACGCACCTCCAGCTCCACCAGCTCCAAGAGCTCCTCGTCGTCCACCTGATCGCACTTGTTCAGGTAGACCACGATCGCCGGCACGCCGACCTGGCGGGCGAGCAGGATGTGCTCGCGGGTCTGCGGCATCGGACCGTCGGCGGCGGAGACGACCAGGATGGCCCCGTCCATCTGCGCCGCGCCGGTGATCATGTTCTTCACATAGTCGGCATGGCCCGGGCAGTCGACATGGGCATAGTGCCGGTTGCTGGTCTCATACTCGACATGCGCGGTCGAGATCGTGATGCCGCGCGCCTTCTCCTCCGGCGCCTTGTCGATCTGGTCGTAGGCGGTGTACTGCGCGCCGCCGGCCTCGGCCAGGATCTTGGTGATCGCGGCGGTCAACGACGTCTTGCCGTGATCGACGTGCCCGATCGTGCCGATATTGCAGTGCGGCTTGCTCCGCTCGAACTTCGCCTTCGCCATCGTTTATCCGTCTCCGTGTCTCAGCAACACCGTCTCAACACACGCGCCCGAGGTCCTGTTGACGCCCGAGGCCGCTTCGCCGTCCCGCCGGCCAGGCAGGGCGCGGCGGGATAGCAGATCGGCCGGGATTACGCCAGCTTTGCCTTGACCTCTTCGGCAACCTGCTGCGGCACCTGCTCGTAGTGATCGAAGAACATCGTGTACTGCGCCCGGCCCTGGGACATCGAGCGCAGCGTGTTGACGTATCCGAACATGTTGGCCAGCGGCACCATCGCCTGGATGACGCTGGCATTGCCGCGGCTGTCCATGCCCTGCACCTGGCCGCGCCGGCTGTTCAGGTCGCCGATGATGTCGCCCATGTACTCTTCCGGCGTCACCACCTCGACCTTCATGATCGGCTCCAGCAAGGCCGGCTTGGCCTTCGCCAGCGCCTCGCGGAAGGCCGCGCGGGTGGCGATCTCGAAGGCCAGCACCGAGCTGTCGACGTCGTGGTAAGCGCCGTCGATCAGCGCCACGCTGAAATCGATCACCGGGAAACCAGCGATGACGCCGGCATCCTTGGCCTGGGTCAGGCCCTTCTCCACGCCGGGAATGTATTCCTTCGGCACGGCGCCACCGACGATCTTGCTGGCGAAGTTGAAGCCGCTGCCGCGCTCGCCCGGCTCGAATACCAGCTTGATGCGGGCGAACTGGCCGGAGCCGCCGGTCTGCTTCTTGTGGGTGTAGTCGACCTCCGCCCGGGCGCCGATGGTCTCGCGATAGGCGACCTGCGGCGCGCCGACATTGGCGTCGACCTTGAACTCGCGCTTCATCCGGTCGACCAGGATCTCCAGATGCAGCTCGCCCATGCCCTTGATGACCGTCTGGCCGCTCTCGACATCGACCGCGACTCGGAAGGACGGATCCTCCTGCGCCAGGCGGCCCAGCGCCGTCGACATCTTCTCCTGATCGGCTTTCGACTTGGGCTCCACCGCCACTTCGATGACCGGCTCGGGGAACTCCATGCGCTCCAGCACGATCGCCTTCGACGGCTCGCACAGCGTGTCGCCGGTAGTGGTCGACTTCAGGCCGACCAGGGCGACGATGTCGCCGGCGGTGGCGTCCTTCACCTCTTCGCGCGAGTTGGCGTGCATCAGCAGCATGCGGCCGATCCGCTCGCGCTGCTCCTTCACCGAGTTCAGCACGTAGGAGCCGCTCTCCAGCGTACCGGAATAGACCCGCGCGAAGGTCAGCGAGCCGACGAAGGGGTCAGTCATGATCTTGAAGGCGAGCGCGGAGAATGGTGCTGCATCCTCCGGCGGCCGGGTGTCCGCTTCGTCGCTGTCCGGCCTCACGCCGCTGACGTCGCCGATGTCGAGCGGCGAGGGCATGAAGTCGACGACGGCATCCAGCATCGGCTGGACGCCCTTGTTCTTGAACGCCGAGCCCAGGACCACCGGCACGAAGTGCAGGCCGATGGTGCCCTTGCGGATGCAAGCCTTCAGCGTATCGATGTCGGGCTCGGTGCCCTCCAGATACGCCTCCATCGCGGCGTCGTCCTGCTCAACCGCCATCTCGATCAGCGCCTCGCGCGCCGCCGCGGCCTCATCGGCCATCTCCGCGGGGATGTCGCGATACTCGAACTTCGCGCCCAGGGTCTCGTCAAGCCAGATGATCGCCCGGTTGGCCACCAAGTCGACCACGCCGGCGAAGCTGCTCTCGCTGCCGATCGGCAGTTGCAGCACCAGCGGCCGCGCGCCCAGCCTGTCTTCGATCATCTGCACGCAGCGTTCGAAGTTGGCGCCGACACGGTCCATCTTGTTGACGAAGCACATCCGCGGCACACGGTACTTGTCGGCCTGGCGCCACACCGTCTCCGACTGCGGCTCGACGCCGGCGACGCTGTCGAACACCGCGACCGCGCCGTCCAGCACGCGCAACGACCGCTCCACCTCGATGGTGAAGTCGACATGGCCCGGCGTGTCGATGATGTTGACGCGGTGGTCGTTCCAGAAGCACGTCGTCGCGGCCGACGTGATGGTGATGCCGCGCTCCTGCTCCTGCGCCATCCAGTCCATGACCGCGGTGCCCTCATGCACCTCGCCGATCTTATAGGACCGGCCGGTGTAGTAGAGGATGCGCTCCGTCGTCGTGGTCTTGCCGGCATCGATATGCGCCATGATACCGATGTTTCGGTAGCGCTCGATGGGAGTGCTTCGGGGCATGGTGGAGTGTTCCCGTCTGGGGCGGTCGCCGGGGCTACCAGCGATAGTGCGAGAAGGCCTTGTTGGCCTCCGCCATCCGGTGGGTATCCTCGCGCTTCTTGACCGCCGCGCCGCGCTGGTTGGCCGCGTCCAACAGCTCGTTGGACAGGCGATCGACCATGGTGGTCTCCGACCGCTTGCGCGCCGCGATGATCAGCCAGCGGATCGACAGCGCCTGGGCGCGTTCGGCGCGCACCTCCACCGGCACCTGATAGGTGGCACCACCGACGCGGCGCGACCGCACCTCGACCTGCGGCCGAACATTGTTGAGCGCGTCATGGAACAGCGCCACCGGGTCGGCGCCGCGGCTGCGCTGCTGCAGCTTGTCCAGCGCCCCATAGACGATGTGCTCGGCGGTCGACTTCTTGCCGTCGCGCATCACGTTGTTCATGAACTTGTTGATCACCACGTCCCCGAATTTCGGGTCCGGCAGGATCTCGCGCTTGTCCGCGCGCCGACGCCGCGACATGGGCCTCTCGCTCCCTTCCCGCCTATTTCGGCCGCTTGGCGCCGTATTTCGAGCGCCGCTGCTTGCGGTTCTTGACACCCTGGGTGTCGAGCGTGCCGCGGATGATGTGGTAGCGCACGCCGGGCAGGTCCTTCACGCGACCGCCGCGGATCATGACGACGGAGTGTTCCTGCAGGTTGTGCCCCTCGCCGGGGATATAGCTGGTCACCTCGAAGCCGTTGGTCAGCCGGATACGGGCGACCTTGCGCAAGGCGGAGTTCGGCTTCTTCGGCGTGGTCGTATAGACGCGCGTGCACACGCCGCGCTTCTGCGGACACGCTTCCAGCGCCGGCACCTTGTTGCGCGCGGGCTGCGGCGCCCGCGGCTTGCGAATCAATTGGTTGATGGTCGGCATTGCCGCCTCTTGCCCCTTCGACCTCGACCTATTCCACAACCCCTGCCCGGGGAACGCCGTCCGGCGCCGCCTAACGCCGCGAGCCTGCAGCCGTCAAGACGGCTGTCGGCCGAAGCGATCGGCGACCGTGCCACACGAATGACGATGGGCGATCCAACGACAAAAGCCCCGCGCCGGGTCGCATCTTCGACAATGCGCCGCGGGATCCATGTCACGCGTTGGAAGCGGAGCGTCGCCGATCCAGGCCGGCTATCGCCTCCGCAATGGCCCCAGCTGTCAACGAGTAGCGCGTCTAGGCCGGGCGCACCCGACCTACTGCCAGCTCCCTAACCGGGCGGCGCGGACTATAGGGATGGCCCGGTTGCCCGTCAAGCGGTTCGGCCTCCAGTAAGACCAGCTTTACGAGCGTTGGCGCGTATCCCGTCCCCAACCGCCTCCGACCCATCATGGCCGGGCTCGACCGACGGCTGTCCGGTTCCGGCAAGACCCTTCGTCCTTACGCGGGTCGCACCCCGAGACGTCGTCATGCCCCGACTTGATCGGGGCATCCACGGCACTCCACGGGTGCTGGCGGAGGATCATTGCGAGCAACCGTGCCCGTGGCCGGCCCATGGATGCCCGCATCGAGTGCGGGCATGACGGCAGGGACGATCGGGGGGGAGCGGCCGGGTGGCCCACGCACCCCGCCGCCCCAAACCGCCTTACGCCGCGGTCGACTCCGGGTCGGTGCCGCCGGCGTCGGCATCCTCGGGCTGTGCTTCCAGCATCTCCGCGGCGGCCTGCGCCTCCTGCAGGGCCTGGGCCTGGCGGTCGCGTTCCGCGGCGATGCGCTTCAGGCGCTGCACCACGGAGCCGGTGCCCGCCGGGATCAGCCGGCCGACGATGACGTTCTCCTTCAGGCCGCCCAACTGGTCGGTCTTGCCGGACACCGCAGCCTCGGTCAGCACCCGCGTCGTCTCCTGGAACGAGGCCGCGGAGATGAACGACTTGGTCTGCAGGCTGGCCTTGGTGATGCCCTGCAGAACGAGCTGACCCTTGGCCGGCCGGCCGTTGTCGGCCTCGGTCTTGGTGTTCTCTTCATCGAAGTCGTCGCGGTCGGTCAGCTCGCCCACCAGGAAGGTCGAGTCGCCGGCGTCGACGATCTCCACCTTCTGCAGCATCTGGCGAACGATCACCTCGATGTGCTTGTCGTTGATCTTCACGCCCTGCAGCCGATAGACGTCCTGGATCTCGTTGATCAGGTAGTCGGCCAACGCCTCGACCCCCAGCACGCTCAAGATGTCGTGCGGCACCGGGTTGCCGTCCATCAGCAGGTCGCCCTTCAGGACATAGTCGCCCTCCTGCACGGAGATGTGCTTGCCCTTGGGGATCAGGTACTCGCGCGCGTCGGCGCCGTCTTCCTCCGGCCGCACGACGATGCGGCGCTTGGCCTTGTAGTCCTTGCCGAACTCGACCCGGCCGTCGATCTCGCTGATGATCGCGAAATCCTTCGGCCGGCGCGCCTCGAACAGCTCCGCCACCCGCGGCAGACCGCCGGTGATGTCGCGGGTCTTGCCGCTCTCGCGCGGGATGCGGGCGAGCACGTCGCCGGCGCTGACCCGCGCGCCGTTGTCGACCGACAGGATCGCGTCGACCGACATGAAGTAGCGCGCCTCAAGCCCGCTCGGCAGGGTCACCACCTCGCCGTCGTCGTCACGCAGGGTGACGCGCGGGCGCAGATCGCTGCCGCGGGGCTGCTGGCGCCAGTCGACCACCATCTTCGACGACAGGCCGGTGGTGTCGTCGACCACCTCGCGCACCGACACGCCCTCGATCAGGTCGACATAGTTGGCGATGCCCGCCGACTCCGTGATGATCGGAATGGTGTAGGGGTCCCATTCCGCCAGCTTGGTCCCGCGCTCCACCCGCGCCCCCTCGTCGAGCAGCAGGCGCGAGCCGTAGGGCACGCGGTGGCGCGCCTTCTCGCGCCCCTGCTCGTCGGTCAGCACGATCTCGCAGTTCCGCCCCATGACCACGGGGTAGCCCTGGCTGTTCATCACCACGTTGCGGTTCTTGATCTGCAGGATGCTGTCGAAGGCGGCCTCCACGAAGCTCTGCTCCGCCCCGCGCTGCGCCGCCCCGCCGATATGGAAGGTCCGCATGGTGAGCTGGGTGCCCGGCTCGCCGATCGACTGGGCGGCGATGACGCCCACCGCCTCGCCGATATTCACCGGCGTGCCGCGCGCCAGGTCGCGGCCGTAGCAGGCCGCACAGATGCCGCCGCGGGTCTCGCAGGTCAGCGGCGAGCGGATCTGCAGGCGCTCCACGCCGGCCAGCTCGATCGCCTCGACCTCCGCCTCGCCGATCAGCGTGCCCTTGGCGATCACCACGTCGCCGGAGATCGGGTTGCGCACATCCTCCGCCGCCGTGCGGCCGAGGATGCGGTCGCCCAGCGGCACCACCACCTCGCCGCCGTCGATCAGCGGGCGGGCGGTGATGGAGTTTTCGGTGCCGCAATCTTCCTCGATCACCGTGCAGTCCTGGGCGACGTCCACCAGGCGTCGGGTGAGGTAGCCGGAGTTGGCCGTCTTCAACGCCGTGTCCGCCAGCCCCTTGCGGGCGCCGTGGGTGGAGTTGAAGTACTCCAGAACCGTCAGCCCCTCCTTGAAGTTGGAGATGATCGGCGTCTCGATGATCTCGCCGGACGGCTTGGCCATCAGGCCGCGCATGCCGGCGAGCTGGCGGATCTGGGCCGCGGAGCCGCGCGCGCCGGAATGCGCCATCATGTAGACGGAGTTCACCTCGCGGGTCGGGTCGCTGAGGGTGGAGGAGATCTCCTTCATCATCTCCTCGGCGACGCGGTCGGTGGTGTTGGCCCAGACGTCGACGACCTTGTTGTACTTCTCGCCGCGGGTGATCAGGCCCTCCAGATACTGGTCCTCATACTCCTTCACCCGGTCCTTGGCCTCGTTGACCAGCACCTGCTTGGCCAGCGGCACCACCAGGTCGTCCTTGCCGAAGGAGATGCCGGCCCGGCACGCATTGGTGAAACCCAGCTTCATCAGCCGGTCGGCGAAGATCACCGTCTCCTTCTGCCCGCAATGGCGGTAGACGACGTCGATGATCTTGGAGACGTCCTTCTTGGTCAGCAGCCGGTTGACCAGGCCGACGGGCACGTCGGGATGCTTGGGCAGGATCTCCGCGATGCGCATGCGCCCGGCGGTGGTCACCACGCGCTGCACCTGGTACTTGCCGTCGGGATCGACCGTCTCGAACCGCGCCTTGATGCGGCTGTGCAGGTTGATCAGCCCACTGGTGCGCGCCTGCTCGATCTCGCCCGTCGACCCGAAGCTGAGCACGCGATGCGCGCGGATCTCGCCCGCCTGCAGGCGGCGCAGCAGGTCGGCCGGCGTCGCCCCGTCGAACGCCTCGGTTGGGTTGTCGGGGTTGGCGAGGATGATCTCCTCCGCCGTCAGCGCCGCATCCAGCGCCGCGGCATCGGCGATCGCCACCGGCGGCCCCAGCACCTCCGCCCGCTCCATGCTGAGATAGTAGAGCCCCAGCACGATATCCTGGCTCGGCACGATGATCGGGTTGCCGTTGGACGGGCTGAGGATGTTGTTGGTCGACATCATCAGCACGCGGGCTTCGAGCTGGGCTTCCAGCGACAGCGGCACATGCACCGCCATCTGGTCGCCGTCGAAATCGGCGTTGAAGGCGGTGCAGACCAGCGGGTGAAGCTGGATCGCCTTGCCCTCGATCAGCACCGGCTCGAACGCCTGGATGCCCAGGCGGTGCAGCGTCGGCGCCCGGTTCAAGAGAACCGGATGCTCGCGGATCACCTCTTCCAGAATATCCCAGACTTCGGGCCGCTCCTTCTCCACCATGCGCTTGGCGGCCTTGACGGTCGACGCCATGCCGTAGAGTTCGAGCTTGTGGTAGATGAACGGCTTGAACAGCTCCAACGCCATCTTCTTCGGCAGGCCGCACTGGTGGAGCTTCAGCTCCGGCCCGACGACGATGACCGAGCGGCCGGAATAATCGACGCGCTTGCCCAGCAGGTTCTGGCGGAAGCGGCCCTGCTTGCCCTTCAGCATGTCGCTCAAGGACTTCAAGGGGCGCTTGTTGGCGCCGGTGATGGTGCGCCCGCGCCGGCCGTTGTCGAACAGCGCGTCCACCGCCTCCTGCAGCATACGCTTCTCGTTGCGCACGATGATGTCCGGCGCCTTCAGCTCGATCAGCCGCTTCAGCCGGTTGTTGCGGTTGATGACGCGCCGGTAGAGGTCGTTGAGGTCCGACGTCGCGAACCGGCCACCGTCCAGCGGCACCAGCGGCCGCAGCTCCGGCGGGATCACCGGCACGACGTCCAGGATCATCCATTCCGGCCGCGCGCCGCTCTCCACGAACGCTTCGATCAGCTTCAGGCGCTTGACCAGCTTCTTGCGCTTGGCTTCGGAGCCGGTCTCACGCAGCTCCTCGCGGACGCGCTGATACTCCTCCGCCAGGTCGATGCCGCCCAGCACCGCCTTCAGCGCCTCAGCCCCGATCTTGGCGGTGAACGCCTCCTCGCCGTACTCGTCCTGGGCGTCGAGATACTCGTCTTCGCTCAGGAGCTGCAGGCGCTTCAGCGGAGTCAGCCCCGGCTCGGTGACCACGAAGTTTTCGAAGTAGAGGACCCGTTCGAGATCCTTCAGGGTCATGTCGATCATCAGGCCGATGCGGCTCGGCAGCGACTTCAGGAACCAGATATGCGCCACCGGCGAGGCCAGCTCGATATGGCCCATGCGCTCGCGCCGCACCTTCGACAAGGTGACCTCGACGCCGCACTTCTCGCAGATGATGCCGCGGTACTTCATGCGCTTGTACTTGCCGCACAGGCACTCGTAGTCCTTGATCGGCCCGAAGATCCGCGCGCAAAACAGGCCGTCCCGCTCCGGCTTGAAGGTGCGGTAGTTGATGGTCTCGGGCTTCTTGATCTCGCCGAACGACCAGGAGCGGATGCGCTCCGGGCTGGCGATGGAGATCTTGATCTGATCGAAGCTCTGAGGGCTGGTGACCTGGCCGACCAGGTTGATGAGCTCATTCATGCGGTGAGGCTCCCAAGGCTCTCAAACTCGTTTGCGAGGACCGCACCCGCCGATGCCGGCGGGTGCACCCTGTGGCCTAGAACGACTGCTGGTCCAGTTCGACATTCAGGCCGAGCGACCGGAGCTCCTTGATCAGCACGTTGAAGCTCTCCGGGATACCGGCCTCGAAATTGTCGTCGCCGCGCACGATGGCCTCGTAGACCTTCGTGCGGCCGGAGACGTCGTCTGATTTCACCGTCAGCATCTCCTGTAGCGTGTAGGCGGCGCCATAGGCTTCCAGCGCCCACACCTCCATCTCGCCGAAGCGCTGGCCGCCGAACTGCGCCTTGCCGCCCAAGGGCTGCTGGGTGACCAGGCTGTACGGGCCGATGGACCGTGCGTGGATCTTGTCGTCGACCAGGTGGTGCAGCTTCAACATATAGATGTAGCCCACCGTCACCTTGCGGTCGAACGCCTCACCGGTCCGACCGTCCACCAGCGTGACCTGGCCGGTCTCCTTCAGGCCCGATTCGTGCAGCATGCCGACGATGTCCTCTTCGCGGGCACCGTCGAACACCGGGGTCGCCATCGGCACGCCCTTGCGCAGATTGCCGGCCATCTCCAGGAACTCCGGCGCGTCCAGCTCGGCGATCTCCTCGTCGAACTGGCGGCCGTAGAGATGCTGCAGGCGGTCCCGCAGGGTGCCCGCCACGCCCTCGGCATCGCCCGCCTCGCGGCGCTTCTCGTGCCAGCGCATGCGGTCGAGCATCTGGCCGATCTCGGCACCTAAGCCGGCGGCGGCCCAGCCGAGATGGGTCTCCAGGATCTGCCCGACATTCATCCGGCTGGGCACGCCCAGCGGATTGAGCACGATGTCGACCGAGGTGCCGTCTTCCAAGTACGGCATGTCCTCGATCGGCATGATGCGCGAGATCACGCCCTTGTTGCCGTGCCGGCCGGCCATCTTGTCGCCGGGCTGCAGCTTGCGCTTCACCGCGATGAAGACCTTGACCATCTTCATCACGCCGGGCGGCAGCTCGTCGCCGCGCTGCAGCTTGTCGACCTTGTCCTCGAAGCGCCGCTTCAGGAGGTCGACCCGCTCGTCGAACGCCTTGCACATCGCCTCGATGTCGCTCATCCGCGACTCGTCGGTCACGGTGACGTGGCGCCAGTGCGCGGTGGTCAGGGGCTCCAAGGCCTCGTCGGTGATCGCCTTGTCGGTCTCGAAGCCGCGCGGGCCGGAGGCGGCGATCTGACCCACCAGCATGTCGCGCATGCGGCTGCGGAAGCTGCGCTCCAGGATCGCGCGCTCGTCGTCGCGGTCCTTGGCCAGACGCTCGATCTCCGCCCGCTCGATCGCCAGCGCGCGCTCGTCCTTCTCCACGCCACGGCGGGAGAAGACGCGCACCTCGACGACGGTGCCCGACACGCCCGGCGGCAGGCGCAGCGAGGTGTCGCGCACGTCGGAGGCCTTCTCGCCGAAGATCGAACGCAGCAGCTTCTCTTCCGGCGTCATCGGCGATTCGCCCTTGGGCGTAACCTTGCCGATCAGGATGTCGCCGGCCTTCACCTCCGCGCCGATATAGACGATGCCCGCCTCGTCGAGATGACGCAGCGCCTCCTCGCCGACATTGGGGATGTCGCGGGTGATCTCCTCCTGGCCCAGCTTGGTGTCGCGGGCCATCACCTCGAACTCCTCGATATGGATCGAGGTGAAGACGTCGTCGCGGACGATCCGCTCGGAGATCAGGATCGAGTCTTCGAAGTTGTAGCCGTTCCAGGGCATGAAGGCGCACAGCACGTTGCGCCCGAGCGCCAGCTCGCCCAGTTCCGTCGACGGGCCATCGGCGATGATGTCGCCGCGCTGCACCAGATCGCCCTTCTTCACCAGCGGGCGCTGGGTGATGCAGGTGTTCTGGTTGGAGCGTTGAAACTTCAACAGATTGTAGATGTCGACATTGCTGACCGCAGCGTCGCCGTCCTCGGTGGAGCGCACGACGATGCGGGTGGCGTCGACCTGGTCGATGACGCCGGAGCGGCGCGCAACGATGGTCACGCCGCTGTCGCGGGCCACCGTGCCCTCCATGCCGGTGCCGACCAAGGGCGCATCGGCGCGGATCAGCGGCACCGCCTGGCGCTGCATGTTGGAGCCCATCAGCGCCCGGTTGGCGTCGTCGTTCTCCAGGAACGGGATCAGCGCCGCGGCGACGGAGACGATCTGCTTCGGGCTGACGTCGGCCAGCTCGATCTCGCCCGGGCGCTGCAGCATGTTCTCGCCGCCCTTTCGGCAGGGCACCAAGTCGGCAACGAAACGGCCGGTGTCGTCCAGCTCCGCATTGGCCTGGGCGATGGTGTAGCGGTGCTCCTCCATCGCCGACAGATAGACCACCTCGTCGGTCACGCGGGCGTCGACCACGGTGCGGTACGGGCTTTCGATGAAGCCGTATTTGTTCACCCGCGCATAGGTCGCCAGGCTGTTGATCAGGCCGATATTCGGGCCTTCCGGCGTCTCGATCGGGCAGATCCGGCCGTAATGCGTCGGGTGCACGTCGCGCACCTCGAAGCCGGCGCGCTCGCGCGTCAGACCGCCGGGGCCCAGCGCCGACAGGCGCCGCTTATGGGTGATCTCCGACAGCGGGTTGGTCTGGTCCATGAACTGGCTGAGCTGGGAGGACCCGAAGAACTCCCGCACCGCGGCGGCGGCCGGCTTGGCGTTGATCAGGTCGTGCGGCATCACGGTGTCGATGTCGACCGAACTCATCCGCTCGCGGATCGCGCGTTCCATGCGCAGCAAGCCGACGCGGTACTGGTTCTCCATCAGCTCGCCGACCGAGCGGACCCGTCGGTTGCCGAGATTGTCGATGTCGTCGGTCTCGCCGCGGCCATCCTTCAGCTCGTGCAGGATGCGCAGGATCTCCAGGATATCCTGCTTGCGCAGCACGCGCAGCGAATCCTCCGTCTCGAAGCCGAGCCGGGCGTTCATCTTCACCCGGCCGACCGCCGACAGGTCGTAGCGCTCGCGGTCGAAGAACAGGCCGTAGAACAGCGCCTCGGCCGACTCCAGGGTCGGCGGCTCGCCGGGCCGCATAACCCGGTAGATGTCGATCAGCGCGTCCTCGCGCGTCGCGTTCTTGTCGATCGCCAGGGTATTGCGGGCATAGGGGCCGACATTGACGTGATCGATCGCCAGCAGGGCGATCTTGTCGATGCCCTTCTCCGCCAGCGTGTCCAGCATCTCCGCGGTGATCTCGTCACCCGCCTCGTAGAACACCTCGCCGGTGGTCTCGTTGACCACGTCCTCGGCGAGGAAGCGCTGGAACAGCTCCTCCGGTGCGACGAGCTGTTCCTTCATGCCGGCTTCGATCAGCCGGCGCGAGACCCGCTCCGTCACCTTGGTGCCGGTCTCCAGCATGGCCTCGCCGGTCTCGGCATTGACCAGCGGCGCCAGCAGCTTCACGCCGCGCAGCCGCTCCGGCGCGAACGGCGTCTTCCACCCGGCCTCGATGCGGGTGTAGGGCACGGCCTCATAGAAATAGGCCAGCAGCTCTTCGCGCGACATGCCGAAGATGCGCTCGCGCTGCGGCTCGCGCCCGTCCTCGGCGCATTGCGCCAGGTACTCTTCCGTCTCCGCACCATGCAGCGCGTAGAGCAGCGTCGTCGCCGGCAGCTTGCGGCGCCGGTCGATGCGCACATAGATGTGATCCTTGGCGTCGAACTCGAAGTCGAGCCAGGAGCCGCGATAGGGGATGACCCGGGCGGCGAACAGGTACTTGCCCGAAGAGTGCGTCTTGCCCTTGTCGTGGTCGAAGAACACGCCGGGCGAGCGGTGCATCTGGCTGACGATGACGCGCTCGGTGCCGTTGATGATGAAGGTGCCGTTGGACGTCATCAGCGGCATGTCGCCCATGTAGACGTCCTGCTCCTTGATGTCGCGGATCGACTTCAGGCCCGTCTCTTCCTCGATGTCGAAGACGGTCAGGCGCAGGGTTACCTTCAGCGGCGCGGCGAAGGTCATGCCGCGCTGCTGGCATTCCTCGACGTCGTATTTCGGCTCCTCAAGCTCATACTGGACGAAGTCGAGCTCGGCGCGCTCGGAGAAATCCTGGATCGGGAAGACCGAGCGGAACACCTCCTGCAGGCCGACATGCTGGCGCTGGTCGACCGGCACGTCCATCTGCAGGAACTGATCGTAGGAGCTGCGCTGCACCTCAATGAGGTTCGGCATCTGCGCAACTTCGGGGATCCTGCCGAAACTCTTGCGAACCCGCTTGCGACCGGTGAATGACGTGGCCATGTCCGCTCCTTAAGACGCCCGAGGGGCTTCACACTCGAAAGCTTGGCGAAAAGCTCGGCGGCGGTACCGCTGCCGGTCCGCCCTACAAAGCTGCTCTCCACCCGCCGCGGCCGGCGAGCTTGACCTTACAAAACGCGACGAGCGGCGGCCGCCGACCCCCGGGACGGGGCACCGGCGACCGCCGCGCACTCGCTTCCAACACCAGATGGCTCGGCATAGGCCGATGGAAATGCCATCGCAGCGTTACTTGACCTCCACCTTGGCGCCGGCCTCTTCCAGCTTGGCCTTGAGGCTCTCCGCCTCGTCCTTGTTGACGCCTTCCTTGACCGACTTCGGCGCGCCTTCGACGAGATCCTTCGCCTCCTTCAGGCCGAGCCCGGTGATGGCGCGGACCTCCTTGATGACGTTGATCTTCTTGTCGCCGGCGGAGGCGAGGATGACGTCGAACTCCGTCTTCTCCTCTTCCGCCGGAGCGGCGTCGCCGCCGCCGGCACCGCCGGCCATCATGCCGGGCATCATCATCGGCGCGGCGGCCGCAGCCGAGACGCCCCACTTCTCTTCCAACAGCTTCGACAGCTCCGCTGCCTCCAGAACCGTCAGCGACGACAGTTCCTCAACCAGACGATCGAGATCGGCCATTGATCTGCTCCTCGTTTGCCAGGACTTCCGGGTTCAAAGTGTTGATTTTGCGGCCATACGGCGGCATCTGCCGGCGTCAGCCGCCCGACTGGGCATAAGCTTGGAAGACCCGCGCCAGTTGCGACGGGGGTGCACCCACCACCCGCGCCAACTGACCGGCCGGTGCCTCCATGACACCCACGAGCTTCGACGCCGGGGCCTGCAACAGCCCCAGAATCTTCGCTCGCAGCTCGTCGATCGGCGGCAGCTTGGCCAGGGCCTCGACGCCTTGGGCGTCGATGACGCGACCGCTCAGCCCCGCGCCGACGATGTCGAGCTTGTCGGACTTCTTCGCGTACTCGGTCGCCACCTTGGCGACCGCGACCGGATCATTGGCCGCCGCAACGGCCGTCGGTCCGGTGAACAGATCTTCCAGGCCCTCGAACGGGGTGCCCTTCACCGCAATGCGGGCCAACCGGTTCTTGGTCACCTGGAAGCTTGCCCCGGCCTCCCGCAAGGTCCGCCTCAGGTCCAGCGACTGCGCCACCGTCATCCCCTTGTGGTGAACGACGATGAGGCATTCGGCGTCCTGAAACGCCTCTTGCATGCGGGCGACCTTGTCTTCCTTCTGGGATCGCTTCACGGGATCGCCTCCTCGCAACGTCCCGGGCCCCCGGGACGGCCCGAAGGCCGACCCCAGCGCCCCGCTCTATCGAAGAAGGAACCGCCGGCCGGCCTGGCAGACCCGCCGTCCATTCCTTCCCAGTTCACCTGCCCCAGAAGTCCTCGCAAACGGCGATCCCCGGGATCGGCTCCTGCCGCCCCCGATCGTCGCCGCGCTGGCCAGTCCTCCCGTCTATGGCGGGATTTACGGCCCCTTTCGGATAGCCGACCCACCGTCTCGGACAGGTACCGCGCCGGCCTCCCGGCCGGCGGTTCCGAACGGCGCCGCCCCCGAGGGGGCGAACACCGTCCGATCCATCAGGCGCGCTGAAAGCCCGCCCGAACTCCCGTATCGCCGCGGCCTCTAGGCCGCCGCCGGCGTCGCATCCTGGATCGAGCCGAGATCGACCCACACGCTCGGCCCCTGGGTCGAGCTCAGCATCACCTTGCGGATATACGTGCCCTTCGCCCCGCTCGGTTTCGCCTTGGCGATGGCGTCGACGAAGGCGCGCACATTCTCTTCCAACTGGTCGACCGGGAAGCTCGCCTTGCCGACGCCGCCATGGATCAGGCCGGCCTTCTCTACCCGGAACTCCACCGACCCGCCCTTGGCGGCGCGCACCGCGCCGGCGACGTCGGGCGTCACGGTGCCCAGCTTGGGGTTCGGCATCAGGCCGCGCGGGCCGAGGATGCGGCCGAGCCGGCCGACCACCGCCATCATGTCCGGCGAGGCAATGCAGCGGTCGAAGTCGAGCCGGCCTTCCTGGATCTCCTTGGCCAAGTCGTCGGCACCGACGATATCGGCGCCGGCGTCCGTCGCCTCCTGCGCCTTGTCGGCGCGGGCGAACACCGCGACGCGGACCGGCTTGCCGGTGCCGTTGGGCAACTGGACCATGCCGCGCACGATCTGGTCGGCATGGCGCGGGTCGACGCCCAGCTTCATGGCGATCTCGATGGTCTCGTCGAACTTCGCCTTGGCGCGGTCGCGCAACAGACCGATCGCCTCGCCCAGCAGATAGGCGCGGTCCCGGTCGATCCCCTTGCGCGCCTCGTCCAGGCGCTTTGCCACCTTGGCCATGACGCGTCAGTCCTCCACCACCTGAAGGCCCATGGAGCGGGCCGATCCGCGCATCATCTCCACCGCGCTGTCGATCGTATGGGCGTTGAGATCGACCATCTTGGTCTCGGCGATCTCGCGAAGCTGGGCGACGGTGACCTTGCCGACCGTCCCCTTGCCCGGCGTCTGGCTGCCCTTGTCGAGGCCGGCCGCCTTCTTCAAGAAATAACTGGCCGGCGGCGTCTTGGTGACGAAGCTGAAGGAGCGATCCGCATAGGCGGTGATCACCACCGGGATCGGCATCCCCTTCTCCAGGTTCTGCGTCTCGGCGTTGAACGCCTTGCAGAACTCCATGATGTTCAGGCCGCGCTGGCCCAGCGCGGGGCCGATCGGCGGCGACGGATTGGCCGCGCCCGCCGGCACCTGCAGCTTGATCAAACCGACAACTTTCTTTGCCATCTCATCCTATCCCCAAATTCGCCCTGGCGGGACGGCCTCTCCGACGAAGCGGCCGCCCGGCGGGCCGGGTAAGCGCGGTGTTTGGTGTCGGCCGCGGTGCTGGACTTCGCACTACCGCCTACCGCGCGATCTCAAACGGACAGATCAGATCTTCTCGACCTGCCCGTACTCCAACTCCACCGGGGTCGCCCGGCCGAAGATCGACACCGCTACCTTCAGGCGGGTGCGCTCCTCGTCGACCTCCTCGACATAGCCGGTGAAGCTCTCGAACGGCCCGTCGGCCACCTTCACCTGCTCGCCGATCTCGAAGGTGATCGACGGCTTCGGCCGCTCGATCCCCTCCTGCACCTGCTGGAGGATGCGGTCCGCTTCGGCATCGGAGATCGGCGTCGGCTTGCCGCGCGCGCCCAGAAATCCGGTGACCTTGGGCGTGTCCTTCACCAGGTGCCACGTGTCGTCGGTCAGTTGCATCTTCGCCAACACGTAACCGGGGAAGAACTTCCGCTCGGCGCTGACCTTCTGGCCGCGCCGCATCTCCACCACCTCCTCGGTCGGGACGGAGACGTCCTCGAAGTATTCCTGCAATCCCTTCTGCTCGATCTGCTCCCGAATCGCCTGGGCGACCTTCTTCTCAAAGCCGGAATAGACGTGGATCACATACCAACGCGTGGCCATCGTGCGACGTTACCCCCCAAGCCCGAGGATCAGACGAACCACCCAGCCGATGATCTGGTCGACGATCAGGAAGAAGATGGCCATCAACACGACGAAGATGAACACCATGATCGTGGTCACCCCCGTCTCCTTGCGGGACGGCCATGTGACCTTGGCGATCTCCTGACGCACTTGGCGGTAGAATTGGACCGGGCCGGTCTTTGCCATCGCCCCTGTTCACTCTTTCACTGGAAGGCCCGGCAAGCGGCCCATCGGGCCGTCGATCCGGGCGGTTCAATCGGGGCGGTGCCGTGCCGCATCCGCCGAACCCGATCCTTAAGTCTGCCGCCGGCTCACCCGCCGGCAAGGGCACGCCCGCCCTACCGGAGGACGACGCGCCGACCAGCGGTCCACCAAGTGCCGCTGGTGGGACCAGTGCCGCTGGCAGGAGTGGAGGGGCTCGAACCCCCAGCCCCCGGTTTTGGAGACCGGTGCTCTACCAATTGAGCTACACTCCTTCCGCTCGTGCGGCCGGCGCCCACCGGGGACGGCCCCGCTTGGCAGCGACCTCATCTGGGCGACCGTCCAGGAATGTGTCCGGCCCCGGATCCTTCGGCCCCGTATGCGTGACCTTTAGAGCGCCGTCGCCGACATGGATCGGTCCGGTCACACCGGGTCCCGTCGCTTGATCGGTCGTGCCGGTGCGGCGACCCGTCGGCCGCCGCGCCTCGGCCGGCAAGCGTGAGCCTGTCAACCCGCAATACAATATTGTCCGCGCACCGGCGACCGGTCGCGGAACCGCTCTTCTAGCGACTGCGCGGCTCGATTGCAAGGGCCGGATCGCCAGCCTTCGCGGGGGAAATCGGCGCCTCGTCCGTGGAGCGGGTGATGGGAATCGAACCCACGTAGGTAGCTTGGAAGGCTACTGCTCTACCATTGAGCTACACCCGCGCCGCAAACCGGCACCTTAGCCCGGCTTGTAAGGGCTGGCGAGAGGCTTGGCCTGCACTGTTCGAGGCCGCCCATATCGGTCTCGAAGGGGTCGGCTGCCACCAACCCGATCCCGCGCCCCGCCCAGTCGACGATCCAGCCGGCCGGCCGGCCGCCACGGCAGCGCAGGAGGTCGAGCCGCCAGCGCGCCGGCGGCACCCCCGGCTCCGCCCGGCCGTCGTCCAGGCAGAGCGGAATGCCCGGCAGGCTGGCGACCTGCCAGCGGGTCACCGCGACGCTGCCGGCGCCCGCCGCCGACCGGCCCGCCCGCCGCACCAGAAGGGGGACTCCGCCGGCCTCCGCCGCCAGATGCAGCCGCCGGCTGGCGACCGCATCGATCCCGTCGACCGCCCCGGCGACCGCCGCCAGCACCGACCCGTCGCCGGCGGCGCGCACCGCCTGCTCCATCACCCAGAGCCGTTCCGCCGGGCGCGGCGCAGCCACCAGGATCAGCCGCGCCGGATCGAGCCCGAAGGCGGCCAGCCCCGGCGGATACGGCCCCGGCGTCCCGGCGACCCAGAGCACCGGCCGGGACCGGACCGCCGCCAGCCGGGCGAGGCAGACGGCAACGAAGCCGTCAGCCGCTGGATCGCCGTCCGCCGCCAGGATCTCGTGCAGCGCCGCCCCGGCCAGCCCGCCGCCGGGCAACGCCCGATCGATCGCCGGCACGCCCAGCGGCACCGCCGAGCGGCGCCGCAGATCGGCACCGTCGAGTTGGCGCAGACGGGCCTTCAGCCGGCCCAGCGCGATCGGATCGGCGGTCCGGCGGCGGCCGGGGGAGTCACCGCCCGCGGGCTCGGGCCGATCGGCGGGCTGGGAAACGGTCATGGCATGCCGGTGATGAAGCGAGGGAAGCGGAACCGCACCGGGAGAGCCGGCCCGACGCCCTATGTTCCTATTTTGTTCTAATAATAGACACCCACCTCGCCACCGTCAACCCACCCTCCCGATCGGCCCGGATGGGGAGCCTTGTCCGGCAAGGAACACCAAATATAGCTGCCGATCCGGTCGATGGGGGGGAATTCTGATCATTCTTCGACAGTTGACCGATCCTCCTCAGCGCCGGCTGAAGCGCTTCGCCGTACGAAATCCCGACCATTCTTTGGCAATCGACACCCTGAACGCCACACGTAAGAAAAAAATTGCTCCTCTCGGCGTATATCGCGATTTCTTTTCCCAACAATATTTGAGATATTGGGTAAATAATGCTGTGCTGACTGGATCAAAACATGAACATAGAACTTCCCGGCGATGACGCTCCGGCCGGCGCACGGCCCGGGCACCGCAGGATCGGCCCGACCCTGGGTCGGCTCGCCGGGCTGATCGTCGCCGGGGTTGCGCTGTCCGGCTGCGGTGTTCCGTTGGCGGTCACCATCGTCAGCTACGCGGCGGACGGCGTCAGCGCCGCCACCACGGGCAAGACCCTCGGCGACCATGCCTTGTCGGCGGTGGTGGGCGAAGACTGCGCCCTGTGGCGGGTTTTCGACGACCGAGAGATCTGCATGGAGGTCGAGGAACGCCAATGGGCGGTCGCCGACCCGGCGGTTCTCGCCGCCGCGCCCCGAACCACCACCGGAACGACGACCGTCGCGGCCACCGGCGGCTTCGCTACGGACGACGGGCGGCGGGCCGTCCTGCCAGCCAATGCCCCGGCCGGCGCCGTCGCCGCCCTGGCCCCGTCGACAGCATTGCCGACCGCGCCGATCACCGTTGCGACAGCCGGACCCGCCGCGGCCGATCCGCTGCCGCTGGCCGCGCCAACCGTCACCCTGGCGGCCGCCCCGCTGCCGGTCGATCCGGTTCCGCTCGACCCGTTGCCCGCATCGGCCCTTTCGGTCGCCGCCCTGCCATCCGCCAGCACCGCCCCGGCCATCGACCCGCCGATGCCGCCCCGGCGACCGGCCAACCCGGCCGCGGACGGCACGGACCCGCCAAACGCCGTCCCGCTGCCGCCGACCCTGCCGCCGCGCCGCGTCGCCACGCTTGGCGACGCTTCGCCCCGCGTCGCCGCGCTCGGCGATATCCCGCGGCCGCCCGCCCTGCCGCCGCTGCGCGCGCTCCGGCAAGTCGCCGACGCCCGGTTCTAGCCGGCTGTCGGAAGACCGCAGCCCATCATGGGCTAAGGACGATCTTGCCGATGTGATCCTTCTTCAAGAACCGGGCCTGGGCCTCATGGATGGCCGTCAACGGCCAGGTTTCGGCGACCAGCGGGCGGATCGCGCCGCGCTCGATCAATCGCACGAGCGTGCCGAACACCCCGGGCTGCAGGACGGTGCAGCCGAAGAAGCTCAAGTCCTTCAGATAGAGCGTCCTGACATCCAGTTCGACGAGCGGCCCGCCGATCGCGCCGGACACGGCATAGCGGCCGCCGGGTCTAAGGATGTCGAGAAACTGCGGCCATTGCGCCCCCGCGACCAGGTCCAGCACGACGTCGACACTGTCCCGGCCCAGCGTCTCGACGAGGTTCGCATCCCGCCCGACCGTCAAGCCCGCGCCCAGCCCGCGAAGAGCCTCTGCCTTCGCCGGGCTGGTGACCGCGACGACCGCCGCGCCGCGCGCCCGGGCAAGCTGGACCGCCGCAGAGCCCACGCCGCCCGAGGCCCCGGTCACCAGAACCGTCTCCCCGGGTTCCACCGCGGCGCGGGTCAGCATGTTCTCCGCCGTGGAGTAGGAGCAGGGAAACGACGCCAGCGCCGCGTCGCTCAACGCGCTGTCGACGGCATAGGCATGCACCGAGGCAACCCGGACGAATTCGGCGAACCCGCCATCGCATTCCGAGCCGAGATACCAGGGACGCGCCAAGACTTCGCCGTCCGCTGAGCGCAAGCATGGCTCGATCAGAACGCGCTGGCCGATTCGGTTCTCCGGCACGCCAGCCCCCACCGCGACCACGGCGCCGCAGACATCCGCCCCCTGGATCCTCGGGAACTGCAAGGCGTGGCCGGACCAACTGGCATCCGCAGCGTCCGCGTCGCCCTTCGAATACCAGCCCGTCCGCGTGTTGATGTCGGTGTTGTTGACCGCCGCCGCCCCGACGCGGACCAGAACATCTCCGCGAGCGGGCGTCGGCACGCGCAGCGCCGGGTTGACCACCAGCGCCTCGGGGCCACCATGGGACACCAGTTGAACGCCCGTCATCCTGTGCGGAACCGTCATCGCCGCCCCCCAACCTTACCTTTGTCGACAGCGCCGAGATCACGGGCCATTGTCTCTTGACCCCACGGGCCGTTCTACGGCTTGTCTTGCGACTCCGCTGGCGGGATCCTGACCCGTCGATGGCGTCCCAGCAGCGCCACCGCCGATCCCGGTCGTCCCGACCGGCCTTCCTGGGAGATCGACCGACGATGTCCGACCCTCGCCTCTCGCCGCGCACCGCGCTTCGCCTCGCCACCCTGTCGCCGCTGGCCCTCGGCCTCGGTTTCGGCTGGGCCCCGGCCGCGGCGGACACCGTCAATGTCTACAACTGGTCGGACTATATCGGCGAGACCACGCTGGAAGACTTCACCGCCGCCACCGGGATCGACGTCACCTACGACGTCTATGACAGCAACGACGTCCTGGAGGCCAAGCTGTTGGCCGGCAGCGCCGGCTACGACGTCGTCGTACCGACGGCGCAGCCGTTCCTGGCCCGGCAGGTCGAGGCCGGCATCTACCAGCCCCTCGACCTCGACCAGATCCCCAACGTCGCCAACCTCGATCCCGTGCTGATGGAACAGGTGGCGCGGGCCGATCCCGGCAACCAGCACGCCGTGATCTACCAATGGGGCACCAACGGCTTCGGCTACAACGTAGCGATGATCGAAGAGCGCATGCCCGATGCGCCGGTCAATAGCTGGGACATGATGTTCGATCCGGAGGTCGTCGCCCAGTTCGAGGATTGCGGCGTCACCATGCTGGACGCCGCCACCGAGATCCTGCCGCTGGCGCTGCACTATCTCGGCCTCGACCCGAACACCGAGGACAGCGAAGACCTGGCCGCGGCGGAAGCGCTGCTGATGTCGGTCCGCCCTTACGTGAAGTACTTCCACAGCTCGCAATACATCAACGATCTGGCCAATGGCGACATCTGCTTGGCGATCGGCTGGACGGGCGACGTGCTGCAGGCCGCCGCCCGCGCGGACGAAGCCGGCAACGGCCACGAGATCACCTATGTGATCCCCGAGGAAGGCACCGTCGTCTGGTTCGACACCCTGGCCATCCCGGCCGACGCGCCGAACCCGGAGGCGGCCCACGCCTTCATCAACTTCGTCCTCGACCCCGCGACCATGGCGGGCATCACCAACTATGTCGCCTATGCCAACGCGGTTCCGGCGTCGCTGGACCTGATCGATCCGGAGGTCGCCGAAGACCCGCGCATCTTCCCGCCGCAGGCCGTGTTGGAGCGGCTGTTCTCCGTCAGCGTGGTCAGCCAGCGGTTCGAGCGGGAGCGCACCCGCACCTGGACGCGCATCACCACCGGCCAGTAGCGCCCCATCCGGCCCCCGCAGCCCGCGCGAAGCTCCGGTTGCGATGACCGACACGGCCCTGCCGGCGGCCTCCGGCGCGGTGCAGCCGAACCGCCGGCAGACCAAGCTGGAGCCCTGGCAGGACCCCGGCGAGGCGCCCTATGTGCGCATCGAGGGGGTGTCGAAGACCTTCGGCGCCTTCACCGCCGTCGACGATGTCAGCCTGTCGATCTACCGGGGCGAACTGTTTTCGCTGCTCGGCGGGTCGGGCTGCGGCAAGACCACGCTGTTGCGCATGCTGGCCGGCTTCGAGCAGCCGACCGCCGGGCACATCTATATCGACGGCGTGGACATGTCGGAGATCCCGCCCTACGAGCGGCCGGTCAACATGATGTTCCAGTCCTATGCGCTGTTTCCGCATATGACGGTGGAGCAGAACGTCGCCTTCGGGCTGCACCAGGACCGCGTGCCGGGCGCGGAGATCCGTCACCGCGTGACGGAGGCACTGGAGCTGGTCAAGCTCGCCCCCCAGCGCAAGCGCAAGCCCCACCAACTGTCCGGCGGCCAGCGCCAGCGCGTCGCGCTGGCCCGCAGCCTGGTCAAGCGGCCCAAGCTGCTGCTGCTGGACGAGCCCTTGGCGGCGCTCGACCGCAAGCTGCGCGAGGAGACCCAGTTCGAGCTGGTCAACATCCAGGAGCAGGTGGGCATCACCTTCGTCATGGTCACCCATGACCAGGAGGAGGCGATGACCATGTCCTCGCGCATCGCCGTGATGGATGCCGGCTGGATCGTCCAGGTCGGCACCCCGGCGGAAATCTACGAGTATCCGCAGTCCCGGTTCGTGGCGGAGTTCATCGGCCAGGTGAACCTGTTCGGCGGCCGGGTGGTGGAGGATGCCGCCGACCATGTCGTGGTGGCCGCCGACGCCGCCGGCACGGAGATCGAGGTCAGCCACGCCGGCTCCGTGCCCATCGGCACGCGTGTCCATGTCGCGGTGCGGCCGGAGAAGATGGCGATCGCCAAGGACCCGCCGGCCGACCCGCGCAACGCGGTGCAGGGCACGGTGGACGAGATCGCCTATCTCGGCAACGCGTCGATCTATCTGATCCGCCTGGCCGACGGCAGCATGGTCCGGGTCACCGCCCCCAACGTGACGCGGATGACCGAGCTGCCGATCACCTGGGAAGACGCCGTCCATGTGACATGGCCGGCCTTCGCCGGCGTGATCCTGCAGACATGAGTGTTTGTCCGCGACCGCCGAGGCCGGCCCTCGCCCCCGCCCGGCCCCCCAACGACAGTATGCTTGAATGGGGGGCCGGGCGGGGGCGAGGGCCGGCGTCGCCGCGAGACCGGGTCCGTGGACCCGGTCTCAAACGGACATCGACGGGCTACCGTCGATGAGCCGCAAGGGCTTCCTGCCGCTCGGCGACCGGCTGAGCCGGGGGGCGCCGGCCTTGACCGCCAGCGGGCTCGATCCGCTGCGCCGGCTGTGGGTCGCCGGGGCGGCGCTGGCCGGCCGGCTCGGCCTCAGCGGCCGCACGCTGGTGATCGCCCTGCCCTATCTGTGGCTCCTGCTGTTCTTCCTGATCCCGTTCGCCATCGTCTTGAAGATCAGCTTCTCCGAGCCGCTGATCGCCCGACCGCCCTATGCCCCGCTGGTGGAATGGGTGGAGGGCGCGTATCTGGAGATCCGGCTCAATCTCGGCAATTACCTCTTCCTCGCCCAAGACAGCCTCTACGCCGCCGCCTATCTCAACAGCCTGAAGATTGCGGCGGTCTCGACGGTCTTGTGCCTCTTGATCGGCTACCCGATCGCCTACGGCATCGCCCGAGCGCCGGTGACCTGGCGCATGCCGCTGTTGATGCTGATCATCCTGCCGTTCTGGACGTCGTTCCTGATCCGGGTCTACGCCTGGATCGGCATCCTCAAGCAGAACGGGCTTCTAAACAACCTGCTGATCGGCCTCGGCGTGATCGACCAGCCGATTCAGTTCCTGCACACCGACTTCGCCGTCTATGTCGGGATCACCTACTCCTATCTGCCGTTCATGATCCTGCCGCTCTACGCGACGCTGGAGCGGCTGGACCCGGCACTTCTGGAAGCCGCCGCCGATCTCGGCTGCCGGCCGTTCAAGGCGTTCTTGACGGTCACCCTGCCGCTCAGCCTGCCGGGCATCCTCGCCGGCTCGCTGCTGGTGTTCATCCCGGCGGTCGGCGAGTTCGTCATCCCCGCGCTGTTGGGCGGACCGGACACGCTGATGATCGGCCGCGTCCTGTGGAACGAGTTCTTCAACAACCGCGACTGGCCCGTCGCATCCGCTGTGGCCATCGCGCTCCTGATCTTCCTGGTCGCGCCGATCATGGCGTTCCAACACATCCAGTCGCGCCAGCAGAAGGCCGACGCGCGATGAGCGGGCGCCGTTGGCCGCTGTTCAGCCTGATGGCGTTCGGCTACGCCTTCCTCTACGTGCCCATCGGGCTGCTGATCATCTACTCGTTCAACGAAAGCCGGCTGGTCACCGTGTGGTCGGGCTGGTCGGTGAAGTGGTACGGGGAGCTGTTCCGCAACGACCAGATCCTGGAGGCGGCCGGACTGTCGCTGCGCATCGCCGCGGTCACCGCCAGCCTCGCCGTGGTCATCGGCACCGTCGCCGGGCTGGTGCTGGCCCGCTTCGGCCGGTTCCGCGGCCGCACCCTGTTCACCGGCATGATCACCGCACCCCTGGTGATGCCGGAGGTGATCACCGGCCTGTCGCTCCTGCTGCTGTTCGTCGCCCTTGAGCAGGCGATCGGCTGGCCCGGCGGGCGCAGCGCCACCACCATCACCATCGCCCATGTCACCTTCGCCACCGCCTATGTCGCCGTGGTCATCCAGTCGCGCCTGGTCGGCCTCGACGAAAGCATCGAGGAGGCGGCGATGGATCTCGGCGCCCGGCCCTTGAAGATCTTCTTCGTGATCACCCTGCCGATCATCTCGCCGGCCCTGGTGGCCGGCTGGCTGCTCGCCTTCACGCTGTCGCTGGACGATCTGGTGATCGCCAGCTTCGTGTCCGGGCCGGGGTCGACGACCCTGCCCATGGTGGTCTTCTCCAGCGTCCGCCTCGGCGTCACGCCGGAGATCAACGCGCTGGCCACCGTGATCGTCGCGCTGGTGACCACCGGCATCGTCACCGCCGGCATCCTGTTGCACCGCCAGGACCGGCGCCGCCAGCACGACATGCAGGCCGCCGCTGCGGCGGGCGGGCGGGCCGCCGACTTGGCCCGCGTGTAGCCGCCGCGCCCGAATTGCGGTAAACCGGGTCTCCCGAGACCGCGGCGTCCCCCGACCGACTTCGACCCGGAGCCAGCGCTCGTGACCCTACGACCCGATCCAAGGGGCCGGACGATGCCCGGCCGCCACCGGACGCGGCCATGACGACGCCGCAGCAGGCCGGCTTCGCCATGCCCGCGGAATGGCATCCGCACACCCGCTGCTGGATGGCTTGGCCGTGCCGCACCGGGCTGTGGGGCGACAAGCTGGAGGGCGCCCGCGCCGCCTATGCCGACGTCGCCCGCGCCGTCGCCGAGTTCGAGCCGGTGACCATGGTCTGCCGCCATGACGAGGTGGTCGACGCCTCGCTCCTCTTGGGCAAGGGCGTCGACGTGCTGGCCCACGACATCGACGATAGCTGGATGCGCGACACCGGCCCGAGCTTCCTGATCGACGGTCAGGGCGGTCTGGGCGCCGTGCATTGGCGCTTCAACGGCTATGGCGGCAAGTATCCCGACCACGCCAACGATGCCGAAATCGGCCGGATCGTCGCCGAGCGCGCCCGCGCCCAGGTCTTCACCAGCGACCTGGTGCTGGAAGGCGGGGCGGTGCATGTCGACGGCGAGGGCACGGCGCTGGTGGTCGAGACCGCGGTGCTGAACGCCAACCGCAATCCAGGCCTGACCCGCGCGGATGTCGACCGGCGCCTGTTCGACCTGCTCGGCGTGGAGCGGGTGATTTGGCTGCCTGAGGGCCACGAGGACGACGAGACCGACGGCCATGTCGATGTCGTCGCCTGCTTCGCCCGGCCAGGCGTGGTGATCGCGCTGGCCAGCCATCACGAGACGGACCCGATGGCGCCGGTCCTGCGGCGCAATATCGAGATCCTGAAATCGGCGGAGGATGCTCGCGGCCGCCGGCTGGAGGTCGTGACCGTGCCGGCCCCGGCGCGCCGGCGCGGGCCCGACGGCCGCCGCCTGGTGCTGTCCTATATCAACTTCTACCTCGCCAACGGCGCGGTGATCCTGCCGACCTTCCGGGCACCGGAGGACCATCGCGCGGTCCGTGTCCTGCACGAGGTGTTCGAGGGCCGGCAGATCGTGCAGATCGACGCCGCCGACATCGTGCTGGGTGGCGGGGTGATCCACTGCATCACCCAGCAGCAGCCGGCCGCGTGACGGCGACCGGAAAGCCGGCGGACGCGCACGCTTGGTGGCGCGGCGCCGTGCTCTATCAGGTCTACCCGCTCAGCTTCGCCGACGGGAACGGGGACGGCTGGGGCGATCTTACCGGCCTGCTCGACCGGCTCGACCACATCGCCGGGCTGGGGGTCGATGCGATCTGGCTGTCGCCGGTGTTTCCGTCGCCGCTCGACGATTTCGGCTACGACGTCGCCGATTTCTGCGACATCGATCCGCGCTTCGGCGATCTCACCACCATGGACCGGGTGATCGACGGCGCCCATCGGCGCGGCCTGAAGGTGCTGCTGGACCTGGTGCTGTGCCACAGCTCCGACCGGCACCCCTGGTTCGCCGAGAGCCGGCAGGACCGGACGAACCCACGCGCCGACTGGTATGTCTGGGCCGACCCGAAACCGGATGGCACGCCGCCCAACAACTGGCAGGCGGTCTTCGGCGGCGCGTCCTGGACCTGGGAGGGACGACGCCGGCAATACTATCTGCACCATTTCCTGGCGAGCCAGCCGGCGCTGAACTGGCACAATCCGGCGGTCGAACGGGCGATCTTCGAGGCGGCGGGCTTCTGGCTCGACCGCGGCGTCGACGGCTTCCGCCTCGACGCCATCTCGCGGCTGTTGGCCGACGGGGACTTGCGGGACAATCCCCCGGCCGACGACCGAGACCTGGAGCATTTCGTCGGCGCGCGGGTCAGCCCCTACAGCTATCAGCAGCACCTCTACGACCGGGCGCATCCCGACATGCCGGCACTGCTGGCGCGGCTGCGCGCCCATGTCGACCGCTGGCCCGACCGCTTCCTGCTGGGCGAGGTAGCCGACGCCGACAGCCTTGAGGCGACCGGCCGCTACCTCGCCCCCGGCCGGCTGCACAGTTGCTACACCTTCCAATTGACCAAACCGCAGCTCGACGCCGCCTGGCTGGCCGAGCGCCTGGCCGGCAACGAGCGCGAGCTGGGGCCAGAGGGCTGGCTGACCCATGCCGTCTCCAACCACGACTGGACCCGGGCAGTCACCCGCTACGGCGCCCTGCCGCATCTCGCCGGCGACGACCGCGCGCTCGCCCGCCTGCTGATCGCGCTGATCACCAGCCTGCGCGGCACGGTGTGCCTCTATCAGGGCGACGAGTTGGGCCTGCCCCAGGCCCATGTGCCGTTCGAGCGGCTGGCGGACCCCTTCGGGCGGGCTTTCTGGCCGGACTATGAGGGCCGCGACGGCGCTCGCACACCGATGCCATGGCAGACGGCTGCCCCGCATGCCGGCTTTTCCGACGTCGAGCCCTGGCTACCGGTCGATCCGGCGCACCGGCCGCTTGCCGCCGACGCTCAGGCGGCGGATGACGACAGTGTGCTGGCCTTCACCCGCCGCTGGCTTGCCTGGCGACGGGGCCGGGCAGCGCTGGTCGGCGGATCGGCGCGGATCCTGCCGCCGCAGGGCCCTGTGTTCGCGATCGAGCGTACCGCCGGCGACGACCGGGCGACGGTGGTGGCGAACCTCTCCAACCAGCCCGCCCGTTGGGCGTTTGAGCGGCCGGTGAGCAGCGCCGCCGCCCCCGCCCCGGCCATCGTCTGGACCGGCGCGCGCGATGCCGTCGACCTGCCTCCCTTCGGAGTCGCGATCGCAGAAGGATAACACAGTCAAGATACTAAAGCCGCCACCGACTTGGCGTGAAAGACGCGAAAACGGCGAGATTTGGCAGAAGTTAAGCAATTCTAAACGGGTCTTTACCATGCTGGACGATGGTGGTTTGACCACCTTCGCCGGGTAGGATCCCCTTGACCGACATCCTCAGAACGTCCGCAGCGACCGAAGACGGCGCGCCGACACCGGCGCCGCCCCGGTCGGCCGTCGACACGGCCGATGCCGTCCAGGGTCGGGACTGGAGCCGCGACCATGCGGTGGATCTGCGCCTGTCGATCCCGCTGGTCTTCGGCCGCTACTACCTGACCATCGTCGCCGGGCGGGAACGCCGCTGCCCACGCCGTCTGGCCGAGGAACGGCGCAAGCACCCGGTGCGCACGGCGGGCAACGCCCTGTTCCTGGCCCTGTGCGGCGTGATCGTCGGGTTTGCGTTGCTGTTCTTGATGCAGACCGCCACACGGCTCTTGCTGGCGTCGGGCTGAGCGACGGGCACAGGCAGGCCATGGCGACGCGTCGTTTCCTCACCCACCCCCCGCAGCCGGCGCGGCTGCGCGCGGCGGCCCGCCGCTGGGTCGGCGACCGGCGGGGCGCGGCGATGCTGGAATTCGCCTTCCTGATGCCGGTGATGGTGCTGGTCCTGGCCGGCATCATCCAGTTCGGCATGGCGCTCTACCTGCGCAGCAGCATGCTCGACACCGCCCAGGACGCCGCGCGCCGCATGGCCGTCGGCGATCTGACCACGCCGTCGGAGGTGACCAGCTTCGTCCACAACACCATGAAGAGCTGGGTGACACCGTCCGTGGCGGCCGCGTGGCCGGACCCCTCGGCCGGCCAGACCGATGTGTCGGTGACGCTGACGGTGCCGATGTCGGACGCGGTGCCGTTCGACCTCTTGGGTCTGTTCGACACGGCGACCATGCCGGCCTCGGCCGTCATGCGCATGGAGGGCTTGTGATGATCCGGCGGCGCCGGATCGGGCACCGCGCGGCGGATCTGGCGACGGATCGGCGGGGTGCGGTGCTGGTGATCGCCGCCTTGGCCATGCCGGTTCTTCTGGGCGTGACCGCCATGGTCATCGATCTCAGCAATGCCCGAATGGTCAGCCGCCAGCTTCAGCTCAGCGCCGATGCCGCCGCGCTGGCGGCGGTCGGCGAGGTCGCCGACCCACCGACCGCCCGGGCGCGCGCCGTCCAGTATGGCACGCGCAACATGCCGGTCGCCGATCACGGCAACATCATCAACCCCAGCGACGTGATGGTCGGCCACTGGGACAAGGATGCCCGGACCTTCTCGCCGGGCGCGACGCCGGCGAACGCGGTGCGCGTCACCGCCCGCCGGTCCAGCGCCAACGGCAATCCGCTGCCGCTGCTGTTCGCCAATGTGATGGGCCTGCAGGAAACCGACATCTCCGTCTCGGCCGTCGCGCTCGCCGGCGCGTCCGGGCAGCCCGGATGCCTCTTGGCACTGGACGGCAGCGAGACATCCGGGGCAATGCGGTTCAACAGCATGGACCAGGCGGAGCTTCACGACTGCGTGCCGATCGCCAACTCCACCCACAGCCGGGCGATCACCATCAACAGCCTCGACCGGTTTCACGCCGGATCGCTCTACACCGCCGGCGGCTACCGGGCAGGGTCGATCGACCGGTTCGATCTCGACCAGCCGGCGCAGACCGATCAGGCGCCGGTTGACGACCCCTTCGCCTCTCTGGCCGATCCGGCGCCCGGCGGCTGCGATTGGAACGACCGCGTCACCAGCGGCACCATCTCGCCGGGCGTCTACTGCGGGGGCTTGCGCATGAGCGGCTCGGGCACGCTGAACCCGGGCACTTACTACATCGTCAACGGCGACCTAGAGTTCAGCTCCATGGGCAGCCTGCGCTGCAACTGCAGCGGCACCGGCTCCGGCGTCAGCCTCGTGCTGACCGGGTCCTCGCCGGCACAGGTCGGCACCTTCTCGTTCAGCAGCATCGACAGCGTGAACCTGCGCGCGCCCGCCGATTCGTCCTACGACTTCCCGGGCATCCTGCTCTATGTCGACCGGGACTCCAGCTACCAGACGTCTTCGTTCAGCAGCATCGATTCGCTGACCATGAACGGTTTGGTCTACGCGCCGTCGCAGCGCATCAGCTTCAGCAGCATCGACTACTCCGCCCAGACCGACTGCGCGGCGATCGCCGGCTTTCGCTTGGAGTTCAACAGCATCGACAGCTTCGGCCGCGCCGATAACTGCCCCGCCTACGGGTCGAGCGGCATCACCATCGGCGGCGCGACCGCGCTGTTGGTCGAGTAGCCGCCCCGAGATCGCATCCTATCCGTCCGCATCCGGGGCGGGCGGCCAGGTCAGCCGGTCGACCTCCCCGAGCAGCGCCACCAACGCGTCTGCCAGATGATCCAGGATCGCTTGGCCCAGGGCCGGCGTGGCCGCGGTGGCATCGCCGCAAGCACCAGCCGGGTTGAGATCCTGGGTCTGCCAGCCGATCGCCGCGGGTCCCAGCGGCCCGATCCGCACGAAGTCCGCCGCAATGGCGGCCGAGCGGGACGCAAAAGCCCCGACTTCGCCCGCGCGCACGCTGTCGGGCGCGATCGCCATCATCAACGCCGTCTCCACGGCGCCGGCATGGATGCCGTGCGCCGCCTCGCCGGCGGCGACGGCGCCGTCGGGCAGCCCGAAGTCGAACCAGGAGGCCGCGACCGCCAGGATCCCATGGCGGGCCCGCAGCTCCTGCACCAGGATCCCGGCCAGCTCCGTCTGGCCGCCATGGCTGTTGAACACCACCAGTTTGCGGATGCCCGAACGGATCGCGCCCGCCGCCACCTCCCGCCACAGTGCCAGCGCCGTCTCTACCGACAGGCTGAGCGTCCCGGGAAAGGCCGTATGCTCCGGGCTGAGCCCGATCGGCAGCGTCGGCAGCACCAGGACCGACGGCACCGCGCCCAGGCGCGCCAACGCGGCGGCGACGATCGCCCGGTTGATGGCGAGATCGACATCCAACGGCAGATGCGGCCCATGCTGCTCGATCGCCGCGACCGGCAGGACGGCGATGGTGCGGTCGTCGATCCGCCGGGCCAGCTCCGCGCTGGTCAGCGCCGCCCATCGCTGCCCGCCGACCGCCCGATCATCCTGGCGATGCGTCATCCCTGGTCCTCCCGCCGGGGCGATATTCTCCCGCCGCCGTCATCAAGCTGTCGCCGGCGACGCCTAAGCTCAAGACCCCGTTGCCCTGCCCTACCTTGAGAGCCATCAATGCTGATCGCCCAAATCACCGACCTGCACGCGGTCGAGGACGGCCGCCTGGCCATGGAGGCGGTGGACACCAATGCCGCTGTCGACCGCGCGGTGGCGCGGCTGAACACGCTGAGGCCGGCCCCGGACCTGGTGATCGTCACCGGCGATCTGGTCGACCAGGGGCGTCCGGCGCAGTATGCCGGGGTGGCGCGCCGCCTGGCGGCGCTGGCCTGCCCCTTCGTCGTGCTGCCCGGCAATCACGACGAGCGCACGGCATTGGTCGACGCCTTCCCCGGGCACGGCTATCTGCCGACCCATGGCGGCCCCCTCAACTACGTCCTGGAAGACCACGCGGTGCGCATCGTCGCGCTCGACACCACCGTGCCGGGCCTCAGCGGCGGCGAGGTCGGCGAGGCGCATCTGAGCTGGCTGGACGCCCGATTGGCCGAGGCGCCGGACCGGGCGACCCTGATCGCCATGCATCACCCGCCGTTCGCGACCGGCATCGCGTTCATGGACCGCATCGGCTGTGCCGGCGGCGGCGAGATGGCCGCCGTGGTGGCCCGCCATCCTCAGGTCCACCGGGTCATCTGCGGCCATGTCCACCGGGCGATCCAGGTGCGATTCGGCGGCACCGTCGCCAGCATCGCCCCGTCGACGGCGCATCAGATCCCGCTGGTTCTGGACGACGTGACCTTCGCCGATGCCTGGGTGCGCGAGCCGCCGGGCTTCGCCCTGTTCAAGTGGACAGGTACCGTCCTGATCGGCCACCACGCGTACATCGACGGCTTCGGCAGCCCGACCGACTATTGATCCGGCGAGGCGCACCCGCCTCGCGCGGTACGGGTGGAGCCGCCGGCTGCTGCCTCAATCGGCCGCGGACGCCGCCGCGATCAGCCGCTGCGGATTCAGAGTTTTGAGATAGATCAATGATAGACGGGACCCGACGCTCGACTGTTCCGCGCGGGAGAAGCTCGGCCCGCGCCTCCGGCCTGCGGTCGCGTCGACTCCAACGCGGCACGCCAAGCGCCGGAGACCCCGAGAAGAACTGATGGCTCAAGCGATCTCTCAAGCGGCCGCCCCTGCCGCCGCCCGCGCCGACGCGGTCGACTACAACGAGGGGATCATCAAGCTCTTCACGATCGCCACCATGTTCTGGGGCGTCGTGGCGTTCTTGATGGGCGTGATCATCGCCTTCCAACTGGCGTTCCCGGTGCTCAATCTCGGCCTGGAGTACACCAGCTTCGGGCGCCTCCGGCCGGTCCACACCTCCGCGGCCATCTTCGCCTTCGGCGGCAACGCGCTGCTCGGCACCTCGTTCTACGTGGTCCAGCGCACCTGCCGCGTCCCGCTGTTCGGCGGGGCGACGCTGTCCGGGTTCGTCTTCTGGGGCTATCAGCTCTTCATCCTGCTGGCGGCGTCCGGCTATGTCCTGGGCATCACCCAGGGCCGCGAATACGCCGAGCCGGAATGGTACGTCGACCTGTGGCTGACGCTGGTCTGGGTCGTCTATCTGGTCGTCTTCGCCGGCACGCTGATGAAGCGCCGCGAGCCGCATATCTACGTCGCCAACTGGTTCTATCTGGCGTTCATCCTGACCATCGCGATGCTGCACATCGTCAACAATCTGGCGGTGCCGGTATCGTTCACCGGGGTGAAGAGCTACTCGCTGTTCTCCGGGGTGCAGGACGCGCTGACCCAGTGGTGGTACGGCCACAACGCGGTCGGCTTCTTCCTGACCGCCGGCTTCCTCGGCATGATGTACTATTTCGTGCCGAAGCAGGCGAACCGGCCGGTGTAC